>CAYHCC010000001.1:0-11957 GCA_964355165.1 uncultured Acidimicrobium sp.
TTCCCTTTTACTAGTTGGCTAACTATCGGAAAGAAGTGGCTTATATACGAAACCGATTCGTCCTTAAACTAGCACGCCCGATATTCAAACTCGGCTACTAAGTTGTAGGGGTCATGGCTGCCGAATTTATTTATACGTGCTACAAGTTGGCGCGGTTCTACCCTCCCGATCGAACTGTATTAGAGGACATTTCGCTGTCGTTTTACCCCGGGGCCAAGATCGGAATCATCGGCTCGAACGGCAGCGGAAAATCCAGTCTGTTGCGGATTATGGCCGGCATTGACGACGGTTACACGGGCGAGGCACGTCTCACTCCGGGATATTCAGTGGGCATGCTTTCGCAAGAGCCACAACTAGATCCAAACAAGGATGTGCTTGGCAATGTCATGGATGGAGTGGCTCCAATTCGTGATTTGCTCACCCGATACGACGAAGTGATGGCGATGTGGGGTGAGCCGGACGCCGATTTCGACAAGGTGGGTTCGCTGCAAGCCGATTTGGAAGCCAAGATCGCCGCCACCGATGCATGGAGTTTGGAGCGCAACGTTGAAATTGCGATGGATGCGCTTCGTTGTCCACCCAACGATGCCGACGTTACGAAATTGTCTGGTGGCGAGCGTCGCCGCGTTGCACTCTGCCAGTTGTTGCTCAGTCGACCGGATCTGTTGTTGTTAGATGAACCCACCAACCACCTGGACGCTGAGAGCGTTGACTGGCTTGAGCGTTTTTTGCAGGAATACCCCGGAACCGTGGTGGCAATCACTCATGACCGATACTTCCTCGACAATGTGGCCAAGTGGATCTTGGAACTCGATCGTGGCCGTGGGATTCCATTTTCTGGCAACTACACCAGTTGGTTGGAGCAAAAGCAAGAACGACTCGGCCGCGAAGAAAAGTCGAATGAGGCACGGGTGCGCACATTGCAACGCGAACTTGACTGGGTGCGCATGTCGCCCAAGGCTCGCCAATCAAAGGGCAAAGCGCGCTTAGCGGCCTATGAACGGCTTCACGCTGAGGCCCAGGCCGCCGATAAAGGTGCCGACAAACTGGAGATTGCGATTCCGCCAGGACCGCGTCTTGGTGACACGGTTATTGAGGTAAAGAACCTGTACAAAGCATTTGGTGATCGATTGCTTATCGAAGACCTCTCCTTCTCGTTGCCGCCTGCCGGCATCGTTGGCATCATCGGTCCGAACGGCGCCGGTAAGACGACGCTGTTCCGGATGATTGTCGGTCAGGAAGCTCCTGACAGCGGCACAGTCACCATTGGAGACACCGTACAGATGAGTTACGTCGATCAAAGTCGCGACACTCTCAATGCGGATGCGACCGTGTACGAAGAAATCACCGGTGGCGCCGAGTTGCTCAAGATCGGGAACCGTGAGGTTCATGGCCGCACCTATGTGGCCAGTTTCAACTTCAAGGGCAGCGACCAGCAAAAGCGAGTCGGCGATTTGTCCGGCGGCGAACGCAACCGTGTTCACCTTTCAAAACTGCTGAAAAGTGGCGGCAATGTGCTGTTGCTGGACGAACCTACCAATGACCTTGATGTGGATACCCTGCGCGCGCTAGAAACCGCCCTTGAGTCATTTCCTGGCTGCGTCGTCGTGATCAGCCACGACCGTTGGTTTCTGGACCGCATTGCCACCCATGTCCTGGCATTCGAAGGCAACAGTCAAGTGCATTGGTTTGAGGGCAACTTCAGCGACTACGAAGCATGGCGCAAGAAAGAGCTCGGTATCGCCGCCGATCAGCCGCATCGCCTCAAATACAAACCCCTTACTCGGTAACCCGGTGAACACGTCGCTTCGCGCCATTCGCATTGGCTGTGCAACCACTTTCGTCGCCGGCATAGCGGGGATGATCATCTCCTCGATCGATGGCAACAATGTGGGCCGCGTCACGACCATCGGAGTGTTCAGCGCGATCGGCGCGATCGTGTTGCTCACCGCCTCAAGCATCGCCAACCGGCAACGCATCGATGCCTTTGACGATGCCGCCGCCGAACAACTCGAGCGACACATCACTTCTCTCGTGGCTCACGGAACCGATGAGACAATACTGCGAAAATTAGTTCGCGATGCCGCTCGCCTCGGACGCAGCGCTTCGTGAAACTTTCCGACCACGAACTTGCCGAGCAACTTGCCACTCAGACTGGCAAACGACTGGTTTCGTTACGCCAACAGCTCTTCAATGAGGGTGCCTCGCCGTGGTATGTCATGGATGCGGGTGATGCAATTGCGCACCGGTTTCTCATCGATTCACTCCACGAGCATCGCCCCAACGATGCGGTGCTTTCAGAGGAAGGCGCCGACGACTCTTTACGATTATCGGCCGACCGTGTCTGGATCATCGATCCGCTGGATGGCAGCAACGAATTTGGCGAATTCGGCCGCGCTGACTGGGCAGTGCATGTGGCGCTGTGGGAACGCACCAATGATCCAGCGGGCGAACTCACTGCTGGGGCCGTAGCCCTCCCCGCCTACGACATGACACTGAGTACGGCACATCCACCCCCGACGCCGGCTCGCCACGACGGCAACCCGCGGCTTGTGGTGTCCCGAAACCGAACCTCACGCGAAGTCGTGGTTGTTGCCCAAACACTTGGTTGCGATGTTGCCCGGCTGGGGTCAGCAGGTGCCAAAGCGATGGCGGTCGTGCTCGGTGAAACCGATATCTATGTTCACGCCGGTGGACAACATCAATGGGATTCGGCAGCCCCAATTGCGGTAGCCCGTGCTGCTGGTCTGCACACCAGTCGGATCGACGGTTCGCCGCTCGTCTATAACGAACGTGACACGTGGCTCCCCGATCTCGTCGTGTGCCAACAACATCTCGCCGAACAGGTGTTGACCGCCCTGCGCGAGGGCAGACTTGATGAGTGACTGAGTCCACTAGCACTGAATCACCTGATCGAGTCTGGGGTGCCTTCACCGAAGTTGGACCCTGGGTGCTCAGCGAAGAGACGATTGCTTGGCAGCTGCAAGCCGATGCACTCCGACTATCCGCCCAAAGCGAGATACCACTACTCACGAGGGCGTCGCGGATTCCACCAGTGGCCAGACTTGCCACGGTCGTCTTTGTGCTGGTAGGCGCACTATTGCCATGGTGGGCACGCAAGAAATTCAATAAATTCTCCACCCCAGAGGCCTCCCGTACATATATTTCGTTGCGGATGCGCAAGGCGGTCGAGCGACTGGGTCCGACATACATCAAACTCGGTCAGATCATTTCCAGTGGCGAAGGATTGTTTCCTGTCGAGTTGGTCAACGAATTCAAACTCTGCCGCGACCAAGTTCCCGCGGAATCTTTCGCACGTGTGCGGATGGTACTGGAGCAGGACTTCGGGGCACGTATTGACGACGTGTTTGCACGTCTCGATACCACTCCACTGGCTGCCGCATCAATTGCCCAAGTACATGCAGCAAAACTGATCTCTGGCGAGGAAGTCGTTGTTAAAATGCAGCGACCACAAGTGTCGAAACTCGTACGCAAAGACCTCAAAGTCATGGCCTGGCTTGCTCCACACCTAGTAGGTCGAATCAAGATCGCTGCGCTTGCAAACCCGCCGGCACTCGTTGAGTTGTTCGCGGAAACCATTGTGGAAGAACTTGACTTTCGCATCGAAGCCGACAACATGCTGGCAATCGCCAAGATGCTGCGCCAACTAAAGCAACACGGCTATCTCGTACCGCGACCGCACCCGAAACTAGTGACACGGCGCGTTCTGGTCATGGAGCGATTGGATGGTTTCAAATTCGACGATGTTGCCGGCATGAAGAATGCCGGTATCGACACTGAATCAGTCATTCGCACGGGGATGATCGCCTTCATGGAAGGCGCATTGATTCACGGAATTTTCCACGGCGACTTGCACGGTGGCAACCTGTTCGTTCTACCCGACGGTCGCACCGCACTGTTGGACTTCGGCATCGTCGGTCGTCTCACCGGAAAACGTCGCATGGCGTTCTTACGTCTCATGCTCAGTGCCACGACAAACCACCTCAAGGGTCAAATTGAGGCACTGCGCGATCTTGGCGCCCTTCCCGATGACACCGATATTGACGCGGTGATTCGTGACCTCAATCTCGATCAGCCAGTCATCGACCCGACCACTCTCTCGGGGGAAGAACTTGTGAAAGAAGTACAGCGGCTGGTGAAAGCGATGCTCGGATACGGTGCACGCATGCCCAAAGAACTCATGTTGTACGTCAAGAACTTGGTGTTCCTCGACGGAGCGATTGCTCGACTTGCGCCGGATTTGGACATTATTGGCGAAATCACCTCGATTTCAACGCTCTTTGTTCAACGTCACGGCGAACAACTCGGTCGTGAACTCGGCATTGATCACACCCTGGTTGAAATCAACTTGGACCGCGTCAAGGCTGGCTTAGGCGTAGATGCGAGCACCAATAAAATGACCTACAGCGATCTGCAGAAGCGCCGTGCACTGATTCAAAAACGCATGCGTGAACACGTCGGACGCTGATCTAGTTTCGTAGTTTATGAGGCTGGTTGTTGCTCACTGCAGTGTCACCTACAACGGTCGACTCGAAGCCTCGCTTGGCAAGGCAACCCGTCTGCTGATGGTCAAAGCAGATGGATGTGTTGCAATTCATTCCGACGGCGGCGCCTACAAGCCACTGAACTGGATGAATTCCCCGAACGCACTTGTTGAACATGAGGACCGCTGGGTGATTACCAATCCGAAAGGCGAGACGCTCACCATTCATCTGCATGAAGTATTTAGCGACTCACGTCATGAACTTGGCGAAGACCCCGGTCTCATTAAAGACGGGGTCGAAGCGCATCTGCAAGAACTGCTCGCCGCACTTCCGGCCACGATCGAACCCGGGCTCACACTGGTGAGGCGCGAATATCCCACCGCCGTTGGCCCAGTGGATTTGCTTTGTCGCGACGGTCAAGGAAACACAGTTGCCATCGAGATTAAGCGCCGTGGCGATATTGACGGCGTAGAGCAACTCACCCGCTACATCGACTGCCTGCGTGCTGACTCATCATTGGGTGATATTCGCGGCATCTTCGTTGCCCAAGTCATCAAACCTCAGGCTCGGGTGCTGGCCGAAAGCCGTGGGATTGGTTGGTGCGAGGTGGATTATGACGAATTACGTGGCAAACGGATTGACGAATTGCGCCTGTTCTAACACTCAGATGCGTCCTCACGCCGTCAGTAAAATTACCGTCCGCATGGAGCGACGCCGGACTCGTTTAGACAAAGGATGATCCGGCGTCGTGAGAACCAATTTACTTTTTCGTAATCGGCACCCTCATGGTCTTCAATTGCGCGGACCGCAGTGGCACACGCACTTCGAGTACTCCATTTGTATAGGTGGCCTTAACTTCATTCGGAGCGACAGCAGAAGGCAGATTTATGAGTCGCTCAAACGAACCGTAATAGAACTCGGATCGCTTGACCTTGTCTTTTTCTGAATCTTTTTCCACTTTTCGTTCACCTTTAATACAAAGCAAACTATCGCTCACCGTGATCTCAACATCACGATCTGGATCCACTCCTGGAATCTCTGCACGAACTACATAGGAATCGTTCTCTTCAAATTCTTCGACGCGAATCGAAGTATCATCAAGAAGCGAATCCCATGCCTCTGGCAGGCCCAGCATCCGTTGATTAGGTCCAAAATTCAACAGATTTAGAGTGTTTGGTCTTTTCATTAGCAGTGTCATTTCGTCCTCCTTTGTTTGTGAACCCAATTTCTAGGTAGTTCCAAAACCAAGAATTGTCAAGATGAAACACGTCACTCAACTGTTAGTCGCACCCAACGCCCGTCTTGCGACCCATGAAGCCGATCAGCAGATCGATCGCCGGGGCCGAGCCCGCAACTTCGACGATGTTCCCGAACGGCACGTTTTCGCCGCGGTATTGGGCCGGCAAGGTTGCTACTGCACGAGTCAGCGTGGCTTCGGCCTCTTGCTCGGTGTACGGGATCGATTGACCGGTCGCAGTTGCGAGATCCCAACCGTGGGTGAGGTATTCCATCGCCGTCATGTTGAACACCATTTCCGCTGGCATCTCACTTCCCATCATGCGAATATTTCGGTCGAAGCCATAGTTGATCCAACCATCGAGGAGGCTTGAGGCGGCGATGTGGAATTCGGTAGTCGGGTGTATCTGGCAATGGTATTCGGCGGCGTTTCCGTCGTGTGCGCGACCGTTGCAGTCGGCGTCAAATACCTGCAACCATCCGACGACGTGGTTGACGAGATCTTCGACCTTGTAATCCGGACACGGGGTTGGAAACTGGCGCATGTCCTCTTTGACGCCCTCCATCACGCCTTCTGTCTTCACCAAAATTCCAGTGAGAAGCCCGATCTTGTCCATTTGCGTGAGTGTAACCCTTGATGCAAATACGGGTGATTGGACCATATCTGTCGGGAAAGTCGCCACTATTGGCGGCCGCTTGTCACGTGCATGCTCACCGCGCAGGATCGTGATCGCCGAACGGCGCACGCCAAACACCACGGCCAAGAACCGCTGTAATTCGACATTGGCCTTTCCTTCAACAGCGGGAGCCTGCAAACGAATTCGCAACCGATCCCCCATCAGTCCGCCAATCTCCGACTTGCGTGCCCCCGGCACAACACGAACAGCAATCGAAATCCCGTCAATTTGCGTACTCCACCAAATCACAATCCGTAAGCATACGAACCGGTGGCGAGCGCAAGGACACCGATCCAAACCCACACTGGGCCGCCAGCAATTGCCCAGACGATGAGGCCAAGTGCCATAAGTTTCGTTCGGGTACTCAATTTCGCGGCGTCTTTCGCAGTCTTTTTATCGTCTTCAACTGTGTATGAGCGTTCGCCCGTGTAGAGCAAGAATCCGCCTACGAACGAACTACGGCCTGGGGCAAGACTCTACGTTTTTGGAGCACACTTATTTGGGTTATTGGAGCCTACTTACTTAGGTTTTTGGAGCAATTCGAGATCGGTTGCTGGCCAATGCCTCTAACTCCCAGATCCGAAGTCGACGGTCGCTGGTGGCAGCGCCGCGACTTTGACTGCTGGCGGCATCGGGAGTGACCGTCAGCAGCGGCGATCACCAGTCCTGACTTTGCCGCAGGCTGTAGCCAACTTCTCTTGACCCGGTCCATCGGGTAATGCATTAAGTTGGCAAGATGGTGATCGCTCGACGAGCCTGCCTGTGGCTTGTGTCCCTCCACACGATTGTGGCTTTCGTCCACAATCAATCGCACCGACAGATCGACATAGCGCTCTCGAATTTTCAGAGCACGTTCGCCCTGATCGTCATCGTCGTCGCACCTCCCGTGGCAGCGGCGATCATCTGGCGCGGTCGCCCACGACTGGGCTCCAAGGTGCTCGTGTTGTCCTTTCTCGCATCGCTGATATTTGGCGTCGTCAATCACTTCATCATTGATAGTCCGGATCAACTCGCACATATACCGACCGATGGCTGGGGACAGATTTTCACCCTGAGTGCTTACGCACTCGCCCTCACCGAGTTAATGGGTGTTCTCGCAGGGGCTGCCCTACTCCGCACGTCGGGCCATGTACAATCTGTAGTTTCGGAAACTTCTCGCTAATGGCATCGCTGGCTCAGCGTCTATTTCGAGCGCTTCGGCAGCACTTCGTTGAGCCAGACGGCAGCGCTGGATTTCTGCGGGGACCCCAGTCTTTCGCGTCCCACCACTTTTTTGAGATCTGGATTCGGCTCCTCCAGAGCGATCGTCATCGTCGGGACGAAGTCCTCTGTCGTCGAGGGCACCATCAATTTTTGAAGCCGATTGATGCTCGTCGTCGTCGGAACAGAGTCGTCCTTCGGCTTCGAGTCCTTCAACTTTCGTAAAAGGGAGATATTCGTCATGACGTCATACCAGAACGGTGCGCCCAACATGATGAGTAAGGCAGTTACCAGCCATCCTGCGAGGCTGACCAAGAACCAATTCTTGGAAAAACGTATCCCATCCCAACCCATTGGAATCTTGGTCGATTTGAGATTCGAGATTTGCGTTACCATGTCCTCGACAGACTTCACGGTCGGCGCCGCTCCATCCGATTTCTTGACAAGCTCATCAACGGCCTGAACCACAGACTCACGGACAATGGATTCGCTCCACAGTTTATCGGCAACATGAAACACAGAAGCGTTCAACGCGACAGCAAGCCCGAAACCCACACAGAGTGAGATCAACTTTGCCCATCGCTTGTACACATTCTCGAGACCACGCATTGAGTCGTTGAACCAATGTTCGAGTTTGGTCTTGAGCGTCGCTAAATCATTTCTAGGCTCGTCCGACATAGGTTGCAATACATCGTGGAGATAGCTAGGCAACATGTTGGACAGGTCATTTTCATCCTTCAGGTCGGCCACCGCTAGGACATCGACGACTCCGTCTGCGAACGCATTAGCCGGGATAAAAGCTGGCGTCCTTCTCGTTGACCTCATTGGCCATACAGGAATTGTCCAAGTCGACTCAGCCTTCTTGAGTGTCTTGATCGTTTCCAACTCAAAAAACGCTTCGGCAAAGTCAATTGGAGGTGTTTTGGCAGCGTCAATTCGAGACTTTTCGTCGCTCGATGGGCCGAGCATCGTTGAGATGGCTTCCTCCAAGCGTTTCTCTTTGATTTTGAAGAATCTGTCAATGATTTCGACAATCGCCGACGCCACGGATGCGAAGACGAACAACATCATCGACAGACCGATTGCAACTTCCAAGGCTGGTCCCATTAGTTCCCCCTCTGGCCCCTAGAAGCCACAACCTACTCCTCATCCGAGTACGGTCCAGCCGACCGACGAGAGGGATGGGGTCGTGCAAAACCCCCGATTTAGGAATTCATACTTGTATATAGGAATTCATACCTATATATAGGTGTAATAGCGGCCTGGAGAACTACTCGGCTCGGTCCAGCACGAAGTCGCACGTGCACTTTCCGCCCGACATGTCGACGATCAGCGATTCTCGGACTCCGAATACGGCGTCACTCTGCAGATACTTGGATGCCTTGTCAAACAGGTGAGTCGTCACTGGTACGTAGCCTGCAGCGGCAACCACCATGTGAACGTGTGCTGGGCGTCTCTTCCCACGACCGAACCTCTTTACTCGTAATCGGAGTGGGTCGGCTCCAGAGTGGTCGAGTGAATCAACTTGTGACGGTTCGGTATCAAGATGGATCTTGCGTAGTCAACGGCAGGTCGACGACCACGGTCGTACCCTCACCTTCGGTGGAAGCCAGTCGAATCTCTCCGCCGTGTTCGGCGACGATCCGCTTGACAATGCTCAATCCAATTCCAGTACCAGGAATGACCTTATCCATGGCGTTGCTGGCACGGAAGAATCGAGTGAACAACCCATCTTGGTCGGCGTTTGGAATACCGATACCGCGATCCTGGCATGTAAACCGAATTCGTTGGTTGACCTCGTCCAACGCGCACCTGATGGTTACCACGCCGCCTGGGTGACTGAACTTAATCGCGTTGGTGATGATGTTCACGACCACGCTATGAAGCCGCCCCTTGTTGCCGCGAATAATCGCGTTCTGCGGTCCAGGCTCAGTATCGAATTCAATGGCGTGACTCTTGGCCAACAGGGTCAATTCCTGACAAGTGTCAGCGATCAGTTCACACATCGACACGTTGGCGACATGAACCGGTAGACCATCATGTTCGCTCTGGTTAAGGATCAACAAGTCCTCAATCAAACTGCGAAGGCGAGTGGTGTTTCGGTTCATCACCTCCAGCATCTGTCGCTGCTCGTCATTGAGTGGTCCAATGTCAGGATCTTGGATGATCTCCAGATAGCCGCTTATTGAGGTCAGCGGCGTCCGTAGTTCGTGGCTTACCGTCTCCACGAAGTTGGACTTCTGGTGTTCGAGCCGCTCGAGGCGTTGGATGTGTTCGCTCTGATGCATTCGGTACTCGGACTCGACGATGACCTGGGCCGCACTGGCAGCAACCTGCCGGACGAGGTTGACCTCGCACTCCACCCACTGATGAGGCTGGTGGACCTTGATGACATAGATGATCCCGATGACTCGGTCAACTACACCGATCGGCGCAAAGATGACCGCGCGGGCGCCGGTTTTTTGGTACAAGGCTTGGGCCCATTCCTCGGACTGCATCTGTGGCGTCAGAAAGTCAGTTACGGCACGAGGCTGCGACGATTCCCACAGTTCCTCGGCAAGTCCGCCGACCTTTGGAAACAACTTTGGATACCGATCCCCCACCGACTGTAGGTCCGGCTGGTGCCATTCGGCGTCTAGCAGCGGATTGAAGTCGGAGTCGACGGTTTTGACAATGACTCGGTCAACGCCGAGCCTCTCACCCAACTCGATACACAGAACATCAAGTACCTGCTGAATGTTCGTGGCTGTACGAATCGCACTTTCGATTTCCCGGACGGACTCCAGCATCTTCACTAGCTGAATCTCTTGCTCGTATCGCCGCACGTTTTCCACGGCGACGGCGGCCTGCAAGGCGAAGGATTGTGCTAATTGCTCATCTTCGGCGCTGAACGGCCCGCCGATCTTTTCGGTGAGGTACAGGTTGCCGAATACCTCACCGTGAATGACAATCGGTACCCCGAGAAACGAATCCATCCTTGGATGATCGGGTGGAAACCCCGTAGATCTTGGATCATCGGAAATATGGTCAAGCCGGAGCGCCTTGGGGTCGCGAATCATCGCCCCGAGCAGTCCCCTTCCCTGCGGCCACTCCCCGATCGCGGCTTCCTCCTCCGCACTGAGCCCGGCGGTCACGAACTCAGCCAGCCCATTGCCGGTCGCATCCAAGACTCCGAGTGCCGCATAGCGAGCCCCGAGTACCTTGCGCGCCGACTCCACAACTCGAGCCAGCAGAGCGTCAAGGCTGAGTTTCTGACCGAGGGCCAGACTCAGATCCACCAGACTCGCCATCCGCGCACCGACATCCTCGGCCCGCCGTAAAGAGGCAAGATTTTTCTCCGCCAGCACGTTGAAGTCGACAGACAGGGATCGGATTTCTGGGGAGCCATGATCCTCGCGAGCATGGGTGTCCACTTCGCCTTCGCGTTGGCGCGACATCGTGTCGCGCAAAGCCGTTATCGGTTGACTGACCGAGTATGAATACCGCAGTCCAAGAACAATTGTCGTCAAAAGTGCTGCCAGGGTGGTGGTGATGACCGCCAGCATTCGCACTTTGGAAATTCTGTTGGCGGCCCTCATGGATTGGGAACGCTCTGCCACGAGGTGCTCATCGAGGGCGGCATTGGCCTGGAGGAAACTGTTGAACAAGACGGCGCCTTGCAAAATATCGATGTTCTCCCCGCGGGTTACTGCTTGCTCGGTGCCATGGGCATAGGTCCACCACATTTCCACGGCCAAGTACTGCTGATTCCCGAGGTCTGAATCAATTGCATCCTCGATGTCGTCGTGACCTGGCCACGAACCAAGTCTGCCTTGCAACGTCGCCAGCGCTGTTACGGTTCGGGCATAAGCGTCCTGGTATGAGGTAAGCAAACTTAAATCATGAGAAATCTGATATCCGCGTAGTCCAGAATCTGCTTCAGTCATGGCTTGAAACACCTGATTGTTGGTGTCAATCGCCGGGGCGATCGACAAGGTAAACTTTTCAACTTCGTTGGCTTGAAGTCGAAACATCCCAACCGCGATGACGCCAATGGCAAGGATCAGAGCCCCGAGTAAGTAAATGAAATGACGTACCCAGCGAGTGGGAGTGGAATCGCGAACCCACCAGCCAAAGAATGATCTACGCATCTGAGTTATCCGGCGAAATTTGGTGATCATCGCGATCCCCCCCCCCCCCCCCCCCCCCCCGGGGGGGGGGGGGGGGGGGGGGGGGGGGGCGCGAGGCGTGTCCGAGCGAGTGTAGCCGCCGCGGCGCGCGCGGCCTCGCGGGTCCGGAGCGCGGCCTGGTCCGCAGGCGGCTCGTCCTTCGACGGGCTCAGGACGAACGGGGTGAGGAG
>CAYHCC010000001.1:11967-230622 GCA_964355165.1 uncultured Acidimicrobium sp.
AAAAAAAAAGAGACTTCCAGCGGCGGGAGGTGAAAGGACGCAACAAAACCACCGAAAACATCAATCGCAAAAATTGGATATCCAACGTATTAGACCTGTGAGCCCCCCCCCCCCCCCCCCCCCCCCCCCCGAGTGGGGTGGTGGGACTGAGCGAAGTTCACTTACGGTCTCCGGTCAGAAAGGATTTGGCGATCTGCAACAATTCGTTCAAAATTACCGGCTTGGTGACATAGTCGTTGGCTCCGGCAGCGAACCCGGCAGCGACGTCAGAATCGCCCGCCAGCACCGTCAACAAAATGATGTGAATGTCTTTGATGGCGTCGTTATTTCTCACCCGACGCAAGACGTCGATACCCGACATTCCGGGCATCATGACGTCGAGGATGTCTCGATCGTCGTCGGCGACCAGAATACGGGTCTTGACCAATTCAGGCGTGCCGGAAATACCGACTTGGGAATCCTGGTGCGAAATTCACGGGCACACACCCTCCTTTCTCATCCACTCGTCACTAGTCTACCAGCGAGGCGGCTTGCTGTGACTCCTATCACATACTGTCCCAGCAAGAGGACCGCTTCTTTCGTGGCTGGGGCCAATATTTCCTTGAGAAAGACCTTGTTCCCGCTCTTGTGACGGAACTGGCCGATGACATTCACCGGCGGGGCTCAAGTGGGGATTATGGGGACCACGGCGAGAGCTCTCCGCTGGCGAGAAGTTTCGTCGACCAATTCAGCGCAGCGGTTGCGGACGTGATGACATCATCAATGTCGTCGACAGTTGGACCCTCAGTCCCCGAGTCCAGGTACTCGTAACGATGTGCCCACCCTGACTGGTTGGTCTCAAGCCCTGAACCTGGAGAATCGCCGCAACGCTCTTTCGTAATGCGTCATATGCCAACTGATACGAACCGGTCAGGTCGGTCTGTCTGACGGTTGTCGGCGGAGATGAGTTCAGCAATCTCGGCTTGACCAATTTTCCTCTTCATAGTGGAACTTCCTCCTTCCCGCCACCAGGCAACCGATCGAACGGTGACATTAATCTCGCGAGCGAGTCGATCTTGGGAGCGCAGGATTGAAAGTAGGGGTGGTGGTGGCGCCATTTGCATATCTCGCAATAGATCTTGCGAGATATGCAAATAGGTGTCAATCGCCTAGGTCTGTCTCGGTTGACCTATAGGTCGTGGCTGAGGCCAACTGCCGTCGGTGCCAGCCCTCGGCGATTGCCAAAACACTTCCGCTCGCCGCGCTTCCCACGACCGAGCCGGTCTCTTTGTAGGTTGAGACAGCCGGGTCTACAGCGGTCGTATCGCGTCGGCCGGTGAGAGTCGAGCAGCACGTGACGCTGGCGAGAAACCAGCAAGGGCGCCGACAATCACCGCCGCGCCGAATCCGATTACAAGTGTGTTGAGAGGTAGCGCAAACGTGATTCCACGAATGGCGCTATAGCCAGCGGTAACGATTCCTCCCAGCGCGAGACCGACTGCACCGCCCATTGCGGCGAGCATCACCGCTTCGACTACGAATTGCATCCGAATGTGTTTCTTTGTCGCACCGAGGGCACGCCGGACACCGATTTCCGTACGCCTTTCCAGAACCGCAATGACCATCACATTGGCAATACCGATACCGCCAACTAGAAGCGCCACGGCTCCCAACCCCAATAGCAGCGCCGTTAAAGCGTCGCTCGTGCTTTTCTTCGCAGCGATGGCGTCCGAGGGTCGCGAAACCTGGGTTTCACCTGGACTTTCAGGGTTGGCCGTTGCCGCCAATACGGATTCGACGACATCAACTTGTGACGGTTCAGTCACCACGAAGACTGTTGTTGGCTCAGCGCTCGCTGCAAACAGATCTTCGGCGATCGACTGGCCAATGAATGCTGCAAGATCGAGGTTCGGAAACAGTGGTATCGGATCAAGAATGCCAATGACCGTGAACCATGTACCGCTGACATAGACCATTGGATTGATCGCGAGATCAGTAATACCGAGGGTTACCGCCGCATCTGAACCCAGCACGATAACCGGCAAAGACTCCTGACCTTTGTCGAAAAACTTTCCCTGCCCCAATGTTGCGCCACTTGTCAGAGCGAAATAGTTGTCGGTGCCTTGCACACTGATTCCACCAGTCTCGCTCGGACTCACAAAATTGGTTCGTAGAACTGTGGCGCTCGCGGTGGTGAGGCCGCTGACATATTGAACGGGCCCGATTCGCCTGATCATTGCAACCGCATCGACATTTAGTGTTGGAGTGCTGCCGGGGCGAAATGACACACCTGCTTGGATCGCGAGACGATTGGTTCCCAGTGCGTCAAGTTGAGCGAGCAGGTCGGCCTTGCTCGATGCGCTGATACCCATCACGGCTACCAGTGCGGCAATCCCAATGGCGATTCCGAGCGCCGTGAGGGTAGTTCGCACCTTGCGCGTACGGAGTCCAACACTTCCGATGCTCAGAACATCGCGAGGAGAAAGGCGACTAGGCATTGGCTGTGTCCCCAACTATTCGACCGTCGCGAACCGTAACTTTACGTGACAACGAAGATGCAAGCTCGGCATCATGCGTGATCAATATGATGGTCACGCCATCACGATTGAGTTCGCCGAACGCATCAAGAATACGTTCACCCGTGAGCGTGTCTAAGTTTCCCGTCGGTTCATCGGCGAGGAGTAACGCTGGTTCGCTGACCACCGCACGCGCAATTGCCACACGTTGGCACTCACCTCCCGATAACTCGCTTGGTCGGTGCGTTGCACGGTGACTCAATCCGACTCGATCCAACGCCGCCGCGGCTCGCTGCAACCGTTCCGCTCGAGGCACACCAGCGTAAATGAGACCGACGGCAATATTGTCGAGTGCCGTAAGCCCATCGATGAGATTGAATGTCTGAAACACAAACCCGATGCGTTGTCCGCGAAATGCACTCACTTCGTCATCGGTCATCCCGGCTATGTCGTACCCATCAATCACCACCGTGCCCTTGGTCGGCTGATCAAGCGCACCAATGAGGTTGAGCATTGTGCTCTTCCCCGAACCGGAGGGACCAACGATTGCGACGTACTCACCGCGATGAACTGTCAGATTGACATCACGAAGGGCGACGACGGGTTGGGCAGCCGAATATTCCTTGGCGACGTCAGCAAGAGTGAGAACCACTGGAGCAACGAGGTTCACGCGGGAACCGTCACTTGATCTCCCACTGCAACGTCACCGGTTACCTGCACCCAGCCGCCGGCGAACACACCAGGAGTCACGGCGACAAGTTGTGTTGTTCCATCGCGGACACGCTCGACTGCATACCCGCCTTCTGCAAGTGCGATGAGACTCTTAACCGGCACAGCAAGTACATCGGTTGCCGTGCTGTTTGACAACTTGACCGTGACGGGCGTGTTGTCGCCAACTGTTGAATCTCCGTCAAGGGTGACTTGAACAGCAATCGTTGTTCCACCCTGACCACCCTGACCCTGAGACGTCGTTGCCGTCGCGGCGACATACGTGATCTTGCCTGACGCTTCACTTCCGTCGGGCAATACGACCGAAACGGGCGACCCTAGGATCGCCAATGCGGCCCTTGAAGTGTCAAGACTGACCGATACGAGTTTCGCTGTTCCGGTTACTAGCAACGCTGGGCCACTAGCACTTTGACCGATTGTTGCTTGATGACCAGCAACGCGTACCGAACCGGGAGCGAACACTATTTCGGACTTGGAGAGCATCCCGTCTTGAGTCACTCCCAATTCCTCCTGCCAAGCCTTGATCGCAGACTTTGTCGCTGCCGTAAAACTTTCATCTGGTGTAAGGCTGGTGACACCGAGCGTGACCAGATTTTCTTCCAACTGCATGACGTCCGCGCCATCGCTCATGCCGTTGACAAAGTCTCGCCACACTGGGCGTTGCCCGTAGAGCAAGAAGGGTGTCGCAACACCATTTACTTCAGCCAATGACTGACCACGTTCGATGACTGTGCCAACTGCAGGAAGCGCCGTGACGAATCTGGATGGGTCCTGCAGTGAGATGGTCGTTGTATCGCCGAAACCAATGGTGCCACTTACGTCACTGGTTGTGGCAAGGTCGCGCTGTTCAACATTTACCGTGGTGTAGGTCTGGTTGTCGGAGGCGGGTGCTGATGAACCCGAATCGCTGGTGAGAATATTCACGACAACGAGTGCGCCGAGGGCGATTGCGACGAGACCAGCGGCTACGACAAATTTACGGTTCATCAGGCACCTTCCTGTGTTGGTGGTGTTCCGTTAGGGCCGCCGAAACCACCGAAGAAATTGCCACCAACCTCGGTTTGACACGCCGTTCGTGCTGCTTCGAATGCGGGGTCATTACGATTGATATCGCCCCTTGGACCGTTCGCTCCGAACTGCGGAAGACCGTCGCTACCAAACGTTGGGTCTGGGAAATCGATGCCCTTATCTCGCATGCACTTGGCGTACTTGAGCAAGTTCTCCTTGATCGCAGCCTGCTGCTCTGGGTCCATTTGAAATCCGGCTCCACGTTGTGGGCGTAAGTCTTGACACGCTGCTTCGGCTTTTTGGAAAACTGGATCGTTGCGTTGAGCATCGAACTGGGTACGACCGGAGTTGAATTGTGGGCCACCATTGGCATCAAATTGAGGATCAGGGTAATCAACACCGTTGTCTCTCATACATTTGGCGTAAGCCAGAAGTTGCGTACGAAAGTCGTCGGAATTGCCCGCCTGCGAATCGCCCGATCCGTTGGCGGTATCTGATACTGGAGCGGTGTCATCAGCAAGTGATGCGACCTGTGCGGTCGTTGGTGAACCACCACAAGCCGACAGCACGAGTGCAAGAAGCGCTACTCCAGTTAGAAATGCGAATACTGTTTGATGTGATTTTGCTGAGGTCATGGCTAAAAAATAGAAGCCAAAAGTAAGCAACCGTTAAGAAATAGGTAATATCAGGGGAATACTTTTTGGTGAGGACTACTTCACTTGGGGCTGCGGCCAACTTCCGTCAGCGCCATCCATGCCAGCATTGCGTCGAGCCTTGCTCAACAACTCTTCGACAACAGGGCCAAGTGTTGTTGGATCGGCGACTGGTGCATGGGTCGGGCCACGGTGCCAGCCTTCGGCTATTGCCAACACACTTCCGCTCGCTTCGAATACGCGGCCGGTGACACCTTTAGATTCTTCGGAAACGAGCCAGGTAACAATCGGCGCAATCCATTTCGGTGATCGCTGCTCCCGTTCTTCATCGGTCTCGGGCGCTGGTCCGAGGTTTTCGGTCATGCGCGTAAGTGCGACCGGGGCCACGGCATTGACGGTGACGCCGTAACGAGCAAGTTCAAGAGAAGCGATGACGGTGAACGCAGCGATTCCGGCCTTGGCTGCGCCGTAATTGGTCTGCCCCACGTTTCCGTAGATTCCCGACACCGATGATGTGTTGATGATACGGCCGTCGGTGGGGTGGCCGGCCTTGCTGCGGTCGCGCCAATACGCAGCGGCAAAGTGTGTCGGAGCGAATGTTCCCTTGAGGTGTACTTTGATCACTGCATCCCACTCTGCTTCGGTCATGTTGGTGAGCATTCGATCCCGCAAGATGCCAGCGTTGTTCACCACCGCGTGCAGATCACCAAATGTTTCAACCGCCGTGTTGATCAGTCGCTCCGCACCAGCCCATGTCGAGATGTCGTCGCCGTTGGCGACCGCTCGTCCACCCATCGCTTCAATTTCATGCACCACTTGTTGAGCAGGACTCGTGTCGCCACCGCTGCCATCGACACTCGCACCGAGATCATTCACGACGACTAAAGCACCATGACGAGCGAGACTCAACGCATGGTCGCGACCAATACCCCGACCGGATCCAGTGACAACGACGATTCGACCTTCACATAAGCGACTCATGGCAAAAAACTCTAGCCTGATCGCCGTGGCAAGCGTCTGTGATGTGCTCGTGGTTGGGGCAGGACCAGCTGGCATAGCAGCCGCGCTCATGCTTCACGCTGCGGGTCTCGACGTTGTTGTGATCGATAAAGCACAGTTTCCGCGGGACAAGTGCTGTGGCGACGGCCTCACCACCGGCGCGTTACGCCTGCTTGAAAATCTGGGTTTTGACCCAACCGCAGTTCCAAGTTGGCGAGTATGCAATGACGTTTGGCTGCGCTCACCGAGCGGGCGAGAAATGTCCATGCCGTTACCACATGGAATGGGCCAATTTGCAGCAATTGCACCGAGAGTCGAACTTGACAATGCCCTTGTGAAACATGCACGAGCCCGTGGTGTGAAGGTTACCGAAGGGCATGGATTCAGTTCTTTAGCGACGCACGACGACCATCTCCAGGTCGATATTGAGGACCAAGAGCCGCTGCGCTGTAACTATCTCATTGCCGCCGATGGCATGTGGTCACCGGTGCGCAAGTCACTTGGGTTATCAAGCACTGGGTACCTGGGTGAGTGGCATGCATTTCGTCAATACGCGCGCAATGTCACCGGACCGGCACGCGAACGTTTGTATGTATTTTTCGAAAAAGATTTGCTGCCCGGCTATGCCTGGTCGTTTCCGCTACCAGATAACCGAGTGAACATTGGCTTTGGTATTTTGCGCGGTGGCACATACACGGTGCAGGACATGAATAAGTTATGGCCCGAATTACTCGCTCGGCCACACATTCGCCAAGCCTTGGGCACCGAAGCCGTGTTTGAAGATCGCCATACGGCATGGCCGATACCGGCACGAGTGACCAGGGCAACACTTGGTGTAGGTCGCGTGTTGTTCGTCGGTGATGCCGCCTGCGTAACCGACGCATTGACCGGCGAAGGAATCGGCCAGGCACTCCTCAGTGGTGTTCTTGCGGCGCGGGCAATCATTGACAGCGGCAGTCAAGAGCCATCGGTGGCGCAATCCATGTACAAGAGATCGACTAGGCAGCATTTTTTTGCCGACCACCGAATGTCGGTTTTTCTTGGCTATGTGATGCGAAGTCAATTGTGTGCGCGCAGCGGACTTCGTATCGCCAACCTCACACCGTGGACGAGGCGCAACTTTGCCCGCTGGATGTTTGAAGACGAACCACGGGCCGTAGTTTTCACCCCTCGTCGTTGGCATCCTGACTTTTTCAAGCGCGCAGGCGCGTACTTCGATTCGTTACGCCACTAATGGCGAAGGGCTAGAAGTGCGGTACGGTTGAGCCAATGCGTACACGACTCACCGAACTTCTCGAGATCGAACATCCGATCATGCTCGCTGGCATGGGTGGGGTGTCATACCACCGGCTAGTAGCTGCTGTTTCCGAGGCAGGCGGGATCGGAACTCTTGGGGCGTCGACAATGCGCCACGGTGAGTTAGCGACAGAAATTGCTGCGGTTCGCGCACTCACCAAAAAACCTTATGGTGTTGATTTGCTTACCGCAATCCCGCAACAAGTTGAGCAGGACATTCGCGATGTCGTCGAGGGCGGTGCTCGCGTCTATGTTGCCGGTCTCGGAGTGCCGCGAGAGGTCATTGAATATCTGCATTCTAAAAATATCCTTGTTGGATCAATGTGTGGAAAGGTGCGTCACGCAATTTCCGCCGTGGAGAGTGGCTGTGATTTTGTCGTCGCCCAAGGTACCGAGGCGGGCGGCCACACCGGCACAGTGGCGACGATGGCGCTCGTACCTCAAGTTGTTGATGCAGTCGGCGACAAGGTAGTGGTTGTTGCCGCGGGTGGACTCTTTGATGGTCGAGGTCTGGCTGCATCTTTGGCACTTGGTGCCGATGGAGTGTGGATTGGCACACGATTCATCGCCACACCAGAGGCACGCGCGGTGGATGGCTACAAGGAAACTCTGCTCACAACCGGCGAAGACGGCACAGTGATCACTCGCAGTTATACCGGCAAAACATGCCGTGTCGTACGAAACGACTGGACGAATGAATTTGACGCCAACCCACAAAATCTTCAACCCTTCCCCGCCCAAGCAATTGCATCGATGCAAGCCGGGGCCAATCACTTGGGTTATCCGGATGGCACGGTCGTCGATGTCCATCGCGAATTCATGCCCGCCGGTCAGGGCGTTGGCGCAATTAATGAACTCGTACCGGCTGGCTTGCTAGTTCAACGGATGATTGACGAGGCCGAAGCAATTATTGAGCGCCTTCATGGAGTTCGTCGATAAGTATTTGCTGACGCTTGACAAATCGACCAAGTCGTGTTCTCCGTCTTACGCACCAATCGCGATGTTCGGTATTTGTTCATTGCGGACAACATATCCATCATGGGTGACTTCTTCACCTACATCGCTCTCGCCGGACTAATCAAAGACTTCACCGATTCAAATTTGCTCGTGGCGTTTGTGTACGTGGCATTCACATTGCCAACATTCTTTATGTCACCCCTGGCCGGACCAGTCGTTGACAAATTTGATCGCCGCAAAATACTTTTCGTCTTTTCACTATTGCAAGCACTATCTGCTGTTGGGTTTCTGTTTACAACACACGACCGAATTTGGCTGGGCCTGTTGGCGCAAACGCTCATCACCGGTTTGTCGGCATTCGTCAATACCGCCTATTCGGCAGCACTTCCCAATTTGGTGCGCAACGACGACGAACTGCGACAGGCCAATGCTTTGTTTGGATCGAGTTGGGGCGTCATGATTTTTGCCGGCGCGGCCTTGGGCGGCCTATTTTCTCAAGTCTTTGGCCGCACTGCCACCTTTGCTGCCGACATCGCCACCTTCTTGATTGCAGCCGCGCTCATCGCGCGGATTAAAACTCCAATGCAGGAGGCGCGTAGCGAGTCTCACCAAGAGCTAGTGCGACCAATCGCTGATATGGGAGAAGCACTTCATTTGGCCAAAAGTGATCACGTAATTTTTGCTCTCATCGCCTCCAAAACTACCTATGCAGTTGGAGCCGGCGCCGTTGGTCAGCTAGCGGTGTTGGCTTCCGATGCATTTCGTGCCGGTGATGGTGGAACGGGACTTCTGTTTGCTGCCCGCGGATTCGGTGCGGCTCTCGGACCAATTGCGGCAACCCGATTTGTGAAAAATGACTTTCCTCGTTTACTCACAACTTGTGGAATTGCCGGATTCCTGTTCGCAATTGGCTACCTAGGCGCATCTGTCAGTCCGACTTTGATTATTGCTTGTCTATGTATCATGGCCGCCCACTTTGGTGGTGGCGCACAATGGACACTGTCAACTTACGGACTACAAATGCGCACTCCCGATAGATTGCGCGGTCGGGTGTTGGCTGGCGATATGGCACTGGTGACTCTCATGCTCGGAATGAGCAGCGTGGTGGCCGGAATACTCAGCGAGTTTTTCGCCGTTCGAACCGCGATGGCGATGATGGGAATTGCCGCGGGTGTAGCCGCCACTTTGAACATGACGCTTACCTCGTCGATGCGGCGGCGTCTGCGCAACGAACTGCCGCCGCAATGAGCCGGGCCGAACGCTGATCGCCGACGAGGGCTTCGCCCATTTTGTTCATCACATAGCTAAACGACATGGCGCGCCGTGGGTCGGCGAACGACATTGAGCCGCCTGCACCCGGGTGACCAAATGTTCCGGGGCCGGAGTATGGGATGAAGTCGTTATGGGTCATAAATCCCATGCCAACTGATGTCGGTATCACCAAACACAAATCGGATTCGCCACGGGGTGTCACTGTCGTGCTCATCTCGATCATCGTTTCCGGAGACACCAAACGCACCGGACCGTGCGCACCTTGCACCTGGTCCATCGTCGCGGCGTACATCTTGGCCAGCGATCGGGCATTGGTGATGCCATTGGCTGCGGGAATCTCCGCGGCATGCACATCCCGACGATTGAAACCGCCGGCCACCGAAAACGCACCGTTCAGTGAAAACGCTTTGGCACCCGGTGTGCCAGGTCGGGTGATCTTGTTTAAAAGTTCTTTCGCCTCTGGATCAAAAATGGGTGCCGGTTCGCCGACTTCACGTGGCCAACCAGTGTTGAGTGGCGACACGCGTGACTCAAGATGCTCCGGAAGGCCGATATAGATTTCCGCTCCTAACGGAGTAGCAATTTCCTCGGCGATGAAGCGACCGATGTTGCGACCATCCACACGACGAACTAGTTCCCCCGCCAACCAGCCGAAGGTGAGGGCATGATAACCATGGGCCGATCCGATCGGAAACGCTGGTGCCGTGGCGGCCAGCCGTTGAGTGATGATGTCCCAGTCGAGGGCCTCGGCGAGGGTGATTGGTCCATCCACCGTGTAGAGACCGACCTGATGCGAGAGTAATTGCGCCACCGTGGCATATTCCTTGCCACTCGCTGCAAACTCGGGCCAAAATGACGCCACGGGCTCTTGATATGAGAGCAGACCTCGTTCCACACACATCGCCACGGCGATCGCGGTGACACCCTTGGTGGTGCTGAACACCAATTGCAGTGTGTCGTGGCTGTAGGGCTTGGTGGATTCGTTGTCAAAGTACCCGCCCACCAGATCGATAACGCATTGCCCCCGGCGAAAAAGTGAAACCGCTGCTCCCACATCTTGTCCGGAGTCGATCGTTTGCCGGAACGTTTCATACACCGGCTCCCAGCCGGGTGCCACAAAGCCGCTCACCGAGGTGGTCATGACGCTCAGCGAACGTCGTCAATAATTGAACGCAGAAGTTCCACTTGCTGAACGGCATTTGGTCCGATCGGATTCACCGACAACACGGTGACTCCAGCTTCCTTGAATGCGGCCACTCGTTCCTTGATGTAACCCTTCGAGCCGACAAGATGTGATTTCGCCAACCACTCGGCGGGCACCAACTTCGCCGCTTCTTCCTTTTTGCCATCAAGGTAAGCATCCTGAATCAGCGAGGCTTCCTTTTCGTATCCGTAAGCCCGGCAAATGTCGTTGTAGAAATTCTTACCGCGCGCCCCCATACCACCGACATACAAAGCAGTACTCGGGCGGGCGAAGTCAAGCACCTTTTGTTGATCCTCGCCGACAAGTGATTCGTCGATGGCAAGAATTCCACCGGCAGAAATATCCAATTGCTTGCGTGACGGGTCGCGCTTGGCGAGACCAGCCTTGAGCGCATCGCCCCACACCTTGTGAAACTTTTCCGGCCAGAAGAAGATGGGCATCCAACCATCAGCGACTTCTGCCGTTGCTTCGACGCTTTTTCCCATCAGTGATGCCCACCAGATTGGAATTTCGTTTCGCACCGGGTGATTGATCAATTTAAGTGCCTTGCCCAAGCCAAGTCCTTGTCCTTCGGGAAGGGGTATTTGCACGGTCTTACCGCGATAGATCAGGGGCTTTTCTCGTTTCCACACCTGGCGACACACCTCGATGTATTCCTTGGTGCGTTGCATTGGCTTTTCATATGGCATGCCGTGAAAACCTTCGATCACCTGTGCACCGGAGACGCCAAGTCCGAGCACGAAACGACCGCCGCTCACGTAATCGCAACCGGCCGCGGTCATTGCCATTAGCGCCGCCGTACGTGAAAACACGTTGACGATGCCGGTACCGATTTCGACACGGTTGGTGACCGCAGCCAAATAGCCGATCTGCGAAATGGCGTCGTAACTGTACGCTTCGGCGACCCACACCATGTCGAGACCGACTTTTTCAAGTTCAACTACTTGTTTGGCCGAGCCCTGAAAATCTCCGACGTAATTGATCATCATCGACAATTTCATGCCGTATCCCCTTCGGGTCTGCGCTCGTGTTCCCGACTCTAGGGGCGCATCAATTGATGAGACGAGTTCGACCCACCCAGTACGGAGCTCGAAGATCTTTCTTCAAAATCTTGCCGCTCGGATTACGCGGCAACGCCTCAGCCCACACCACTGTCTTCGGACACTTGAAACCGGCCAGTTTCGTGCGCGCAAAGTCAATGATCTCTTGCTCGGTGACGACGACATCTTTCTTGCGCACGACGATGGCCATCGGCGCTTCGCCCCACTTCTCATCCGGCACACCGATGACGGCAACATCGGCAATCGCCGGATGAGCCATCAACGCATTTTCAACTTCTGCCGGGTAGATATTTTCACCTCCGGAAACAACCATGTCTTTGACGCGGTCGTAGATGTAGCAATAGCCGTCCTTGTCGAGGTATCCCACGTCGCCGGAGCGAAACCAGCCGCCTTCGACAATGGCCTCGGCTGTGGCCTCGGGCATCTTCCAATACCCCTTCATCACCTGTGGTGATCGCAACCAAATTTCACCTACCTCGCCGAGTGGCATATCTTTCGAGGTTTCGGTATCCACAATGCGCAACTCAACCCCCGGTGCCGGTTTACCGCACGAGCGCAGGCGATGCTTGTTCGGGCCGTCAAGGTCATGATCTTCGGGTGGCAACATGGTCACAACACCTGTGGTCTCGGTAAGCCCATATACCTGCATAAAATTACACTTGTAGGTCTTGATCGAACCGGCGAGCACTTCATCCGAGATCGGCGATGCCCCGTACAGGATCAACTGGAGGCTGGAAAAGTCGGCCTTGTCGATATCGGGCACCATCAGCGTGAACTGCAACAGCACAGGTACCAGGAATCCGTGGGTTATGCGCTGCTGACCAATCAGTTTCACAATCGCACTGGGGTCGATATCCCGCACGATGATTGATGCGGCACCAACGTATTGACCAGCGGTGGCCCAACCGCTACCACCAATATGGAACAGCGGCATCGCCACCAAGTTCACCGAATCGGCGGTGAGCATCCAAGCGTCCTTGGCTAGCGGCAAGAACGCAAAAAAGTTGTCTGTCGTCAGCATTACACCCTTGGGTCGACCAGTCGTGCCACTTGAGTACAATTGAAATGCGACGTCATCGGAGCCGGCTTCAACACCGGGGTCTTCCGCGCTGTGCCGAGTGACGAATGTTTCGTAGTCTCCGTACGTGGAGTGACCGCCAATAACTAGAATCGTCTTGGCAAATGTAAGTTGATCAGCAATCGCCTCAATAACTGGCACGAAGTCGGGTCCGACGATCAACACTCTGGCTTCGGTGTCGTTGACGATGAAGGCCACCTCGGGCGGTGCCAAACGCCAATTGACGTCAACGCTCACCGCGTTGAGCAGTGCGCAACCGTAAAACACCTCAAAGTGTTCAATTGAGTTTTTGTCCAAAAATGCGACCCGGTCTTGTGACCCGATGCCCGTTGCACGGAGCGCTTGAGCCATTTGGCAGGATCTCGCGTACAACTGCCCCCAGGTCAGCGACTTGTCACCAAGTACGAGTGCCGGTTTGTTTTCCCGCTCGGTGGCGTGGACCCGAATAATGCCTGCAAGATTTGTGATTTGTTTTCCCATATGCAGCAAACTACTCCTTATGTCTAAGTGGGTATAACTTGAATGTGCGCATTCGACTTAGCAACCGGGCTCAACCACGAGCCGGACGACTCCGGTATCTTTACTTGCCAACCGATCGAGAGCCTTGTTGATATCCGCGAGCGGATATATCTGCGAGACGGACCGAGATAGATCAAGTCGGCCACGGGCGATCAGCGCCAGCAGGTCGACAATGTCGCGCTTGTCCATGCCGAAGGAGCCGATCACCGAGAACTCCCGACCGACAAAGCTGACCAGCGGCGGCAACTGCGGCCTCGCCGACCCGACGCCAACAACGACGGCGCGCCCGCCCGTATCGAGCATCCTCAGCGCCGTTTCGACCGACTCTGCCCGTCCGACAAACTCGAGCGCAAGATCAACGCCGCGCCCTAGGTGCTGACGAATTACCTTGCCGACATTCGGCTCCATCTGCGGATCGATGGCAAGGTCGGCGCCAAGATCGAGCGCCCGCTCGCGGGCTTCGCTTTGCACATCAATGGCGACGATAAAACCAGCCCCCATCATTCGCGCCAGCATTATCGCGTGGGTGCCGAGACCACCGCACCCGACGACAGCAACCGCTTCGCCCACCTTCAAAGCGCCGCGCGTGCGCAACGCATGGAAGGGCGTCGCGACACCATCGGTGACAATGGCGGCCTGCGCAAATGGAAGGGCATCTGGTATAGGAACCACGCCAAACACTGGCGCGGCGACATATTGCGCCAGTGCGCCGTCTCTCGACATTCCGTACACCTTTGACGCTTCGCAAAGCGATTCACGGCCTGCGCGGCAGAACCGGCACACACCGCAGATCGCTGATGGAAAGAGCGCCACGCGCTGGCCAACCGCAAATTCGGTCACGGCCGCTCCCAGTGCGGTAATCACGCCGGCTGCTTCATGACCGAGCGTGATCGGGGTTCGGGATACTGGAATGTCGCCCTCAACGGCGAGATGGATGTCGGTCCCGCACAAACCACACGCCGCCACTTCGACCAGAACTTCGTGCGCCTCGGGCTCCGGAATCGGCACACATTCGACGACCAGCGGGACGCCTACCTTGTAGAGACGCGCGGCGCGCATTTCCTTGGCCGCCATCACGCGCTTCCCTCCAGCAATCCGGATTTCAACACCTCAAACACTTTCGCCCGATCATCGCTGCCGAAATTCACCAGGGCATGGCCGAGATTATTTCGAGCCGAGCCCATGATTGTCAGTCCGAGAAAAGCAGACCATATCGTGTCCGCCAGAACGCGACCGCTTGCGGCGTCCGTTGTCTCCCCCAGAAGTTTTGCCAGAAGGCGAAAGTTCTCGCCGGATTGATGCGCGATCTCTTGCTTTACGTCGATCGAAACATTCTCCAGAATGTACGGTTCGGCAAGATAGGCCGATATCACGAAATAATCCGGATGGTCTCTATAGACGCTTTCATGAAACTGCCAGACTTCGTCGAGCATTTTCTCCCGCGGGAGTTTTCTTTTCCCAAGGTCATCAAGTCCTCTCGTCCAGAAATTGATGCTTTCGAAGATCAGCGACAGCAGAATTTCATCCTTGTTCTTGAAATAGAAAAACAGCGTCGCCTCGGAGAGTTCGCAACGCTCCGCGATCTCCTTGGTCGTGGTTCCGCGCACTCCCTTTTCGAGCAGCACGCTCCGCGTCGCCTGAAGCACAGTCTCTTTTCGCGCCAGTCGTTCCCGCTCTCGTCGTTCCGCCACGCCCATGATTCAGTTTCCTATGTGACGAAAGATTGTTTCGCGCTGAATTTCACTTGTGCCTTCGCCAATTTCAAGAACCTTGCAATCACGATAAAAGCGCTGAGCGGCGCTCTCGCGCATGTAGCCCTGGGCACCGCACAGATGCAGTGCGCGTTCACAAACCCAGGTACAGGTTTCCGTGGCGAACAGTTTCGCCATCGCCGCCTCACAATCATGGGCGCTGCCAGCATCCGCGAGGCGCGCCGCGTGAAGAGTCAACCGCCATGCAGCCTCCAGTTTCGTCGCCATGTCGGCAAGCGTAAAGCGAATGAACTGGTGACGCGATATCGGTTTGCCAGCCTGTAGCCGGGCATTCGAATAACTTATCGATTCCTGAAGTGCGGCCTGCCCCAGACCGACGCCGAACGCTGCACTGGCGATGCGACCAAGCGTCAGCACCTTCAGAGCCTGCAGGAACCCGAGATTCTCCGGGCCGAGCAGATTGCGCGCCGATATGCGGGCATCGTCGAAGACGACCTCCGCCATTTCCGAGGCGCCCATGCCGAGCTTTTTGAACGGCGCGCTAACGGTGACGCCCTTTGTGTCGCGGTCAACGATGAAGAGCGACATTCCTTTCAGGCCCAGGTCCGGTGCAGTCGAAGCGACAACTACCATGAAATCGGCAAACGGCGAATTGGTGATGTAGAGCTTCGCGCCGTTGATCACGTAATCATCCCCGCTCTTCACCGCGCGTGTTGCAACACATGAAATGTCGGCGCCCGCTCCCGCTTCGGCGTAGCCCCAACAACCAATTTTTCTTCCCGCCAACGCATCCGGCAGGCGCCCCGATTTCTGATCCTCATCACCAAGATGAAATATCGCCGCGCAAGCCAACGCGCTGTGCACATAAAGCCCGAGTGCTATCGCCGCCGAACCGCGCGCAAGTTCAGCGCAGAGAATGGCATAAAGGGCGGACCCACCGCCATCGCCGCCGACTTCTTCTGGAAACGAGGTGCCAAGCCAGCCGAGATCACCGAGCTTTCGAAACAGCTCTTGCGGATAGCGCTCTTCCAGATCCCAGCGCGTTGCATTGGGCGTGATCTCTTTGGCCACGAAGCCCCTGACAGCATCGCGAAACTGAATTTCTTCGCTGGACAAGGAATCAGCGCCCATGAAACACAGGTTTCCGGTTCTCACGAAATGCGGCGACGCCTTCGCGGTGATCTTCGCTCAGCAGACATTGGACTTGGGCAAAAACTTCGTAGTCGAATTCCGCCTCCATGTCCCGATCGAGAGATTTACGAATGGCACTCTTGGTGAAAGCCGTTGTATTCGGCGCACCTGCCGCCAGCCGACCAGCCAGTTCATCGACCGCTGCATCAAGCTGGTCGTCGGGCACAACTTGCGTCACCAGACCGATGGCAAGCGCTTCGGCGGCCTCGACAACACGCGCCGTCATCATCATGTCGGTCGCGCGCCCGAGTCCGATGAGTCGCGGCAGGAAATAACCGGACGCCATATCACAGCCAGCGAGCGCCAACTTCACGAACGGCGTGCAGAATCGCGCGCCGTCCGAGGCGACGCGGAAGTCGCAGGCCATGGCCAGCCCGAGTCCGCCACCGAAGACGTTGCCGTGGCAACGCGCAATGACAGGCTTGCCCATTCGCGAGATTACCCGGATGGGATCGAGATAGTGATCGACAATGCGCTGCCACTCGGCAGGCGTGCGATCGATCATCTGACCGATATCCGCGCCCGCGCAAAACGAACGACCCGAGCCTGCCAAAATGATGACTCGCACATCCGCTGAATTCTCGGCCGTTTCCAGTGCTTCGATTAGCCCGTCGAGCGTGGGGATGTCGATCGCGTTCAGTTTGTCCGGTCGATTCAAGGTCAGCCGCAATACGCTGTTCTGAAATTGATGGAGCAATGTATCGGTCATGACGTCCCCGATCGCAAGGCGTAGATGCTGTCGGCGGCGCTCAACGCTCTAACCTCAGCGCACGCAGGATGTTGTCGCGCACAAGTTTGCGATAAATTTCATCACTCACCCCAAGCCCCTCAAGTTCAGTCAGCGTTCGATCAAAGCCCAAGAGCGGATAATCCGTTGCCCAGATCACTTTGTCCTGTCCCCAGCCCTTGGCGAAATCGACGAGTGATTGCGGCCATTGGCGCGGTCCTCGCGCGGAAGTCTCCAGATAGACGTTCGGGTGTTTCCATGCCAACACCATCATCTCTTCGTGCCAAGGTTGGCCGACGTGACACCCGAGTATGACCAGATCGGGGAAAGAAAGCGCGACTTCATCGAGGTAGATTGGCCGCCCGCACTCGGAGGGAAGCAACGGGCCGGTGTGGCCAACCTGAATCGCGACAGCAGCACCAAGCTCGGAGCATTTCATATAGACCGGCCAATAGTGTTTATCATTCGGTGGCAGACCTGTCATCCCATCGCCATACATATAGGGCTCGAGCCGAATGCAGCGCAGTCCGAGTTCGTTGACGAGCCGCTCAACATCGCGAGCGACATCCATCGGCTTTTGCATGACACTGACAGTTCCGGCTCCGATGAACCGGTCCGGATGCTTCTCGACAAGTTCGGCGACTTCCTCATTCGTCAGAACCCACTGGCCGCCGTAATAAAAAGCCGACAGGACGATTCGATCGACACCCGCGTCATCCATTTCCTTGAGCATCGCCTCGACTGATTGTCCCTCGGTCATCGACTTCGGCGAGCGATATTTACGGAAGATGTGCAGGAACTCCGGCGGCCAGCGCGTCGCCCCCTGCGGCGAAACATAGGTTGCCCATGCGTCGATTGCTATGCGTTCACGTCCCATATCCTGACCTCCGTTCGGTTCTCATCTGCCCTGAAATTGCGGGATGCGTTTCTCGATGAAAGCGCGCACGCCTTCCCGCGCGTCCTCGCTCTGCCGCAACGGTTCGGCATGGAACTGCTCCACGCGAAGCGCCTGCTCGAGTGGCAGATCATGTCCTTGATAGGCAGCGTCACGAGCCGCGCGCACGGCAAGCGGACCGTTGCCGGCAATGCGCTCGGCGATGCCCATCGCGCTCTCCATTAATTGGTTGCCGGGCACGAGCCTGCTTACGAGCCCCCACCGCAAGGCCGCTTCGGCGTCGATTGGCTCGCCGGTCAGGATCATCTCCATCGCAACGCCGAACGGCATCGCCCGCGGCAAGCGCTGCGTGCCGCCGGCGCCCGGCAGGATGCCGCGGCGTACTTCCGGCAAACCAAACGTTGCGTGCGCTGCCGTAATCCTGATGTCACAGGCAAGCGCAAGTTCTAGCCCGCCGGCGAGGCATGCCCCGTTGATCGCCGCAATTACCGGCTTGCGCGGATCGAAATTTCGCGTGATGGCACCGAGCCCGGGCTCGCGTTCTCCACGCTCGCGTCGTTCGATCGGGGTCATCGATTGGTAGTAGTCGCCAATTTCCTTTAGATCGGCGCCCGCGCAAAACGCTGCCTCTCCGGCGCCGGTGAGCACCGCAACGCGCAACGCGTCATCATCGCGAAACCGTTGCCATTGTGCCGTCAATGCTTCACGCATTTCAAAATTGAGGGCGTTCCGAGCCGCAGTTCGGTTCAGCGTCAGAATCAGCACGGCGCCTTTGATCTCACTTTTGAGCGTCATGTCGCGCCCGCGGTCAGATTGTTCGACTTGGCGATGATGCCGCGCATCATTTCACTGGTGCCGGCACCGATGGTCAGCGCGAGCGCATCGCGGTGCAGCCTCGCCATCAGGCATTCCTCCATATAGCCGAGCCCACCCTGGAACTGACTGCATTCGCGTGCGACATCGAGCGCCGTCTCGGTGGCAAACAATTTCGCCATCGAGATTTCGGACTGCGCGGGCCGGCCTTTCACATATAGGTCGATGCCGCGATAGGTCAGCGCTTCGGCCGCCTCGATGCGCGTCAGCAGGTCAGCGAGGCGATGCTGCCAGACCTGAAAACCCAGCAATGGCTGACCGAACGCCTTGCGCTGATGACCCCAATTGCGCGCTTCGTCAAACATCAACCGTGCGTGCGCGCAGGCAATGATCGCCAGCACCAACCGCTCGCCTTCAAACCCTGACATGATTAGACGGAAACCCTCATTCTCCGTTCCGACCAAATTCTCCGCAGAAACTCGGCAATCCTCGAAAAACAGTTCAGCCGTGTCGGATGCATGGGTACCAAGTTTTTGTATGCGGCGACGCTTCAATCCCTTGCTGTCGCCCGGTACGACAATCACAGAAATGCCGCGATGGCCCGGACCGCCGGTGCGCACCGCTGTCGTGATGTAGTCGGCGATCGTGCCGTTGGTGATGTAGAGTTTCGACCCATTGATGACGTAGTCATCACCGTCGCGCACCGCACGCGTGCGTAACGATGCAACATCGCTGCCCGCATCGGGCTCGGAGACACCAAGTGCGCCGATCATTCGCCCTTCCGTGGCCGCACACACATATTTTTTTCTGAGCGCCGGAGATCCCCAGCGGTCGATCAGCATGGTTGCAAATTCCGCGTGCGCCATGATCGTCACCGGCACGCCGATCGACCCGCACCGCATCAATTCCTGGAGCAGAACCGTGGTAAACCAGAAGTCCTGTCCCCCACCGCCATAGTCGGGAGACAGACGCACGCCAAGCATGCCAAGCTCACCGAGTTGGCGAAAAATTTCCCGCGGAACCTCGCCCGCGCGCTCCCAGTCGAGCACGTGAGGCGTAATCTCCCGTTGAACGAATTCACTGACCGACCGCCGCAACAGTTCTTGCTCCTCGGTCCATTCCCATTCCATTTATTAGCGTCCTTTGGCAGATTGGCGGGCCACAGAGTTGAATTAGACTGAGTGTTACTCTACTATAAGAGTGTCATTCTATAATAATGTATTCATCAGTATCAAATCAAATCCGATCTGGCCGCCATCTTGGTTGAGCGTGCCGACGAAAGGAAGAATGTGGCCCTCCACCATGCCGTAATTGCTGGGATCGGACACACGGCCTTCGGTCGGTTTCCGAATCGCACGGCGCTTGATCTCGAAGCGGAGGCGATCCGCCGCGCGGTGAGCAATGCGGGGTTGGAAAAGGACGACGTTGACGGTCTGATCACCGACCCCGGTCCGGCGCAGGGCGTGATCAAGGGAATCGCACCGCATTTTCTGACTCTTGGTCAGCATCTCGGACTTGATCCCGACTATGTCGGCTCTGAGATCCTTGGCGGAGCCGCCAGCGTGTCCAGCATTCAACGCGCGGTGATGGCGATCGAGGCCGGTCTCTGCACAGTTTGCGTCTGCGTTTACGGTGACGCCGCCCTGTCCGCGCCCGGCTCATTCACCTATGGCCGCGGCGAAGAGTCCGTGTTCGGATTTTTTGGTGCGGCCGGACTCCATGCGCTCGCCGCGCAACGTCATATGGCGCTCTACGGCACGCGGCCCGAACATTTTGCGGAGATCGCCATCGCTGCCAGGTTGTGGGCCGCGCGCACGCCACACGCGCAACTGCGCGAGCCGCTTGATCTGGATGGATATTTTGCTTCGCCGATGGTGACCGAACCGTTGCGTCGCGCCGACTGCTGCCTGGTCTCGGATGGTGCGGCGGCGGTTGTCGTGTGTGCCGCGGACCACACGCCGGATCTGCCTTCCCGGCCGGTGCAGGTCCTCGGCTTCGGTCAGGCGCACAGCCTCGGCACATGGTCTTCGCCCGAACATTTCGATAGTCTTCCGGCGGCGCGCTGCGGACCCACGACGCTGGCCCGCGCCGGACTCAGCATCAGCGATATTGATCTCGCGCTGATTTATGACTGCTTCACGATCGCGGTGCTGATGCAACTTGAAGATTACGGCTTCTGCAAGAAGGGCGAAGCCGGCGCCTTCGTCGAAAACGGTCGCATTGGTCCGGGCGGCGAACTGCCAGTGAACCCCAGCGGCGGCCTGATGGCGGAGGGCTATGGCGGCGGCATGATGCACGTCATCGAAGCGGTTCGCCAGTTACGCGGAGAAGCTGACGAGCGGCAGATCAAGGACGCTGAAATCGCCCTTGTTTCCGGTCACGGCCTTGGAATGAACACCCATGCGACATTGCTCCTCGGACGGTGACATGAACATTGATCGGCAGTCCTCCCCCTCCAATTTCGAACCTGGCCACTTCACCAGATCATTTTGGGACGCCTGCAAACGTGGCGTCCTCGAAGCGGCCCGCTGCAACGAGTGCGAGCACTTATTTTTGCCTGCCGGTCCAGTCTGCCCTCGTTGCTGGTCGACTGAGCTCGGCGCGCAGGTTTTGTCCGGATATGGAGAAGTGGCAACATTCACCATCTACAGACACCACTATCATCCGGATTTTCAAGTTCCCTACGTCGTTGCCCTGATCGTCCTGCGCGAAGGCCCGCGTCTCATATCGAACATCGTCGACTGCGAACTCGCGGATGTGAAAGTCGGAATGAGCGTGCTAGTCCGGTTCAAACCCAAGGGCGATCTCATCCTGCCCCAGTTTGTGCCCGTCGCTGCATCAGGGCGTCCAAGTCCACGACGCCAGAAAGTAGAGGATTCCCACCATGACTGACAATAAGAAGCGCAGTGAGAAAAACGTCAGGCGCCGGAATATCGGCGACTACGTCGCGTCTGGAGACTGGAGCGACTACTGGACGACGCGGATCAGCCGCGCCGAAGGCGGTCGTATCCGCGTGCGCGGATACCCCGTCGAGGAACTCATCGAGAATCTCTCCTATACGGAATCGGCTTTCCTACTGCTTCGGGGCGAGGTGCCGGATGTGCGTGAAACCGCCTTGTTCGATCTCGTCCTACGCAGCGGCATGGACCAGCAGTTCATCTCCTCGGCTGTGGGGGCGGCACGATTCACGGCGTCGGCTTTCCCGGACTCTCCCATTCCTGCCCTCGCCAGCGGGATGCTTGCAACCGGATCCGTCACAGGCTCGCCACAGGAACCGGCTGAAATGCTGATCGAAGCGGTCGCTTGGAATCTTCCGGAACTCGAGGCGTGCGCGCGCGTCGTTGAAGTCTGGAGCGAGCGGCGCGGCCGCGTTCCTGGTCTCGGCCATCCCTTGCACAAACAGGCCGAACCGCGCGTCGTCGTCGTTCGCCGCCTCGCTCTGGAGTTAGACGGCTGGCGCGAACATGGCCGCATGCTTGACGCTGTCGAGGAATACCTTGGCGAACGCAAGGGCCGCACAATTCCTATCAATCTCGCAGGCGCGCTCGGCGCAGTCCTCGCCGATCTTAAATTCGACCCACTCATCATCGGCGGGCTTGGCGCATTGAGTTACGGAATGGCCCTTCTCGCCCACATAACAGAAGAGATCCGCGAGGGTGTTCCCCTGCGCATCATCCCTGATCAACTCGGGGCACATTACGCCGGCCCGGCCGAGCGCCACTTACCAAAACGTAAGGAGAAGCCATGATTCATCCGTACTCGCACTATCCGGCGCGCGCCGCCCGTCACTGGCCCGACCGAACCGCCCTCATCGATGGCGAGCGAACATTGACATTCACTGAACTCGACGAACGCGCCAGCACGCTGGCGCGGGCCCTCGTCGCACGCGGCCTCGAACCAGGGGACCGCGCCGCCATCATCCAGCACAATTGCCTCGAATATGTCATCACCGTCATCGCCATCGCGCGCGCCGGCGGCGTTCTCACACCGATGCTTGGCGCGCTGACCGAGGCGGAGCAAGGCTTCATCGTCACCGATTCCGGAGCGCGGTTTGTGCTGGCGCTCGCACCGCAGGGCCTCGAACGCGCCCGAAAGATCGCCCCGCAGCCAAACGTAGCACTCGCCGTCGGCGAATTTGCTGGCGACGACAATCTGCTCGCGGCGCCGCACGCGCCGGGCGATCTGCACATTGTCGACCGCCCGGCGAGCGAACTCGCCCAGATCCTTTACACATCCGGCACGACTGGCCGTCCGAAGGGTGTGACGCATAGTTATGCGACCGTGTCTGCGGCGATGAACTTCTGGGCCGCGACGTTCAAACATTCACCGAGCGATCGTCTGCTCGGACACCTGCCGCTCAGCCACTTCTGCGGGCGCGCAATGGACAGCGCCTGGATCGGCGGCGCGGCACTTGTCATCCTGCGCGACGCCTCACCGAACGCAATCCTTGAGGCCATCGCCACGCACCGGATCACCTTCATGGTGAGCGTGCCGACGGCCCTGCGCATGCTGCTGGATGATCCCGCGATCGGAGAAACGGATCTGAAGAGTCTCAAGACCATCGTCTATGCCGCGGCGCCCGCGGCACCCTCCCTTGTCGAACGGGCGATGGTCCGGCTGGGGCCGGTGCTTCACACCGGATTTGGCCAGACGGAAGCGTACGGTCTCAATACATTCATGGGGCCTGCGGAACATCAGGAAGCGCTGATGGGCAACCGCGCGCGCCTCACATCCGTGGGGCGCGAATACGCCAACGCACAGATTCGGATCGTCGATGCCGATGGCGGCGTTTGTGCGCCGGGGGAAATCGGAGAAATTTGCATCTGTGCGCCGTGGGTCACGCCCGGGTTCTGGCGTCGGCCCGAACTTGATGCGGAACGTCTGCGCAACGGATGGCTCGGCACGGGCGATCTCGGGCGCATCGATGCTGACGGTTACGTCTATCTTGCCGATCGCAAGGAGGACATGATCATCACCGGCGGCTACAACGTGTACCCGGCGGAAGTTGAGAACGCGCTCCTGGCCCATGAGGCCGTTGCGGAGTGCGGTGTCTTCTCTGCGCCCGACGAGAAATGGGGCGAAGCGGTCTTTGCGGCCGTCGTACTGCGCCCCGACTGGAATGTCTCCGAGTCGGAATTGATCGCATTTGCAAAATCCAACCTGGCGCGTTTCAAGGTTCCCAAAACGATCAAGTTTGTGGAGACGCTGCCGAAAACCCCGGTCGGCAAGATCCTCCGCCGGACATTGCGCGAACCCTATTGGTCGGGACAGGACCGCCATATTCACGGCTCCGAATAGGCTCGCGCAGCCGATGGATTAGGTCGTCTGAAATGTCCACAGAAGACTTTGACCTGATTGTCTATGGCACAAGCGGATATACCGGGCGTCTCGTCGCGGAACATCTTGCTCGGCAGTACCGACGTGATCCGGCCCTGAAATGGGCGATGGCTGGGCGCAGTGAGGAAAAACTCGCCAAGGTGCGCGAGGAAATCGGTGCGCCCCTTTCGATGCCACTGCTCATTGCCGACGCGAGCGACCCGCGGTCACTCAAGCACATGGTCGCGCGCACAAAAATCGTTGTGACGACAGTCGGCCCCTACCAACTTTACGGCTCGGCACTTGTCGCCGCGTGCGCGGAATCAGGGACGGATTATGTCGACCTTTGCGGCGAACCCGGCTGGATGCGGGCGATGATCGAAGCTCACGACACAACGGCGAAGAAAACCGGCGCGCGCGTGGTCTTTTCCTGTGGCTTCGACTCGATTCCGTTCGATCTCGGAGTGCATTTTCTGCAAAGCGAAGCGAATCAGCGATTCGGCGTCCCCTGTATCGATGTAAGAGCGCGTGTGCGAAAAATGAAAGGGTCATTGTCCGGCGGCACGGTGGCAAGTCTCAAAGCAACGATGGCGGCAAGCAGAGATCCAGAGGCAGCCAAATTGCTGAACAGCCCTTTCGCGCTAACTCCCGGCTTCGAAGGGCCACAACAACCGTTCGACTCGGAACCACAATTGGACGAGAGCATCGGCGCCTGGGTCGCGCCTTTTATCATGGCGCCAATCAATACGAAGAATATCCACCGTTCGAATCTGCTGTTGGGCCACGCTTATGGAACCGATTTCCGTTACAGCGAGATGCTGGTCACGGGGTCCGGCGAGCGAGGCGAGAAAATCGCCACCGCCATCGCGTCTGACAATGTTCTCATCGGCGATGACGTTGCGAAACCCGGTGAAGGCCCGACCGCGCAGGAACGGGAAGCGGGTTTTTACGACATCTTGTTCATCGGTAAGTCGGCGAACGGCCATACGATCCGTGCCAGCGTCGCCGCCGACATCGATCCGGGCTACGGCTCAACCTCAAAGATGATCGCCGAAAGCGCGCTTTGCCTTCTTCGTGACTGCACGACCACGCCCGGCGGCATTTGGACGCCGGCATCCGCCATGGGTTCGATGCTGATCGAACGGCTACAACAGCATGCGGGGCTGTCATTCCGGATTGAATGAGACCTCCAGTTCGTGCGGCAAGCCGAGGGCGCGCTCGCCAACAATGTTGCGCTGTACCTCGCCGGTGCCACCACCGATAGTCAGTGCAGGCGAAAACAAGAACGCGTAGTACCAACTCGGGCTGGACAAACCGCTTCCGGTCTCGTCGGCAAGCATTGCCGCTGCTCCTGTGAGATCGCGCGCCAGACCAACAACGTGTTGGCCGTGTTCGTCGGCCAAAATTTTGCGAATGCTGGCCTCGGGCCCGGGCTGATCACCGCGAACCCGCGCGGCAAGCGTGCGTTGGCGAATGAGATCCAACAGCATATGTTCGGTGTACATCTTGGCGAGTCGCTGTCGCATCACCGCATCGCTGCAACCGCCGCGCCCCCGAACGTCATTGAGCACATCCATTGCCGTGGGTCCAAATCCCCACAGCACACCACCGGTTGACAGCGACACTCGTTCATTACCAAGTGTCACCTTGGCCAGACGCCAACCGTCGTTGACATCACCGACGACATTGGCATGGGGTATCCGTACATCAGTGAAGAACACTTCATTGAAGGTTTGCCCGCCAGTCATTTCGCGGATCGGTCGCACCTCGATGCCTGGCGAGTTCATCGGACAAATGAAATACGTGATGCCTTTGTGTTTCGACACATCGGGGTCTGTACGGGCAATGAGAATTCCAAACTGTGCATGCTGGGCTCCCGATGTCCACACCTTCTGTCCGTTCACCACCCACTCATCTCCGTCACGAATCGCACGCGTGGTGAGACTGGCCAGATCACTGCCACTACCAGGTTCAGAAAACAACTGACACCAGTACTCTTCGCCAGACAGGAGCGGCAACAGGTATCGCGACTTGTGCGCTGGAGTACCGGCGTGAAGAATCGTTGGTCCGGCCCAACCAATACCAATTGGGTTTGTTGGCCGACGAACGTGCGTCCGTGCAAGTTCGTCATCGATGATCAGTTGATGTATCGGATCGGCATCGAGACCCCACGGCGCCGGCCAATGCGGTGCCACATAGCCAGCTTCGGCAAGTTCGCGACCCGATGGCCGCACGTGCTCACTTAGCCATGAACGAACTGAAATTCGTCGCATGTCATTTTCTGGAATGTCGAGCCGCACGACCAAAAGCGTAGTGTTGTCTTATGGCAGCGGAACTCGGATTCGACGGCAAGGTTGCACTCATCAGCGGTGCCGGTGGCGGTCTCGGTCGCCAACACGCGCTCTTACTTGCGTCGCGTGGGGCATTAGTTGTGGTCAACGATTTGGGTGGGGCTGTGGATGGCAGTGGCAGCGACGTAGGTGCGGCACAAAAAGTAGCGAACGAAATCAAGGCACTTGGCGGCGATGCGGTGGCCGACACCAACAGCGTGGCCACTCCGGAAGGCGGCGCGGCGATGGTAAAAGTGGCAATCGATAGTTTTGGACGGATCGATATCGTCATCAACAACGCCGGTATTTTGCGTGACAAGAGTTTCCACAATATGGAACCTTCGTTGATGAATCCAGTGTTTGACGTGCATCTGAAAGGCGCGTTCCACGTCACCCAACCGGCCTTCGTGCACATGCGCGAGCAGGGATATGGCCGCATTGTGTCGACATCTTCGGCTGCTGGAATATTTGGCAACTTTGGCCAGACCAACTATGGCGCCGCCAAGATGGGGCTCGTAGGCTTCACCCGCGTGCTAGCCGTTGAGGGCGCCAAGCATAACATCAAAGCCAATGCCATTGCCCCACTAGCCCTCACTCGCATGACCGAAAACTTGCTCGGCGGACTGGGCGAGAAACTTGGCCCTGAATTCATCGCTCCCGTGGTCGCCTATCTGGCCCACGAAGATTGTCCGGTATCAGGTGAGATATTTAGCGTGGGTGGTGGTCGAGTGGCGCGTATTTTCATAGCCGAAACGCCGGGATACTTCAACGAGTCATTGTCGATGGAAGACGTGCGCGATCATTTCGATGTGATTCGCGATCAAGATGGATACGCGGTGCCAGCCAATATTGGTGAAGAGACCGCAATGTTCCTGCCGTTCTTTAAGTAAGAATTCACCCACACATACCGTGAGTTCCGACACCCGCATCGCCTCAACAGATGGTGTATCACTTGCCCTACACGACTACAATCCGGAATCACTCGCACCAACTGTGCTGCTCTCACACGCCACCGGATTTCACGGTCGGGTGTTTGACCCGGTGGTCCGGGAGTTGATTGCCACGAACCACTGTGTCACTTTCGACTATCGCGGCAACGGAGACTCAACGCTGCCATCTGATTGGTCTGTGCGTTGGACAGCATTTGGTGACGATGCATTGGTAGCCGCTCGATATGCAGCCGGCAACGGACCTGTGGTTGGTGCTGGTCATTCGATGGGTGCGGCGGCACTCGTCATGGCCGCAGTGCGCGAACCAGAGCTGTTTCGCGCACTCGTCCTGTTTGAGCCGACCATCTTTCCACCGATCACACGCCAATCCATGAGCGGCCCAAACCAACTCGCGGACGGCGCACGTAAACGCCGCACCACCTTTGCGTCATTTGATGATGCGCTTGCCAACTATTCATCCAAACCGCCGCTGAATGTTTTTCAACCCGACGCGCTGTATGCCTACGTGATGTTCGGATTCCGCCAATTACTAGATGGCACTGTCACCCTCAAGTGTTCACCCGAACACGAAGCCCGCACGTACGAAGGTGCCGGGGATCACGAGACCTGGGGAGATTTAGCCAAACTCACGATTCCCACGTGGGTGATTTCAGGTGTCGAACTCGACTATGGTCCCTCGTCAATCGCACAACGTGTCGCCGAAGCAATTCCAGGTTCGTACTTCGTTAGATACGACGACCTCGGTCACTTTGGGCCGATGCAGGATCCCGCCCGATTCGCCACCATTATTCGCCAAGTCGCTGTCAATTGACCTGATCAACCGGGCCAGCCGACTCAACTTGCGCGGGCTTGGCAGCCGACGCCTTATTGCGCACGATTCCATACCCGATGGCAAGCAGTATCACCACCGCAATAACGACCGGTACTACCGGAAACGATGAGCCGGATCCAGATCCACCAACCTCGCCGATTGCAAAGACTTCAATTGACTTGTCCAACGTGGTGGACAGCGAAACCGAATTGTCGCCGACCCTAGAAAAATCTGGACTGGCTTCCACGACTTTGCCTGGAAATGTAATCTCGAGATTCATTGATCCGGCCCCCAACCCTAAATCAGAACCGGACGAATCCGTTGATCCGTCTTGTTTGTATGAGAACTTAATGCGACCGTCAGAGAGGACCTCGGCACCCATGTCGCTGTCCGTCATCGGCGCATCCACGAAACTCATCGTCATTTCATAGCCCGAATCGGTCTCCTTGGAATCGATGGAACCTCCTTCCGGCAACGGCGAATCACCGCTTGCCAATAGGGCGTCTTCAAGCCCTTGCGCACTTGTGATCCCCGCAAGTCCCGCGACCTCTTTCGTCACTTCGAACTGGTAAGTCCCAGACGCGAGCGCCTTGGAGTCGAGCGTCATTTTCACATCGACTTTTAAACATCCCGACAGTGAAATCACGATGCCCACCGCAAGCAACGCCAACCGAGCCAGCCCACCATGTCGATTTTGCATCACAATTCTCCAATCACGTAATCGGTCTTCTCAAGTGAGAGTACCCCATGCCCTGAGGCAACACGACAGATCCAGTTTTGCCTGCCAATTCAGGCACATCACCTACTATCAGTGAAATCGCTATGAGCATCGATCCAGCATGAATTCCCAGTTCCCCGTTCCAGTTACGTTGTCGCCGTCGCGGGTGAGCAGTTTTCAGGACTGCGCCCTGCAGTTCCGATTTGCAAGTATCCAGAATTTGCCACAGCCCCCCGGTATTCATGCGGTGAAAGGCAATGCGGTTCACCGGGCCCTTGAATTGCTGCTGGCACTTGAACCTGAACACCGAACCGAACACGCAGCGCACGAGTCAATGGCCGAGGCACGACGTGAATATGAGCCAATGTATGATTTCACCGGTCTCAACCTCGCGCCCGAGCAATCCGGCAAGTTCTGGAAGGAATGCGCCGGGCTAATTGATAGTTATCTCAGGATGGAAGACCCCCGCAGTGTTAATGGAATTGAAATTGAGTTGTGGGTGGAGGCGCCGTTAGATGGGTTTGCAATCCGCGGTTACATCGACCGACTCGAGCGTGATGCCAACGGCAATCTTGTGGTCACCGACTACAAAACCGGTAAGGCACCACGGGCCAATGACGTCGACAACAAGATGCGCCAGTTGGAGATGTATGCCTACATGATTCGGGCGATGCGCGGTGAGCTACCAGCCACGTTGCAACTGCTGTACATCAAGGAAGGTGTGAGGCTCACTCGTTCCCCAACTGAACAATCGATGCGCTTCGTGGCCACACGAACCTCGGCAATGTACAAGGCAATCGAACGAGCCTGCACCACCGGCGAATTTCCGACACGCAAAAGTGGGCTGTGCAATTTTTGCAACTTTAAATCCTGGTGCCCCGAGTTTGGTGGCGACCCAGCCAAGGCGGCAATCGAAGCACCGCTCGTACATCAGGGTGCTCCATCTCGATGAGCGACAAGGTTCCCTTCGCCGATTTCGATGCACGCGTCGATCGTTTCATTGAGCCGTTGCGAAACGTGCATGCGATGGTGCTAATATTTACAGCGGCTAGCGCTGTTGGTGACTTTGGGTTGCTGTGGCATGGCATTGGCCTCATTCGTGCAATCGGAAGTATGGATCGCTTCAGGGATGCACTGATTCTTTCTTCGATGATTGGCCTTGAGAGCCTTCTTCTGAACCAAGGCATCAAACAGTTCTTTCGACGCACTCGACCAACCACTGGCGGTGATGTGCGCTTTGCGGTGCGTACCCCCCGAACCTCAAGTTTTCCAAGCGGACACGCCTCATCGGCCTTTTTCTCCGCTCTCGTGCTCACTCACTGGGTGACATGGCCGTGGATGGTGCTTTTCTATGTGTTCGCGGGGATAATTGCCGCAAGTCGCGTCGGGGTACGAATACACCATGCCAGCGATGTGCTGGGCGGAGCACTCACGGGCACCCTCTTGGGAGTCATCGGCCTCGCTGTGCTGAGTAGGTTGTAAGGCTGTGCTGAGTAGGTTGTAAACCTGTGGCTCGCACATTTACCGTCAATTTCGACTATCGATGCCCGTACGGGCGAATTGTGCACGACCATGTTGTCACCGGCTTGCGCGGTGGGGCCGATTGGGATGTCACCTTTACACCGTTTTGCTTGGGTCAGACACATGTTCAGGAAGGTCAGAGCGACATGTGGGATCGCCCACAGGACGACTCGGGCCTTGATGCGCTTCAAGCCGCGATTGCCGTGCGTGATACTCAACCAAATTTTTTTGTGCCGATGCATTACGCACTGTACGAGTATCGCTTCACGGAAAACGGAAATCTTCGCCAGCGCGAATCCCTCAACGCCGTGATTGCGCCATTAGGTGTCGACGTTGAAGCGATGTGGGCAGAGGTAGAAAGCGGTCGTCCGCTTGCCACAATCAAAACCGAACACACCGGATTTGCGGCGACGCATTCAGTGTGGGGTGTCCCTACCTTCATCGTCGATGACAAGGCGGTGTTCGTGCGCCTCCTGGACCGCCCATTTGGTGACGCTGCGCTCGCTATTACCACCATCGACCGTGTGCTCGAGAATATGGAGTGGTCAATTCTCAATGAGTTCAAGCACACCGTGGTTCCGCGGTAGGAGTTCGTATGAACTCGGCGTTGCCGCGCTTCGATAACAAGATGAGCGACGCCGAAGGGCTGATGTGGCGACTTGAGAAGGACCCCTTCCTCGCTTCGACGTTCGGCAACATCACAATTCTCGACTCACGCCCGAATTTTGAAGCCTTTACTCGTCGCATGGAACGCACGAGCATGGTCATCAGACGCTTGCGCCAACGTGTACAACCCGCACCGGCAAGTTTGGGCCCGCCGACTTGGGCGGATGATCCAGAATTCAACATTCATCACCACGTGCGCCACGTGGCATTACCCGTACCCGGATCGATGCGTCAGCTGTTGGACATGGCCATGCTGATCATTTTGGACTCCTTCGATCGCTCACGACCGTTATGGCAATTTGTTGTGGTGGACGGATTGGTGGGCGGAAAATCAGCACTAGTCCAAAAACTCCATCACACAATCACCGATGGTGAGGGTGGCGTGGCATTCTCGATGCAGTTTCTTGACCTTGAACGCAACGCGCCGGAACCCCCACCGATAATGCACCCGGAAGATAATTCATCGTTATCGAGTGCGGGCAACGATGCATCCAACTTGTTGCGTTCGTCAATGGCCGATGCAATGCGTGTGCCGCTGGGGATTCTGCACCAGATTCGCGATGTGCTTTCTGACCCGACGCAACTCCCAACACTGGGTGTGGAAACCGCCGCAACTGTACGCGCGTTGATCGCCCAGTTGGGAAATGTCGATGCGGCGCGCTCACCGTTGTGGACTCAGCGATCACTGCAACGACGGCTGGAAGTGTTGCGTGCGCCGTACCGACAAATGCGTGAGGCATCGCGTGCATTCGGCGGAAAGATCAACACCGCATTTCTCACCGCGGCCGCCGATGCCGCTGGCCGCTACCACCGCGAACTCGGCATGCCAGTCGAGTCGCTGCGTACCTCAATGGCTGTGAGTACTCGAACGGAGAACTCAGGGTCGAATGCGTTTTCGCTTGTGCGCATGTTGGTTCCAACTAGTGAGATGTCGATCGGTGAGCGATTCGCGGCCATAAATGAATCGGTGAATCAGGCGCGGGAATCTTCTAAGAGCGCCACACTCGACACGCTCGCCGCGGTATCAAGCGCGCTGCCCACGTCGGTACTTACCCGAATTGCACGAAGCCAAAGCCAAACCGTCGATTTCGCTACGTCAAACGTGCGCGGTGCAGGAGTTCCGCTCTACGTTGCTGGCGCACAAATGTTGGAGAACTACCCAGTTGGCCCCTTGGGTGGAGTCGCCTTCAACCTCACGCTGCTCTCCTACAACCACAGCCTTGATCTGGGATTGAATATTGATACTGCGGCAGTCGCTCAACCAGAATTGTTGCGTACCTGCATTGAGCAGTCGCTCGCTGATTTGATTGCCACCGCGCCCCAAACCAACACCCTGCCAGCGCCAACGCTGCCAGGACCCGATGTGTGGGTCAGATTAAAGACTCGGCTTAGGACTCAGTTGACGAAGTTGCGCTCGCGGTAAGCAACAGACGAACATCGAGCAGCAAGTCGGCTACTTCACCGGTCGAGACCAATTCGCGATGGAGCATTTCGGCAAGCGCTTTATCGATGACGGTGAGGGCTTCGCTGATAACTGCTGTTTCGCGTGAATCGGTCATTTCGTTGTCTGCTCCCTGTTTCTCGTCTGGTTTCTCGGCTGGAAAATACTGGCTATGCGTTTCTGTGACCATACCCGACTCGTGAGCTCAGAGCGTGGCACTTCGCCCAAGTTGGATTACTTCATTGTATCGGCGTGTGCCGCACGTTGACCGGCTCCAAATGTGTCTAGCATCACGCCATGGAACTTTCTGGCAAGCACACCATCGTCACCGGCGCAGCAAATGGCATTGGTCGTGCCATTGCACGACGTTTCCACGCCCAAGGTGCTCGTGTAGTGCTCGCCGATCGTGATCTGAAGCCACTTCGACAGCTCGCCGACGAACTCAACGCACAACGGTCCTCAAGCGCCTTTGCGATCGCCACCGACGTAGGCTCCGAAGCCGCCAATGCTTCACTCGTGGCTGACTCAGAAGCCACTTTTGGACCGATCGATCTGTTTTTCGCCAATGCTGGAATCGGCGGTGGTACCGATCTTTCAACCAGCGAAGAGAACTGGAACAACGCCTTCAATGTCAACGTCCACGCCCACCGGTGGGCGGCGAAATACCTGTTACCGGGCTGGTTAGAACGAGGTGATGGATATTTCTGCAGTACCGCTTCAGCCGCAGGTCTCCTTTCCCAAATCGGATCGGCCCCATATTCAATGACAAAACACGCCGCGCTCGCCTTTGCCGAATGGCTTTCCATCACCTACGGCAATCGTGGACTAAACGTGAGCTGCCTGTGCCCACAAGGTGTGAATACCAACATGTTGCGAAGTGCCGATGATGCTAATGACGGACCATCAGGAAACGTCGTACGAACCGCAGGTGCCGTACTTGAACCCGAACAAGTTGCCGAGGTCGTTGTGCAGGTGATTGGTGCCGAGACGTTTCTCATCTTGCCGCATCCAGAAGTTGCGGGTTATGTCGCCAAGAAAGCCACCGACCACGAACGTTGGCTCGCCGGGATGCGCAAATTGCAACTACGTGTTCTCGGGGTCTAGATCGGATAGAAATCGGGTATAGATCGGGTTCAGATTGAACACCGAATGATTACCCCAAGGATGGTTGGATATGGAATTTATACTCTGGCTACTGGCAGTGATACTTGTAGTAAGCGGAATTATCGCGTTCACCCGGCGCCAATTCCTGTACGGCATTCTGTTGATTGCCATTGGACTGCTGGTCGGTCCCGGTGGAGTCTCGATCTTTGGTTGAGTTAGGCCTTGAACCGAGGTAGCAAGGTGGCAAGTTCCCGCCATTGCTGCATCGGCAGTGCTAGCAAGTCATGTTGCAAAACCTGCACACTCACATGCGTCGCCCCAGCGTCGAGCTGGTCTTGAATTCGCTGCGCAATGGTGTCAAGAGTTCCCCACGCCACAATTGCATCCACGAGTCGATCACTTGATCCGCCGTTGGCACCCTTGATGTCGTCTTCGGTGAAACCATGACGCAGCAAGTTGTTGGCATAATTCGGTAGTCGTGTGTAGGTGCCCATGTACTTGCGCGCGATTTCGCGCGCCTTGGTCGGGTCGGTCTCAAAGATCACCGCTTGTTCGGGAGCCAGAATAGGTTCGGCTCCAAGTATCTGGCGCGCTGCGAGCGTGTGTTCAACCGGGGCAAAATACGGGTGCGCACCGTCGCCGCGCTCGGCCGCGAGTTTTAACATCTTGGGGCCGAGAGCAGCCAACACGCGATGTGTTGGCGTGGTGGGGGGTGAGGCGACAAACATGCCACCGTCCATCACATCCAAATATTCCACCATTGTGCTGTATGGCCTTTCGTACACGCTCTTGTGCAATGACTTCACCATGTGGTGATGACTCACTCCGATGCCAAGAAGAAACCTCTCCGGGAACGCTTCAGTGAGCGTTTTCTGACCAGCCTGCATCGTTGCCGCGCTGCGGGCGTGAATCGAGGCGATGCCGGTTGCGACGATGAGGTTTCTCGTCGCCGACAAGAGCAACGCTGCCGACGCAAACGGCTCGCGACCAATCGCTTCGGGAATCCACAGTGTGCCGAATCCGAGGGACTCCAGTTCGGCTGCAACTTCCTGTGATTTGGACATTGGCTGAGCGTCAAGTGTGAAGGTCCAAATACCCACCTTGCCAATAGAAAGATGTTGAGATGGTGATGTCATGCACATGAAGGCTAATCGGCAGTCATCTCACACATCTCACGCACGATGCTGAATTTTCACACTCCGTGGATCACGAGATCACTGACTTCTTTGCTGGTCATAGCCGGCTGCAGTCAGTCGAAAAACTCAGGGATAGATGCAGAGCCAGATATCGCCATTGTGATCGAAGTGGTTGATGGCGACACAGTCGACCTGTCCATTGACGGTCATCGCCAGCGAGTGCGGCTGATCGGCGTGGATACGCCCGAGACCAAACACCCCCGAAAGCCCGTACAGTGCTTTGGACCTGAAGCCGCGGCTTTTACTGAATCACTGTTGCTGCGCGGCACGAAGGTACGTCTTGAACGCGACGCCGAGGCGCGGGACACCTACGACCGGCTTCTTGTCTACTTGTATCGTGCTTCGGACAACATGTTCATCAACTTGGAGTTATTGCGCCAAGGCTTTGCACATGTGCTCACTATCGAACCCAATATCGCCTATCTCAATCAGTTCGTAGGCGCCTCGCACGACGCCCAATTGAACAATCGGGGATTGTGGCAAGCATGTCGGGGATAGCGTTAGATGACGTGACGAGAGGTCTTACTCTACCCACACTCACCGAACGACTCGGTCGATCGCCCGATGCGCGACTTGTCATCATCAGTTGCGATGACCTAGGCGCCTTTCATGCTGCCAATGAGGGTGTGTATCAATCACTGCGCAAAGGAGTTGCCACATGTGCTTCGTTGATGGTGCCGGCACCATGGGCGCGACACGCCGTGCTCAATTACGACGACGACGACATCGGCGTGCACTTGACACTAAATAGCGAACATCAGATGTACCGCTGGGGACCAATCACCCACGCACCATCATTGCAATCTGGTGAAGGCGGATTTCCGCGCACGATTGATGATTTGTGGGAACATGCAGACCCCAACGAAGTGTTTCGCGAATGTCGCGCCCAGATCGCCCGCGCGATCGAATGGGGTATCGACGTCACTCATCTCGCACCGCACCTCACCGCCATTACCTTGCGACCTGAATTTTTTGATGTCTATCTTGAACTCGCAGCCGAATTTCAATTACCAATTCGCTTGCCCTCAAGTATCAGTGAAGAACAGGTTGGATTCCGCTTTCGGCAATTGGCTACGGAAGCAGGCGTTTCCTTCCCCGACCACTTCAACCACGATTGGCGTGAGGGCAGTCGCGAGCGCGTGTTTGCATCGCTTGCCTCATTGCAGCCGGGCGTCACCGAGATTCATGTGCAACCGTGCATCGACACTCCCGAAATCCGCGCCCTTGGCACAGTCGCACTCGGTTGGATCGACGACTATAAGTTGATGGTGAATAATCCAGAAGTGCGATCGGCGATTGCCAACAGCGGCGCCGAACTCATCGGCTATCGCGCGCTCAGGGCCGAGATGCGAGCCCGCTGAGCGCCTCAGCAGCCTCGCCATTGGCGAGCAAATCAAATAGCACACCAGTGCGGCCGACGGCCTTAAGACGTCCTTGCATGAACGCCACCGTTGGATCGGTACGTGCATCTTGGGCGCTGCATGACAACACCACATCGGAATCATCGAGACCACGCACGACCTCGTCGTTTTTGGCGAACTTCACGCGGTACTGAACGCTGGCCATCTAGCGCACGCTTGTTTCGCGAATTCCGGAAAAAAAATCATCTTCGTACTCACCGTCTGCGCGCGGAACTGCGGCGACCAGTGACTTGGCCAGAATCCAATCTTCGTACGGGTACACCTCGGCAAGTTCAGCATCGCTCAAACCGAACCAAAACGCTTTGCTGGCATCCACCTGGGTTGCATGCGCACGAAGGGCGCCCGAACGGGCCCAATAGAACTCGCCGATGTTCAGTCGGGTGGTCAGACGATGGTCGATTTCGGGCCGTTGGAACCAACCTTCATCAAATGGCGACGAGCCTCGTAAACGCAACATCGCTTCATGAATGGTCAAGATCCGTTTGTGGGACCACGCCGAGTAATACATCTTCAACGGCTGCCAAGGCTCACCAGACTCCGAATACCACGCGCTATCCCCCGCCCGATCGAAGGCAAGAATTGTCACGTCATGTACTTTGATGTGGTCTGGGTGCGGATATCCAGTCTGTTCATCTCCATACGTCACGATGACGTGTGGTCGCTCAGTACGAATCACCCGTACGAGTCGACCGACCGCCTCATCCAGATCAACCATATGAAAAGAGTCGGGATGTGAGTTGGTCTCGCTTTCGGCCATTCCCGAATCGCGATAGCCAAGCATGATGACGTTGTGAAAGCCAATCACTTGTGCCGATTCGGCGAGTTCCCGCGGTCGAAGTTCGCTGAGCAATGCCCGCTCGGCGGCCCGGTCAAGACCGTGAAACGCCTGGCCCGGCTCTCTGAGCGCCGGATTGTTGACGTCGCCCTCCTCACCACCCGTGCAACACACCAACACCGTGCGCACGCCCTCGGCGTTGTAGCGAGCCATGGTTGGGGCGCCCTTTGAGGCTTCGTCATCGGGATGGGCATGCACGGTAAGAATGCACAACTGATCCTCGGCACGCAGAGATGTGGGGTGCACATTCACAGCCTGCAGGCTACTGGCGGATGGCGTATCCTTCGGAGATGAACCACTTACGGCGTCAACTAGTCGGTGCAGTATCCCTCGTCGCGGTCTTGGTAATTGTTGCCTCCGCATGTTCAAGCGATGGTCGCAATATGAAAGCACCCAAACCAGATCAAACCCAATCCATCGCAATCACGACGACGATCGATTCAACGATCGCTCTAACGCTCGAAACGACTCCAAGTCCAGACTTTGCGCTGACCGGAATTTGGACTGAGGGCGACGCAATCAATGCGACATATACCTGTCAGGGAGAATCCGTCTCCCCGCCAATGCAGTTCAGTGGTGTACCCGCTGGCACGGTCACTCTTGGACTCGTGCTCACGGATCAGGACGCCAACGGACTTATCCACTGGGCGGTGGCCAACATTGCAGCGGCCGACACCAGCATTGCCGAAGGCGGCCTGCCAGATGGTGCAATTCAGGCCACGACTGATCAGGGTAGTGTCGGGTATTGGGCTCCCTGTCCGCCGGTCGGCCAAACCCATCATTACGTCATGACCGCCTATGCAATTGCTCAGCAACTCGAGTTCGCCGATGGGGTCGATGCGGTCACTCTGCAAACTGCGTTAGATGCTGGTGCGCTGGCGATTGCCGAAACTGGATTCATCAGCCAAACGCCATAGTGGTAAACGCCAACCTGACAAGATAGAGAGATCGACCGTTCGCTTGCGTCCCTCCCCATCGGGGTCTTTGAAACTGATCTGAATGCTCGGCTAACAAATGCCAATGATGCCTTTCGGGTGCTCGCTCTCGGTGGTGCACCTGTCACTGCGGGTGTGGCCCCATGGGTGAATGCTGCGCCCGCCGAACGCGCGGCTGCAGAAACGGCCTGGCAACGGGCTCGTGAAATGGCGGCACCATTTTCTTTCGAATTCCGGCTTTGGAATCCAGCCGGTGAGATTGTTTGGATCCACATCTCGACTCAGCCAATCATTGGCGTTTCTTCGCAAATAACGGCGTATGTCGGCACCGCTCACGATGCAACCGACTCAGTGGTGCGACGGATGCTGAGTGAACAACTCGTGGGTCTACTTGACGTCACCGAAGACGCCGTACTCGTGTTTGATGGCCGCGGAATAATCATGTTTTGCAACGACGGTGCACGACGCTTGATCGGTGTAAGCGACCATTCGCCACTGAATGATGTCGTTGCCGCCACGTTCATCGCGGCGATTCGCGACCAAGTGCCCCGTGAAGTTACGACCAGTGCGGCCACCAATCGCTGGGAGGGTGAAGTTGGTTTTCGCAGCCCAGACGGCATCATCCGTACTCTCTCGATAGTTCTGCAAATCGTTCGGGCTTCAGACGGCACCATCGCCCACTACTCGGCGATTGCTCGTGACATCACCGAGGCAAAACAATTGCATGACGAACTGACGCGTCAAGCAACCCATGATGCTCTCACTGGACTTCCCAACCGGGTACTTTTCTTACGCAAAGTTGCCGAAGCGCTTGAACGAAGTCGCACACTTAAACGAGGTGTCACTGTGTTGTTCGTCGACCTCGACAAACTCAAAGAAGTCAACGACACCATTGGTCATGCCGTCGGAGATCAATTGATCGTCAACATCTCCAAAAGACTTACGAGCGCTACACGGCCGTCCGATGTGGTGGCGCGTATTGGCGGCGACGAGTTCGTTGTACTCTGCGATGGTCTCGGAGATGAGCACATTGCGATGGACGTTGCCGAACGAATTCGGCAATCCATGACCAGCCCAGTGATTATCCAGGGTGTTGAAATTCAAGCCAGCGTAAGCATTGGAATCGCACTTGCAAAACCTGGCGAGATTCCTAACGAGTCTCCCCAAGATGCTGCCGTTACGTTGTTGCGAAATGCCGATACGGCGATGTACCGGGCCAAGCAACGCGGACGTGGCCGTTGCGAGCTGTTTAGTGAGGAGATGCGGACCAACGCCAAGGATCGCGCCTCGCTGTCGGCGCAACTTGAGCGCGCCTTAGCCGCCGACCAACTCTTCCTGGTGTACCAACCCATAATTTCGACCCACACTGCACGAGTTGCGGGCGCCGAAGCACTATTGCGCTGGAATCACCTTGAGCGAGGTGTTCTCACTCCGCCATCATTTTTGGAACTTGCCGAAGAATCTGGACTAATTGGACCGATTGGCGACTGGGTGATTCGTAAAGCCTGCACTGATGCACGCCGCTGGATCGACGAGGGATCGATGGATCGCAGTTTCGTCGTGCATATCAACGTTGCCACTCGACAACTGACCGACGTAAATTTCGTCGAGCGAGTCATGGCATCTCTGCGTGAAACGGGCCTCGACGCCCATCAATTGGCACTTGAGTTCACCGAGAAGACATTGATCGATGACAACACGAGCGTAATGCGAACTCTGAATGCATTAAAGCGCTTGGGTGTGAAACTTGCTATTGACGACTTTGGCACCGGATATTCATCTCTTTCGTTTCTGCGAAGTTTTCCTGCCGACTATCTCAAACTTGATGGTGCCTTCGTTCGCGACATCGGACAGCAAGGTAGCGACGACCCGATTGTGCGATCGGTGATTCAACTCGCCCATTCACTCAACATGGCGGTAGTCGCAGAATGGGTCAGCAGCGATGAACAAAACCAACGACTGCGACTCTTGGGCTGCGACTACGTGCAGGGCAACCACATTGCCCAACCAGTTTCCGCCAGCGAATTCGGGCCCCTTCTCGCCTCTCGTGCCGCCAAACTTGGCGATTAACCGGTCGACTGAGGTGCCGAGTCGGCGCCAGAAGCAGTAACCGTCGTCGCAGTGATCGAGTCGTTTTCGGCCTGTGGACGAGGACCAAGCCCAGCGAAAAATTCCAGAACACTTTTAGCATCTGCGGCCAAACGCAACACGGAACTACCGTCAACAGTGTCGCCATACACCGGCAGCGGGAACGAACCGATATTGCCGCGAACCGCCGGGCGCATCTTGCGACCAAAGTCGGCAAGATTCAGCGTCCCGTCCACGAGTATTGCTTGCACTGCCCCTGCCAAAACTCCGCCGGCAGTGAATGGATTCTCCTGCACATGTTGCACGGAACTCCTCAACAACGCGGTCACGAACATGCGCTGGCGGGCGGTGCGGCCAATGTCGGATGTTCCATCGATCACCCATTCACCGTCGATCTTGGACTCAAAAAAGCGACTACGAGCAAATGCCAGGGCCTCGACCCCATCAAGTCGTGGGCACCCCGCCTTCATGAACAGGCCCGTATGACGATCGCGGGATGGATTCTCAATGCATACGGTAACTCCGCCGACGGCATCTACTAGTCCCTTGAATCCCTGAAAGTCGATTTCGATGTAGTGATGTATCGGAATGCTCAACGCCCGCTGCACGGTTCGAATGAGCACATCCGTACCAATTTGATAGGCCGTGTTAATTCGCTGCGAATTACTTCCATTTCCAATCTGAACCCATAGATCCCGCGGAATCGAAATGAGCGACAGTCCGCCGGATTTCTTCACATAGTGCATCACCATGAGCGTGTCGCTGCGCTTGCCGCCTATGTCTGCGGCCGCACCAACGTTGCTGTAATCCGGATCATTAGGGTCGGAACCTTGGCGCGAGTCTGAACCCACGAAGAGATAATTCTCGAATGCGTCGTTTGGCGACGACAATGAGTCTTGAGCACTGACATCGCGTCGCACCGCTGAAAGTTGCGTGTTGGTTGCGCGCACCAGACCGGCGGCGCCTGCCATTGCCACACTGGCGGCGATTCCCAAACTCACCAGCCAGTTGCCAGATCGACGTTTACTGAAGTGGCGATTCATGCTCTCACGACGGTAGTCGCCGGGCCAACTGCCACAGCGTCATCGCCGTGGTTCAGGCTCTATGTTGTGCGCAAGTGCACAATGTCACCGGTATCAATGAGATGGGTTACGCCATCTTCATCTGCGACCTCGAGGCGCCCATCGCGTTCGATGCCAACCGCGCGCCCAGTAAGCACGGTGCCATCGGGGCGATCAACTCGTACGTTTGCACCGATCGTTGAAAGCGACGTCGAATACAATTCGTCCAATGCATCGACCGACAGTTGTTCAAGTTCGTCGATGTGCAATAACAATGATCGCAACAGGTCAGCCGGGTGCAATCTGACATCGGTCACCTCGCTGAGTGCTATTGCGTCTGGCGGTGCCCAATTTACATTGATACCGATTCCAACGACAATAAAATCGGGGCCGCCAGCAGCCAAAAGACCAGAAAGTTTCCGACCACCGATGAGCAAGTCGTTGGGCCATTTAAGATCGGGCCGAACCCCGGTCATTTGTTCGCACGCTCGCACCGCGGCCAAGCCAACGATTTGAGTGAACTTGAATTGTGAGCGCCGCGCATCACGAAATGACTTCTCACGAAACAAAACAGACACAAGCAGATTGGCTCCACGCACCGCTTCCCATCTTCGATCCAGTCGACCGCGACCCGCGGTTTGAAAATCTGCAGCGATAACCGTGTGTGAAGATGCACCATGTTGAGCCCGATCAAAGAGATCAGTGTTGGTGCTGCCGGTTTCGGCCACGTGCTCAACCCACCAGCCATTGGGCCAGTTGACCCAGTTGGCGTCGGCACCAGTCATTACGCCAAGATAGTGACTTGTGCTAAAGAAAATCCTGATCGCCAATCGTGGCGAAATCGCTGTCCGCGTCATTCGAACCGCCCGCGAAATGGGAATTGCGACCGTGGCCGTGTATTCCGAATTGGACCGCGACGCACTGCATGTGCGTTTGGCCGATCAGGCATATGCCCTAGGCGGACAAACGGCGGCCGAGAGCTACCTGAACACCGAAGCCATATTGGATGCGATTCGCCACAGCGGTGCCGATGGCGTGCATCCCGGGTACGGATTCTTCAGCGAAAACGCGGACTTTGCCAAGGCAATTACCGATATGGGTGTTGCCTTCATCGGTCCATCACCTGCAGCGATTGTCGAAATGGGAGACAAGGTATCGTCTCGAAAAGCGGCGCTCCGCGGCGGTGCCCCCATCGTTCCAGGCACAACCGAATTTGCGACCAGCGCCGACGAGATTAGAGAGTTCGGCAAAGCAAACGGCTGGCCAATTGCGATCAAGGCGGCCTTCGGCGGGGGCGGACGTGGAATGAAAGTGGCGCACGACGTCGAACATGTGCAGGAAGCAATGGAATCCGCCCAACGCGAATCGAAGGCGTTTTTCGGTCGGGATGAAATATATCTTGAGCGCTACCTCACCTGGCCGCGACATATTGAAGTACAAGTCGTTGGCGACACCCATGGAAATGTCGTGTGGGTAAGCACGCGCGATTGCTCGATCCAACGGCGTCACCAAAAACTCATTGAAGAAGCACCTGCGCCAGGCCTGCCCGATGGAGTCGAGGAAGCCATGGGTGCGGCGGCGGTCAAGGCGGCTGCAGCGGTTGGCTACTACAACGTCGGCACTGTTGAATTCATTTACCAGGACGACAATTTTTACTTCCTGGAGATGAACACCCGTTTGCAAGTGGAACACCCCGTCACCGAAGTAATCACCGGCATCGATTTGGTTGAATGGCAAATTCGCGTGGCTTCGGGTGAGAAACTTCCACTGACGCAAGATGAAGTGTTGGCATTGCGCCGTGGTCACGGCATTGAAATTCGAATTAATGCCGAAAATCCGGCGGGCGGCAAATTTTTGCCGTCACCGGGCACGATCTCCAAACTTTCGACCCCCAACGGATTTGGTGTCCGCTTCGACGGCGGATACGAGTCGGGAGACACTGTCAGTCAGTACTACGACAACCTCGTCGGCAAACTCATCGTGTGGGGTCAAGATCGAGACGCAGCGATTGCAAGGAGCATTCGGGCACTCGAGGAAATGGTCGTGGAAGGAATTCACACCACCATTCCGGCAGATCTTGCCATTTTGCGTCATCCCGATTTTAAGGCTGTGAAACACAGCACAAAGTGGGTTGAAGAAACGCTTGATTTTTCGACGCTCGTACCAACGGCTCATGCAACCCGATCAAACGACGGTCAGACGAACGAAGCCCAAACAAATGAAGAGCGTCTTGTTGAGCGCAGTACCACCGTTGAGGTGAACGGCAAGCGCTTCGATGTAAAGATGTGGGTGCCTGAACTCGTTACCGGTGCTCTAGGCAAAGCGAAAAAAGCCCGCCGAGCCGGAGGCTCTTCCGGATCGTCAACTGGTTCGGGCGATGTGGTTGCACCCATGCAGGGCACCATCGTCAAGGTGATTGCCACCGTCGGCCAGAGCGTGAAGGCGGGTGAAGCGGTCGTTGTACTTGAAGCGATGAAAATGGAGAATCAGATCACGGCCGAAAAAGACGGAACCATCTCGAAGATAAACGTCAAAGCAGGTGACATTGTCGGGGCAGGCGACGTCCTCGTTGTTATTGGCTAAGCACAACACACCGATCACGACTAGTTTTACATCGGTGGATACCAACGAACCCGACGACCAGTCACCACACAGTACGGGTGGCTTTGCCGCCGAGCGGGCCCGACGCATTGAACAACTAGAGAATCTGCGCACCTCTGGTGTCAATCCTTATCCGTACCGCTTTGATCGCACCGACACCTTGGGTGCCATTCGTGCTCGCCATGCAGACTTGGAACCCGGCACCGAAACTGTCGAACAAGTGGCCGTTGCCGGCCGGATCATGCTCATGCGCGACCAGGGCAAACTCATTTTTTGCACTCTCAAGGATCGCTCCGGCGACATTCAATTATTCGTTTCAAAGTCGGTTGTTGGTGACGAAGCATTCGATGCGATCAATGATTTCGACCTGGGTGATTGGGTCGGTATCAACGGTGCGGTCATGACTACACGTAAAGGCGAACTGAGCATCAAAGTTGCCGCCGCCCAATTGCTGTCCAAGGCGGTTCGACCGCTACCCGATAAGTGGCATGGCCTCACTGATACCGATACGCGCTACCGACAGCGCTACGCCGATCTCATCATTAACGATGAAGCCCGTCGCACATTTGAGATTCGGCATTTAACGATTTCAAGTTTCCGACAAACGTTGAATAGCCACGACTACATCGAAGTTGAGACACCCGTCCTACATATGGAGCCCGGTGGCGCCAATGCTCGACCGTTCGTCACCCACCACAACACACTCGACATGCAGATGTATCTGCGTGTTGCACTCGAATTACATCTCAAGCGACTCATCGTCGGGGGGATGGAGCGCGTGTACGAAATTGGCCGCGTGTTCCGCAACGAAGGAATCTCCACCCGACATAACCCCGAGTTCACGATGATGGAGAGCTATCAAGCCTTTGCGGACTACACCGAAGTCATGTCGCTCACCGAAGAACTCATCGTCAATGCCGCCCGCGATGCCACCGGCACCACAGTGGTATCGATCAACGGAGAAAGCTTTGATCTGGCTCAACCTTGGCCCCGGGCCAGAATGATTGATCTGGCCAGCGAGGCAATTGGCGAGACGATTCACCCGTCGCAATCGGTGGATGAACTGCGCGCCATTGCCACCAAGCACGGTGTGAACACCGAGACCCGTTGGGGCTCTGGGCGCATCATCGAGGAAATCTTTGCTGAAAAGGCCGAGTCCGCGCTGGTCAACCCGACGTTTGTTACCGGACATCCAGTAGAAATTTCACCACTTGCCCGTGCCGATCGCAACGACCCGTATCTCACCGAACGATTTGAGTTGTTCGTTGGAGCCCGCGAAATTGCCAATGGCTACACCGAATTGAACGATCCCATCGAACAACGTAAACGCTTCGAAGTTGAACAACGCCTCAAAGAAGCAGGCGACCTCGAAGCAGGCAGTATGGATGAGGACTACCTCCGTGCTCTTGAATACGGCATGCCACCCACTGGTGGACTAGGTATCGGCATCGATCGATTGGTGATGTTGCTCTCGGATGCTGGTTCAATCAAGGACGTGATCCTCTTCCCGACGCTGCGACCAGAGGTGATGTAGTCATGACAACAACCGCCTGGGGTGTGGGGATTGCCACGATTGCCGCCGACGGCTCCGTGTTGGATGTCTTCTATCGGCACCTCGGCTGGGGCGATCAGGTTCCGGCAAGTGTCGCAATTCCTGCTCAACAAACCACCGACGAGCGACGCGGAATCGCTCTCGTACCTGTGAGCATCGTTATCGATACCGCATGTGCGCCAACCGATGTACGCGATGTGTACTTGCGATTGCATTTATTGTCGCACCGCCTTGCTGCACCACGAACGCTCAATCTGGATGGAATCTTTGGTCTACTCGCCAACGTGGCCTGGACATCCATCGGTCCGGTCGCTCTCGATGCACTCGATGACGTGCGCTACAACCTCATTAAACAGGGCGAACATCTCACCGTGCACGGTGTCGATAAATTTCCGCGCATGACCGATTACGTCGTGCCTAGGGGTGTGCGCATCGCCGATGCGAGTCGGGTACGACTCGGTGCTCACTTGGCCAGTGGCACAACCGTCATGCACGAGGGATTCTGTAACTTCAACGCCGGAACGCTTGGGACCTCAATGGTCGAAGGTCGGATCACGTCCGGTGTCATAGTTGGCAATGGTTCCGATATCGGTGGAGGTGCGTCGATCATGGGCACGCTCTCAGGCGGCGGCAAGGAAGTGATCTCCGTCGGTGAAAACTGTCTGCTGGGTGCCAACTGCGGACTAGGAATCAGTCTCGGCAACGATTGCATCATCGAAGCCGGACTGTATGTCACGGCGGGCACGCGAGTACTTCTGCCCGACGGAGCAATTGCCAAGGCACGCCAGTTGTCCGGAGCCAATGGATTGCTGTTCCGTCGCAATAGCCAAAGTGGTGCCGTAGAAGTCGTCCAACGCAGTGGCAATTGGGGTGGATTAAATGCTGCCCTGCACAAGAACTAGTCGGAACACCATGACGATGAGTTTCGAAGAGTTCAGCGCGCTCGTTGCCGCGCGACGAACCAACTTGTTCGTTGACCACGATCACGATGTGCCACGTGAATTGTTGAATCAACTCTGCGCGCTTGCCACTTGGGCCCCGAATCACAAGAAAACATGGCCGTGGCGCTTCGCCCAAGTCACGGGTGAGTCGCGAGCCCGGCTCGGCGATGTTGCCGCAGACGCCATGTTTCGTTTTGGAGACACAGCCGAAAAAGTGCTCAAGACTCGGACAAAATATCTGCGCACTCCAGCAATCCTTGTCGTCGGCTCTCGAAGCGCTGACACGCCGTTACGGAGTGCCGAAAACCGCGATGCAACATCAGCGGGGATTCAAAACATTCTGCTGGGGGCCACCGCCGCCGGTTTGGCCAGTTATTGGTCCAGCTGTCCCAAGGGCGCCAATGACGACGTTGCCAACTTCTGTGGCTTTGATAGCGGCACGTTCATTGCGTCTCTCATTTATGTCGGTTGGCCAATTCGCACCGTCGAGGCTCCGCCTCGGCCGCCGGCGGAGATTCACTACTTCGACTGAGTGTTACTGGGAACTTCGCCGATTCGAGTTCTTAAATACGCTTTGATTCGTTCGCGATCCTCATTCTCTTTTTCGCCTTTGAAATATACTTCAATAAATTCAATTCGTTCCTTCTGCTCAAAATAGGAGTAGACAATACGTAGCGAGGAACCTTTCAAGTATTTACAAAACAACCGAGCTTTAACAATATACAAAATGTCGGTTTGTGTGATGATATGAAAATGCTTACTGTTGCCAAGAGGAATAGCAGAAACTACATCGCGGAATTCTTGTAGATCGTCCGTAAGTGATTTATATTTTTTCCCAAGCTGCTTGAGCTCTTTCTGAAATTCCGGCAGCTCATCAAAGTTCATCGTCATAGTTTCTAACGGAGTATCTTTCATCGCGGTAAAATACGCTCTCGTAAGAAAGCGGCTTGCCATCCTGTGCAGATTTCCAAGGAATATCCTCGTGCGAATAATTTTCTATCTCTGCAGCATTTTTATCTGAAAGTCGTGCGAGCACATCATCAATATGCTCAATTTCGCGTGCCGAAAGAATAGCGAGATTTGGACGCCTGCGTGGCAGATACTTCTTTTGTTGATATTTAAAATACTGACTTTTGACACCTTCTAGTTCTCCTTGCTCTTGCATTTCTTTCAGTATTGAGCCGAGTTCCACGGAGGTGGGGCCGTGATGATTTTTGATATAGGTGGCACCCATTAAGTTTTCTTCGTATTTTTCGTAATAGTCAAAATCAATAAAGTAGAGAAGTTTATGCAACACTGTCTCGCCAACATTCGATTTACCACCAATTTTGCTCAAGACATATAGCAAAACCTGCTTGAATTTATCAAGGTTCTTTTCTGTAACACGAATTTGCAGATCATCTGATTTCCTTGCCGGTTTTTTCTCAATAGTCACACTGTGTTTTGGCTCTTTCCCCTCCAAAAAACTCTCAAATGAGATGTCAAACACTTCTGCAAGTTTCTTGGCTTCAGAGATAGTCAATTCGCGGTTGCCTTGTTCAATCTGCATGTAAGTTGGGCGGGAAATTAGCAGCGCCGACGCCACAAACTCCTGTGACAGATCGCGCTTTTTGCGCTGTTCTTGAATGTATTTTGCGCGATCTGCATTCTCTTTTTTAGTTCGCCAATTCCCATCAGCATGCCGCGAAACATGATAATTAGCCATATGCCCAGTATAACTAATGAATGATTTCTTGACACCCATAATGTAAAGAAGTTATACAGGGCCTCAAATGCGTCCCAGCCTGATCTAACCGAAAGTTCCCACACCAACCAAGATCTGGTCCGAAAGTCTGGCGACTATTCCCCCACGAAAGATACGACTATTCCCCCACGGGAGATCCATTCAGTTCGCGTTATATGAAAACGTTGAGTTCACCGGAACACCAACGGTGAGGACGTCGAGCACTGGGCAGTGTTCATCGACGACCTTCGATAGGTGGGCATAGCGTTCGTTACTCTCAGGTCCATGCAGGCGAACGGTCAAGTCGATTGACTGGAATCCAGGACGAACATCAGGATCAAGTCCAAAGAAACCATGCACATCGAGATCACCCGCGAGGGATACTTCGACACTGTCGAGCGCGATCCCCAACTTGGCAGCCCACACCTGATACGTGATTACTTGGCAAGCACCAAGCGATGCCAACAGGTGTTCGACGGGACTCGCCCCGAGATTTGTACCAGCAAGGGTCGGTGGCTCGTCAATGGTGAATTCATGATCCGTTACTCGAACACTCACTTCAGTGGCCGTTCCGGTAACTAGAGTCGTGATCGCATGGGGCCGGATTTTGGCCGCCGCCCGGTTATCTTGCACTGCTGCAGCCGTGGCAGCAACAACCCCAGCCAAAATGCTGGAAGGTGACACTTGTTCCTCACTAACAATGCTTGTCATGTTCGCGGTCCTTTACGTCTCGTGAATGGTCTGTGGCGCAGACCAGTTCTGTGGTTCTGGAGTATTCTTGACTAATTTGATCATATTTGTCAAGTTCAGTATTTGCATGCGTCAGGGACAGCCTTACAGTGGGTTCTGCCGACTCCTTTCTATCGTGTGCCTCGGCTGGGATCAGGAAGCTCGCTTCTGGTCTCCGGCCGATCCCCACCCTCCTTCGCCGACGTCAGGTCGCCCTCACTTAGGGCGCGATTTCCAGTTATCAATTGCAATTGCCGGAACGTCATAGCACCATGCATGGCGCGACAGATCAATGTCATCATCCCCATCCCACTCGTACTTGGCGCCCATTAGATCACCAAGTCGGCGGCGTTCATCAGAGTTGGAAACAACTCGAGCCTGACCGATTCGCCGGTCCTGGCCAAACCTCACCTCTACTTCCGGGAAAACGACCAGATTGGCAAACCAATCTGCCGTCTTTCCGTTGCCAGAGATGAGATAGACGGTTTCATCGAAAACTCCGAACCACAACTCGACGATATGGTCTCGGCCACTGCGTCGACCACGGGTGGCAATATCGCAACAATCTCGATCGATGTATTGCCTGAGCCACAATTCGTCATCAGTAGCCATTGTTAGCCATTGTTAGTGCGGGCGATAGAGCCCAAACACTTCGCGCAATGCATCGCTGACCTCGCCCAAGGTGGCATGGACTCGTAGCGCTTCTTTCATCGGGTAGAGAATGTTGGAATTCCCCCGTGCCGCTGTTGTCAAGTCGGCCAGGCGGGCGGCAACATCTTCCTGGTTGCGCTGTGCCTTGAATGCGACGAGACGGGCGACTTGTTGCTTCTCCAGATTCGGGTCGTTCAGAACTAATTTGGGTTCAGGTTCGGAATCGGCGACAAATTTATTCACCCCGACGAGAACCCGTGTCGTGTCGTCGATCGACTTGGTATAGCGGTAGGCCGCATCTTCGATTTCATCCATCTGATAACCGGCTTCGATCGCATCAATGGCACCGCCAATCTCATCGATCTTGGTAATGTATTTCCAGGCCAGACGCTCTACTTCGTCGGTCAGGGACTCGACGAAATAGGAGCCAGCCAATGGGTCGGGAGTATCGGTAATGCCGCTTTCATAGCCAATGATTTGCTGGGTGCGCAAAGCGATGCGAGCGGCATCTTCGGTGGGCAAACTGAGAGCCTCGTCGAACCCATTGGTGTGCAAACTCTGGGTGCCCCCCAGAACGGCTGCCATGCTCTGCACGGTGACTCGGGCGATGTTGTTGTGCGGTTGCTGAGCGGTGAGTGTGGAGCCGCCGGTTTGGGTATGGAAGCGCATCAGTTTGCTCGCTTCGTTCTTGGCACCAAATCTCTCGGTCATGATCCGATACCACATCCGTCGGCTGGCACGGAACTTCGCCACTTCTTCGAAAAAATTGTTGTGCCCATTCCAGAAGAAACTTAGACGCGGTGCGAACTCATCCACATCGAGACCCGCGTCAATGGCCGCCTGCACATAGGCAATTGCATTCGCCAGGGTGAAAGCGAGTTCTTGCACAGCCGTACTTCCCGCCTCGCGAATGTGATAGCCAGAGATCGAAATCGTGTTCCACTTGGGAATATTCGTGGCGCAATAGGCAAAGACATCGGTGATGATCCGCATTGAGGGTCGCGGTGGGTAGATATAGGTGCCACGAGCGATGTATTCCTTAAGTAGATCGTTCTGAATTGTTCCGCTGATCGCCGTTGAGGCGATGCCCTGTTCCTCGGCCACCAGTTCATACAACAGCAACAAAATTGATGCAGTTGAATTGATTGTCATTGATGTGGTCACCTTGTCGAGAGGCAACCCGCCAAGCAGCGTGCGCATGTCATCAAGTGAGTCGATGGCCACTCCAACCTTGCCTACTTCGCCGGCTGCTCGGGGATGGTCGCTGTCGTATCCCATTTGGGTTGGTAGGTCGAAGGCGCAACTCAATCCCGTTTGACCGGCCTCGAGTAGGAACTTGAACCGCTGGTTTGTTTCTGCGGCGGTGCCAAAACCGGCGTATTGGCGCATCGTCCACAATCGGTCGCGATGCATTGTTGGGTAGATGCCGCGCGTGTATGGTGCCCCACCGGGAACGCCAAGTCGTTCGTCAGGATTCCAGTCAGCAAGCGACTCGGCGGAATACAGAGGTTTGATTTCAACCCCCGAATCGGTGTGTCGCGGCGAATCAACCATCAAGCCAAGGCTACGAGATCGGGCTCGTAATCTAGAGTCTGAACCGATGGAAACGCCGATGCTGAATTCAGACAGTGTCACCGAAATTGAGGTCCTGGAGCGAATTCAGCAGCGCGTGTTGTGGCTAGCGGTGCGGATGGTGGATTACGCCAATCGTGAACGACCGATCGAGCCCTCACCAGGCGGCCGTGATGCCGAATTCGCCCTCAAGGTGGGCGGACACATGGCGAGCAGTGCATCGGTGGTGAGCATCATGACCGCATTGTGGTTCGGCCATTTGAATGGCGACGACAAAGTTGCGGTAAAACCACATGCCTCGCCGATATTTCATGCCATCAAATACCTCACCGGCGAACTGGATCGCTCATATCTCACCAAGTTACGCAGTCTGGGCGGACTTCAGGCCTACCCAAGTCGAACGAAAGATCCCGATGTTGCCGATTTCTCTACAGGTTCCGTCGGTCTTGGTGCGGTGGCACCTCTCTTTGCATCGATGGCTCGTCGGTACATTGACACCCATTTTGGACCTCGCCCATCGGCGCGATTTATCGCTCTCGTGGGTGATGCCGAATTGGACGAAGGGAATGTCTGGGAAGCGATCACCGATCCGTCCCTACAGGGCCTTGGCAACGTGATGTGGATCGTGGATGCGAACCGCCAGAGCCTGGATCGCGTGATCCCCGGCATGAAAATCAAGAAACTCGCCGAATTTTTTGCCGATGCTGGTTGGCATGTTGTGGAGGCGAAATATGGTCGCAAGTTGCAGACCGCATTTGCCCAACCCGGCGGCGAAGCACTGCGTGAATATATCGACGAGATGTCTAATGAGCGCTACCAAAGTTTGTTCGCGCTTCAAGGTGCCGATTTGCGGGCAAAGTTTCTGGAAGATGCGCCACTAGCCGTGGAAAAATTCATCGCCAATGTTCTAGATGATGATTTTGCACCACTGGTACAGAATTTGGGTGGTCACGACTTGTCACTGTTGCTCGACTGCTACCGCCAGTGTGACCTCGTGAGTGACCGACCAAGCGTAGTGTTTGCTTACACGATCAAAGGATGGGGACTACCGATCGCCGGCGACCCGCTCAACCATGCTGCACTGTTGACAGCAAATCAGATCGACACGTTTCGAACACGAATTGGTCTCACACTTGGCAGCGAGTTCGATCGCTTTGCTGAAGATAGCGACGAGGACCGTGTCTGTCGTGCGGTTGGCAGCGACATCAACAACCAACCGATTCCACCACGACCAGAACTTGCCATACCCGCTGAGGTGAATATTGCCGTGGGGGCCAAACCAATGTCGACTCAAGAGGTGTTTGGTCGCATGCTCACCGGACTCGGTGCTATCAGCGGTGTTGGAGAACGGATCGTCACGACATCTCCAGATGTGAGTGTGAGCACCAATCTCGGTGGTTGGATCAACAAGTTCGGCGTATTCAATTCGCAAGTTCAACCCGACTACCTCGGCGAGGATCGACTACTGCGATGGCAGGAGGGCCCACAAGGTCGTCACATCGAACTCGGCATCAGTGAAATGAATCTGTTTCTTACATTGCATGCATTTGGTCTGGGCCACGAGCTGCACGGCGAACATCTCTTACCGATTGGAACTCTGTACGACCCGTTCGTATGTCGCGGTTTGGACGCTCTGATCTATGCGCTGTACAACGGTGCCCGGTTTATCGTCGTTGGGACACCCGCCGGTGTCACGCTGGCACCCGAGGGAGGTGCCCACCAAAGCACGGTCACGGCATCGCTTGGCATGGAACTGCCAAACCTCACCTATGCCGAACCGTGTTATGCACGTGCCCTGGATTGGCTGCTGTGCGACGGCTTGAAGCGACTCGGGTCCACAGATGGTGACAGCATGTATTTGCGCTTATCGACCCGACCGATCAATCAGACACCCTTTGAACAACTTGCTCAGCAACGCGGTCGTGAGGCATTGCGTGCCGATGTGTTGAATGGCGGTTATCGACTCGTCGAACCTGCGGCTCAGGCCGATGTCGTGATTGCCGCAACTGGGCCGGTGGTACCTGAAGCGGTCGCTGCCGCCGAGCAACTCGGCAACGAAGGAGTCCATGCACTGGTGCTGGATCTCACGTCGCCGGATCGGCTCTATCGCCAATGGCGAGATAACCTGCGCACCGCATCGCGCCGTGGCATGGCACCAAGTGACGAAATCCATCTTTCGACTCTCATCACCCGACACGAGCGACACCTCCCGATCATCACTGTCCACGACGCTGCCAGCCACACCCTGGCCTGGCTTGGCTCGGTTTATGGAACCAAGCTGGTACCAGTGGGGGTAGATGAATTCGGCCAATCGGGCACGATCGCTGAACTGTACGGGGTGTTTGATCTGCTGCCGGACCAGATCGTCAATGCGGCCCTCGTCGCGCTGTCGTAGCATTGGATTATGGCAATCACCGAGCAAACTCGAACCACAGTTCCGACAATCGACGGCATTGAACTCACGCCAAAGGAGGTCGCCAAACTCGCACCCCCCACGTTCACGAATGTTGAAGATGAACGACTGCACCGCAAACAGCAACTCGCCGCTGCACTTCGAATATTTGGTCGTCTCGGTTTTGGCGAAGGCGTCGCCGGCCACATCACGGCGCGTGATCCCGAACATTTGGATCACTTTTGGGTCAATCCATTCGGCAAGAGTTTCCGCCTGATGAAAGTGAGCGATCTCATCTGCGTCAATCATCAGGGCGAAGTTGTCTATGGCAATCAACCGGTGAACCGCGCCGCATTCGTGCTCCACTCGGCGATACATAAGGCGCGACCCGACGTCGTTGCTGCCGCACACGCCCATTCTGTGTATGGCAAAGCATGGTCAACACTGGGTCGCAAACTTGATCCAATAACCCAAGATGCATGTTCCTTCTACGAGGACCATGTGGTGATCAAGGAACAAGGTGGCGCCGTGGTGTTTGAAATCGCGGCCGGAGAAGAAATCGTTTCCCACTTTCCCACTGGCAAAGCAGCAATTCACCAAAACCACGGATTGTTCACCGTTGGGCAAACGGTCGAGGCCGCCGCGTTTTGGTTTATCACCATGGATCGCAACTGTCAGGCCCAACTCTTGGCCGAGGCCGCCGGCACACCAAAATTGGTACCGCATGAAATGGCGCAATACACCCAACAACTCACCGGCTTCCCTGATGCCGGTTGGCTGCAATTTCAACCGCTGTTTCAGGAAATCTGCAAGACCGATCCCGAACTCTTCGAGTGAGTGGTTCGCCCGCACCACAAGCGGGAAGTCCACATTCGGAAAATAGGGTTTCGATATCTCCAGCGAGAATTCCGCCGGAGGTTTTCTTCATCTTCTCTGCGTCGGCGCAGTACATCGGCGCGGTCATCGCCGTACAACTCTTCGATGATGCTCCCCCGGCAAGCATCGCCTGGTTTCGCGTTATTGGCGCCGCAGTTGTGTTGATGTGCTTTTCGGCGCCGCGATTAATACGCGGTGATCGCTGGCACCGCGATGAATTGGTCGCTGCAGCAATTCTTGGCACGGCGGTGGCGTTCATGAACCTCACGTTTTATCTCGCCATTGATCGGCTGGATTTGGGTAAAGGAGTAGCCATTGAGTTCATCGGTCCAATATGTATCGCCGCATGGCAAACTCGCACCAAACGAAATGCTGCTGCTTTGCTGTTCGCCACCATCGGCGTGGTGGTTCTCTCCGGGCTCGAGATCAGCAATCAACCCCTTGGTCTGCTGTACATTTTTCTTGCTTCGGCGATGTGGGCGACGTACATCGTCATCGGTGCCAAGGTGGCGCGGTTGGATCGTGGTGTATCAGGGCTTGGTGTGGGTCTGCTCATTGGCGCGCTGATGATTGCGCCATTTGGCGTACGTGGCAGCATGACGATTCTGACGACGCCTTGGTTGCTCGGAGCCTGCTTAGTTGTCGGTATTTTTTCCAACGCCATTGGATATGGAATCGAACAAAGTATTTTGCGCCGGATTCCGGTACGTCGATTTTCTGTGCTACTTGCGCTACTGCCAGTGACCGCACTTGTGTTTGGTTTTCTGTTCTTGCATCAAAGTCCGTCGTGGATCGACCTAGGTGGTATCGCACTCGTGCTCACCGGCGTGATTGTGCAACAGCGTGACACTCTTCTCACCGCAACAACTGAATCGGCGTGACTTCATCTCGCTGAAGTACTCCGGTAGAATGACTTCCTAGCGGGCCAGGAGACCACCTTCAGCATGCGCGTACCCCCACAGAAATTTCATGTTGTTGCCGTTGTCGCAACGGCCCTCATTGTCACCACATTGTTTGGTGGCACATCCGTCGCGCGCGCCGACGAGGGCCAAATACCGGCCGCAATTCTCATCAATGGTCGGGGATACGGTCATGGTCGCGGACTAAGCCAATACGGTGCCTACGGCTGGGCGACTTCGGCAAGTTGGTCGTGGCAACAAATCCTAGATTTTTATTACGGCGGATCTACGGGCAATACCATTGCGGCCCTTGACGACCCAGGCCAAATAATGACGGTCGTGCTGGCGGCAATGAACGGGGCACAAACCGCAGTCGTGGCTGATGGCAATAACGCCGTGTTCCTCCAAGACCCGATACCTGGTCGCATCTGGACATCACTGGTCGCCCGCGAACAAGGACAACGCGTGTACCGAGTGTGGGGCTCGACCGAGCGCAAGTGTCCGAACGCGAGCGAGGACCCAACATTCGCTAGATTCACGCTCATCGGTGACGTTGCGGAAGTGGCATCGTTTACCACTCAGGTCGGCTCAGACAGTGCCGCGGCACCGACCAGCGTGATTGGTCTGTGCGAACCTCGGACGAATGGCAAAAACAAGATTCGCTATTACCGCGGCGAGATTCGCGCCGTGAATAAGACCAACAACGACAACCGCACGATTAACGCTGTTGGCCTTGAAGATTATGTACGTGGCGTAGTGCCACGCGAATCTCCGGCTGAGTGGGGTGCTGCTGCGGGCGGTGCGGGGATGAATGCGTTGCGTGCCCAGGCGGTGGCCGCGAGGTCGTACTCCGCTACCGAAAATAGATATAACGGCTTGGCCCGCACCTGTGACACCCAAGATTGTCAGGTCTACATGGGCTCGGCCCTGCGTGAATCAGTAAACGGCGCCATCGTCACTCTTGAACACGTCTACACCGATCAGGCTGTGGCCGAAACCGCCGGCCTTGTCATTCGCAATGCGAAAGGTGCCGTCGTGCGCACAGAGTTTTCCTCCAGCAACGGCGGTCGCACCGCGGGCGGCGTGTTTCCGGTGAATCTCGACGGTGGAGATATTGCCTCAGATCCGGTCAACTCGCTGTTGGTGTGGACCAGGGTGGTGTCGGCTGCTCAAATTGTCGCCAAGTATCCGCAGATTGGCACGCTCACATCAGTAGTGACAACCCACGATGGTCTCGGTGGTGATTGGAACGGTTACGCCGTCTCGGTGGCGATTAACGGCACGACCGGCACGGTGAATCTCACCGGTTGGGACTTCAAAACAGCCTTCGGCCTTCCAGCTCCATGGTACGAAACAACACCAGTATTTGGTGCATCATTTGAAGCTGCGCCTGTTGGTTCGATGCTCTTTGTTGGTGACTCAGTCGGCCAAAGCATCACTCAAGAATTTACCTCGATTGTGTCGCCCGCCTACCCGGGGGTCAATTATCAGGCTCTCGCCAACCGCTGCATGGTCGGCCCAAGTTGCGTCGCTGCATCCGCTGGCCAACCCGACGCGTTGTCGATTATCAATTCACTCACGCCAGAGCAAATTCCTCGCATTGCCATCCTCCAACTCGGTTACAACGACGATCCAAATAGTTTTCAAGGCGACGTCGACCAGGTGGTAAACGCCCTAAATGCGCGCGGTGTTCAACGCATCGTCTTTATCAATCTTTCAACTCGTCGTAGTTCCAGCAACTATCCCCTATCAAATGCGGTTCTCAATTCTGCCGCACAGATATATCCAAATGTGTCAGTGCTTGACTGGAACGCGGCAAGTAGCGCGCCAACACAGTCGCGCTGGTTCAGTGACAACGTGCATCTCACTACCACTGGTCGGGGTGAGTTTGCAGTATTCCTCCGAACTCAACTAGATGCCCTCAGATCTGCTGGTTTGATCACAAGTGGATCGTCAACAGTGCTTCCACTTGGTGTCCCGCTGGTCCAAGGCAACCGCGGAAATGTTGTCAAGACTCTGCAGACTGCGTTAAATGCGTACTTGAAGTTGCCCAAGAGGAAGCGCCTGGCGGTTGACGGCGCATTCGGCAAGAGCACCGTTACGGCGGTGCGTACCATCGAGCAAGTCAACGCACTTCCAGTTGATGGCATTGCTGATGCGGCAGTGCTCGCCATACTCGGCATTGACACCAACAAGTTTGTGCTCAACCGCGGTACACGCCACAGCACCGTGACTACGGCCCAAACCGCATTGGCTCGGGTACTTAAAGCCAAGGTCAAGCGGGATGGCATCTATGGCTCGGGCACCGTCACGCTGGTGAAACGCTTTCAAAAAAGTGTCGGACTCAAGTCAACTGGCAATATCAATCGAACGACCTGGCTCGCTCTACTCGCCGCCGCAGCCGCGCAGGGCTAACGCAGTTCGATTGGTTGACCGGCGAATCGCGATTCCCAGGCTTGGTCGCTCACCAGTTGTGGATATGCGGCGCGATACTCGCGGCGCAGGCGTGTATATGAACGGCGAATCTCGTCAATCGATGCAATAACCTCGCCCAACAGGCTAAAGAAGCGTTTGGTGTCACGTTTTACGAGGTAGCCCTCTGTAATGCGTTCATGACGGTACAAAATCTGGTTGCGCAACGTGGCCACACCGACAGCACGAGCATCAATCGGTGCAGTACCGATTCCGCGCTTTAGTAGACGATTAGGCACGATGTATCCACCAAGTAGCGCAACTGCGACCACGAAACCGATGGCCCGTATCGCCTTATGACGTGGCTGGCGCACTGGTAATGCAGCCAATTCTGGATTCAGCAGTGCCGGCTTTTCTTCGGTACAGGCACGCAGTTCATCGTGCAACGCGGCGTGATCAATCTTCATCCACTCGGCTGGACCGGCCATGTAGGCATGAAGACCTTTGAGCATGTATTCGGTGCTTGCGTAGCGCATTGAAAATAAATTCCGAAAACCAAACGAGGCGAATCGATATGCCAAGTTCCACCACCGATGTTTGTCAAACACCAAGGTGTCGACGAGCGCAAGATTGCGCGCTTCGTAGTACAGCGATGAAGGGTTGTTTTTGAGTCCAAAATCGGCATGCCAGACGATGATGCCATTCAATGTGACCGTGTGTTTCCCAGTGTGCATCAGGCCAAAGGCCACATCGTCACCGCGCACGAACACGGGAAGTGGATTATCTGGCGTGATGCTGATCGGAAATGCCGTGTACCACCACGCGGTGTAGGCAAACGGTATTTCTGGAGCATCGGTTAGTGCAATCTCGCGATCTCGTAAATCATCATCCCGACCGAGCGCCTGCAGAGGGTAGATGGATCGCCACGAGTAATCGGCTCCGGCTTCAAATTGCATCCATTGACGTTCTTCACTCAACATTGCCCCATGTACACACAACTTGTCGTCCTTGGCGAATCTGAAGAGCGCCATCGTCCGTACCAGTGCTTCTGGTTCCAGGGTGATGTCGTCATCCATGAACAACACGTGCGTGGCCCAACCCTCGCTACGTAAATGCATCAGACCGCGAGCGAACCCACCGGCCCCACCGAGATTTAAGTTTGCAATCACCGTGAGAGGTGCGTCGGGAGCGGTATCAAATGAGATGTTGCGCGCATTATCTACTACGAGCACTCGAACCGATCCCCGCAGGGCCTCGATTTGTTGCACCAGATAGAGCACGTTGGCGACTGTCTTTGTCACGTATTGCTGGCGGTTGAACGTGGTGATCGACAGCGATAAATGAACGTCATGGGCGGGAGCATCGCGCGTAAACCAATGTCCGCCGTGTACCACCACGTTGCCGTCGGCCACGACTCGCACGAACAACGTGCCAATCGTGGAGCCAACGAGTGTCGGCGCAACAAGCGTCACTGGTCCGCTTCCGAGCGCGTGAGCTGCCACCACATGCTCGTGATGGTCCTCCACGGCGACTATTTCTGCTCTTCCGACACCGACTGCATCAATATGCGCGCACAGGTCGTTCACACGCGTGACGCGTCGCCAGCGACCGGCGGCAAATACACCAAAGGAGGTGTCAAAACTCAGCGTCGCTCCACCGGCCAGCATCACTCCATCGGCGGACACCGCTGCATTTCCACTGGTTCGGGCGTACAACAATGGTTCGGCAGTGTGGGGTGTGGGCAGCGTCAGGCGCTGTAGCAAATGTTCAGCCACCGAGGGGGTCCGTAAAAAATGCTGGCAATGCCGTGGAATCGGCGAGGTGTTGCAGCGTGCGATCAGCGACGTTCAAAGCCTCGTGAATCGTGACATCCATATCTAGATAACGGTAGGTGCCGAGACGCCCAAGGAAAGTAACACCTAGCGCTTGTCGGGCGAGTTGCACATAGTTGACTAACTGCTCCTTTTCTTTCACCAATCGAATCGGATAGTAAGGCGTGTCAGTAGGTTCACAGAGTCGACTGAATTCGCGATAGGTGACCGTGTGATCATGAATCTCCCATGGGGCAAAATGCTTGTGCTCGGTAATGCGGGTGTAGGGAACCGTTTCGTCGCAGTAGTTCATCACCGGGCAACCCTGAAAGTCGCCTTCGCTGACTTGTTGTTCAAAATCCAGTGTGCGATACCCGAGTCGGCCATGTTCATACTCAAAATAGGCGTCAATTGGTCCGCTCCAAAATACATGGTCAAAATCTGAACCCTGCGCCTGAGTGAACATCGTGTTCAAGTTCACACTGATTGAGGGATGATCAAGAATTGCTTCGACAATGGGTGTGTAGCCATGTTCGGGTATCGCCTGGAACGGATGATTGAAATACGAATCCTCGTAGCCGAAACGCACCGGCAAACGGGCCAAAATGCTCGCCGGCAACTCAGTTGGGTCGACACCCCATTGCTTTTTCGTGTAACCGGCAAAAAACGCTTCGTACAATTCGCGTCCGACGAATTTGAGCGCTTGCTCTTCAAAGGTGACTGGTGCGGTAATCGACCTGTCGCTCTTACCGGCAATAAATGCCTCGGCCTCGGCTGGCGCGAATGTTGTGCCAAAAAACTGGTTGATAGTCAACAAGTTGATGGGTAACGAATAGACTGAGCCTCTCGAGACTGCTTTGACTCGGTGGTTGTAGGGCCTCATCGTGGCGAAGCGGTTGATGTATGCCCACACGTGTTCATGTTGAGTGTGAAAGATATGCGGGCCGTAGGTGTGGACCATGACCCCGGTTTCATGTCGACGGGTGTGGCAATTACCGGCGACGTGATCGCGGGTGTCAAAGACTGCAACGCGGTGACCGGCCCCGGCCAGTTCGCGGGCCACCACAGCCCCCGAAAACCCGGCGCCAACAATGGCGAATGACCGTGACACCACGGGTTAAATACTACGGGAAGTACCCGAAGGCACCCTAGTGCGAGAGCCAGGGTGCGCAAAGACCATCTACGTCACGGACCTCAATGCGATCACGATTTGCCCACGTCACTTCGTTGTCTGGGTCAACCTGCAACTTGAATGTACGGAATGTCATCTCGGTGGTGTCAATGCTCAGAATCCGACCGACAAGTGAATCACCAATTCCGAGCAGCAACTTGATCGTCTCCAGAGCCTGAATTGAACCAACGATTCCAGGTAATACACCGAGTACTCCAGCCTCGGCGCAACTTGGCGCTAGTTCGGCGGGCGGCGGTTGGGGAACCATGTCGCGATAGGTCGGTCCATTTTTTGGATCGAACACCGTGACCATTCCTTCAAAGCGAAAGATCGACCCGTGCACAACTGGAATACCCAGTTTCACGCTGGCGTCATTCAACACATAACGGCTCGGAAAATTATCGGCGCCATCCACTATCACGTCGTAGTCGCGAATGATGTCGAGAATATTGCCGGCATCGAGACGTGTGTCGTAGGTGACGACGTTGACATCAGGATTCAGCATGGTAATTGTCTTTTTCGCCGAGTCAACTTTGCGATCGCCGATCCGATCGATGTTGTGAAGGATCTGGCGTTGCAGATTCGACGCATCCACCTCGTCCATATCGACAATGCCAAGAGTTCCCACACCTGCGGCGGCGAGATAGAGCGCCGCCGGTGAACCTAGACCGCCCGCGCCAAGCAACAACACTTTGCTGGCGAGCAATTTTGTTTGGCCGTTGACTCCCACTTCAGGCAACGACAGGTGACGCTGATAGCGAATCCGTTGCTCAGCGGTGAGATGTGCCGGCGTGTTCCATGGACGACCTTCGTCCTTCCATTTACCGAAACCGCCAGCAACCGAAGACACATCGGTGTAACCGAGGTCATTCAATGTCTTGGCCGCAAACGCGCTTCGCGCTCCCACTGCGCAGTAGATGACAATCGGGACTAATTTGTCGACAACTTTGCTTTCGATTTGTGATTCAAGATTTCCACGTGGGACATGCACTGCGTTGACAAGCGCACCCTGGTCATATTCCTCTGGCTCACGCACGTCGAGTACGACCACGCCGCCGGCATCAATACGTGTTGCCGCAGTGGCAGTATCAATTTCCATGATCTGAGATTTTGCTTGCGCGAGCAACTCGCGGTAATTAGCCATGCTAATACCCTACCATTTAGGTCAGGATTTGCGGCATTCGAACTTTCCAACCGATCGAATGCTGTTGCGAAGCGAGAGAAACACTCCCTCAATCCCCGTTCTCTCGCACAGCACTTCTGCACGTCGCACCCCGTGGTCAAGCGCATCATTGATCTCTGTTTTCGTCAAATGACCAACGGAACTCGTAACAAGAAGATCGCCCAGATCCGAAGACTCGTCAAGTGAATTCGCCGCCACTCGTTGCACTTCTGGGTGATCACCCAACGAAACCTCGTTGGCAATAAGCGTTGCCGCAACATCGGCTTCAGCGGCAGACGATGAAAGTACTGTGACTGCATCTGCGAGACCAAAGGTTCTGCTTCGCCCCCCAAAGCCGCTCGTTGCGATTCCACGGACGGTGGACTCGTACGATAAATGCAGTCGACCAATGAAAGACGCATCAACTACTGACTTCGCCACACCAACAATAAACTCTTCGTCTGTAGTAAGGCGAAAGGCGATATCACCGCCATTGTTCGCATAGAGGGTCGTGAGTTTTGCGTTTCGCCACCCCGCTTCCACAATTTCGTCAGCAACCGATCCTGCCACCGCTGCCATCGGTGTCACAAACACATCATCAAATCTTCGAGTTGCGTTCACCATCCTCTTCGCAACAGTCCCCTTTGCTTCATACCCAACTCGTATATCGCGACGCAAATCCGCGAGTTCAACGACCAATTCATCAAGAATCGTAGTGAATCGGTTTGACATTGCCGCGAATGCAATATCTACCTCACGTTGACCACCCTTCGCGCCGACGATGAGATCAATTGGCCCGTGTTGCAGGTGAAGCCGACCATCTGCCAGTACCGCAGCAATTGCTGCACCGGTCACTTTGTGTAGAACTCCTGGCTCTCTAGATACCGCACACGCTCGACAAGCAGTACTTCGGACATTTCGTGAATCGATCGTTCATGCCCACCTAGAGTTATATAGTCCGCTCGTGAAACGGTGAATTCAAGTGGGGCGACTATTGCCGGAGTCGGCACATGACCGAACGAACCAGGCGGAACTTTTTCGACATCAACCATAAACGTAATACCGCCACCCGGCCATAGGAACACTGGCGCGCCACCACAAGTGACAATTGTGCGCGAAGCGTGAACCGATCTAGTTAGGCGAATCGGAGCCGTGGTGGTACCGGCCCGTAAGGAGCCACCAGCCCCGGCCATGAATAACACCGATGTCAGGGCCGGTTCGCAATTCAACCCGATCTGTGTGACGGTCGGAATTACATCATCAGGTAACGGCTTGCGCACTGGTTCAAGTTTTTCGTTGAGCACGTAGTACTCCGCTGAGTCGCCCGTGGTACTCACCATCAGCAATCGCAAACCGGGCCATGCGATCCGCGGCTTGAATGGGCTCAATATCTCCAGCGGATCCAAAACATTGGTCCCACCCCAACCAGTGCCTGGCTCGACAACGTTAAAATAACGTCCAGGAGTGGATCTTCGACCTCGCAACTTGATGCCCGTTGGGCGCATTCCTAACACCGCACCTGCTTGATGTTCCGACAACACGCCTGTTATGTGTTCATCCACAACTACAACTTCATCAACGACGTCGCGCCACTGGCTGGCAAACATTCCAACCGTTGCCGACCCACATCCCACACGAGTGCGATGCTCTAGTACGCCATTGATGATCGGCGCTTTCCCTGCTTCGATCACTAATGAAGCACCGTCTTCTACTTGTAGCTCAACCGCTCGCTTTTCGCACAGTTCTTCAAGGGCACGCATCGTGGCGAAGCCAGAATGTTTAGTTATGCCGGTCAGATGGTGTACACCCCCCAGTGACAGCATCTGTGATCCGTATTCGGCGGTACTGACATGACCGATTGGTTCGCCTTCATGCGACACCACTGAACGTTCATCGCCAATGTGCCGATCAGTATCAATTTTTACTTTAACTCCGCAATATGAGAAAATTCCTTCAGTCACAACCGTCACGGTGTCGACACCATCGCGAACCGAAGACACGATGAATGGTGCTGGCTTGTAATCGGGATACGTAGTTCCAGCCCCAATGCCAGTAATCACCACCTCTGGCGAAAAATTCGCATCTCCCGTCCACGCATCTGCATTTAGTGCGAATGGCACGATATTGCCTCCCCGTGCTTGCGTCAAATGAAGCACAGTGACTGGATCCATTCGGGTAAGAACTCCATCTACGTTTCCGTAGCGATCACATGACCCGGTTTGCCCCGGCTTGATAAAGCACCGAATTGGACATGCCTCGCAACGAACCTTTCCTTCGCCAAATTGGGAGTCTTCTGCTGCTTCAATATCGGTTTCAGACATGCTGTACCTCCCTCAATGCCTTAAGAACGCGCTCTGGTGTTGCCGGGAGTTGAGTGACCACCGCCCCAGTCGCGTCGCGCAGGGCATTCAAAATTGCTGGTGCCGTAGGAATGAGTGTGTGTTCACCAACACCTTTGATGCCATAGGCGCCATACGGATCATTTGACTCAATCAAAATCGATACGATTTCGGGCACGTCACCAATTGTGGGAATGAGATAGTCGTGTAAATTGTCGTTGCCACCCGGCACATACTCTTCCATAAGCCCAAGTCCGATGCCCTGAGCAATTCCGCCCTCAATCTGGCCCTCAATGAGCATCGGGTTGACCGCCTTACCGACGTCGTAGGCAGCAACAATTCGATGAAGTGCGACCTTTCCCGTGTCGGTGTCGACTGACAACTCCACCAGTTGAGCACCAAAACCATAGACCGCATACGGCTCACCTTGACCATGCTCATCTAGTCCCGTCGTTGGCGGATCGTATTTCTCCATTGCTGAAACAACAAATCCGCGATCATCGAGTGCCATGGTTGACAACTGCACTTCGCTGCGCTTGCCTTTCGAGAATGTCGTGAGAACACCATCTGCGAGTTCTAGGGACGCATCATCATCGGCATCTGCCAGTTCCAACAATTTCTTGCGCAATGCGGTACCTGCTAGATACGTCGCCGTTCCACTAACGAATGTTTGGCGTGATGCAGATGTCTTCCCAGCATCTGGAGTGATGCTGGTATCTGCTCCCACACGCACAATGCTGTTGACCGGCACCACAAGTGCATCGGCCAGAATCTGAGTCATCACCGTATTGGATCCCTGACCAATATCGACAGCACCTTGATGCAGTACAACTCGTCCATCGCGCGAAATTCCGACCAAGATAGTGGATGGGTTCGGTAAAGACGTGTTTCCGCATCCGTACCACAGCCCGGCAATACCTACTCCGCGCCGAATGTTGGTACTCACTACTTTGTCTCGCGATCGAGAATCATTCCAATATGGACGTAGCGCCTCAAGACACTCCTTGTATCCGACTCCGCTGTTGAATACCTGTCCGGTCACTGTTGGCACACCGGCAGAGAGTGCATTTATCAACCTGAATTCAAGTCGATCGATTCCGACGGCATCAGCCAAGGCGTCATACGTACACTCTTGAGCGATTGCTACCTGCGGCACACCAAATCCTCTAAACGCTCCGGCCGGTACGCAATGGGTGTGCACTGCTTCCGATGATGCGTTGTAATTCGGCACTAGATAAGGCCCAGAACCATGCACAGGAACGCGATTGGCCACCGTTGGCCCCCACGATGCATACGCACCCGTGTTGAACCTGCCATGCAAACGCACTCCTGTGATCTTCCCCTGTTCATCTGCACCCGCTCGAACAGTGATACGCGACGGATGACGCTTTGTCGTGGTGCGGATGGACTCAACTCGGTTATACGCCATGCGCACAGAACACTGGTATTTCATCGCAGCAAGTGCAATGAACGGTTGCAGGCTCAAATCAAGCTTGCTACCGAACCCACCGCCTACGGCGGTCGGCATTACCCGAACCTTTTCGACGGGCAAAGCGAGTATTGCCGCGAGACCATCTCTGTCCATATGTGGCGCCTGAGTGCATGCGTGCACCACCACGGTGCCTTCATCGAAATATGCCCATCCAGCTTCTGGTTCAAGGTAGGCATGTTCAATGAACGGAGTAGTAAACGTTCGCTCAACAACGGCGTAGCTCGTTTCAAGAGCCGCCTCGACATCGCCGCATTCGACTAAGCCGCGTACCAAAATGTTACCCAGCCGTTCGTCGTGCACTAAGTCCGCTCCGGCGGCAGTCGCCTGATCGGGTGTCAGTAGAGCAGGAAGTTGTGACCATTTGACTGGAAACTCAGCAAGAGTCAGCACGTCGTATTCACTCTGGTCGTATACGACTGCCGCCACTGCTTCACCAATGAAACGCGTTACCGTTTCGGCGAAAACTGGCTGATCCGCAAATATGGGAATGACACCAAAAATATTCCGCCCCGGAATATCACCAGCCGTGAGTACTCCGCGCACACCTTTGTGCGCACGCACAAAAACATCAATATCACCTAACTCAAAATGAGCGTGGTGATACGGTGACCGAATTGCCGATATTACTAGGGCATCTGTTGGCACGCCATCGTCGCCAAATTTAGCGGTTCCCGAGAGTTTTTCGGCTCCATCGACGTGTGCGAGACGCGAACCTACTGCTTTACCTGGTGTCGGCAATGAAATCGGTTGGCTTTCGGTATTTGTCTCCACGACGGCATCAATAATTTTCCGGTATCCAGTGCACCGGCACAGCACTCCGCCAAGCGCATCTTCAACCTGTTTCACAGTTGGGTGGGCATTCTTGCGTAATAGCGCGCTCGCTGCCATCAGCATTCCAGGCGTGCAGAATCCACACTGCGCAGCACCATGCTGAGCAAAAGACATTTTCAAAGCCACGCCTTCGGCGCTAGCCGCAAGAAATTCGACGGTTTCTACCGTTGCACCATCAAGATGTCCGACTGCCGTCATGCAGGCACAATGTGCTTCACCATTGATCAGTACCGTGCATGCACCGCAATCACCCGCATCACAGCCCACCTTCGTGCCTACGAGACCCAATTCTTCACGCAACACGGTAGTGAGTCGCCGAGCGCTCGCTCTGACCTTCACTACGCTGCCGTTGACGCGAAACTCAATCACCGACATCACATCACCAACTACTGCGCCGAAGGGCGCGTTCGATGAGCACCGGAACCAGTTCAAAACGATACGCAGCTGAGCAACGAATGTCATCAATCGGAGTGAGCACCGATAGATCCTTCGAGGTAATTGGCTGCGTCGTTGTTCCTATTGAACGCTCCCTAAGTAGACGTTGTTCAAGAATCTTGATTCGTTGAGCGACCGGCGAACAAGCTCCCACCGAAATACGCAGATCATTGACATTTCCTAATTCATCCAGACGCACAGACACTGCAACCATCGCAAGAGAAATTACGAGATACGAACGAGTACCAAACTTCTCAAATGCGCTGCTGCTATTGGCTGCGACGTCGGGAACAAAGATACTGGTCACAAGTTCGTGTCGGGCGCACGCTGTCTTTCGATAGCCAACAATAAAATCCTGGAGGTGCAAACGTCGCACACCGTGCAGCGACAACAACTCAACTTCGGCGTCAAGAGCAAGCAGGGCAGGAATGCTGTCCCCGGCTGGTGACGCTGTGCACAAGTTGCCAGCAACTGTGGCTGCATTTTGAACTTGAACTGCGCCGATTTGCAAAGCGGCTTCTTGGACGCAGGCGAAACCCGAAGGCAGAGTTGACTGAACTACATCGGTCCAAGTCGTTGTCGCACCAATGCGCCACCCACCATCCACACGGGTGATGCCTCTTAGATCTTTCACCAACGACAAATCGAGAACGCAATCGGGTTCAGGTATTCCGACATGGGCTGGGTACACGTCCGTACCGCCAGCCAGAATCGTGCATGAAAATTCGGCAAGTGTGTCCAGCACCGCATCCAGCGAACGCGGTGCAACGTATTCGCGAGCACCCACTCCTAACCTCCACCCTGTTCATATCACTCGTGTACGAGTAAGTCTATGGTAACCACAAGAGACGACAAAATCTGAACCCAAGAATGGCCGATGAGCAGTCAAATCTTGGGATTGCGGTCCTAAAGTGATGACACAACTAGGAATTTGGTTCTGTTTGGGAAGGCCACCATGGGAACAGCGCTCATCATCGTCGATGTTCAGAACGACTTCTGTGAAGGCGGATCGCTCGCAGTCTCGGGCGGCGCGAAAGTCGCCAGTGCGATTTCGCAATATCTCAGCGATAAACGCGCGTCTTACGACCTTGTGGTCGCCACTCGAGACTGGCACATCAACCCCGAAGGTCACTTCGCCGATAACCCCAACTACTCCACAACTTGGCCGCAACACTGCGTTGCCGAAACTCGCGGTGCTGAATTTCACCCCAACCTCAATGATGCTGCGCCATTTGCAGCCAACATCGATGTCGTGGTCTCAAAGGGCCACTACACGGCCGCATACAGCGGCTTTGAAGGTACGACCGATTCTGGCGAAACTCTCGCCACAATTCTACGAACCAAGGGGATACAAAACATTGATGTTGCAGGCATCGCGACTGACTTCTGCGACCGCGCTACGGCTCTCGATGCCGCAAAGGAGGGATTCAATGTCAACCTATTGCTTCCGCTCTGCGTCGGTGTAGCCTCAGGGAGCACCATCGCTGCACTCGACGAGTTAAAAACTAACGGAGTGTCGATTTCAACGTCGCTATAGCGACCTAGGCTCTTTGCAAAAGCGGACGCAGTCGCGTTGCTGCAATGGCGACAAGCAAGACGATCATCTGCGCATACACAGTTGAGATATGGAATTGTAGGATTCCGAGTGATCCGCCGAGGATGATCGCGGCAGTAATCATTCCCTTTATTGATCCCGGTTTTCCCAGAATCACGACCAGAAATGAATTAATCAAAAAACGCGCTCCGAAATGTGGACTCAACGTATTGATTGGCGCAAGTACTGCACCTGCGAGCCCAGCGATACCACACCCAACAGTAAACAAACTTGTGCGTGCCCGATTGCGGTTATAGCCCATCGTTTCAGCGAGTTCAGGATTGGCCACTACCGCTCGCCAACGCACACCTAATGCCGTCTGGTTAAGCATCAACCAGACTCCGACCAAACTAACTGCGACGATCACAATTGCCAAACGCCAAAGTGGAACGTTGATTCCGGCGATCATAATTGACTCTGAAATCGGGTCATTTACCTGCTTTGGATTAGCCGTATAAATGAGTTGTATCCCCTGGCGGATGATGAGTGACAAACCAAACGTCACCAACAGAGTGTCAAGTGGTCGCAAGTACAAGCGTCGAATAAGGATGAACTCGGCAAGTGCACCGAATATCGCTGCGACAAATGGGGCCAACAAAATACCGACGAGTGACGAACCAACCCACTCTTGCATCTGAAAGGCACAGTATCCCCCGATAAGAATAAATTCACCGTGAACCAAATTCACGATGTTCAACAGACCAAAACTAAAGTGCAGGCCAAGCGAAATCAATAAAAACGTCGCGATGAGCGCAATCACACTGAATGAATCGACGGGCAAAAGTCCGGCCAACATCACACTGCTAACAACTTTTCAAGCTGGCCACTCTCATGCATCGCTCGAATACCGCCAGACGCGATAATTCGGCCACGTTCCATCACGTGACCACGATTGGCAATGGCAAGCGCCGTATCTAGATTTTGCTCAACTATCAGCACCGACACCTCGTCTGAAATCTTTTTTAGTGCGTCTACTAGTTGCTCACGAATCACCGGTGCAACACCCTCAGTTGGTTCATCCATCAAAACGACTGAAGGCGACGATGATAGCGCCATCACAAACCCCAACATCTTGCGCTCTCCACCCGAAAGTGTCTGCGCATTTTGCGATAAGCGCTCTCGAAGCGTAGGGAAGAGTTCAAGAAGTTCTTCTTGCCGTTGTCGATAGTCAGTTTTGAAATGTCGAGCAAGTCGCAAATGCTCGTCGACCGTCAGTCCCGGAAACACGCCATTCTCTTGCGGCACATATGCCATGCCACCGCGATTTATTTGGGCACCTGATCGGTGCGACAAATCGACCCCATTCAATGTCACCGAACCTGTGTAGGGCAGCAACCCACAAATTGCCTTCAACAGAGTGGTCTTGCCGGCCCCATTCAGTCCAAGAAAGCACAGTACGTCACGCTTTTCGAGATCGAAAGAAACTTCACGCACAATCGTGGTGGAGCCATATCCTGCGGTGATATCTCGGACTTCTAGGCACCGACTCATTGCATCCGCCCCAAGAACGAGTCGCGAACGAGTTGATCGTTCTGGACTTCGTCAATCGTGCCGGCGGCGATAATTCCGCCACGATGCATCACGAGCACTATTTCGCTAACGCGACGAATGAAGTCAATGTTATGTTCGACCACCACGATGGCTTGCACGACACCACTGGCCAAGAGTGATCGACAGAGATCTGCTGTTTTTACCGCCTCAGCTTTGGTCATTCCTGAAGTGGGTTCATCAAGCAACAGGATTTGTGGTTTGGCCAGTAACACCATACCAATTTCCAACCACTGCTGCTCGCCGTGACTCAATGTCGATGCAACATCGTACTGTCGTGATTCGAGCCCTATCAATCGTAAATTCGTGACGATGTCATCCTCGGATGATGGTCGCAGTTCTTTGCCTTTGCCGAGTGCGCCGAGACGAAGATTTTCGGTGACGCTAAGTTCTGCAAACACGCTCGTGATCTGAAACACCATTCCGAGACCTAGACGAACGCGCTCAAAGGCCGAGACTTCCGTGACATCGCGACCATTCAAGAAGATTGAACCACTATCAACATGGGTCTTTCCATACAACACATTGAGCAGCGTGGTTTTGCCGGCCCCATTAGAACCCACAAGCCCAGTAATCTCTCCAGCCCGCAAGACAAAGGACACATCCTTCACCGCAGTGAAGCCGCCAAAGGACTTTCGAACTGCGCGAGCTTCGAGCAACACTGTCATTTTGCCAGCCCACGCCCCAAATACCCAAGAAACCCTGACGGGAACACCAGCACGACAACGATAAGCAATACACCTATCACCAGCAACCATGTGTTGAGCAGTGAACCCGACAATGTGGCCGAAAGATGCTGTAAGACGATGGTTCCGACAATCGGTCCAGCCAACGTTCCTCGCCCGCCAAGCGCCACCCACAGCAACACCTGTGTCGAAGCGGTGACACCGACAGCCGTCGGCGACACAATTCCCTCGTGCACATAGAACAACGCCCCAGCAAATCCAGCAAATCCAGATGCCATAACAAATAGCCCAACTTTGACATTTGGAACGTTGTAACCGAGCAACTCAACTCGATCTTCGTTACCCCGAATGCCGCGTGTTATAAGCCCACTTCGTGAACTTATGAATATTCGCGAGATGACGTAGACAATTAGCAATGAGATACTCGCGAGAGCATAAAACCCACGACCGCGATGCAGTTCGAGACCAAAGATCTCTAGGCGATCTTCGAACAATATACCGTTTTGACCGCCAGTCACAGCTCCACCGGCACGCGCATATTGCTCAAGTAGAAATGCAATGGCAAGAGTAATTACGGCAAATTCAATACCACTCAACGGAAGCCGACCCCGAAAAACTAAAATTCCAAGCAAAAATGAGAAGAGTCCAACCACACAAAGTGCAAGTAACACCGCTGGCCACAATGAAAGTGGTAGTAACCATCCAGCACGCGTTGTAAAGATAGCCACTAAGTAGCCACCACCACCGAAGAACGCGGCATGACCAAAGGTGAGCATTCCTCCGTAGCCCCACATGAGGTCAACGGAGATCGCAAAAATCGCCCAAACCAGATATCGACCGAATCGATCGATAAAAAACAAGTCCGACGAAACAAATGGCAACGCCAGAAGCACTACTCCAAGCACAATCTCGGTCAATCGCCGACGTTGTGACATTGAAAACTCGGCCGCCCATTTCTGGGCGGCCGAGAATCCCTGAACTACCGAGTTGCTCAGAGTGAGCAACTCTCTTCTGGATCTTGGTCCGTGAAGCTTTGAACGTGTTCGTACAGACCTTCAGCGTTCACTCTTACCAGTTGAATGGTCTGTCGCAGATGGTGCGACGATTCCATCGTTACGGTTCCAGTTGGGCTCGTGAAGGTGATACCAACCATCGCCGCTGCAACAGCTTCATCATCGGTGCTACCTGCCGCTTCGACAGCCGCCTTGTAGAGGTAGACCGCGTTATAGGCACCAAGTGACTCTCCACCCGATGGGATCTGGTCAGCTCCGAACTTGGCTTGGAAGGCACTAAGGAATGACGCAACACCATCGCCTTGGGCTGAGATGAAGAACGGCAAAGCGGTAAATTCGCCCGCTGCCGCCGCACCGATGCCAGCGAGATCTGGATCGCCCAAGAATGTGGTTCCCACACCAACACCATCCATTACACCAGCATCGGTGAGCGCCTTAAGTGCAGCACCCCAAATAGCCGGGTAGAGAGTGAAAATGTAGTCAGGCTTGGAGTCGCGCACAGCTTTCACCAATTCAGTGAAGTCATCAGCAATGAGCGGTAGGTAAACTTCACCCACAAGTTCACCACCGATTTCCGCGATAATTGGCTTGGCAATTTCAAAACTGCGACGGGGCCAAACATAGTCGGCTCCAAATAGCAGCACCTTCGGACCGAACTCTGCCTGCAAGATCGGCAACATTGGACGAATCTGCTGGGCCGGTACCGCACCAGTGGAGAAGAAGAGTGCATTACACTTTCCGCCTTCATAGGTTTCCGGATAGATCATCATCGTCTTACCATCTTCTGCCACTGTCTTAAACACAGCATCCGCAGCATCTGAGCCAATTGGCCCAATCACGACGTCGACATTGTCGCTTTCGACAAGCTTGCGAGCTTTGTCGGTGGTGACTGCAACGTCGGTCTGGATGTCCTCGACAATCAATTCAACTGGACGACCAAGAATGCCACCAGCTGCGTTAATTTCCTCCACGGCCAACTCCGCACTACGTGTGAGGCTTGTGCCATATACCGTGAATGGTCCAGTAAGGTCAGCGACGATGCCGATCTTTATCGGTTCAGCATCAACTACTGGCGCCGTTGTTTCTTCTGTTACGGCGGTTGTGTCAGTGCTATCGCTGGAACTACTGCATGAAATGAGACTAAAACTTAAGGCAACAAGTGCCACAAGCCCGGCTCCAGTTCGTTTCCCCCTCATATTCTCCTCCTATTGTTGTTTTTTCTTCGGTCGGAAATGACCTTAGACCTTTCCTGTAAATGCCGGATCAACTGGCTTCGATTGCACCAGGTCTCCGTGCCATGTCGATACGATAATTTTCTTGTCGGTATAGAAGTCAATGGCATCGTTGGCTCGACCACGTAGGTCGCCATAGAACGACGACTTACGACCGCCGACTGGATAAAATGCAATTGGCGCTGGCGTACCTACGTTGACACCCACCTGACCAACGTCAACACGCTGGCGAAACTCGCGGGCAACACCACCGGCTTCTGTATATATGACTGCGGTATGTCCGTAATTGCTCGAATTTATGATGTCAATTGCCTCATCGAGCCCAGAAATTCGCGCTATACACCGGACCGGACCGAAAAGTTCATTGCGAAATTCTGGAGCCGATAACTTTGCCTCAATCAGTGTTGGGCCGACCCAATAGCCACCTTCACACCCCTTCACCGTGACACCTCGTCCATCAAGCAGTAGCTTCGAGCCTGCCTTTTCGGCCTCATCAATTGCGGAAATAAACTTGTCACGGGCACCAGCCGAAATCACGGGTCCAAGGGTGGTAGTTGCTTCAAGCGGATTGCCGATCTTAAATTCACGCGCTTTTATCAACAGCTTCTCAAGAAACTCATCATAAATTGAGTCGTAAACGAGCACATTTGATCCGGCAAAACAACGTTGGGATGCGTTTCCGTACATCGATGACACGATGTTGGGCATACATTCATCGAGCATCGCGGACCCAGTTACCACTAAGTGGTTCTTTGCGCCGCCCTGTGCTTGACAACGCTTGCCGGCACCAGTCACCAACTTATACACGATCCCGGCAATTTCTGATGAACCAACGAATGACAAGCCGACCATCTTGGGGTGTGTTCCGAGACGTTCAACGACCGATTTATCACCTAGTGCAATACTCAGAACGCCTTTTGGCAACCCGGCTTCTTCGGCCAACTCAGCCATACGTATTGCGGTTAGCGGACATAATTCACTCGGCTTGAGTATCACGCTGTTACCAGTCGCCACGGCCCACGAAAAATAAAGCGGAATCATCGCCGGAAAATTGAACGGTGCAACAACCGCAAAGACTCCAAGGGGCTCACGTATGAATTCAATATCAACGCCAGTGCCAATGTTTTCCGATACCGAGCCCTTCATTGTTTCTGGTACTGCGGCTGCGTGCTCAACATACTGGATTGCACGCATCAATTCGCCTTTTGCTTCTTCGTTGGTTTTGCCATTTTCCATCGTGATGATCGATGCCAGTTCGTCAGAGTTCGAAGTAAGCAAGTGGCGGTAACGGAACAAGATCGCTGCGCGCGTTGGTACTGGGGTGTGCTTCCATGGACCAAAGGCCGCGACCGCACCGGCGATGATTCGGTCGATCTCGGCCTGCGTCGACAGCGGATGTTCGGCGATCACCTCGCCCGTTGCTGGATTGTAGACATTCGAATACTTCGTGGTACTACTAGATACCCACTCCCCTGCACACAGGTTTTGAAGCCGTCGTAATGTCATGGGGCTACTTTCCTCCTGCGGTATAGGAAATAGTTCGCGTGGCGGGGGGCGTATTGCGGCTCTTCGTAAATAGCACGTCGCCATCGATCATCACTATGGCAACAGCAAGCGTGTCGCCAATGGCAAGGGTGCCGAGTGCGTCTTTCGCCTGCGATCCGAGCGGTGAATCAACTACGACTAGGTCAGCCTCTTTGCCTACCGCGATCATGCCCCGGTTAAGTTCGTGTAATTTGGCGACATTTCCAGTCGCTGCCGCGACGGCAAGTTCCGGAGCAATGCCCCCCAAACTCGCCATTGATGCCATCACGCGCAAAATACCGAGTGGCTGAACCCCCGATCCAGCTGGGCAGTCCGTTCCCACCACGACGCGATGTAATTCTCCACGTTCACGAGCCATATTGGTGATGTAACCAAGTGTGGTGATATTGCCGTTGTGCACGAGCTCAATACGTGCCTCGGTTTCATCAAGAATTCGCACAACATCGTTCACCGACAAACTCGTTGGTCCACCATTCACATGACCGGCGACATCGGGTCGCACCTCTGCAACAAAATCTGGACCAATCACTCCACTTCCCGGGATGGACGCCCCACCTGTGTGCACCATCACCCGCATCTGACGTGCCTGTGCCCAACGCGTCATCTGCGCGGCGACTGTCGGATCCTTAACTCCGGAAATACCAATTTCCCCAACAAGCCGACAACCAGCCGCTGCAAGATCATCAAAATCAGATTCAGTGAGACCGTGCTCAAGGAGAACTGCGCCAGCATGCATCTTCACGCGTGATGGTCGCAAATTGTTAAATGCTTTGTGCACCAGGATCGCAAGCGCTTTTGTGCCCGCCGCATCGGTCGGCCGACCGGGAACATGAGGCTCACCTGCTGACAGCATCGTTGTCACGCCACCGTGCAGACATGATTCAATGAAATCAGTGCTTTTTTGACGTGGCGTCCAATCTCCAATTACGGGATGCACATGATTGTCGTGGTAGCCCGGCATCACGGTGGCGCCGCCAACATCAATCACGCCCGCCCTTGGCGATACATCAACACCTTCTGCTTTCCCAACATAGACGATCATTCCGTCCCGCACCAGAATCGTGTCGCCATCAATCATCGGTGCATTCAAATCACCGCTCACCACCTGTCCAATATTGCGAAGAATGATTTCGGCCATTGTGCGCTACTACCTGAGACCATCTTCACCAATAATTTGGTGCGCCTGTAAACCGCCCACGCGTGGCAACGGGCGACCACCTGAAGTGATTGCGAGTGCCACAAGAATCTCATTCGCAAACGGAGAGTCGCCAATTCGGAATTCAATCGCGTCAAAGTGCGAACGCACGAACGCAGCGTCCTTATGATGCAAAGGAATGTCGATCGCCGTACCCGGTGCACCACGTTTCTTAGATGACGGAATGATCGACTTGCCTCCACCGACGGCATCGCGAAGTGGTTGACCAAAGTTAGGGTGCAAAATCGCTGCTGCGTGCTCGAGCTCGCCATCGGTCCCGACAATCGCCGCTTTGCCATAACTATGCACCGGCAGACCCTCTAACGCTGCCACTGCACGTGCTGACAACATTGCCGACAATTCAGCACCGATTTCGATAAGTGGTGTGAGATCTTCCACGTACGTACCTGCAAAGGGGTTGGTCAACACCGCGGCCGCGACCACGCGGCGTAACGGAGGGGTGACATCACGACCACCCTCACGGGTCAAATCAGAGATGAAAACCGCCAACTGTCGAATTTCCACGCCCACCCCCTGCTGAGGCAATAGTAACCTCTCCGATTGCTCGTAAGCAAGTGAATCCGCATAGGTAGTTCACTCTTCTATGAGATTGTTAACCGGAGTTCCGTGGGACAAGCCAGCGACCACAGCACTCGATGTGCTCACCCAGCCGAAGTGCGTTCCGATATCGTAAAGCGACGAGTCTTGCTCGCGCTGGCCCGTAGCGGCCACACAGTCACGCGGTACAACCACTTTGTATCCAAGAAAAAATGCATCATGAACGGTTGACCGAACACAGATATTGGTTACCACACCCATCAGGATCACCGTTTCAATTTGCATGTCATGCAATGTGAGGTCAAGGTCGGTTTGAAAAAATCCAGAAAAGCGACGCTTGACAACAGTGAGGTCACCATCGACCATTGCAAGCTGATCAACGACTGCCCCTCCCCACGAGTTCTCCCAGCAATGCGGAGTTCGCTTCATAAACTCCCGTTCAGCTCGCATACCGTGGCGATGTCCGTCGTTGACGTATACCACGGTGGCCCCACTTCGACGCGCAGCCGAAATCACCTCTTGTTGCGGCCCGTAGAGAACTTCTGCCCCTGGCAACACCATGAGTCCACCTTTGGTGCAGAAATCATTGAGCATGTCGACGACGAGGACGGCCGTGGACTGTGGACTCAGAACAAGGTTTGTCCCATACCGATGTCCTGAGAAAAGTTGATCCATAATATTACATCATACGCGTTGGTCAGATTTGGCGTAATGTGATACGCATATATATGAGTGGGTCATCACGAAAGTCTGCTTCGGATGCCCATACTTACACTCTTGACGAGCAGATCGGTTTTATTTTGCGCAAAGCTCACCAACGCCACCGCGCAATATTTTCAAAAGAAATCGGCGAGTCACTCGCCCCAACCCAATTTGCGACCCTTGTCAGTCTGTACTTTGAGGGTCCAACATCACAAAATTTACTCGGCAGGCGCACTGCGATGGACTCAGCCACCGCCACTGGCGTCGTCACACGCTTGTTACAACGCAAGCTGATATCCAAAAGTAGCGCACCAGAAGATGATCGCCTAAGCATCATCGAACTCACCGATGAAGGTCGAACTCTCGTGACCAAACTCATTCCACGCGCACTTGAAATATCAGCAACCACGCTTGAGCCGCTCACTGCTCAAGAAATTCGCACCCTGCTCGCGTTGCTTGCAAAAATCTCCTAACCGATAGCCGCCAAACTGAACCTGGCGATTCCTTCACACGGTTAATACGGTGTGAATCGTGCGTAGGTCTGATATTTACTACCCTGCGCCACGTGAACCAGATGACACTCAATTGCGCGATCCTGTCGTCGAAGAAATCGGATACGACGCCCGCTCGCTGGATGTGGAGTTGTTCTGATTCAAGCTGCTCGGACCATATAACACATTGATAATGCGACGGCTTGTGAATGGTCCAAAACGTATCCCGGCGACCAAGTTGAGACTCTCTGAGCGTCCATACGACCCCTTCACGCGAACCGGACGGCAATGTAAGTGGTTTAGAGTTACCGAATGACTTGAAGGCGGTCTGGCAGTGCGCCAAATATTCCCACCGATTTCACAGCATCACCTCGCCTGCATACGGCGCGAACGTCGTGAACTTCACAATTTACTGCCGCACGCGTGTCATCGATACTGGTGCCTCAACATGTAACCACGGCACAAAATTCGGCATAAATGCCCAACTCGTACGGTGAACAGCCGACGGACCGTACCCCTGCAACGCCGCTCGATGCTTCGGGCATGGGTATCCCTTATTCGTTTCAAAATGCCACTGTGGAAAGTTTTCCGCCCACTCACGCATTAGATGATCTCGCGTTACCTTGGCCAATACCGATGCCGCGGCCACCGACAAACACGAAGTATCGGCTTTGACCTTGGCGATCACCCGTGCAACATGCGGAGCCACGAAATCCCACGTGCCGTCGATAATTGCAGCATCGGGTTGTACTCCAAGTTGATCAAGTGCCCTTTTCGCCGCCAACCGTTGGGCTCCGTTCATTCCCAATGCGTCACATTCTCGGGCAGTAGCGAAACCTACTGCCCACGATGCAGTTGTCCGCGCGACAACATCAAACACGGAATCCCGACGCGACTCGGCAATTTGTTTTGAATCCCGAGCACCACCCATGTAGGCGGCTGGCTCATCTAAATCCAGTACATCAGCGCGTAACACGGCGGCACCGATCATCAGTGGTCCCGCCCATGCACCCTTGCCCACTTCATCAAGGCCAACGATGCAGTTGAATCCCTCTGCCCGTAGTTGTCGCTCAAGTGTGGTCGTGGGTGGCGGCGTGCGTCGTACCATCGAGTTAATCGCAGTTCGAGACTAGCGCAGGACAACGCACGGTATGCCGGCGCGGAACTCGCCGATCCGCGTCCATGTCACGTCCCGCGATTCGAGTAATTCGTCAACGACGTCGGAAGACACGGCGGTCAACAATCCACCTGAGGTTTGTGGATCCATACACAGGGCAGTTGCGGCATCGTCATGATCGTGCACTGGACGCGAGTCGACAAAGTGTCCATTCACATAACTGCGATTGCGTGGATCACCACCAGTTCGTACTCCCCGCTCGGCTGCTTCACGTGCCCCTGAATACACCGGCAGTGTCTCAGCATCAAGGATCAACTGCACTCCGCTGCGATCGGCCATTTCCCAACCGTGCCCGGCGAGACCATAACCAGTCACGTCCGTCACGCCATGTACGGCGGCACCAAGTGCTTGGAGTTGCTCTGAGGCCCGACGGTTGAGGGTGCGCATGCCAGCAATTGATGCGGCAATGTCAGCCGCGGATCCTCCGGCAAGTGCAAGCCCGGTGCCGAGTGGCTTGGAGAGAAGTGCAACATCGCCGGGGCGAGCACCACCTTTGCGAAAAATGCGTTGTGGATGCACGACACCCTGCACGGCCAATCCGAAGATCGGCTCTGGACTGCGAATCGTATGACCACCGGCGATGCTTCCCCCGGCCTCTGCCACGACCTCGGCGGCAGCAGCAAATATTTCGACAATTGCGGATTGCGGAAAATTCTCAGGAAATGCGGCCACGTTGACCGCCATCACCACTCGCCCACCCATGGCGAATACATCACTGCACGCATTGGCTGCGGCAATGGCGCCGAAATCGCCCGGATCGTCAACCAGTGGTGGAAAAAAATCCGTCGTACTCACCAGCGCCATATCGGGTGAAACTTGGTAAACGGCTGCGTCATCAAACGGCGCCAGCCCAACCAAAAGTGCCGGGTCGATGGCACTTGGAAATCCGTTCACTAAATCGGTAAGCAGCGATGCCCCCCATTTGGCGGCACACCCCCCGCATGATGTCCATTCCGTCAATCGCAACGGCGAAACTGACGGAGATGTAGCCGTAGTTGTCGTAACCATCGAGCGAATCCTAAGCGGCAAATCCGGTGAGCAGAGTCTCTCCGGTGCTCTCATTGCTTGACCATGTCGGGTCGCAACGTCCCGCACTGAGATGCAAACCGGGAGGTCCGACCACTTCCCACAACAAGGCCGGAAGTTCTCCATGCCAACGCAATGCGCAACTCACAGTGCGTACGGCATCGGCCATGAGTCCATGTGCTTCAAGATTTACACCCAGCCAACTAGTCGGAATCGAGCGAGCAAAAATCGCTGCTGTGCCATCCCGGCGTGGGGAGACCAGTTGGTCTTCCACCCACGCAATCCCGCGCACACCCTGTGGCATTTCGATTGGAAAATCGGCGGGATCATCGCTCACTGGTTGAAGTCGAGCCTGCGAGGTGGCAACATCGGCAACTGCTCGTGTTTCTCCGACAGCATGAAATAGTCGTTGGGCACCAAACAAAGCCCGCTCGACATCCCATCCAATGTGGGATACAGACCGAGACGTCGCCAGCAGATGTTCGACAGCGTCAATCAAGCCCGCAAGATGCCGATCGACCTTCTCTCCCAGGCGCTGTAACTCCACAAGGCTGAGTACATAGGCGACCTGATCACCGCCAAGTTCGGAGAAGTCGCCGCTAACCGCGACCAGAAGATCGCTTCGGGTACGGGCGACCGCATCGCAATACTCGCCTTCTGGAAGCACCAATCGACTTGCCCGTTCAAGCGCAGTTGACCAACCGCGCCGAAGTTGTTGCACCTCGACAAGTCCGGCCGGCAGTTGTTTCAACGAAGAGCCAGAACTCGCTAGAGCCACCTTGAGTGTGGCTTTGTGACCAACGGGATACGCCACACTTCCTGCGGGCAATGAGATACCTGAAATTCCCACGGAACTTGGTGGTCGCTGAGCCAACACATCGCCGCGAGTGAGCGCAACGGCAACAGGCAATGACGTCTGGTTCTCGAACTCAATAACGATCAGACCGCCATGGTCCACGACGCCATAGATCCGCTGCAAAATGTCGCCACCAGGTATTCGTAGTCGCGTTTCGATGATCGGAATGCCGCCGCGGCGCTCTTGACGAACGGTGCCTTCCGTGGATGGGTCGTGCCAGCGATCATCGGCGGCTACGTACCAGTCCAGTACGGGACTGCCATCACTGGGTTGAACCGAGCCGCGCTCATTGACGATGGCGTGCCATGAACCACCTCGCACTCCAACCAGATGTTTGGTCGGACGGACCCGCGACGTAATCGAGACTGACGCCATTTCACAAGTATTGCCGAGCGTTCGACGAATCGACTATTCAGGCTTGGTGGTACGACCCATCAGTACCCGCAGTGCGTCAGCGGCGCTCACCTCGCCCTCGCATACGGCGGAGACTTGTTGTGCAATTGGCATTTCCACATCATGACGACGCGCGAGTTCAAGTACCGACGATGCACTGTTCACACCCTCCGCCACCATCGTCATCGACGACATGATGTCGGTAATTGATTCGCCGCGGCCAAGACGAATTCCCACACTCGTGTTGCGACTCTGCGAAGATGAGCAGGTCGCCATCACATCACCCATTCCAGCCAACCCGGCAAACGTGAGGACGTTGGCACCAAGGGCCACGCCTAAGCGCGACATCTCGGCAAGCCCGCGGGTCACCAGCGTGGCCCGGGTGTTTTCACCAAACCCAAAACCTTGCACTATGCCGGCGGCAATCGCCACCACATTTTTTACAACTCCTCCAATTTCGCAACCAATCACATCCAAATTTGTGTATAAACGGAATGTTGGTCGAGTGAATTGCTCTTGCAACATTCGCGCAATATCCTCATCAGCGCAGGCAATAACACTCGCCGCCGGCTGACCGGCAAGAATCTCACGCGCCAGATTGGGGCCACTTAACACCGCAACCGGATGACGTGGTGCAACCTCGGCGATCACTTCGCTCATCCGCATCAACGTGCCGCGCTCAAGACCTTTGGCCAAACTCATCAGGGGGATTCCGGTGCGGGCGCTATCAGCGACGTTGCTGGCAACCTCACGCATGCCGTGAGCCGGTACCGCCATGGCAATGACATCGGCACCTGACACCGCTTCACTAAGTTCACTCGTGGCTCGCAGAGAAACTGGCAATTGATGATCACCGAGGTATGCCGAGTTGGTGTGGCGCTCGTTAATTTCAGCAGCAAGTTCCCCTCGCCGCACCCACAACACGGTGTCGGCGTTCTGGGCTGCGAGAGCAGCAATTGTCGTGCCCCATGAGCCGCCACCAACGACACACAGGCGAATCCCCACGATTCGTCAGCGTAGGCTGAGCCGGTGGTCGCAGCCCAGTTGATGAGCGCGGTGATCATCCCGATCAAGTCATTTGACGGCGCCAAAGAGCGCTTGGCGAGCACACTGGATGCCACGGAACGCCACAAACTTGCTGTGTACACGACATCCCGGGTGGTGGCAGCGGCGGCCCCATTTTCGGTATTTATTGTCTGTGACGACGATGAAGTCGCACACTTTGCCCATCAGCATGGTGCAGTTGTCGTACAACAACGTGTTCCAGGTCTCAACAACGCTGCTCGCCTTGGACTAGACGCCGCCCGCGAAGCAGGCTTTGCCTGGGGAATCATTGCCCACAGTGACCTCCCGCTGGCCACCCACTTTGATCATTTGGTAGATCAATCGATGCCCAAAACGAGGATCGTATTAGTCAGCGATCAGTTCAAAGACGGCACCAATGTGCTCGTCATTGCCACCGACAGTGAATTTGAGTTTCACTACGGGCCAGGTAGTTTCCGCGCCCATTGCGATGAAGCCGCGCAACGAGGCTATGAATTGCGGATAATTGACGACCGTGCACTGGCAGTTGATATTGACACGCCGGCAGATCTGGTGCATCTTCCTGCCGACTGGCAACTCACGGAGACATAAAAAACCGGGGGGCTTTCGCCCCCCGGTTCTCAGTTTTCCGAGCCGAAATAAAGTGTGGCTAAGGCCTTATTTCTTCTTGGCTGCCTTCTTGCGCTTTGCTGGTGCCTTCTTGCGCTTTGCTGGTGCCTTCTTAGCGGCCTTCTTAGCCTTCTTACGCTTTGCTGCCATTTGATTTCTCCTTAAGTAGGTATTGCTTATTTTTTACGGTTTGGATTCAATTCACTCTTCAGCGTTGAACTTGAAGTGAACTTCATTGCGGTTGAGGCTGGTACTTGAACCGGTGCACCCGTTTGTGGGTTACGACCAACACGAGCCTTGCGCTTCGAGGTGCTGAACGAGCCGAAGCCCGGCCAAGCGACCTTGTCGCCCATTTTTGCGGAAGCTACGACCAGTTCAAAGAACGTCGAGATAGTTTTTTCGGCATCTGCCTTGGAAACACTCGCGCCTTGCGACACTGCATCAATCAGCTCTGCTTTTGTCATTTCTTACCTTGCTTTCTCGGAATCGGATAACTGTTCGTCATCTATCTGAATGGATATGACAAGCAATTGCAAGCATTTCGGTAATTGCAGATGCAATTACCCGATTTTTTACGGTATCCAAAATTGCCTGTGCAACTCGAAGCATTCAACTGCGACAACCGCGACAAACGCGGCGTGCAAATTTCAGCAACCGTGTGCTCAGTGATCAATGCGTCTGCGGGTCGCGTCGGTGATACTTCGCGAAACCCATACTGGTATTAGATTTGCGAGCATTAGACAATGAGTTGCGAGCAGTTTTCACTGGCCATGTAGTGCTCGCGTGTAGTGACACAACAGAATCACTTGACGAGAATAGAGGACGGACGCGGCCCTCGGACACGAGCTACACGATGGCTAATTCCACAGTGCCAAAAGAATTCTAAAAAATATTTCTCAAGTGGGGCCTGGTGCGCACAATTTTCGCCAATGCGGGTGCCGAGTTGGTCACTTCGTACTATCCACCTTTTTGGAGTTGCCACCGACCACACTAAGAAATGTTGTTGACTTCATCGTCTCTTCCTGATCATTCACATGGTGTCGATTCGTCGGGGCCGGGGATCCTTGCGGAACCTGACGAGATGCCCTTCTTGTCGGAATCCAACGAGATGAGCACCGTGACGCGAGTTGTGCTGGACACATCAGTTCTTGTGGCGGATCCCACCAGCCTGCTTAACTTTCCCGGTTGCGATGTTGTGATTCCACTCACCGTGGTGGAAGAACTGGATGGCTTAAAAACCCGCGTTGACGACGTCGGTCGATCCGCTCGCACCGCATTGCGCACCATTGAGGAACTTCGCCGCCAGGCCGGCGGTTCGCTTGCCAGCCCGATGGCGGTGCACGACGTCGCGGTGGGCGGCACGGTGCGTATTGAGGTCAACGGCATTCAACGGCACCTGCTCATTGAACACGGACTTGACCCCGAAATACCCGACAATCGGATCATCGGTGCCGCCCTTGGCCAGGCCCAAAACGCGCCGACTCGAATGATTTCCAACGACGCCGCACTGCGTATCAAAGCCGCGCACCTGGGACTCACCGCCGAGGAACATCACCCAGTTGGCACCAACGCCGCGACTCGGCCGATGGGCTGGCACACATTTGACACAACGGTTTCGATCGTGGACGACTTGTATCACTCTGGCGGAATCGAAGTGGCCAGCGTTGAGGGTGGAACCGTACTGTATGAAAACAATTTCGCCGTATTACGGGCCGGTTCTCAGTCTGCCCTCACTCGTTGTCGCGACAACGAGATGCGTTTGCTCGCCCCATCGGCCCCCGAGGCCTGGGGTCTACGGGCACGAAGCAAGGAGCAGCGTTTTGCACTTGAATTGCTACTCGATCCTGAAATCACCGTTCTTGCATTCGATGGTCGTGCAGGAACCGGCAAGACAGTGATGGCGATTGCCGCCGGACTCGAGCAAGTCGTTGAACATCGCCGTTATGAACGCCTTGCGGTGTACCGGCCGCTTGTCCCCGTGGGCCGTGCCGACGTTGGATTCTTGCCGGGCGGATTGGACGAAAAACTCGATCCGTGGATGTCAGCGATCCACGATGCCATCGTCGCCCTCACCGATCAGCGCTCCAGCCGCGATGCCCGCGGACTCATCGATGACCTCACGGATCGCGGTCAACTCACGCTGGAATCGGTGACGTTCTTGCGCGGGCGCTCGCTGCAACAGCAATTCGTGGTAGTAGATGAAGCCCAGAACCTGGAGCCCACCACCTTGAAGACGATCCTCACCCGTATTGGCGAAGGCACCAAAGTGGTGTTCACCGGCGATACCAGCCAGATCGATGCCCCCTATATGGGCGAGTCCAATAACGCGCTAGCCGTGCTCATTCACGCCTTTGCTGGTCAGCCCTGCTTTGGCCATATCACGCTGGTGAACTGCGAACGCAGCGAAGTGGCAAGCCTGGCGGCCGAACTTCTGTAACCAGCCTTTAGGCACACTTGTGGTACCGACAAAAAGTTCTTGACACACGGCCGAATACTCTTTAGCGTCACATCCACACCAGTTACAAGCCCAGTGCAGGCACTCATCTTCTTACGGCGGTACGAACCGATGTCTCTCACCGAAACACACCTCGATCTCTCGACCACGTTGACCAGTGGCCTACTGAACTGGAAACAGTCCGCAAATTGCAAAGGCAAGATGAAATTGTTCTTTGCCTTACGAGCCGAACGACCCCAGGCTCGCGTTCGTCGTGAAGCCAAGGCACATCGGCTGTGCGCTGAGTGCACCGTGACGGAAACTTGCAAAAGCTACGCCCGCAATTCCCGCGAATATGGCTTCTGGGGTGGTGAAAACGAAGAAGACCGCCATCTCGCCGGGTTCACCGTCGCCGCACCAATTGGCATTCGCGCTCGTGAGGCCCGCTCGGCGTAACTCATCCATGTGTCGGGGCTATCGAGACAGTCACATGCAAACATTTCAACCTGCCAAGATGGTTGTATGACGGCTGTTGCTGAAGAGATCAACGATCCAAGTTCATTTGTTACCCAATTCATCGAAAATATTGAACACAGTCGCTTTACCGCGGCGATGGACATGGTCTCCGACGATTGCGAATACGACAATGTGCCGTTTAACAAGGTGTTCGGTAAGGAAGCGATTGTTTCTGTGCTCTCCGAGTTTCTTGCGGCCAGCACTCAAGTCGAATGGCTGATTCACCACCAAGTCAGCAATGGCGATATGGACCACGGAGTGGTCATGAACGAACGCACCGATCGGTTCGAAATCGACAATCGCTGGATTGAATTGGATATTGCTGGATTATTCGTCGTCAGTAAGGGAAAAATTGCCCTGTGGCGCGACTATTTCGATCGTGAAAGTTTCACCAAGGCTCTCGCCACCAAATGACACCCCGCGCCTAAGGTCAAGGCGATGAGTGATCCTATACATTCAATGCGTTTTGCGATAGTCGACACGGAGACCACTGGTCTCTTTCCGGCAACTGATCGGCTGCTCCAAATTGGAGTCGTGATCGTTCGCGGCGACGGCACGATTGAACATCAATTCGCCACGCACATCAAACGCCTAGTCCTGAAACCGGGTCGATTGGGGGCCCACCATGTGCACGGCATCACGCGCGGCGACCTACACCGTGGGATGCCAGCCGAGGGTGCGCTGCAAGAGTTGCAGGCGCTGTTGCAGGGCGCTGTATTCACTGCCCACAATGCTTCATTTGATCTTGGGTTCCTCCGGGCGGAGGCCAAGCGGGCCAATTTCGCACTCCATATTCCGTCGCATGTTTGCACGCTCAAGATGTCGCGAGCACTCGATCCGAAGTCAACTCAGTCGCACAAACTTTCCGAAATTGCCAAGCGCTACAACCTCGTCAATGAGCGTCAGCACGATGCACTTGCCGATGCCTTGACTACCGCAGCAGTATTACCTCGCCTGCTCGGCGAACTCAAGATCACCACAGTTGATCAACTGGCCCGCTTTACCGTTACCGACAAATTGAGAAACGGCGTTCAGCCGTAGCGCTTCAACACGGCACCTGCCGTGCGTTTGCCAACATCGCGCAGTTCGGCGGGCTCAAGCACGCTCACATCTGTTCCGGCTCGCAATAACAGACGACCCAACCAGTGTTCACTGCTCACCGCCATCGTGATGTCCACACTTCCATCTGCGTTCTTGGTGCGAAACATGAATGGATATGACTCCACCACCCATCTGGCCCGAGGCTGGACACGCAATGTGACCCGCTGGAGCGAATCGCTGAACCATTCACTGCCGTCGCCCAGATCGCCATCTGTTGAGGTTGTAACGACAGGGGAAAAACTTGAGGTGTGCTCAAGAGCTTCAATTCGGTCAATGCGAAATACTCGTCGCTCGCCGGAGCGATCGTCATCGGCGGACACATACCAGTGACCGCCATCCTCAAAGACCTTGCGCGGGGTGATGGTCCGTTCGCTGCGCTGAGCCCGAGCCGGCGAAAAATAGGTGATCCGAAGTTGTTCCCCTGATTCGGCCGCAGCAGTAAATTCAGCCACATGGGCCACTGGTTCCAGATCGATTTCGACAAAGTCTTGGGCCGACGGAAGCAAACGACGCAGTTTGGCCAGTGCCGTGGCAAGAGGTCCGGTTGCAACGGCTCCAGGTAGTTGCAGTGCGGCTTTGCCCATCGAGGTAAGGGCAAAGACCTCTGCCGTATTCAATCGCAGCGGGCGGGAAAATAACAGCGGCACTTCGGCCACAACCTCGTCTTCATCAATGAACACGTCGATCAACGCGTCGGGCGAATATGGTGGCACGCCGCAGACGGCCGCCATCATCAAATCGTCCATCAGTTCGGCCTCGGACAACTTGAACTGTTCCGCCATCTGAGCCAACTTGACGCGCTTTCGCTCCACCAACCACGGCAGCATCACGAGCAGGCCACTGACTCGCTCGGCGGCACCGCGTGGGCCGCGCCGACGCCTTGAACTAGCGCGTTTAGCGATCATAATTTTGTGCCGCCGACTAACTCATTGAGCCACTCACGAACTTGAGCGCGAATCTCTGGTGGCGCAAGCACTTCCGCGCGATTCACCATGGCGAACAGCCACACTCGAAACGCGGCCAGGTTGGCACAAGGAATGGTGAACTCAATGTCCCCATCGGCTCGCACACGCGCCACTGCATCCTCGCCAAATTCGGCTCGCACACGGGCGGCCAATGACTCATCGACGAGAACCAGTGCGTGCGAAGGTGTGCCATCGCCTTCGGCGAGCAACTCGTGTTCGGTCGCCACTGCCTTGGCCAGATCGAACCCGTCTGGTCGAGTGAACGACTTTGGCGCCCCGGCGGTGACTTTTCCTTCAATGCGGTCCACTCGAAACACTCGCCGGTCGTCGCGCAGTTCATCGAATCCGACGATGTACCAGAAGCCGCCGCGAGCCAGCAAACCATACGGATGCACGCGTCTGTGCTCACCGTTATAAACGAATTGCAACATCCGACGCTCAACTACGCCCTCGGCCAATACTGGCATCAGTTCACGATCCAGTTCAATGTGCACACTTGTCAAAGGTTGCTCGAGAGCGCGTTCGCCCCCGAGTTTCCATAACGCGGCCTCGCCGAATGCCGCGCCGATGCGAACAGTGGCCGTGGCAAGTTTGAGCGCTTCAAGTTCGGCCTCGGTGAGGCCGAGATCACTGAGCTCATAACTTCGACGATCCACGGTGTAGGCACCTTCGCCGGCGCGATCGCCTCCGAGGGTGATCATTTCAATGGGTATACCCATATCCCGCAATTCGGCTTTGTCGCGTTCAAATGCTGCCCGCGCTGCCACGTCGCTCTCTGGATACTGCGTACCAAGTTCGTTTCGAATTTGGCGCAGGGTTAGTGGCTGCGAGCGCTGCACGAGCAAGGCCAGCAGATTGATCATCCGCTCGGCCTGAGAGATTTTAATGCTCACCGACGTCAGGCTAGGGCATCTTACGAACGCAGACAATGCTCGACATACCACTTCATCAATTGCAATGTGGATGAGTCGTGACTATTTTTTGCCGCCCCCGAGGCAAGATCAGCAATAATCTCAGTTGCCATCGCCTTGCCTACTTCCACACCCCATTGGTCGAAGCTATTGATTCCCCACACGCAACCGGCAACGAACACTTTATGTTCGTACAGCGCGATTAGCGCCCCGAGGGTGGCGGGAGTGAGGCGAGAACCAACAATGACCGTACTGGGACGATTTCCCGGCATCACTTGGTGAGCGATGAGATTATTAGCGGTGCCCTCGAGCCTCGATTCACTTGCCGTGCGACCAAAGGCCATCGCTTGCGATTGTGCAAATGCGTTGGCTACCAGTGCATCGTGTTCAGCGAGATGGTCGTGCGATGGTTGAGCGAAGGCAATGAAATCGGCAGGCACGACTTGGGTTCCCTGGTGGATGAGTTGCATGAATGCATGTTGAGCATTGGTGCCAACCCCACCCCACACAACCGGTGAGGTATTTACTGAAATGGTGCCGCCGTCGCTGGTAACACTCTTACCGTTGCTTTCCATTTCAAGTTGCTGTAAATAACTGGGTAGCAACTGCAACGCCGTCGAATACGGCAAAATCGCGTGTGTTGCAAAATGACGAACTGATGCGTTCCAGACGTCGATCATGGCCAGCATCATTGGCAGATTGTCGACAATTGGCGCAGTTGCAAAATGCTCATCCATGATGTGCATGCCGCCGAGAAATTCGGCAAACACTTCGCCACCAAATGCAATCACGGCGGCTGCACTTACTGCCGATGAAATCGAGTAACGACCACCCACCCACGGCCACATCGGAAATGAATACGCGGCACGAATGCCTGCTTGTTCGGCACGCTCTGGCATCGCCGACACTACGACGCAATGTTGCCCAACTGCTTCCTCACCTAGCGAGGTGGCCAACCACTGTTGAACGAGTCGAGCATTGGCAACAGTTTCAGCGGTCGAAAATGACTTGGAACAGATCACCACGAGTGTGGTGTGGGCATCTTGACCCTCTATTTGGTGGACGAGATCGGTTACATCCATTCCCGAGATGAATGAACACGTGAGTTTCGGTGTCTGCAAAGTGGCCAGCGCGTCATAAACAAGGGCGGGACCGAGATCACTGCCGCCGATTCCAACGTTCACGATATGAGTGAAGGCTTTGCCCGTAGCACCACGAATCTCGCCGCTGGCAATTCGCTTAGCAAACAACGACAGGTCATCTCGCGCCTGGTGGACCTTGGCGACCACATCCACACCGTCAACGAGGATCTTTTCACTGCTAGGTGCACGTAATGCCGTATGGAGTGCGGGGCGGTCTTCGGTGGTATTGACATGGGCGCCAGTGAACATTGCATCCCGAGTCTGGACAACCTTGGTCACTTTGATCACGCCAATGAATGCTTCAACCACCTCATCTGTAATCAGTTGTTTGGAAAAATCCACCAGTAGAGCCTCGGTACCGACTGCAAGCTCTCGTGCAAAACGAGCAGATCGCGAGGGGTCTTGGGCAAAAGCATTTCTTAGGTCCATCGTCGCCGTCGCCTGACCCAAACCAACGAGTCGCTCCCACTCTGGACTTGCAGTGACCTTCACTTCATTCAGGTTATCTGCACGACCCCGATCGTTCTTGACACATCACTAGTGTTGTGATTCGTGATTTGCACATGACCGTGACTCCTCCACCAACTTCCGCCACGCACCGTCGGTCGCAACTAGGTGTGCTGTTTGGCTTCAGTGCATATGCCATCTGGGGTCTGCTCACGGCGTATTGGAAAGTTCTCAAATCATTTGATGCATTCGAACTCATTGGTTGGCGGATTTCATTGTCAGCCCTCATCCTTGTGGCATTTACACTCGCTACGCGACGATTCATCCCACTAGTGCGATCGCTGCGCGATGGTCAACTGCTGGCACGGGTCGCCTTGGCAAGTGTGTTGCTTAGCATCAACTGGTGCACCTATGTCTGGGCGGTGGTCAATGGCCAAGTTGTTGAAACCGCGCTGGGTTACTTCATTGCACCAATTTTCACTCTGGTGATCGGAGTATTTATGCTTCATGAGCATTTGCGACCAATTCAACGCATTGCGGTCGGGTTCGCCGTTGCCGGTGTCGTTGTGCTCACGCTTGGCTACGGGAGTGTTCCGTACATTGCCCTCGCGCTTGCCAGTACATGGTCACTATATGGGTTACTCAAAAAGCAGGTCACCCTTGCTCCACTGGAGAGCCTCACCGCAGAGGTACTTGTACTGTGCGTACCGGCAGTTTTGCTCGTCGCTGCGACATGGGGACGCGTGAATAGCATCCCCAGCACAGCTAGTACCTTTCATTGGGTATTCGTATTATTGCTTGGTGTTGCCACTACCGTCCCACTGTTGTTGTTTGCTGGTGCAGCACACCGCACGCCACTCACAATCTTGGGACCGATGCAATATCTCGTTCCGACGATCAATTTTCTGCTCGGCTGGTTGCTTTATAGCGAGGACGTCTCGGCCACAAAGCTCGTTGGCTTCGGATTGATCTGGATGTGCCTGGCGCTGGTCGTTGCCAACTCGTTAATGACTAGCAACTTGGTCGTGTTGCGGCAACGCAACTAGAGCGTGACAGCAGTACGCACGGCGGTACCCGCGACAAGATGCTTGAGCGCTGTGACGGCCGCACTTCCGCGGTCATTGTCGCTTGTCACCGTGGAAAACCTCGCTAGACCAGAGAGTAAAACATCGATCAGATCCTGCAGTGCATCCACGCTGATGGCGTTATGGATTTGGCCCTGGGCCACGGCATCTGCGCACAACTGATGCAAGAACTGGGAGTTGCGCGCGCGAAAGGGCTTGATCGCAACCATCAGTTCAGCATGGCGTTGAGATTCGGCGGCAACACCAACGACGAAACACGTCCACGATGGATCTGCAGCATTGAGTTCAACGAACGAATCAAGAATCGCTGAAAACCTGTCAACGAAATGGCGGTGATCATCTGAGGCATGCTCGAAGGCTGAGTACACAACATCTTGCACCTCGGCGTACACAGCCACATACATGTCGAGTTTGGAAGGGAAATAATGGTAAATCGCACCGGTAGTGATACCCACTGCATCAGCAATTGCGCGATTGGTAGTGGCGTCGAAACCGGCGTTGGCAAATGAGCGTCTCGCTTCGAGCAATAATCGGGTACGGGTTTCTACGGCATCGCATGCAGTGGGACGACCCAATTTCTTAGCTGTCAGAATGTTTGCTGCGGACCCGGTTGCCATGCGTACGACGCTAACCATCGGTGATGTAATCAATCGAAGCGGCGCAGGATCCTGGCCAACTCGATGGGACAATCTCCTTGAATGCTGTGCCCCGCATCTTCGACAACGACAATTTCTGCAGATTCCTTACGCCGTTTGACTTCGGCGATGTCGGCGTCATCGACTACCGGCGATAACCCACCGCACACAACGAGGAGCGGGCATGCAAGTTGCGAAATCGCATCCCACAACCCAGAGAATCCATCGGTGCTCTGATCGTCGTCGCTCGTCGAGCGCGCATGCCCACGTCGGTCGTAGCGCCATTGCCACGAACCGTCCGGAAGTTGATAAGCATTGTGCAAAATGCCTCGACGCAGCGACGATTCCGAGCGCGTCGGGTTGTGCTGCTTGGTTCGAGCCAAGAGTTCATCAAAACTGGCAAAACTCTGAGGTCCATTGATGAAGTCAACGACTGCTTTGGCTTTTTGCGCATTTACTCCGGGAGTGATATCTACAAGCACGAGATTCCTAACGAGTTGAGGTGCCAGATGAGCGACTGCAAGTGCGGTGAGACCTCCAAGTGACATCCCGACTACGGCCCGCGCATTGGGGGCCAGTTGTTCGACGGCAATTGCAACATCTTCGGCCAGGTTGTCGTGGTTGTAGAGCCCATCATCGCGCCAATCTGAATGCCCATGACCAGCAAGATCAACGGCCACAAGCGGCATGTCGAGAGCAAGGGCAACGGTGTCCCAGGTGTGCGCATTTTGTGCACCTCCATGCACGAACACAAGTTGTGGTTCGGTATCACCCCACACCAGGGCACTCAAATTCCGCCCATCGACGAGTCCAACATCTACTCGTTTGACGATCGGATCGGCACTTGCATTAATGCCATACTCAGCGATGTTCTCCGCAAACAGACCGAACTCGTCGTAGGGGTCGATTGTTGGTGAATTCATGGCAGCGTTGTTGTGGTGACACTCACTGTTGTCGTCGGACTCGTTGTCACAAGTGTTGTCGGAGCAATTGTTGTTGGCACGACCGACGTTGGCACGACCGACGTTGGCACGACCGACGTTGTCGTCGTGTAGTTGGGATCGGGTTTATCGAATGGCGGAACCGGTGAGCCGTATTGTTCCGGTTCTTTGATCCCGTCAAACACATACACGCGGTCGCCATAGGCCACAAGAGCAGGGAAGTACCGGGCTACAGACATGGGCATCCGAACGCAGCCGTGCGAGGCTGGTTTGAGCGGTACCAAAATTGCCCCGTGAACGGCAATGCTGTAATTAAAATAGACCGGGTTGTACATGGTCCCAAGTTTTGATTCGCGCATTCCTTGGTGACGGTTATAGAAGTAAAAGATCCCTGGCGGAGTGATTGCCTCGCCACAGATTCCTTTTTTGATCTGCTCGCCGGTGTTGTTTCCTTCCTCACCTGGGTCAATGGTCACTTCTTCGCACCAAGCTTCATTGGAACCTGTCGAAATATGCGTGATGAGAACTGGGGCACCGTCTGTGAATACGATGAGTACCTGTTCTGGTAGATAGATCTCAACATGCGATTTGGTATCAGCAACACGACGTGGTCTGACCCGCAAGTCGCTTTGCATAATTGTCCAGGTCGAAGGTGTGACCTCACCGGTGGCTCGTTCTCGTGGAACTGCCATAATCAATTTCTCAAACGCCCATACCGCCTGCACCGTGTTTTGACCGTACACACCGTCAATCGGGCCCGGATCAAAGTGCAATTGCGCCAGACGCTGTTGAACACGCGTAACGTCATCCCCCTTCATGTCGGACTTCAGTGTTCGCGTAAGTGGCACCGTGATCAGTGGTGCCGTTGAACTTTCAACAACCACGTCGGGGTTCGAATTTTCGGAATTGATCGACTTACTGTGATCTCTTGAAACGACGGCAACCCCTACCACGGTCAGCAGTATGGCGAACGCCGCAAGCGCCGGACGCCAACGATAATAAATATCGTGATTCATTTTTTTGCTGGTGCAAGAGCATTGAGTTCGTGACGCAATTCAAATGCTTCTACAAGAATCTTGCGAATAACGGCTGGTGAACTGAGTGTCGACACACCGCGAGTGCGCGGAAAGTAGTCAACTCCGAACTGCACAACGTTCATCCCCAATTTGCGGGCACTCACCATCAACTCAGCATCAATGAACGAGCCTTCACTCTTTAACGTGATGCGATCGAATACTTTCTTGCGCACCAACTTGAAGGCGAAATTGACATCGCGAAAGCGCACACCGAACAGTGCCCGAACCATGAGGTTATAGAAAAACGAATACATCACCCGAATGCGTCCCTCACCCGTGCGATCAAATCGGTAGGCGCCGACAATGTCGGCGTCATACTGCTTCATCAAACGCAGTGCCTTATGCAACTCACGCATATCAAACGGCAGGTCGGCATCGGTATACAGCACCACGTCACCGCTAGCCGCGGCAAAACCCGTCTTGATCGATCCACCAAGTTTGCGATTTGTCGGGTGATGGACGACCTTTACATGTCGATCATTGGCCGCTGCCTGATCGGCCAGAAGTCCAGTTGCATCGGTGGATGCATCATCAACAATGATCATTTCGTAGTCGCCGATGTCACCGCTGGTGATGAGTTCCTCGCATACTTCTTGGGCCGCATCAAGGGCACGCTGCAAGTACTCCTCCTCGTTCCACATCGGGAAAAACACCGACAGGCGCTCAAATTTCATCACGGCCATGACCAATAAGGCTAACTGCGACCCGGTGCGTTGTACCCTGCAGGGTGATGTCTGAGATACCGCCACCACCGGTTCCCAAATCAATTATTCAACTCACCCGTACTTGGCGAAACGTCACGGCTGTTTCATGGTTGGTACTTGGATTTGCCATTCTTGCGCTGGCTATTTCCAGTCGCACCCTTGGTAAGCCCACGTGGTGGCTTGGGCCACAATCCCGACCTCGGCCTATTTTCCTCTGGGCGACCCCATTTCTGGCACCAATTGCCTCGATCATTGCAAGTTTGCGTTTTAGTCGCTGGGCGACCTTGGTAAGTCTCGCGTCTTCGGCGGCGTTGGCAATCGTGGCCGTGTTTGATATGCAACCAACACCAGGTATCGCTCTTGGTGAATTTATTCTCGCTGGCGCCGGTGCGCTGATCACCATTGCCTCACTGGCTGGGCGCACCACCGTAAACGCGTATCCACAAGGGCAATGAAACTGGCTGTGCCATCGTCCGATCATTGGATACCGTACCTGCATGACTGAACCCGCTTCATCGTCGAAAGCCAAGGTACTCGCGTCATTGCCGGTTGGTGAACGAGTTGGTATTGCGTTTTCTGGTGGTCTTGATACCTCGGCCGCAGTTGCCTGGATGCACGAAAAAGGTGCACTCCCGTATGCCTATACCGCCAATCTTGGCCAGCCCGACGAACCCGACCTAGATGCCGTGGTCGAACGTGCCACAACATACGGTGCGCAAGGTGCACGACTCATCGATTGTAGAAGTGAACTTGTACACGAAGGTCTCGTCGCATTGCAGTGTGGTGCATTCCACATCACCACCGCCGGCAAGACCTATTTCAATACCACACCACTTGGTCGAGCCGTAACCGGAACATTACTGGTACGGGCGATGAAGGACGATGACGTCAATGTTTGGGGTGATGGCAGCACCTACAAGGGCAATGACATTGAGCGCTTCTATCGCTACGGATTACTGGCCAATCCAAATCTGCGGATTTACAAACCATGGTTGGATGCCGACTTTGTTCGCGAAATGGGTGGACGGGCTGAGATGAGCGCATTTCTCACTAGTCGCAGGCTGCCATATCGTGACATCGCCGAAAGGGCATACAGCACTGATTCCAATATGTGGGGCGCCACGCACGAGGCAAAATCACTTGAGGATCTCTCCACCAGCATGCACATCGTTGCCCCGATCATGGGTGTTGCCCATTATGACCCGTCAGTGAAAATCCCCACCGAAGATGTCATCATCGGCTTCAAAGAAGGTTGGCCGGTGACAATTAACGGCAAGGAGTTTGCCTCGCAGATCGAATTTGTGAACGAGGCGAACACCATTGGCGGTCGTCACGGCTTGGGTATGAGCGACCAAATCGAAAATCGAATCATCGAAGCCAAGAGCCGTGGCATTTATGAAGCCCCAGGATTGGCGTTGTTGCACATCGCCTATGAACGACTACTCACGGCTATCCATAACGAAAATACCATTGAGAACTACCACCAGATGGGCCGTCGCCTCGGACGCTTGCTGTACGAAGGCCGCTGGTTCGATCCGCAATCACTGATGCTGCGTGAACCACTGATGCGCTGGGTCGGCTCGCTGATCACCGGCGAGGTGACCATTCAATTGCGCCGCGGCGACGATTACACAATTCTCGACACCACTGGCGCGCATCTTACCTACGCGCCGGAACGACTGAGCATGGAACGCGTGGACGATGCCGCGTTCGGACCACTCGACAGAATCGGTCAACTCACGATGCGTAATCTCGACATTCAAGACACCCGAGCCAAGATTGATGAATACCGTGCCGCCGGAACTCTCGGTAAGGGTGGCCTGCTGGAACTCGAGTAGGTCTGAACTTACCGATTGACGAGTGCTCGAGCCACACCAGCGAGTAACGTCGCTCGCTCACCCATCCGACTTATCAACACATGTTCGCTATCGGCATGGGCACCACCACCAACTGCACCAAGGCCGTCAAGTGTCGGGATGCCAATCGCGGCGGTGAAATTACCATCCGAGCCACCGCCAACGGCAACACCTGCGAATCCCTCAATGTTCATTTCGGTCGCGACCGTACGTGCCACCTCAAAGAGTGCGGCCGAGGATGACTCGTGCATCGGCGGACGGTTAATCGAACCCGACACCGTGATTATCGCACCGGCTACTACCGGCGTGAGTGCCGCAAATTCTCGTTCTACTCGTTCCTTTTCTGCGGGTTCCAATATTCGAACATCGACAACGATCTGCGCGCTCGCTGGCACGACGTTTTCCGATGTGCCAGCACTGGCAACCGTGGGGGTTACCGAAGTGCCCAATTTGGGATTGGCGATTGCGGCAATGCGTTGCACTTGGGTGGCAAGTTCGAGCAGGGCATTGATACCTTTTTCCGGCTCCAGCCCAGCATGCGAAGCACGACCGGTGATGTCAACTCGAAAAGTGCCGACACCCTTGCGGGCGATCTTCAGCGCGCCATCATCAACACTCGGCTCGAGTACAAGTACTGCACCCGTGGCGACAGCACGTTGCTCGATGAGCTCACGTGAGGCGTAGGAACCGACTTCCTCATCGGCAGTAATCAGCATCTCGATGTGGTACGAGTCGGGAATTGCACTGAGGGCATGAATCGCCTGGATGATGCCAGCCTTCATGTCGAATACTCCGGGGCCGCGCACAATGTCACCGTCGCGCGAAAATGGTCGCTTGGCAACTTCGCCAAGTGGAAACACGGTGTCGTGATGACCAACGAGAAGCACATTCGTCTCATCACTGCCCTTCCAATGCACGTGTGGTCCGCAATCACTGGGAACGATTGTCGGCGCCTTGCCAGTGACCTCGGTGATGATCTCGGCGAGCACACGCGCGCTCTCCTCAAGTCGCTCCCTGTTGAGCGACGGCGACTCGGTGTTGACGAAACGTTCGAGTTGAACGAGCATCGCTGGCACCCGAGCATCCATCTGCGAACGTAGATCACTCATCGACGGGCTGGGATGCGGTGAAGTCATGTCGTCCATTGTGCCCCATTACGGTACAATTTGTGACCGGGGCGGCAGTATTGCAGGGAAAGACCGCACCCACCGCAGGGTTCGCACCTGCGTTTAACACTCCTGACGAGCGTGGGTAACCACCTACTACTTGGACGAGTCGAATACTTTTTGCGCTGCGGCTACCGCATCATTGAACGTCTTCTTCGCTGGTGCTGTCATGGTGTCGAATGTTTTCTGCGCTGCGGTTTTCGCCTCGTTGAATGTTTTCTGCGCTGCATTCTTTGCATCGCTGAATTTTTCCTCCACTTTCACATTCATCTCTGGCCTCCTTGCTTTTGATCGAGGATCGTTCCTCGAATCGTTCCTGCACGAGAATTGCACTCGTGCGCGCCCACTAGGACAGGTGGCCTAAACCGCTTACAGAATGATCGGTGCGACAAATCCAGTCAAGCGCCGTGCCATAGGGTCACGATATGTCTCGGTGCGGCTGGTTCGCGTCGCCGAAATAGTGACACTTTGCACCTCGTCGAAACGTGTCATCAAGTTCACGACACTCAGGCCGATCGTATCCCTACCCCAAACCCTTGCCAAGAGCACGCATGACCGAGTGTTATACCACCGCCTACCGATTGGGAAATTGCAAAGTTGGAGCACCGAGTCCAGTAGGGTTGGCCTATGGCTTCAATCAAATCTAAATACAGCGGATCCAAAATTGCAGTTCTCATCGCGTTTTTCGTGCCTCTTTTGGGCGGGTTTCTTTTTAACCGCGAGTGGCTCGGGTTGCTCATTGGTTTTGTTACCGGCCTCGCAGTGTGGCGGGCACTTGGTGGCAAAGCAGACGACCTAAAAGATTGACCCAACTCGACGCTCTCATTGCGTAAGCAATTCGTGCCCAGGATGGGAGTCGAACCCATACGGTTCTTTTTATCGCACCGGCCGGATGCTAGGTAGGTTTACCTTACTTTCGATCCAAGTCTCACCGTTTTATTCCTCCATAAAATTTCGGCTAATCTCGGCGCCGACCGACTGGATCCTCCAGTTGTCGAAAGGGGAAGGCATCAACATGAAGAAACGTGTCATCAAACTTGTCGCCGGGCTCACCGTCGCCGCTTTTGTCGCTCTCTCAATGCCCACCAACTCTGGTGCAGCAGCGAGTCTTCGAATTTGGACGGACGCTGATCGCAAAGTGGCCGTGGAGAAGATCGCGAAAGCATGGGGCGCCAAGAACGGCGTCACAGTCACCGTCGTGCAGAAAGACTTCGGAAAAATTCGCGACGATCTCAAGACCGTTGACGCCTCAACCGCTCCTGACGTCATTGTTGGCGCCCACGACTGGGTTGGGGAACTTTCGGCAAATGGTTCAATAGTTCCATTAACGGTCTCCGCCTCAGTTTTGGCGAAGATTCCCGCTTATGCGCTTGACGCATTTTCGTATGCCAATGCCAAGGGTGTAAAAAAACTCTATGGCGCTCCTGTTGCGCTGGAGAACATTGGGTTGATCGTGAATACAAAGATTGCCAAGGTCCCCACAACTTTCGATGAACTCGTGAAAAACTCACTTGCCTTTAAGAAAAAGGCGTCGGGAAACTTTGGTCTCGTCGTTCCCCAGGGTTCTGGTGGCGATGCGTACCACATGTATCCGTTCTTCTCGGGTCTCTGTGGCTACATCTTCGGTAAGGATGCCAAGGGGAATCTCAACCCACACGATGTTGGTGTAGCCAACCCCAAATTCATGGCCAATGTGTCGGCGGTGGATGCGTGGAACAAATCGGGTTTCATTTCGTCGAAGATTGATTACGGCGTAGCAAAGTCAGCGTTTCTCGCTGGCAAGGCTGCATACTGGCTGACTGGTCCGTGGGAGAGCGATACTCTCTCCAAGAGCGGGCTCACGATCAAGATCGTGCAGATTCCAGCGAACAAGTGCGCCTCGGTGCCGTTCCTCGGCGTGCAAGGTTTCATGGTCACGAAATTTGCCGCCACTCACGGTGTGGCAAGTCTGGCCAAAGACCTGGTTGGAAATTACATGTTGCAGAAGGGACCGCAGCGTGATCTGGCAGCGGCCAACGGACGAGCTCCGGCAAACATCGACGCCGCAAAACTTGTGGTCAACCCAATCCTCAAGCAGTTCGCTGCCGCCAGTACTGGCGGGATCCCGATGCCGAATATTCCAGCGATGAATTCGGTGTGGGGTGACCTCGGCGGCGCGTGGGCGAAGGCCACAAAGGGCACCGGTGCAACGCCAGCGAAGGCAGCCTTCAGGGCCGCCAGCAAGGCAATTATCGCCAAGATCGGCTGACAAGCCACTGTGAAATTCGCAACGAAAGGAGGCTCTTCGTCGTTTGACGAAGAGCCTCCTCCGTATTTCATACCTCTTCGCCTCATCTAGAAAAATCTGGACGCCTCATCTATGAACAAACAACGATTGACAACTTTCGAATACCGACCATCTGTTTTATCCCGCATGGTTGTGGCGTTCTCCGGCACCACCGGACTCGTCCTCAAACTCGTCGTAATGTCACTGTTGAACGGCCTAGTTGGATGGGCAATCATTATCCTGTTCACGCAGGGTCGCGGCTGGTGGGCGCTCTCGGTCGGTGTGGTACTGCTTGTGTTCGACGGCATTTACTTGGTGCCGAATCGACTGCTTCCTGCAAAGTTCATTGCTCCAGGCAGCATTTTTCTCATCGCTTATCTCATTATTCCGATCTTCTTCACGATCAACACTGCCTTTCAGCAATATTCGACGGGACACGTGTTATCGAAGACCGAAGCAATCGCTACGAACATTGAGCAAAATATCGTTATGGGAGATCGATTTTTCCAGATGACGCCAGCGCTTGATGAAGCCGATCAACTCGTACTCATCCTCCTCGACGACACCACGGGAGATGCGTACATCGGCCGTGCCGATGGTCTCGAGCCAATTGATGCTGCAGCGGTGAGCATCGATGATTACGGCGTAGTCCTGCCCCCTCCTCAGTTTCGCTCATTGACTTCCGAAGAACTATCTAGCATCGACGCAATACTTGCCGATTTTGTGGTTCCCGTTAGTGAGGGCGTGACCATTCGATCTGAAGGACTGTCTACCGCCGTAGAAGTGCAGCAAGGACTCGAATACGACGCTACAAGCGACGTGCTCGTGGCCACCGACACCGGTGTGCGCTACAGCAGTAACGGTCGTGGATCGTTTGTCAGCGACAGCGGCGAAGAATTGATCGTCGGCTGGCGAACATATGTCGGATGGAAAAATTTTCGCGCAGTGCTGCAAAATCCGCTGGTGCGTGCTCCCTTCATTCGTGCATTCATCTGGACTATTATTTTCGCCTCGTCCACGGTTTTGATCTCATTTGCGATCGGGCTATTCCTCGCCAAACTCATCGACAAACCGAAGTTCAGATTCAAGCGCATTTACCGCTCATTACTCGTCGTGCCGTATGCCGTGCCGGGGTTTCTGTCACTACTGGTGTTCCGCGGCTTGCTCAACGACGACTTTGGTCTCATCAACAGATTGCTGCCCGTCAACGTACCTTGGCTCTTTGACCCATTCTGGGCGAAAGTGTCGGTGATCATGGTCTCGGTCTGGCTCACCACGCCATATTTCATGCTGGTGTGCACTGGGGCGCTGCAGGCGATTCCAACGGAACTTGTTGAGGCAGCACGCGTCGATGGCGCAGGACGATGGCAGGTATTTCGAAAGGTAACTCTGCCTTTGCTGCTCGTCGTCGTCACGCCGTTGCTGGTGGCGTCGTTTGCCTTTAATTTCAACAACTTCAACAATGTGTTTCTGCTCACTGGCGGCGGACCCCCTGCGGATGATCAGTCGGTGGCTGGAGCCACGGACATCCTTATCTCGTATACGTATAAATTGGCCTTCGAAAGCGGAAAAGGTCAGGACTACGGACTAGCAAGCGCGATTTCGATCTACATATTCTTTATCGTCGCCTCGATCTCGGCGACTGGCTTCATGCGCTCGAAGGCGTTGGAGAATATGAAATGAGGAAATCGCCGATCCACTCGGGCGACAATTGGTGGCGTCATATTCTCGTCATCATTGCCATCTGTATTGCGATCTTCCCTCCGCTTTACGTGATTACGGCGGCCTTCAACGGAGACCAAACTCTGTCGGGGTCAAGCCTCATTCCCAATGCGGTGACACTCGACAATTTTCGCGCACTGTTCAATCCGCCGGAAGGTGGGGCTGAAGTTTTTTATCTCAAGTGGTATTGGAGTTCGCTGTGGGTAGCCGGGCTCAACGCCATTTTCACGGTGTTGATTGGAGCGCTGGCAGCGTATGCCTTCAGCCGATTCCGGTTTAGAGGACGCCGTATGGGAATGCTCTTCCTGCTCCTGATTCAGATGTTTCCTGGCCTATTGAATCTGGTGGCGATTTATCTCATCGTCTTACGTACCGGTGAAGTGATCCCTCCGCTCGGCCTCAACAAACTGACGGCCTTGCTGGTCGTTTATTTGGCGGGCGCAATGAGCGTCAACCTCTGGCTAATGAAGGGTTTCTTCGACTCGATTCCGGCCGAACTCGACGAGTCTGCCCGGGTCGACGGGGCTACCCCGAGCCAGATCTTTTGGGGTGTGATTCTGCCACTGGCAGTTCCTGTTCTCTCAGTGATCGGGATGTTCGCGTTCGTCGGCACGCTCAATGAGTTCATCACGGCGAGCGTGTTGTTGGAAACGGTCGATCAGTACACCTTGCCGCTCGGATTGCAAGCGTTCATCAGCACTAGTTTTCAGGAAAATTGGGGCTCCTTTGCCGCTGGCGTATTACTTGCCCAGTTTCCAGCGATCATTGTGTTTGTCTTTGCCCAGAAATACATCATCTCCGGTCTCACCCAGGGTTCGGTGAAGGGATGACCGCCGCGCTCATCGACCAGCCGCATCACGACGGATCGTCCATGTACTCCCCGAAAATCGCGACATCACTCGGTGATGTGTCGAACATTCGCTTGCGCGTTTCCAACTCAAGCGGTTTTGACAAGGTACATGTGCGCTATGTCCACGACGGAGAACCGGCTGTCGTACCTGCCAGCATTGCCTCGCGGAATGACACCGAAGCCTGGTGGACGGCAGAGATACCACAAGTCAATCCGGTTATGCACTATCGGTTTTTGTTGTCGCGCAACGATTTGGCACGCTGGTGGCTCAATGGTGTCGGAATCGTCGATCACGATCCGGCCGATGCCGATGACTTTGTCATTCGCCTTGGATATGCGGCACCGGACTGGGCACGATCGGCTGTGGTGTATGAGGTCTTCCCCGATCGCTTTGCGACGACGAATATCAACTCAGAAACACCGTCATGGGCGCACAAACGCAGGTGGACAGACACTCCAAGTGGTCCGGACTGGGGAAGCGAGTTGTTTGGCGGCGATCTGTACGGTGTCGCCGCCCATTTGGATCACATCGATGAACTTGGTGCCAACGTCGTGTATCTTACGCCGATCTTTCCCGCCGGAAGTGCGCATCGCTACGACGCTTACGACTTTGACATGGTCGATCCCCTCCTAGGAGGCGATGCGGCACTTGAGTCTCTTACAACTGAAGCCCACGCTCGCTCGATGCGGGTTCTCGGCGATTTCACCTTGAATCACTGCGGTCGCCAACACGAATGGTTTCAACGCGCGATCACTGACGAGTCAAGCCAAGAACACGGATTTTTCTACTTCACCCCCGACAATGATGGCGTTGAGCAACCGGCAACATGGCTCGGTGTTGAATCATTGCTGAAACTTAACTACGGCAGTGACGAACTCCGTGCACGGTTTTATGGGCGACCCGATTCGGTTGCCCGAAAGTGGATTCAGGGCGACAACGGTCTCGACGGTTGGCGTATTGATGTGGCGAATATGTCTGGTCGGATGGGAGCCCACGATGTGAACCACGAACTCTCCAAGCAGTTCGTGGATGCCTGCGTCGAAACGAAGCCAGATGTGCTCGTGGTTGGGGAACACTTCTATGATTCGCGCCGCGACGTCACGTACGGCGGTTGGCACGGGATCATGGCCTATATGTCATTCACGCGACCCGTGTGCTGTTGGCTGCGCGGAGAATCAATTCCCGACGGCTTCCCCCGAAACTTCATGGGTTTACCCGGGGAGATTCCACACCGCGATGGCCACGCATTAGTGGAAACGATGAAGATTTTCACCGCCGGTGTTCCGTACGACGCAGTGCTCAGTTCATGGTTGATTCTCGATAGTCACGACACCCCTCGTTTTTCGGTGGTGACCGGTGATGATGTGCGCACGAAGATCGGGGTTGGTTTGCAGATGACACTTCCGGGAATCCCGATGGTGTGGGCAGGTGATGAAATCGGCCTCGGCGGCACGACCTGTGGCGAGGACTCTCGTCGCCCGATGCCGTGGGACGACACATCATCATGGAACCATGATCTGCACCTGTGGTATAAATCGCTCATTGCCTTGCGCCGATCCTCTGAGGCTCTGGCTCGAGGATCAATGCGATTTATCTATGCGGATGCTGACGCTGTCGCCTACCTACGCGAAACAGAAACCGAGCATTTGCTGTGTCTTGCTGCCCGCGCCCCCCACACTGCAATTAGATTTTCGAAGTCAGCCCTGGGCTGTGACACTCTCACCACTCTCATCGGATCCGAGGCCCATTTGGACGACACTCATGTCACCCTTGCGGGCAAGACCGCAGGTTTTCACGTTTGGAAGATCAACCCATCCGCAACAACATCAACTATTGAGGGGAATGCACATGTCTGAGGTGAAGTTTGAACACGTGGACAAAGTGTTCGAAGGCGGGACAAAGGTGATCAGTGACCTCAATCTGGAAGTTCGCGACTCGGAATTCCTCGTGCTTGTCGGACCATCCGGGTGTGGCAAGACGACGGCATTACGCATGGTGGCCGGCCTGGAAGCGATCACGAGCGGGACAATTTCCATCGGTGACCGGGTGGTGAATAATCTCACCTCGAAGGATCGCGATATCGCCATGGTGTTCCAGAACTACGCGCTCTATCCGCACCTTTCAGTGGCCGACAATATCGCCTTTGGTCTGCGCCTGCGCAAGGAACCGAAACTCCAGATCGCCGAGCGGGTTGCGTGGGCAGCCAAACTTCTTGATCTTGAGCCATACCTTGGTCGCCGCCCCAAGGAACTCTCGGGTGGTCAGCGTCAGCGTGTCGCAATGGGGCGCGCCATTGTGCGAAAGCCGAAGGTGTTTCTCATGGACGAGCCGCTTTCCAACCTTGATGCGAAACTCCGCATCCAAATGCGTGCCGAGATCTCAAACCTGCAAAAACATCTCAATACGACCACGATCTATGTCACCCACGATCAAGTTGAGGCAATGACGATGGGTGACCGGGTCGCCGTGATGAGCATGGGAATCTTGCAACAAGTAGATGACCCCCGGGTTATCTACAACGAACCCGCCAACATCTTCGTTGCCGGGTTCATAGGCACACCGCCAATGAACCTATTTGAGGCCAATCTGGAGCGCGAGGGCGATGTCACGAATGTCGTTCTCGCCGGACAACGCATATCTCTACCGACACGGCTCCATGAGCGGTACCCGAGAGTCAATCAGAGTGTCGGCCGTCAGGTACTGGTCGGAGTTCGCCCAGAGGATGTTCATTTGGCGAGCACGAGACCGGAAATGACCCCGATTGTGGGAAAGCTTGGTCTCGTCGAAATTCTGGGATCATCGCAGATTGCCTACATGAATATTGCCGCGCCAAAGGTGAGCACATCGACGACGGCTATTTCTTCGGCGCAGGGCAGTTCATTACCGGAGTCCGAAGTATCCACGAGTTTCACTCCTAATCTTGTGGCCATTTTCCCTCCTCAATTCTCATTGCGACTCGGTGACAATGTGCCGGTTGCACTTGATGCAGCCAACTTGCACTTTTTTGACGCGGACACAGGCATTGCGCTTCGCTAGACGGCAACTTGTCGCCATCTTCTCGGTGATTGGAGTCGCCGGCGGAATCGCCTCGTGCACGACCAACGAGGCGAAACTTAGCGAGTTTGAGACCCTTACCACTCCGATTCGCTACAGCGACTTCGCATCACGGGTGATCTACTTTGTGATGCCGGATCGATATGCAAATGGTGATCAGTCAAACGATCTCGGTGGAATGAGTGGGATGCGCAACGATACCGGCTTCGATCCGACCGATAATGGTTTTTATCACGGGGGTGATCTCAAGGGACTCACCGGTGAATGCACCGATCCGCAACGGGGACTACAGCGACTCAGTGACCTGGGTTTCACCGGAATCTGGGTAACACCCCTTGTCGTTCAACGAACCGTGCAAGATACGAGCGCCGCATATCACGGATACTGGGGAATTGACTTTACAACGGTCGATCCTCATCTTGGCACGCCGGACGATGTGCTGGAGTTCGTTGACTGCGCGCATTCCCTTGACATGCGCGTATACCTTGACATCGTCGTCAACCATACGGGTGATGTGATCATGCCAGTCGGCGGCAATACCTTTCGCGAGGAGCCAGAGCCACCGTACGAGACGTACGTGTTGCCCAGCGATGCCACGATCAAAAGTCCTGCTTGGATGAACGATGCATCGAACTATCACAACCGCGGCGATATTAACTGGGGCGGATGCAGCCAGGCGTGTTTCGAGCAAGGTGATTTTTCCGGACTGGATGATTTGTACACCGAGAAACCAGCGGTGGTGGACGGATTGGCGCAGGTTTTCAGAGAATGGATTACAAAATTCAAGATCGACGGGTTTCGCGTGGATACTGCCCGCCACGTGGACAGGAAATTCTATGAACGCTGGATACCACAGATTCTCGACACCGCGGATAAGGCTGGCGTGAAGGAATTTGAAATCTTCGGCGAGGTATTCCTTACCGACGCGATCGAACAAAGCACGTACGTTCGAGAGTGGGGGTTGCCGAACCAACTCGATTTTCCGCTCTACGACGCCGTTGCGCGATATGCGGGCGGACTGTCGGGAGCCGGCGGCATTGAGCTGCGATTGGCCGACGATGACTATGCGCGTACATCCAATGGAATTGCGCCAACACCCGGAACATTCATCGGCAATCACGACATTGGCCGTACCGCACTTGTCATCAAAAGACAAATGGGTGCAACGGGCGATGAATTGCTCCAACGAGTGAACCTTGCCCACAGCCTGTTGTATCTGACGCGCGGCGCACCGATCATCTATTACGGAGATGAGTTCGGTCTAGTCGGAACCGGTGGTGACAAAGAAGCGCGACAAGATTTGTTCCCGACACAGGTTTCCGATTGGCAAGGTCAGGAGCGCGTTGGCAGTGCACCGATTGGAACCGGCTCTTCATTCGATGTGCAGAACCATCCCGTCGGCGAGCACTTGCGCGTACTTGGGGCGTTGCGCAAGGACCAGCCGGTACTTTCCGTTGGCGCGACACAAGTCCGGCTCACCGACAGTGGTGGCTTGGTCGTAAGTCGTTTCGACTTTGAAGACCGCCGGGAGTATCTCTGTGTCTTCAACAACTCACTTGAACCGATTACGCTTTCGTTTTCTACTGCGACGCCAGATTCAGATTTTGTTTCGTTATTTGGCGACACTGTGGCATCAACGTCGAAAGAAGATGGCACATTGACGCTTACCATTCCCGCCCTTGATGCTTCCTTGCTTCGCGCCGCAGAGCAATTTGCTGAGGTCAAGACCGCACCTAAACTTGAGGTCGGTGAAGACGACTACAGCGACCTGTGGCGCTTCACGGCGACGACGTCAGAGTCCCCTCAGCAAGTTTCGTTCCTCATTGACCGCGGTAGTGGATGGTCACGACTGGCAGTGGATGACTCGGCCGAGTTCCACTCGTACATTTCTCCGAAGTCGCTTAAGTCAGGTGAAATCGTGAAAGTCATCGCCGTTTCGCGATTCACCGACGGATCCATTTTGGCCTCCGAAGTCAAGACGCTGACGAACACGCGATGACACTCCTCACCGATGACGCCTGGTGGCGGCGAGCCGTCATCTACCAGATCTATCCAAAGTCGTTCGCCGACGCCAATGGTGACGGTGTTGGCGACCTTGAGGGCGTCCGCGGACGACTTGGCTATCTCGTCGAACTGGGTGTTGATGCGGTGTGGTTCAGCCCTTTCTTCCCGAGTCCACAATGCGATGGCGGATACGACGTATCTGACTATCGCAATATCGATCCGGTTCACGGTTCACTGGCTGACGCCGAGCGCTTTATTGCCGATGCCCATGCCTGTGGCATCAGGGTGATCATCGATATCGTCCCCAACCACTCAAGTAGTCAGCACCGATTTTTTCAACAAGCACTAGACACACCACCCGGTTCCCCGGCGTGGGAGCGTTACCACTGCGTGCGGGGAAAGGGTTCAAACGGCGAATTTCCACCGAACAACTGGCAGTCGATCTTTGCCGGCAATGCCTGGACGCAAATCTGCGATAAGTCAGGCGCTCCGACGGGTTCTTGGTATCTCCATCTCTTTGATACTCATCAGCCAGATTTCAATTGGAACCATCCGGATGTCATCCGAGAGTTCGACGACACGTTGCGATTTTGGTTCGACCGCGGTGTCGACGGTTTTCGCATTGATGTGGCGCAGGGTCTCGTCAAACAGGTTGGCTATCCGGAAGTACGTGACCTTGGAGACCCACAACTTCTAGACGCCCACGCTCGGCCATATTTTGACCAACCAGAAGTGCACGACATCTATCGACGCTGGCGCTCGATTGCCGATGAGTACACACCGCGTCGAATATTTGTCGCCGAAGCGTGGCTCGACACCGCCGAAAAGCGATCCCGCTATTTGCGTCACGACGAACTGCACACGGGATTCAACTTTGACATTCTCATCTGCGACTGGTCAGCCCCAAAATGGAAGGGCATCGTCGAATCGGCTCTGGCCGCGGACGCCCTCGTTGGTGCGCCAACAACCTGGGTCACCGAGAATCACGATGTCCGACGCGCCCCCACTCGGTACGCGGGCAACTTCGTGCACCGAGAGCTCCCCACGCCGGCACAGATCGATGTCGGTCGGCGTCGGTCGATGGCGGCGATGCTGGCGATCTTCGCTTTGCCCGGAACGGCGTACCTCTTTAACGGGCAGGAACTTGGACTTGAAGAAGTCATCGATTTGGATGACGCCCAGCGACAGGATCCGTACTTCCGACGCACGCAAGGCGAACATCTGGGGCGCGACGGCTGTCGAGTGCCGATGCCGTGGTCACGTCATGGTGCGAGCCTCGGGTTTGGGCCCGATGATGGTGCCGCGCCATGGTTGTCGCAGCCCGCCCACTGGGGGAAGTTGAGTGTCGAGACGCAGACCGTTGACCCATTGTCAATGTTGAACATCACCCGACGAGCACTTCACCTACGCAAGTCATCGTCAAATCTGCTCACAGGTGACTTCGCCTGGTTGCCCAACTATTCGGTCGACGATGGAGTCCTTGCCTTTGCCCGCTGGCAATCAGATTCTGCGTCGCGAACTTTGTGTATCGTCAACATGGGAAGCACATCGGTACCACTGCCCGATGGCGAGGTAATTGTCGCTAGCGCACCACAGGAGAACGTAAATTCACGGTTGCTAACGCCAGACTCCGCAGTGTGGATGACATCGTAGGACCGATTGGCGTAATACGCGATCTAAATTTCATCGCCTCGTCAGCCCGGCTTGCGAGCGAGGAATGCATAGCCGTACACATCAAACGAGCGGGCCTTTTCCTCACCAATGGCCCCGCCGAATGTGTCCACCGCCAGTCCAATCTGGACGTCAATGAAACCGCTGACTTCAAGCATTTGTTGCCAGCCCGCACGGGGCAGCCCACCAGCAATTCAACCGGTCCACAAATCAATGTCCTGCAGCGCCTCGAGTGGAACTGGGAGACCGTTGGCAATGTCAGCAAACTGCAGCGTGCCGCCAGGCTTGAGAACCCGATGAATTTCCGCGAACACCGCCTGCTTGTCGGCACATAGGTTAATCACGCCATTGGAAATCACCGCATCGGCCCAACCGTCAGCAACCGGAATCGCTTCGGCCAGACCATCAAGAAATTGCACGTGGGAGAGCCCGAGGGTCTGTGCAGTCTGACGCGACTTGGTGAGCATCTCTGGAGTCATGTCAATGCCAATTACTCGACCAGTGCTCGTCACCTGGCCGGCAGCAATGAATGAGTCGAACCCGGCGCCCGAACCAATGTCGACGACCTTCTCGCCTGATACAAGCCTTCGTAACGAGAACGGATTACCGACACCGGCGAATGACTCGACCGCTCGATCCGGTAGCGCCTCAACAATCGCCTGGTCATAGCCGAGTCGAGCGGCAAACGGCCGACCGGTGTGGAAATGATGCTTGGCATATGGGGCGAGTGCGACGTCGCGATATTTATCGCGGACTTGTTCGCGTAGCGCTTCAGGATCTACCAGTAGGTCGTCACTCATGACTCATCTCCCCCATCAAACTGTAATGCAGAATACTCGAACAATCGCTGAACACAGGTCCGTCAGTGGTCGGCACTCTTAATTCTGAAGTTCGAGGCGACCTTCCAATGCAGGTTGGTGAGCCCCAATAAGCCAGCGGCGACCCGCGTCAAAGATCCGTGTTGTCCAAGTGTCTTGAGTTCGGGGTGGAAATGTCACGATCGTCGCGTTATGGTCACTCTGTCATGCAACAGCGAGGAGAAGCCACCTTAGGCATCATCGGCGGATCGGGTTTCTACGAGTTCCTAACGGATGTGGACGAACACGAGATTTCGACCCCGTATGGGGCTCCTGCATCACAGGTATACGTTGGTTCGCTCGCTGGGCAGCGTGTTGCCTTCCTGCCTCGACACGGGCTAGGGCACCGTTTCGCTGCTCATCGAGTGCCGTGCCGGGCCAACATTTGGGCGTTGCACTCGCTCGGTGTGGCATCAATCGTGGCGTCGTGTTCGGTGGGATCCTTGCAGCCCGAGATTTACCCCGGTCAACTCGTCGTGGTCGACCAACTCATCGACCGTACGTGGGGTCGGGCCGACACGTATCACGACACCGGCGGACCGAGTAATGAACCCGGTACGGTCGGCCCGGTGCGCCACCAGTCCTTCGCCGAGCCATACGACGCCGCGCTACGCGCACACTTGCTTCACGCCGGCACCCGCATCGGTGCCAATATCATCGACGGTGGATCGATGGTGGTGATCAACGGTCCGCGATTCTCGACGCGAGCTGAGAGTGTTTGGTTCCGGAAGATGGGCTGGGACGTTGTGAACATGACTGGATACCCCGAGGCGGTGCTCGCCGCTGAACTCGGGATTCGTTACGCAACCGTCGCGCTGGTAACTGACTACGATGCCGGTGTCGACGGCCATGAGCCCGTGTCGATGGAGGCGGTCTTGGCGATGATGCAGTCCAATGTGTCTCGGGTCCGCGAGTTGCTCACCGTGGCCATCTCGGACATCCCTGAGATTCTGATGGAGCGACGGTGAGTTCAGGGGCGTCAGCGCAACGATTGCACCGTCGATCAGCACTTCTGAGTTTGACATACTTTGGTTACGAGAGGCCAAATCGGTCGGCGCTGCAAAACCACTACTCAGCGGGCTGGTTGGTCGCTGCAGCGGCGCGCAGGTCGCTCATGGCGTAGTCCGAGAAATACTTCGAGTGCGTCTTTGCCATCATTGCTTCCGAAGCAGACCCCAGCCGGACATTCTCAACATCTGGATCACGATTATTCATCTCCAATTCCTCCAGGCGCTCAAGCGATGCATCTTGCTCATCATCGGCATACCGATCAATGCTGATGAGTTTCCCAGATTTTCTTTGATATTGGACGATCACCATCGTGATTTCGACCTATACCTCGCCCAACCGTAACGCACCGCGCGCGATCCGTGCCCGGGATGGGAGTCGAACCCATACAGCGCTTTCGCACCAGGGGGGTTTAAGCCCCCCGCGTCTACCATTCCGCCACCCGGGCGACGAATTTAGGCTACGCGCGTTTCGAGATCTTGCTGTTCAATGGTGTCGAGATGCGATTCGCCGTCGAGATGCCCGCGGATACTGAGCATCGCCCACAGCGCGGTCCGAACTCGATCCGCCTCAGGGGTTTGCAACTGATTGACGACAATGACCCCTTCGATCATGTCGCTCAACACGGCCACAAACGGCCTTCCACGCAATGCCACTGCGACCACGCCACCGGCCTGGCGACGGCGAACGGTGCGATCAAACCCGACAATTCGTGGCGGGCTGCGAAACCCCGGCGCATTGAGCCCATACCGTTGTGCCTCGCTGGCCAATAACCGTGCTGCAGCGGCGAATTGTGTCGTGGTACCGGCCTTCATAGGCGCATTGTGACACAGGGGTATGGCAAAGTACTCCTAAGTGACTACTGAATCTCCAAATCTTTCCAGCCTTAATCCGATGCAGCAAGCGGTGCTTGATTCGCTCGGCAAATCGCCCGATTGGCAGCCGCTGCCGCTTACCGTCATCGAAAACATCCGCACTCACCTGCACGACGAATTGCAAGATGTTGCCGACAAGATCACCCCGGAACACGCAATCTGGGTGACCAAACACAAACTCACTACCGTGCATGGGTGCGAAGCAAACCACATCGCCGCGCTAACTGCGTTTGAGTGGACGATTGCCAATGTCAAGGGCACGGTATTGCACAAGGCCGTCGAGCTTGGTCTCAATTGGCAGGGCGAAATCATCCCCAGCGACGTGGTGGATGAAGCACTTGCCCGACTCGCCGACGACGAACGTGGCAGTGCCGGTCCGTTCATTGAGCAACTCTCCCCCGCCGAGCGGGCCCAGTTGCGTAGTTCCTCGGTAGATCTGTTCACCAAGTTCGACGAGTGCTTTCCGCCACTCAAACCGGCATGGCGGCCCGTGCTGGAAAGTTCGGCACGCTACGAAATGTTCGATCGGCGCATCAATCTCTCCACCCGCACCGATCTCACGTTGGGCTCACCAGGTGCAAAGGTGATCATCGACCTCAAGTCGGGTCGGTTCGTGCCGTCACATCGCGAAGAATTGCGTTTCTATGCCCTTGTCGAAGCAATGCGCTCCGGTCAAGCGCCGCGTCGCTTGGCCACATATTCACTGGTCACCGCCCGCGCCGACGTGGAAGAAGTGACCGAAGGAGTGTTGCAGGCAGCGGCGCGCAAAACTATCGATGGCATCCGCCTGATCGTCGAACTTGAGCGAGAAGGTCGACCACCTCGAGTCCGCCCTGGAAGCTCGTGTTACTGGTGTCCACTAATTAGTGAATGTGCCGAGGGTATCGCCTATAAAACTCGCCGCGAAGATCCAGACGCCGACGACGAGTGAATCAAGACGTGACTAACGGTTCATCAACGCGCACGGCACACCGAGTCCAGCGGCGCTTCGAAACGTGGCGACCTTGCGACCTGGCTGCACGGCAGGCTTGGGCGGGCTCAACACATCGGGACCAACATGGTTGAACACGGCCTCAAGGTCGTCGACGGTGAAGACCATTCCCCAAAATGCTGCCGGACCTTCAAGTGTTTGTGGCGGCGACACTATTTCGACGATCACGCCACCCAGTCGGTGAAACCATTGCTGCACTCCATTGCCTGCATCGCGCACTCGCTTTAGCGGTGCACTAGTCACCCCAACGAGCGCGTCCGACGTGCGCTGCGGGTCGGGGGTGTTCACCACCACATGATCAACTCCAACAATTGTCAATTGAAACGAATCGCTCGCTGCGTCCGTACTTGCCAAATTGAGTGCAGGCACATCGTCCACATATGTTGTGGTAAGACCGTCAATGGAACTCACGGCTTGCGGAGCGTCACACAACACCCAAGAATGCAGTCCCGGTGGCATTTGTGTATTGCAATGAAGCCAAGTGTTACCAGCATTGATACGACCATCTGATGAAAAATGAATACCGATTGCGGCCCACGGATCGGTGGAACCACCGATGACTAATTCAGCAATTGTTGTCATTAGCGGTTGTCATGCCACGGCATTGAGGTGCATCTCGCTGTGGTGACTAGCCACGTCCCATGTTTGGGCGCTTGCCATGATTTGCCTTGGAGCGGCGCATACGCGCCTTTTTCTTCTTTGTTTTCTTCGACATAGTGCAGTAATGATAACGCCAGACCCGTGAAATACCCCTAATTGATTCAAGTGTTCAGTTGTGCCAGCGTCGGTTGTTCCGACATCGACTACGCCGCACTCGACTCCCACTTCGGCACCAAAAGATCGATGTCCAGCTCGATAAAGATACATTCACCCGGGCATCCTTCGGCGGCTCGCACCACCGCAATCTGGTTGCGGGGATGTACCAGCGCCACGCTTCCCGAACTACCCGGATTATTCAGAGCAAAACCGCCCTCGGCTACATAGGCGATTCCGTCTTCAAGTTGCACGAACGCGTCTGGGCAATGATCAATGCACAAACCATCACCGGTGCAGAGATCTTGATCAATCCACACTCGCATCTCTTACACGCTAGTTACATCGCCAGTCGTTTAAACCATGGCTGCAACAAGAATCAAGGCGATGAGCACCAAATTCTGCGTGACATTCGACCACCCAATGGGTCGAGTGGATCGCCGCCCGAAACAGGCACACGGTGGTCGACGACCATGCAGTAGTTGCCGAACGATGAGAGTCGTGAAGCCCACCAACATAGCGATTGCGGAAATGTCCATAATTGCTTCAAAGACTCGCCCGATGAGACCTAGCCCAATGGCAATCTCAAGCCATGGAATAAACCGAACAAACGGAATAGAGATTCGTGGTGCGCCAAGATCGCGAGCCTGTACCAGCCAACTTCTACCGAGGGAAAACTTGGATGCACCGGCAAACACAAAAACTGCACCGACAATTCCAGAGCACAGCCAAGCAATTAGTTCAGCGCTCACGGGATGTCGTTAGTGTGCAGTAACGCCCGCGACTTTGCCTTTGAAGAACACCATCGCCGATTCTGTTGATTCGGTGGTGTGCAGGTCGTTGACTCTTCCAAGCACAAACCAATGATCACCTGCGGGTGTTACCGACTCGATTGTGCAGTCAATCCAGGCAATAACGCCGGGTAATACCGGAGCACCACTGGGCGACAGTGTGTATTCGAAGTCGTCGAATCGACTTGCGGCTCCCTCGACAGGATCTTTGGCGAATCGCCAGCACAATTCCTGTTGTGACTCGGCGAGCACATTGACGCAAAAGGAACCACATTGCTCGATGAGTGGCCAACTACGCGAAGTGACACCCTGAAAAAATCCCACCAAAGGCGATTCTAATGACACCGAGTTGAAGGAACCAATGGTGACCCCAGCCGGTATTCCCGCAGCGCTGCACCCAGTTACGACGACGACACTGGTCGGAACGTGTCCGAGCACATGGCGGAAATGGTTGCTATCAAATGGCGCGCTCACCTACGCGATGCTACTCAGGGCAACACGGCGACCAAATCACTGGCGCTCAGCACGCTAGCGGCCAGAACACTAACGATGACCTATCGTTTGGCGTATGGTTGGCACGCCGCTCACACCGAGATCAACACTTGACGAGATACGGGTGACGGCAAACGGCATTGACTTTGTTGTACTTGGGTGCGGCACTGGTCCACTGGCGCTCTGCCTGCACGGATTTCCTGATTCGGCTTATACGTGGCGACACCTGTTGCCCGCGCTAGCCGAGGCGGGATTTCACGTCGTAGCCCCGTTTATGCGTGGATACGCACCAACATCCTTGGCACCAAACGGCGCGTACCAGACCGCGGCACTTGCCAGTGATGCGAATGCATTACACACCGCGCTCGGTGGCGATGGCAGCGCGGTGATCATTGGTCATGACTGGGGCGCCCCAGCAGCGTACGGTGCGGCAATCATCGAACCGGATCGTTGGCGACGAGTTGTGGGAATGAGCGTTCCACCGTGGGGCTCGATGGGCAACGCGTTTATATCGAATCTCGCCCAATTGCAGCGCAGCTGGTACATGTTCTTTTTTCAACATCCACTTGCCGACTTTCTTGTTTCGGCCAACAACTTTGCCTTTATCGACATGTTGTGGGAGAAGTGGTCTCCTGGTTTTGCAGCCGACGTGGATCGCGAGCATGTCAAGCATTCTCTGAACGACCCACTTCACCTCCAGGCGGCACTTGGTTACTACCGGGCCACGCTCGGAACAGGATTCCGGGACACCGCGCTCGCCGAGATACAAACCGCAATACAAACAGAGACCCCTCCACAACCAACGCTCTATCTCCATGGTCGCAATGATGGTTGTATCGGTGTGGAAGTTGCCGACGATGCTTCAACTCGTGCACCCAAGCACTGTGCAGTCCAGATCGTAGAAAATGTGGGACACTTTCTGCAGCTTGAACAACCGACGACAGTAAATGAACTCATCGTCGATTGGGTTACCCGGTAAAGGGCAATTGGTCATGACGGCACCTCAACTTCCAGATGGACTTGTCATTGTCGTCAAACGCGATTGTGCTACCTGTGTGATGGTGGTGCCGGTTATCCAACGGCTCACCAACGAAACCAATAGTTCAGTGCCGTGCACTGTGTTCACTCAAGATGATCCGTCATTTCCCGACGGTGTGAATGCCATTTACGACACCGATCTTGCCGTAAGTTGGCATCACAACATCGAGGCAGTTCCGACGCTGATTCGCGTCGAAAACGGTGGTGAGGTGGAACGCACGGTCGGATGGGTTCGCAACGAATGGCGAACAATCACCGGAATTGGTGATCTCGGTAGTGACTTGGTCGAGTTTCGACCCGGGTGTGGGTCACTCAGCGTGGACCCGGATGTAGTGGATGAACTTCGCGTGCGCCATGCAGGTTCCACTCTCCGCGCCCGTCGAGTTGATTTTGCCGAACGCGAAGATGACATGGAAGCACTGTTCGCTCGCGGCTGGACAGATGGTCTCCCGGTCGTACCGCCTACCGAAGCCCGGGTGATGCGAATGTTAGAAGGAACGTCTCGTCCTGCTCAAGACATCGTGGCCCTCGCTCCACCCGATCTCGTCGAACTTAACGTCGAGAAAGTAGCGATCAATGCTGTGATGGCTGGCTGTTTGCCCGAATATCTGCCATGGGTGATCGCCGCACTCGAAGCAGTGTGCACTGATGAGTTCAATATGCATGGGGTGCTCGCCACAACGATGCCGGTGGGTCCGGTCATCATTTGCAACGGCCCCGGTACGCGGGCCATTGGCATGAACAGCGGTGTAAATGTATTCGGTCAAGGCAACCGTGCCAATCTCACCATTGGTCGTGCCCTACAACTTGTGATTCGAAACGTCGGGGGCGGACGTCCCGGTGAAATTGACCGCGCCGCACACGGGATGCCCGGAAAATTGAGTTTTTGTTTCGCCGAAGACGAGACCGGATCACCCTGGACGTCGCTCGCGGTTTCACGTGGCATCGAACCAAACACGGATGCCGTTACCGTTTTTGCTGGCGAAGGGCCACGTTGCGTGGTGGATCAACTTGCCCGTGACCCTGAGCAACTTGCCACGTCACTGGCTGCATGTCTGCTCACGGTACAACACCCAAAGTTGCCATTTGCCTTCGATGCAATGCTCGTAGTTGGTCCCGAACATGCTCGAGTGTTCGCTGAGGCGAAATGGGATCGAGCACGCGTTATCGAACGCCTCGAGGCACACCTGCAGCTTGCCGGTGCCGACATTGTGCGCGGCGCACGCGGCATGGCTGAGGGAGTTCCGGAACATTTTCGCGACGCAACGTTGCCCAAATTTCGCCCCGGCGGCATCTTGCTGGCCCATGCTGGTGGAGGCGCTGGGCTGTTCTCGGCGATCATCGGCGGTTGGGCCAACGGAGCCAGAGGTAGCGACCCCGTCACTAAGGTGGTAACCGCATGACGACGACGGTGTTAGATCCGACAAATGAGCGACACGTGGCAACACGCCAGCTCGTGTCGCGCCCCGAATCTCTTTCCGGTCTCACCATTGGGTTGCTGGATATTTCTAAGGCTCGCGGAGATGTGTTCCTAGACAGATTAGAAAAGCGATTGGTTGACATCGGTGCACGAGTGAAACGATTCAAAAAACCCACCTTCGCCAAGCCGGCGCCAATTGATCTGCGGCATGAAATTGCAACTACCTGCAATGTTGTGATTGAAGCCCTCGCCGATTGAGGCAGTTGTACGTCGTGCAGTGTGCACGACATCGCCGATCTAGAATCTCGTGGAGTGGCGGGCATGTTCGTCGCCTCGCGTGAGTTCATGCAGGCGGCGACCGCCCAGTCAACCTCACTCGGAATGCCTGATCTCAAGCGAGTGTTTGTCCCCCATCCGATTCAAGACCGCACCGACGACGAATTGCGAACATATGCGGACTTGGCCTTTGAAGAGATCGTGGATGCCGTTACGGCAAGTGGTACATCGAGTCGCTAGTCACGATTAATCCGTCGTCTAACAACGACTGAACGACACGCGCCGAGCGGTCTGGGTGGGCCTGCAAACCCATCACCTGTGCGGCGCGCCAATTTTTTACGGCACCATCATTGAGTGCCCGCAACAGCCGTCCCCGGGCCTGACGGTTTGAGCCTTCAAAGCGAGCCTGAGGTTTGCTCGTTCCGGCCGATCCTGGGGCTGGGTCTTGGCTCGGCCCGCCCTGCCACGAGCACAGTGGGCGAATTGGACAGTTAGTGCACTGCGGTGATCGAGCCGTGCACACGTGGGCACCGAAATCCATCAGGATTTGGTTCCACTCCCAGCCGTGACCGGTGGGTACCACTTCATCGGCGATCGCCTGCAACTCACGACTGCGAAGTTCACGATTCACTACTCGAGCAAACACACGAGCAATATTGGTATCCACAACACCAATGTCTGCACCGGTGGCAAATGCCAGTACCGCTCGGGCCGTGTAGGGACCGACACCAGGTAGGGCAAGTAATTCATCCAGCGTTCCCGGCACCTGACCGTCATACTCACGGACCATGACCAGCGCGGCGGCGTGCAAGTTTCGACAGCGCCGCGGATAGCCAAGTCCCTGCCAGATCACCAGCAGTTCGCCAAGTGATGCCTGGGAACACGCGGTTGGTGTTGGAAACATTTCGATGAAAGGTTCAAATTTGGCCACCACGCGATCGATCTGTGTTTGTTGCGACATCACCTCGCTGACCAGCACATGCCAGCGATCGCGCGTACGTCGCCATGGAAATTCACGAAGTTGTGGCAATCCCCATTGCAACAATGGGGCAACGATGTCGTCTAACTGTCCCAGATGTCGTAACCGTCGTACGGGCGCGTGCGGGTTGGCGCGAACTCGCGTGTCCATACCATGACTCGACGGCGAAAGTAGCAAACTTCCTTACCATCTTGATTGAAGCCCTTGGTTTCCACGGTGACAACCCCACGATCGGGTTTCGACTTCGATTCTTGAACATCAAGGACCCGAGTTTCAGCATGAATTGTGTCGCCATGAAATGTTGGAAATTTGTGTTGAAGAGTTTCAACCTCAAGGTTTGCAATTGCAGCACCGCTCACATCGGGAACACTCATACCAAGTACCAACGAATACACAAGATTGCCCACCACCACGTTTCGACCTTGCACGCTTTGGGCCGCAAACCAATCATTGGTATGTAGCGGATGATGATTCATCGTGATCATACAAAATAAATGATTGTCGGCTTCCGTGATGGTCTTACCCGGCCAATGCCGATACACATCGCCGACCACAAAGTCTTCGAAACACCGACCAAATGGGCGTTCATATATCGTCATGTCAGATCACGCTACTCACTGCCCTGTGAATCGCGGCGAACCTGAGAATCCCGTCGAATCGGTGTGTCGTCATTCAATTCGGAGCCGTTGATGTCTGGCAGCGGATATTGACCGGTGCGGTCGCGGGGTGCATATTGCTCGATCCAATCCATTTTGCTGCGTCGGTACACCTTCGGATCAAACGCAACTCGACGCAATGGCACCAACCGTTCGCGCCGCTCAATGGCAAATGGCCCGACTCGCAACGAAAGATAGGCAAAACCACCGATCACGATCGGTACCCAATATTGGGCCACCCGATAGGTGAGCACTCCAACGGTCGCCGTAGATCGACCCAAACCAAAACCCACGAGGCTCGGAATGTAAATACCTTCAACGATGCCGAGACCACCTGGCGTAATCGGAATACTTGAGAAGACATTGGCGATGCCAAAGGAGACAACCAAGCCATCAATCGCTACTGACCCACCGAAGGCACGCAAGAACACCCATAGGGCAGCGATGTCAAATACCCAGTTAGCAGTTGCCCAGACGAACACACGCACAAGTAGAACTGGCTCGCGAATAAGCCCGTCAAGTCGGTTGGCCAAGTGGCGGGTCACTTCCCCAATCCGATCCTCATCTTGTCGAAACCGGCGTGCAAACCAGCGCAATGCACGTTCGGCACGTCCATGTCCGTCCATCAATCCAAAGATCAATGCCGCAACGGCACCCATGACGACGATGCCAAGGAGGGCTGCTGCCCCATACAAAGCGTTGACCCCACGTAACGGAATGGAGACGAGCAGACCAAACCACAAGATGAGATTGAGCACGACTGCCGACCCAAGTCCCGCGGTGGCCAGTGCGAAGCCAGCATCTGGACCTGGAATTCCGGACAACACCAGCAAGCGATAGCCCAATGCCGTACTTGCCGCGCTTCCACCAGGTACCACGTTGCCGACCGACTTCGTACTCAATTGGATTCGAAACAGTCGCAGTACCGACACATGACCGGCATGGGGACCGAGAGCGGCATGGGTGAGCAACGAATAACACAGCAACGCGGTTAACTCGAGCCCGAGTCCGAGCAACAACAGCCACACGTTGATCTGTCCCAGCCGGGACACGGCATTGCGAAAACTTGGGATGAGTGGCAACACGAAGAAATAGAGAACTGCTGCCACCAGCACATACTTGAGCGCGGTGATCGTTGCGCGCGCCCGAGACAGCCAGGCCCGACGCGTAGTGGCCGTCATCGCTGTTGGCCGACCCACGGCAATATCATCGAGCCGCCTTCATCTCTCTATCGTAGGCATGGTGTTGAAACCACGCTTAGTTAGGTCATTCAATGGCGTTATAACTAGCGTCTGACCCATGACGACCACAGTTACACCCGACCTTTCTCGGGCGGCCGAAGTCGTTGACATGACGAGCAGCGTTGTCAACATCGGTGTACGCCATTTGGCTGCCACAGGTGGACCCGATGTTCATCAGGTTCTCGCCTACGACCTCGCCCACTCCGCCGCCGCAGTTGAAATCGCGCGCTCACTACTCAACTACGGAGCAAATGGAGGCATCGAAGCACGCCTCACATGTGCCTTCATTGCCGACATGTTGCATGAACTGACTTCACGGCTGATCGGTCGCGAACATCAGTGGGGTCTCGGCAACAATCCACTCAGTGCCGCTGGGGAATTCCTAGCCGTATACCGCGACCCAGAGTTTGTGGCGTCACTGGGGTCCACGCCAGGACCGCGCCACCTGGATGGCGAATTCGAAATGGTGCAAGATACATTCCGCAGTTTTGCAATGAGAGAAATTGCCCCTCGAGCAGAGCATGTACATCGCTTCAACGAGGACGTGCCGGAAGAAATCATTGCCGGCTTGGCTGAAATTGGAGCCTTCGGGTTATCGGTCCCGGCACAATACGGCGGATTTAGCGAAGGTGGCGAAGGCGAATATATGGCCAGTTGTATTGCCACCGAAGAATTATCCCGAGCCTCACTCGGAATCGGCGGTTCACTTATCACCCGACCAGAGATTCTCACTCGCGCGCTTGTCAAGGGTGGTACCGAGTCCCAGAAACACTACTGGTTGCCGAAACTCGCCTCGGCCGAAGTGATGGCCGCAGTTGCGGTGACCGAACCCGACTTCGGAAGTGATGTTGCCAGCATCAGGACCACTGCGACGCCTAGAAAAAACGAAATCGGTGTCGATGGTTATGTCATCACTGGCGTGAAGACTTGGTGCACATTTGCGGCTCGGGCCAACGTGCTGATGTTGCTTGCCCGTACCGACCCAGATCGCACCAAAACACACCGCGGATTAAGCGTCTTCATCGTGCCCAAACCACGCGGCGAAGCCCATGGATTCACCTTCAGCCAACCGGGTGGTGGGAAGATGGAAGGTCGCCCAATCGACACGATCGGTTATCGCGGCATGCATTCCTACGAGGTGGCACTCGAAAACTGGTGGATTCCTGGCGATCATCTGATCGGTGAGCAACTAGGCCTTGGCAAGGGCTTCTATTACCAAATGGAGGGGTTTGAAAACGGACGGCTGCAAACCGCCGCCCGAGCAGTCGGCGTAATGCAGGCGGCGTATGAATCCGCTCTCGACTATGCCTCCAATCGAAAAGTATTCGGCACCGCCATCGGCGAGTACCAACTCACCAAAGTAAAACTCGGTCGCATGGCCGTGGTCGTGCAAGCCTCACGACAATTCAGTTATGCGGTTGCCAAATTGATGGGTAAGGGTGAAGGTTCCTTGGAGGCCAGCATGGTCAAGGCCTACGTATGCAAAGCGGCCGAATGGGTGACCCGCGAGGCGATGCAAATTCACGGGGGGTATGGCTACGCCGAGGAATATACGGTGAGCAGGTTATATCTGGACGCTCGAGTGCTCTCAATTTTCGAGGGTGCCGACGAGACGTTGTGTCTGAAAGTCATCGCCCGACGTCTCGTCGAGGCTACGCGGCCATAGCAAGTCCACCGTAAAACTATACGAAGGCCAACAATTCGTGCAGCGAGTGAATTCGCTCACAATCTTCATGAGCGCGATCATCGAACGGATCCAGAAGCAGCGGCACCAGTCCGACATTGAGAGCACCACCGACATCATTGACAAACGAATCGCCAACATAGGCAATGCGCTCCTTGGAGATACCGCGCCGTGTCAGCAGTGCAATGGCATCGGCAAACACGCCAGCATCTGGTTTGGCCACCCCAATCACGTGCGAGTCAGTGACGATGAGCACCGGTACACCAGCGCCCGGACCTACTTGACACACGCATTGGTTCGCCAGCGTTTGCTCAATTTGTCCACTTGCATTTGAGACAACACCTATCGGAACATGCTGCAGATGAAGTTTCCATAGTGCCGTTATCGATTCGAGCAACGGAAAGCGCCACAAAAACGGTGAGAAAAAATTGCGTAACTTGACGACGGCTACTTCCAGTTGCTGCTGGGGAACTTCTGCCGCCTGCGCATAGGCCTCACGGTACGAATCCCAACTGAATGCGTCAATTGATGTGCCCTGGCTACGCTGTGCACGGGAGTCAATGCCGGCCATTCCCGCGTAGTGGGCGCGAATCAGTCGTTCAACGGAGCCATCTCCCCCACACTCGCGGATCACCACACCAATTGTGACTGGGTCAGGTATGACCAAAATGCCCCCAGCATCAAACAAGATCGCATCAAACCGCACTGACATGAAGCGAGCAGATCTACGCAGTTATTGGCGAGCGCTTGAGTCCGGCACGCTCTCCACGCGAAATGAACTTGAGCGCCATCTTGCGACTCGCTTCATCAATCATCTCGTCGCCAAACATGACGGCGCCCTTGCCCTCACCTTCAGTTGCAGTCTCGTAGGCATCTAGAATTGTCCAGGCCTTATCGAACTGCTCTTGGGTTGGCGAAAACACTTCGTTGAGCACCGTCACTTGATCGGGATGCAAGGCCCACTTGCCGTCGTAGCCCAATGTGCGGGTACGCTGACTGTAGGCACGCAACCCTTCGCTATCCCGCACATGCAGATACGGTCCGTCGATGACCTGCAATCCATTTGCTCGACCAGCCATCAGAATCTTGCTGAACACATAGTGGAAGTGATCGCCCGGGTACTCGGCAATCGGTACGCCACCTGTGAGCACGGGCATTTCCATGCTTGCGGCAAAATCGGCTGGGCCAAACACGATTGTCTCAAGGCGCGGACTGGCGGCACAAATTTCCTCCACATTGATCAGACCACGTGCGGTTTCAATCTGCGCTTCAATACCAATATGACCGACGGGAAGACCGCTGGCAATTTCGACCTGACGAAGCAACAAGTCGGCGGCCACTATCTGTGCCGCATTTTCCACCTTGGGCAACATGATTTCATCAAGTCGGGGTCCGGAATTGCCAACGACTTCGAGGATGTCAAACGCGGTCCACTTCGTGGTCCAGTCGTTTACCCGCACGCACAGCACCTTGTCGCCCCAATCAAGAGTACGAATTGCGGTGGCAATTTTGCTTCGCGATGCTTCCTTTTCCTTAGGTGCCACTGCATCTTCCAGATCCAAAAACACCATGTCGGCGGGAATCGAAGGCCCTTTGCCGATCATTTTTTCAGATGACCCCGGTATTGACAGACACGAGCGACGGGGCAGATCTTTGGAGCGTGCGGACATAATGATCAGTTTAGGGCTGTGCCCATAGTGAGCACGAGTCAACCACGGGCTTCAACAATACAAAATTCATTACCTTCTGGATCGAGCATCCGGATCCAGCGACTCCCAACTTCGTTATTCGGCGTGACGTCGATACGACGTGCGCCAAGCCCGACGATTCGAGTCGCTTCGGCCTCAATGTCATCAGCGTGGAAATCGATGTGCAGTCGGTTCTTACTGGTACGAGGTTCGGATACGAGTTGCATGATGATCCGTGGCTCATCATTGCCGGGTGCGACGAGAGAGCGATAATGACCAACGTCACCTCGCAATTGGTAACGCAATGCCGCACACCAGAAGTTCGACATCACCTCGATGTTGTTGCAATCGATCACAATTCCGACACGCGGACCGATCCAAGGTTCCATAGTTACATCGCACTTCGACGTAGCAGTTCGGGCATTGGTGCACATTCGGCAGCCAAGGCGTCGGCACTCGCCGTGCTCATTCCGTTGGGACCGATCACGGTGGTGAAAAGACCAATCGGAACGACATCAGTACCAATTGTCCACGCCTCGCGGCCACAGTTCGCGCGTTCCTTCATCGCCGACCACAGTACATCCGGTAATCGTGTGCCAAGTCCAGCCACCAACCACGCCGGACTCGAAGCGCAATAGGCGATGCTGGCAACACCAAGCGACCCACCGACACTCAGTATTTCGGCTGGCCCGCAAGCGAGAGCCTCGACGATCACAACGTCAGCGGACTTCACGGCACCTGCCGCACCTTCCAAAGCAACGTATTCGACGCTCACATCTGCGCGCTCAAGTGCACTCACTGCCGATTGACCATCGCCGTACGAGTCAACTACCAGCACACGAAGGTCGCCGCGTTGTACGGCGGCCTGCATCGCCGTGGGTGACCAACCGACAACACACAGTGTGGAATCGGCAGGTAATGCATCGGCGAGATGAGCCGCGCTCGGATCCTGGGCAATGTCCGTGGCAAGTTGCCCAGCAAGATCGAACGGTTCGGACGACGATAAAAGACGCGCGCAGAGCCACCACAATGGACCAACAGTCGGGTGTCGTTCAATGATGCGACGACATGCCAAAACCAATCCTGCGGGCTCGATTCGTAGACCCCGCAAGGCCATCGCGGTTTCGTTGACAAGGATCGCTGGGTCGGCCCCGGTGGCATGTGCCACATACCGCAGACGCTCAATCGGGTGCATATCGGAAACGCTAGTGCCGACTTGCTACCGTCGCTGCTGTGGCAAAAACACCATCCCCCGACACGATGTTCCAACCACTCGTTGGGGACGGTCGGCCATTGCATGAATGGTTGACAACATTTCATCTTGCCTCCGTCGTCATCGATCCGTACACCAACGAGAGTGCGTGGATTCTCGATACTGCCACGCGCATCATGCGCCAGTTCGCCGGTGCATCCGTTCGCGTGAATTTTGTTGTCACGGCTGGCGCGGCCGATGCCCAGCATTTTCTTGGACCACTGGCCAAAGAGTTCCTCGTATTCACTGACCCCGAGCGGGTTGTGGTGAAACAACTCGGATTGAGCCAACTTCCAGCCTTTGTATTCATTCGTATGGACGGCACCGTACCGAGCGCGGCCGAAGGTTGGAATGCAAGCACTTGGCACGCGGTCGCCGATTCGATTGCCAAGACAGTGTCCTGGAAAATGCCACTCATCCCCTCACCGGGCGACCCAGTTACGTTTCAGGGCACACCGGCATTGACGTCATCGGCCTAGCGTGGAGCCATGGCGTCACCCGCTGCGACTCCGTCACCGTTTGTTCACACCGAAATATTTCCTCTAGGACTCGATACCACCAACTTCACGCTCATCTCTACCGATGGTGTATCGAGCTTCGAAACACCACAAGGCCGTTTTCTACGAGTAGAACCTTACGCAATCACTCTGCTCACCGAACGAGCAATGCGCGATATCGCTCATTTGTTACGGCCCGGTCACTTGCAGCAACTCGCCGACATTCTCAAGGATCCGGAAGCAAGCGATAACGACCGCTTTGTTGCTCTGGACTTGCTGAAAAATGCAAGCATCGCCGCGGGTGGAGTATTGCCAATGTGTCAGGACACGGGCACTGCGATTATTAAAGCCAAAAAAGGCCAGTTCGTTTTCACTGGCGGCGGTGATGAAGCCGCAATTGCTCGCGGCGTGTACAACACGTACCTCACCAGCAATCTGCGATACAGCCAACTTGCGCCCCTGTCAACCTATGATGAAGTCAACACAAACACGAATCTCCCCGCCGAGATCAAGATTCAGGCCGTTGACGGTGACTCGTATTCGTTCCTGTTTATCGCCAAGGGCGGCGGTTCAGCAAACAAGAGTTACCTGTTTCAAGAATCTAAGGCCCTGCTCAATGAAAAAGCGTTGTTACCGTGGCTGTTCGAAAAAATGAAAACTCTTGGCACCGCAGCATGCCCGCCGTATCATCTTGCCGTCGTCATCGGCGGTACCTCGGCTGAGTTCGCCGTGGAAACTGCCAAACTCGCCAGCACGCATTATCTGGACAGTCTCCCCACCTCAGGTACCGCCACGGGACAAGGTTTCCGCGACATCGATCTGGAAGCCAAGGTGCTCAGACTCGCCCAACAAACTGGCATCGGCGCACAATTCGGTGGCAAATACTTTTGCCATGACGTTCGCGTCATTCGACTTCCACGTCACGCTGCAAGTTGTCCGGTGGCAATGGCGGTGTCGTGCAGCGCCGATCGTCAGGCCCGTGGCAAGATCACCGCACAAGGCGTCTTTCTTGAGCAACTGGAATCCGATCCGGCACGTTTTCTCCCAGAGGTCACCGATGAACATCTCGCCGGCGATGTGGTGGCAATCGATCTCACTCGTCCAATGTCGGAGATACGCGAGACACTGTCGCAGTATCCGGTGAAAACACGCCTGATGCTTACCGGGCCGATGGTGGTTGCCCGCGACATCGCCCACGCCAAGATCAAGGAACGCCTTGATGCCGGGCACGGCCTCCCGCAATACATGAAAGATCACTGCGTGTATTACGCCGGACCTGCCAAAACACCGGCCGGTTATGTATCGGGTTCCTTTGGGCCAACTACGGCCGGTCGTATGGATTCCTATGTGGCCGAGTTTCAAGCCGCCGGCGGAAGTTTTGTCATGCTTGCCAAGGGGAATCGTTCCCGACAAGTTGCCGACGCCTGCAAAACTTACGGCGGTTTCTACCTCGGCTCGATTGGCGGGCCAGCGGCCCGTCTGGCCCAAGACTGCATTACCAAAGTTGAGGTGCTCGAATTTCCGGAAATGGGTATGGAAGCCGTTTGGAAAATTGAAGTCAAGGATTTCCCCGCCTTCATCGTCATCGACGACAAGGGCAACGATTTCTTTGATGCACTAAATGCATTACCCGGCGCACCGATCAAGGTGCGCTAATGCATTTACAAAGTGACTTCAATGCCGCCCGAGTGTTGTCGACTTCGTCTGGGGTGGCACCAAATTCAACACCGGCAAAGTCAGTGACACCGATTCCCTTGAGCGCCGAAATTCGATCCACAATCTCTGACGTGGTACCAAAAATGGCAATGTCAGCCGGACCGGCCACACCTTCGTGGTCCAGCATCGCGCGGTAACTTGGCAATTGACCGTACATGGCAAACACTTTGGCGGCACGCTCCCGCGCGGCGGCAACATCCTTCGTCACACATACCGGCAATGCGGCGACGACCCTCGGTACTGGTCGACCGAGTTCTTCGGCTGCCTGACGAATCGTTGGAATAATATGTGATGCGAGGGTTTCTGGCCCGGTACACCAGGTGATCGTGCCATCGGCCATTCCCGCAGTCACGTGCAACATCTGTGCCCCGAGTGCCGCAACGACGATGCCGAATGGTTTGGCGCCGGCAATGGCGAGTTCGGCGTGTGTCGTGTACATCTCGCCGGCGAATGAAACTTTTTGCGTTTTTGATAACGGCCCGAGAATCGACAGATACTCACGGAGGTGACGAACCGGTTTGTCAAATGACATTCCCATCATGCCTTCGATAACAATTTTGTGACTGAGCCCGATACCGAGACACAAACGACCGTCAATAGCCGCATTCACCGTGTGGCTCTGCTGGGCAAGCATCATCGGATGACGCGGATAGGTGGGGACCACGCTGGTGCCAAGTTCGATCCGCGGCACCTTTTGGCCAACAACAGCAAGCACCGTCAGTGCATCATGACTGAAGATCTGTGACAGCCAGTAACTGGCAAATCCATCGCGCTCAACTTGAGTTGCTTCACCAACGATGTCGTCAATGGTTCCGTTGGCCGTGCCGCTAAAAATACCGATTTTCATGATCGCTACCGTATCGGTCGACGACCATCAACCGTGTTACTAGGGCAACGAAATGGTCACCGGCACGGTCGTAATCGACACTGTTGTCGTCGACACAGAATCGGTGGTTATTGGCGACTCCGTTGTACTTGTCTCGGATCCATCGGTGATTGTGGTGTCCGACGCGGCTGGGTCAATCGTGGTACTTGGCATAACTCCAGCACCGGCTGAATCGTTTTGGAATACCGACGGTAGGCAGGCACCAGTTGCTGGAGGCGCGAACCCAAAGGCTCGGGCCACCGCTGCGGCAAACACCGCCCGCCCGTTGGTAGAGAGATGAACGTGATCCTTGCTCAGCACGCCAGGGTTCTTGGCGACCTCAGCCCATTCCAGCACCGTCACATGTTCATATTCCTCGGCAAGTGAGTGAATAACGTCGTTGATATCGCTTTGGCTTGTCCGAAATAACGGCGTTGTCACGACTACAAATGGTCGCGGGACCAGTAGATCAAAGATGCGTCGCATGTCGCGCTCATATGCTTCGATGTTTCCTTCAAAGTTTGTACCCAGAAACACCAGGGCAGAATCCCATCCTGCAGACAATCGTTGATTCAGCACGGTAATACCGAACTCGGCAAAGCGACTTGCCTCGGCTTCAATCTCCACCTGCCAACCGAGCGGTACGAGCACATCGCACATTTCATTGCCATATCGGCTTGACGTGGATGCCAGAATCGAATCTCCGATCATCAGCACTCGTGACCCGCGCACCTGTGGCCCGATGACATCACCGTTCAAATCAGGAAACGAGATTTCTACACCGGGTGGCAATGTCACCAACGTGTCGAAATCACCACCGGGAAGCCGTCCAACGCCGTCGACAAATCCATCGTTGCCGGTCAGAAAGTCAAGTGATCCACATGCCGGCAGGAACGCAACGGCGGTACAGACAAACGCGAGCCGCCGAAATGTCGGCGATCTCGCACAAATGCGAGAAATCATCAACGTTGCTTGCGCAGCTCGTCGCGAATCGAAGCCAGCAGATCGTTCGTGGTTTCGTCAGGTTGACTACGACGGAACCTGCTGTATCCCTTGATCACAAAGAAGAGCACCATGGCTGCCAACAAAAAGTTGATGCCCGCTGTAAGCAATGACCCAAGTGGAATGAAACTTCCGTTCAACGTGACACCTCTGTCATTAAAATTCGGTCGATTGCCACCGAATATTGCTCCGATAAGTCCGCCGAGAATCCCCTGGTTGGTCTTGCCATCTCCGGCTAGGGCATCCACGACGGTCTTGAATGCGGCACCCATCACAAAGGCGACCCCGACATCGACCACGCTTCCACGATTGACGAAACGCCTGAATTCACCGCCAACCGGGGATCTCCTGTGGGGGGTACTCATGTTCGTCAACGACTCACTTTCTCTACCTCGACTCGCGCATCGTTGAAACACGCCCCACCACCAAGATCGGAGAGGTCATCAACAACGAACGCATTGGCAGTCAAACCGTCGCCAATACTACGCCTCCACAACCCCTTTGGCAGGCCACACACACCCGGTCGCATCGTGGCATCAACGGCAACTTCGACGGTGATACTGCTTCGATCGTTATACATGCACACCAAATCGCCGGTTGCCACACCGCGTGATTGTGCATCGACAGGATGCAATTTTAGTTTCGCCTCTGGAGGATCGGTGTCGCCAAACATCGAGTTCACCGTGTGGACCGACGCCGGACTCAAGAGCACGAGTGGATGGGGCGACGATGAGTGATCCACGAATGCGGGTAAGGGAAGTTGGGATTGTGCCGTGAACAGGTGCGCCCGACCATCGGCGTGACTCGGCCATATGTCTCTGAACTGCACGGTCGTATCCGGCCCACGCAAGACGGACGCCGACCCGGTGCTGTGGGATATCAAGCCTTGGTCAATGAGTTGTGTCATGCGCTCGACCGATGCGTCAAATTCATCAGCGGGAAGATCGAGTTCCCGAGCCAGGCATGCCGCGAATTCATTATTGCTTCCGGATTCGCCAACCGGGGCGATCGCTGCAACATTGCGCTGCACGGTAAATGATCCGTACGAGCCAATCAGGTCATCGACTTCAAAATGGGTCGTCGCTGGTAGCACCACGTCGGCATACAACGCCGTGTCGGTCATCACCTGATCATGCACGACGGTAAAGATCGCCTCGTTCTTCAGGCCATCGAGCATTCCACGTTGATCAACTGCCGTCACCGCCGGGTTGGATCCTTGAACGATGAATACCCTGGCTGGCACATGCCAGGCACCGGGTTCGTCTCGCAGCACGCGCCCAACATGGTTCATGTTCAGTCTTCGCCGCTGTGGTCGATCAACTTCATTGGGCCACGGCACTTGTGTTTGTGCCTGCAATGCCGATGAAGTTGAGCCAAGTACCCCGCTTCCGCGAACGCCGAAGTGACCGGCCAGCACCCACACCGCGTGAGCCGCAATGTGTGCACTGCCGCCGTTGCGATTACGTTCCATTCCCCATCCGACTCGCAGCATGGCTGGTCGTGTGGTGGTGATGAGTTCGCCAAGGCGCACGATGTCGTCGCCATTGACATCACACACCGCACTTGCCCGCTCGATCGTCCATTCTTCGGCTGCAGCCAACAATTCGTCAACTCCAGAAGCATTTCGCTCCACAAATTCCGTATCAACACCGTTGTTTTGAGCCAGCCATCGAGCAAGCGAATAGGCGAGGATCACATCGGTACCTGGCCGAACCGCAAGATGAAGGTTGGCCCGTGCCGCCGCAGTGGTTCGACGAGGATCGATGACCACCACCTGCGCACCCGACCCACGGGCGGTATTAAGCAGTTGCAAGAAATGTGTTCCGGTAATGCCGGGGTTCGCTCCCCACACAACGACGAGTCGCGAATGTACGACGTCGAGTGGATCCGCCGAGAGCATGTTGCCAAATACTTGTTTCCACGCCGCAGTCATAGTTGCGGCACAAATGGTGTGCTCGATTTCTGGGCAACCAAGGCGCTCAAACAAGTGCGGCGTCAAGAACTTTGCCTCAAGTTTTCCAGCAGATGAATTGTAGAGATACGGCAAGATGCTGTCGGGACCGTCGATTGCAATCGCCCGCCGTATTTGGTCGGCAATGATTCTGATTGCTTCGTCCCATGTCGCCGCTCGAAATTCTCCGGAACCCTTGGCTCCGACCCTGACAAGCGGAGTCTGTACTCGTTCCGCCGAGTACACACGTCGCCCATGATGCTTGACTTTCTTACATATCCACCCGTCAGTGAGCGGATTCGTCTCCTCACCTACGGGTGCGGCGTCAATGCCTGTAATTCGGCCGTCGGTGACCGTTACTTCAAGTGAGCATGTGTCGGGACAATCCAGAGGGCACGCCGTGATCACCCGATGCACACTAGGTTTGAGCGTCGTCGTCATGTGCCCAGTTTGTCACGCATTTACGTTGAAATCTCGGGAGTTTCGAGATCGCTGAACCTGTCAATATCACGAAGAGATGGGAACCCGATCCACCAAATTCCGACAATGCCAATGGTGGCGATGCCCCCGCCAATAACGGCTGCGGGTATGCCAAATGCTTGGGACGCCGCACCTGATTCGAAGGCCCCAAGTTCATTGGTGGCGCCGATAAAAACATTTTCTACCGCCAAGACTCGACCTCGTTTTTCGTCCGGTGTCACCAGTGGAGCGATGGAACCTCGGATGAACACACTCACCATGTCCGCAGCACTCAGCACCAGCACCGCAATGAAGGCCACGACGTACGACGACGTCGCTCCGAGCACAATTGTTCCTGCACCGAAAATTGCCACGGCTACGAGCAACATTCGTCCCACGTTTCGTCGCAACGGACGAATCGCCAGAAACCCGGCCATCGATGCCGCACCAATCCCGGCCGAGGCTCGTAACCATCCATAAGCCACATCGCCCACATGCAGTCGGGTTTCAGCAATTGCCGGGAGCAGGGCAATGGCACCACCAAACAACACGGCAAATAGATCAAGAGAAATTGCGGCCAGTAAAATAGGCGTCCGACGAATGAAATGGATTCCCTCATAGGCCGAATGCAATGTGGGTTTGTCGTCGGGTGATCGAAGTATCGGCGGGCGTACAAACTGGACCCGCAAGATTCCAATGATGCCGATGAAGATCAGCGCCGACGTTGTGGCGAAGGCAATTCCTGGATGAATGCTGTAGAGAAATCCCGATACGGCTGGTCCAACAATCATCGCCGAGGTCCACACGCCAGATGACAGGGCAACAATTGGGGGCAACCCACCGACTGGAGCCACCATCGGCGCCATCGATCTGGTTGCCGGGGCGAGAAATGCCCGTGACGTACCAAACAGCACGGCAATCACAAAAATTGGCCACACGGCGGTGGGTTTGCTGTAGGCGTAGACACTAAGCGATACCGCACAGATCAATTCACCGCCGAGGGCGCATGCCGCCACGTATTTTCGATTAAATCGATCGGCAACTCCGCCGCTGATGAACACGAACACGACGATGGGCATGAACTCGGCCAAACCCAACCAACCGATATCAATCGCCCGTCCCGTAATGTCAAACACCTGCTTACCCAAGGTGGCGGCCTGCAACATCACGCCGATGTTGAAGGCGAGACTGCTTCCGAGAAGTCGCCGTACCGAAGACGAGCGCAATACATCGCGGGCAGTAAGTTGCTTGGGCACCAGCGCGTCATTCACGTCTGAAGTACCCTAACGAATGGAATTACACGGTCACCGATTCAATAACAAATTCTGCAAGAGATACGGAGATGTCATGACACCAATTGCGCAACAAACACAATGGCTTGATGCACTCGCCCATGCCGACTTGGTGCGCAGCGGTGCGGCTTCGGCTACCGAACTACTCGAAGCCGCAATTGAACGGATCGAGGCGATCAATCCCAAACTCAACGCCATCGTGATCACTTGGTTTGATCATGCTCGCGATATTGCCCGAAGTATTGATTCGCAGCGTGCCCCAAACCTTGCCCAACCATTCCGTGGCGTGCCATTCATTCTCAAAGATCTCTACTCCGCGTACACGGGCCAGCACCTGTCGAATGGCAACGTGGCGATGAAGAACGCGAACTACATCGCGTCAGAAAATACCGAGCTGGTGAGTCGCTTCATCAACGCTGGACTCGTCACCCTCGGTCGCGGAAACAGCCCCGAGTTCGGCAGCGTCCCCACCACCGAACCACTCGCCTGGGGCGCGACCCACAACCCGTACGATCTCAGTCGGACACCAGGAGGTTCAAGTGGCGGAAGCGCCGCCGCGGTCGCCGCTGGTCTTGTACCGATTGCCCACGCCAGCGACGGTGGCGGTTCAATTCGTATCCCGGCATCATGTTGTGGACTCGTTGGACTGAAAGTAAGCCAGGGTCGGATCACTGGGGCACCATTCCGCGATGAGACGAATCTTGGCGTCGAACTTGGTGTCACCCGCACTGTTCGCGACTGCGCTGCGCTACTCGACGCAACCCATGGTCCCGGCGTTGGTGATCGAGTTATTGCTCCGTATCCGACACGTCCATTTCTTAGCGAAGTCGGTGCACCGGTGGAAACGCTTCGGATCGGAATTCTCGACCATCACCCGATCGGCGGCACCATTGATGCAGAGTGTCGCGATGGCGTGAATTTAACGGCGAAGTTGCTCGAAACTCTCGGTCACCACGTTGAACATGCTTGGCCATCAGCGCTCGAAGATCCCGATTCGTCGCGTCGGTTCACATCACTGTGGTCGACGAATATGTCAGTGGCACGAGAGGGGCTATCGACGATTCTCGGTCGCCCTGTGACGGTTGACGATATGGAGTTGGTGAACTGGACGATGGCTGAATTCGCCAAGCACACATCGTCCACCGATTATGCCCTGGCCGTCAACGCGACCACGATGTACCGTCGCGCCATTGCTCAGTGGTGGGCGGACGGCTGGGACATCTTGGTGACGCCAACGGTTGGACGCATTCCTCTCAAACTCGGAGCGATCGTCAACGATCCACACCGTCCGATGCAACCGATGGAAGTAGCCGGCGACTTTGTTCCCTTCACGCCGCCATTCAATACCAGTGGTCAACCAGCCATTTCACTGCCGCTTCATTGGACGGATACAGGTCTGCCAGTCGGTATTCAATTCGTCGCCGCATACGGGCGCGAGGATGTGCTGTTCAGACTCGCCGCCCAATTAGAAGTAGCACGACCGTGGGCACATCATCGTCCGACGTTTGCTTCGGCGCTGTGACTATTTGGCGACGACACCCCGCGTAGTGTCGATCCGCAGACCAACCACGTCACCGGCCTGGACGTTGACATCCCGGGACATCACCAATGCACTCACAATCTGATCGCCAGGTAACTCCACCCGCACTACCGTGGTGGAACCACCGAACAGAACCGTGTTCACCGTGGCGCGGACACTTCTAGATTCATCGGCGGGGCAAACCACCACATCGTCAGGTCGAACCAACAAGGTAAGTTTTTCACCGACGGTGCCGAATTGATTTCCCGTGAGGGTGCCGGCTCCCCCGTCAAGTGTGAGTGAGCCATTAGAAGCCACCGTGCCGGAAAATTCGTTCATTGCCCCCACAAAACGGGCCACATACGGCGTTGACGGGGCGAGATACACATCCCGCGGTGCACCTACTTGCTCGATTGTCCCGTCACGCATGACGCAGATCTTGTCCGAAATTGCCAATGCTTCGTCTTGATCATGGGTCACAAAAAGTGTCGCCACACCGGTTTCTTTCTGAACACGACGAATTTCATCTCGCAATTCCCCACGTACCTTGGCATCCAACGCACTCAATGGTTCATCCAAGAGCAATACTTCCGGCGTGATCGCGAGTGCTCGGGCAAGAGCGACGCGTTGCTGCTGACCACCGGACAACTGATGTGGATAGCGATCGGCGAGTCCGACAAGCCGCACCCGCGAGATGACGTCATCCACCATCGTCTTGCGTTTATCACCAGAGTGCTTTCGGATCTTGAGACCAAAGCCAATGTTTTCACGCACACTCAAGTGAGGGAACAGGCTGTAGTTCTGGAACACCATGCCCATGTTGCGCTTGTTGGGCGGCATCGAAGTGATATCGACGCCACCGAGTGTCACCGTGCCGGCATCGGCTTGTTCGAAGCCGGCAGCAACACGAAGAGCCGTCGTCTTGCCACAACCTGAAGGCCCGAGCAAGGTGACGAGCTCTCCCTGTTTGATATCCAGCGAAAAAGAATCAAGTGCCACCACAGGTCCAAAGGCCTTGTGAATGTTCGTGAAATTCAGTTCGATGGGCATATCGGTCCCCGTGTTTGGTCGTAGGTGAGTCGTGGTTGATTTGTACGCATCAGATCATCGCCACAGGTTGAGCGATATTTCGACGACGTGAGAACCGATTGATGAGTCCAAGCAGGCTCGCGGTCACGATCAACAACACAAGTCCGACTGCGAACGACCCTTGCGGGTCTCGCCCTTGGGATTGAGCCAAAATAAGAGGCAGAGTCTCTTTCAACAGCAACGAGGCGATGGTGAATTCTCCCAGAACCACGGTCATCGTCAGAAACGATGCTGACAGCACAGACACCCGGATGTTCGGAACAATCACCGACCACAAGGTGCGTCCCCACGAGGCACCAAGTGATCGCGACGCATCAACGAGAGTTTTGACATCGATCGAAGCCAAACCGTTGTCGATCGAGCGAAACGTGTACGGCAAAGAAATAATCACATAGAACGGAACCAGGCTGTAGTTGGAGCGGATAAACCACGGTGCGGTCTCGCGGAAAGCACCGGCGATTCCGACCACGAGGGCGATTGCAGGCACCACGAACGGCAATATCGAGATGATCTCGACGAGTGGTCTGGCTCGCATCATGCTCACGTGGACGTAGACAACCGTGGGCACGAGAATGACCAGTGTCAGCAATGCGCTGAGCAACGCAAGACGGATACTCAACCACGCACTCTCACGAAATAGCTCGTTGTCAAACATTGCGAACAACGGTTTGATCGTCCACCTGTCGAACAAGTTGTGCCATCCCAACAGTGCCACTGGTACTCGTTGAAAGGCAAAACGGGCCATGGAAAGCATCGGTAGGGCATAGAACAAACCGACGACAATGAGCACCAACTTGGCGAGAATATTTCGACGTTTCATCGTCGCCACCGCTCTGCCCGGCGACGCAACAGGAGAAAACCCGTCATCGACACGGTCATGATGATGATCATCCACGCCGCCAGCGCATAACCCAAATTCGTCTTGCCGGTGATGGTGTCACCTTGAAGGAAGAACCGGATCTGTACGGGAACCAGTCGGGAACCACCCGACGACAAGGCATACGCGGTGGCGTATGCGGCGAACGCATTGGCGAACAACAGCAAGAACCCGGCGATCAATGATGGCAACAACAACGGCAGCGCAACCAAGCGCCAGTACTGGCGATCGCCCGCACCGAGATTCGCTGCTGCTTCACGCCACGTGGTTTTAAGTCCATCAATGGCTGGCAACATTACGAGGGTCATCAACGGAATCTGAAAATATAAATACACCGCCACGATTCCCCAGAAGTCAGAAATTCTGAAGCCCATCGCCGTGAGATCAATACCCGAAGTTTTCAAAATTTTGGTCACCAAACCCTGCATGCCAAGAGCGGCGAGAAATGCAAATGCCAATGGAATACCACCCAAATTGGCGGCCACGGCCGAATATCCGGTCAGCGCGTTGCGCAGTCCGCGACGATGACCGAGCCGGACAATTGAAGCCGCAACCATCGTGCCGAACACCGCACCAAGCACTGCGGTGATAGCCGAGATTTGCATACTAAATATGAAACTCTTACGGAATTGACCGGTGATCGCTTCGATCATCGGAGCTTTGGGTTCATCCACCCGCACCAAGGCCTTTTGAAATACGACCACTGCTGGCATCAACAAAAATACGCCAACGAACACGACAAATGGTGCGACTGGTAACCAGGCACGCAGCGAACCGAAATACTTCCGGGGGGCCCGTCGTGATGACGGCCCCCCCGGAATAATCGAACTAGTCGTACTCATCGGTATCTGTTTTCTCCGACGACTACGAATCCAGATCTATTTATCCGCAACCTTCGGTCCCCACTCGGCGGCGAGGAGTTCCTTGGCGGCGGTGATTTGTGCCGGCGTTGGGAACTTAAGCCCAACAAGCAGTTCTGGTGCTGGAAGATTCACCATCATCTCCTCGCTCACTTTGCCTGCGGCAACGAGTGCATCAAAACGGGCCGGAATGGCTCCGCCTTCGAGATACCCGAGTGCACCCTCGTCGGAGACGATGTGGTTGATCCACAACTTCGCTGCGTTTTGATGTGGGCTACCTACCACCACACCTTGGGCATAGAAGCCGGCATAGACGCCGTCGGTTGGCACGCGAATTGCCCACGTGATTCCGTTTTCAGTGAGTGTTGGTGCCAGACCTGGATAGTTGTATGTCCAGTCCAGCCATACCGGTGTCTCACCAGAAATCACTGTCGCTTCTGTGACGTCGGTACCGGCCAGGTTGCCGAGCGCTTTCAGTTCGGCAAAGTACTCGATGCCTGGCATGATGTCGTCGAATGAACCACCGTTGGCTATTGATGCTGCCATCACGGCCGAGAATGCCGCACCCGATTGACGAGGATCGCCATTTAGCGATACGAGACCCTTGTACATTGGGTCCTTCAATGCGGCGAAGCTATCTGGCGCGTCTGGCATCACCGTTGTGTTGGTGCCAATCGCCATGATGCCGTAATACGCTGCCACCCACTTGCCGTCGGGATCCTTCATTACTTCAGGAATTTCGTCCCAAGCACATGGCTTGTACGGCTCCCAAAGGCCTTTGGCATCAACTTCCTGCGAAATGGCCGGTGAGACGTCCAGAGCGTCTGGCATGTCGGGTTGACCACTAAGCGTCTCCACTGCTGTCAACTCGTCTGCCGAAGAGGCATCTGGGTTGGCAACTGGGTTGGCAATGCTTGGGTACTTGTCGCGGAACGACTGCAAGATTCCCTTGTAGTTTGCCCAGTTATCTGGCAACGCGATCAGGTTCACTTGTCCTTCGGCATTGGCCGCGTCTGTTGTTGCCGCATCTGGACACGAGGTGTCCACTGCGGCTGCTGTTGTGTCTGGTCCGGCAGTGGTGTCAGTAGTCCCATCGTCCGAGCCACATGCGCTGATCAAAAGACCTGCGGCGGCGAGTACGGCGAACCCCCTCAACACGCGGACGCGTGATGTGTGTGTTGTCATAGCCAGCAACTATAGACACAAATTGTGGACTGGGAAACAAGGGAGTCTTAACGGGTCCCAAATTCTTGGGAAACCATCGGAGCCTGGACCTGTTCCAGCCCATTCAATCAAGGACAAGTCAGGCATGGGTTCTCGTCGACTCCTAACCGGCAAATGTCGGATCGCGTGCCTTAGTCGTCGTTTCGGAATTTCCTCCAGCGTCGCTCCACATCTACGTTCATGCGTGCCAGATGTGGATTGGCATCCATGTAGGCAATGACGTCGGCAAGTGAGAACTCAGGCTTCGTCGGCACGAAGTGCTGGTAAATCGCTGAGACCAGCTCGAAATCCTCCTGTGTGTCTACTTCAAGATGGAGATTTGGCCGCCTGAACTCGGGCGGTGCCTCAAGGTTCTTGATTCGATACCGCTCCGGATGTTGGTAGATGTGAATACCCACATATTCGCGCAATGATGGTTCGACGATGCGCGACTCGGCATCGGCGAGTACTGAACGCGGGTACACGGACACCTCAAGACCTGGCGGGTATGTGGTCTTCAGCGCATTCGTCACGTAGTCAAAATCATCGCAGTGTTCGAGGTAGTAGCCAATCACGTCATCAATTACCTGCGGGTCCGGCACCGAGTTGTCACCTTGAAACTCAGCGTTCACCTCGACTCCGAACTCATTCAGGGCCTCAAGCACGCGCCCGACCACGTCGTTCTCACTCCCCCTAAAACACTCGCACCCAATTCTCTGGGCCAGTTCGGCGATTGCATCGTCTTGCGGATTCGTTGTTGTCGCAATGATCACACGCTTGATGATCTTCGAGCGGCGGATTCGTTCGATCTGGTATTCAATCAGTGGTCGTCCGAGGATCGGCTCCAGAACCTTGCCGGGAAGTCGAGAGGATCCGAGGCGCGCCTGGATCGTGGCGTCGACCGTCATCGATTCCACGTCAGGCGAGATCGTTCCATTGCAGCACGTGATCTTCGGTTAACGCGTGCGATGTAAATCTGCCGATCACTTCATCCCAGTGGAGCGGACTGACGCCAGTACCGGGCCGCTTATAAGTGAGATCGGACTCGGTCAGTTGATGCCCAGTGGGCACATCCTTGGCGATCACGATGCTCCGTCGGGCATTCACTCGCGAGATCTCCTCGATGTCGAGCGGCGCTTTATCACTCGTTTGACCGAGCAAATCGACCACTGCATCGAGGCGACGACGAAAGTTCACGAGGTCGTCGACGTCCATGGCGTGGTAGTGGTCGTTGCCGGGCAGGGTCTTGTCGTGCGTGAAGTGCTTTTCCAACACAACGGCGCCGAGCAACCATGCCGTCAACAACGATGTCATCGACGGTTCTGGAACGGTGTGATCGGAGTATCCAATCAAGCGGTTGGGGTATCGCTGGCGCAAACCGGTGATCATCCGCAAGTGAGCGTCACTGTTCCGAGTTGGATAATTTAGAATGCAGTGCAGTAACACAATCTCGGTTACGCCGGAACTTTCAAGTGTGTGAATTGCACTGTCAACCTCGTCGATAGTTGATGCCCCGGTTGACAGGAGGACCGGCTTACAAGTTCGGCCGACTCGTCGAAGCAGCGGCACATTGGTGATATCGGCAGAGGCAATTTTGAAAAATGGCACGAGCGGAGTGAGATAATCGACCGCGGCATCATCAAATGGAGTAGAGAGGAAATCAATGCCGACTTTCTCAGCATGCAAAGCCAGTGCCGCGTAATCCGCGGGATCGAACGAGTCGTATTTCTTGAATAATTCGTGCTGACTGAGCGTGGACTCTTTGGTCGTATCCCAGTATGCCGGAGAGTTTTTAGAGGCAAGAGTGTCGGCCTTATAACTTTGAAATTTTGCCGCATCGGCTCCACCGGCTGCCGCAAGCTCGATGAGTCGCTTTGCTATCTCAAGCGAACCCTCATGATTGACACCGATTTCCGCAATGACATACGGCCGACTTGCATCGGTTACCAACGTTTTTCCAAGTCGGACGGCGACCATGTCTCTAGCGAGCACCCTCACCGTGTTTTTCGATCAGTTTCGAGAGGTGGTATTCGGCTGCCGACCCATTATTAGTGAGGTTCTCATCGTGTCGGCGGTAACGGTAAAGCGGAACCTCAACGTGAGTTATCGAGTACTTTTTGAGAAACCGGATCCGAAGGTCGCGCTCTTCGTGCAGCAAGAACGATTCATCGTACAGACCAATATCGACGAGCTGATCGGTGCGAAACATGATCCCGCACGCGATCGGATCAACAACACAACTCTTGCGCTCCAGCACTTCTTCTAGATCATTGACGAGTAGGTAGTCGCACGCCACTGCATCCATGTAACGATTCTCGGCCAGGAACATGTAGAGGATCGTGAGAAAGTATTCATTGACGTAATCATCTGAGTCAACCCGCACGATGAACGGGGCCGTTGAGGCACGAATTCCCGTGTTGAGAGCGCTTGGCAATCCAGCATTGACATCGAGTTCGATAAACGTAATGTCGTCAAGAAATGACTGCAACGCGGCAGAGGTTTTGTCGGTGCTGCCGTCATTGACGACGATGATTTCAAACTTGTCCTTTGGAAAATTCTGGTTGAGAAGTGAGCGAAGACAGCGACCGACGAACCTCTCCTGGTTGTACACCGGTACGACGACGGAGATCAATGGCGTCGTCACGTCTTTGTCAATACCTCTTTAATGGCTCCAGCAACCTTGCCCGGAAAGTCTTCCGGCATCTTCACAAAGACCGGCAACGATACGGCACATGACAATTTCTGCTTCGAAATCGGGAATGCCGTGGACAAGTCCCCTCCATGAGATGCGACAAGTTCCGGCATGTGATCCCAGGTGCCGGCAAAATGCCATGTTGTCGCCTCGGGCAGAATCTTGGTGGAGACCCCGCGCTCAAGAAGTGCAGCCCGACAGGCCAGGGCATCAGCCGGAGTGGGCACCGAGAACACCACGGCATCGGAAGTGCCATTTGAACCCGTTGGCTCCTGGCGCAACATCACGCCGTCAATTTGCCTAATGCCGTCAATGATTCGGCTGCTGTTCGTACGCTGCGCCGCGACCACACCGGTGAGCTTGCGAAGCTGGGCCAAACCCACCGCGCCCTGTAATTCCATCATTCGGTAATTAAACCCACTCCCCGAACGGGTGTCCTCCCAACGCGGAACCTTGGGGTTGTTCTCGTGTCCATGGTCGTGCCAGGCCTTGGCAAGTTCGTAGCATTCGGTATCCCGAAACACCACCATCCCACCTTCGCCTGTCGTCATCGTCTTGGCAAAATCGAAACTGAACGTGCCTATTGCTCCCCACGTTCCGAGCGGCCGATTGTCTAATGCTCCACCACAGCCCCAAGCCGCATCTTCGATCAGCGTAATACCACGATCATCACAAATCTTGGTGATCTCGCGCAGACGCGCTGGCGTACCCAACATATGCACGACAATCACCGCACGTGTGCGCGGAGTGATACGTGTCAAGAGATCAGCGGGGTCCATATTGAACGTGTCGTCGATTTCCGTGCACACGGGAACCGCACGTGCCTCAATAATCGCCTCGACTGTCGCCACGAACGTAAAACTCTGGGTGATGACCTCATCGCCGGGTTTCAAGTCGAGCGTCGCCAGTGCCACCCGGAGTGCCGAAGTTCCCGACGTGACGGCAAGTGCATTTGGCACACCCATATGTTCAGCAAAGGCACGTTCGAAATCGCGGACCTTGTAGCAATCGCCTCGCATTGCATCGAAACCGTGACGGAACAGCACGCCACCGCGGGCAAAGACATCGTCTACTTCGGCCTGTTCTTCGGCGCCAATAACTTCGTATCCAGGCATTACTTGGTCACATCTTCTGGAACATTGAGATCACTTTGTCGAACGTCAGAATTTCCCTAAAGTTCGATCCCAGCGCATTGGTGAGTGGCTTTTCGTGGATGACCGTGGAGTCATACAGGGCTTTGTACTGCTGATCGGAAAGGTTTCGTGCAATCCCCTCTGGCACCACAACCTTTTGCTTTTCCGCCGCGTTCCAAAATTCTTCGACTGCCAGCGGGTAAAACTCCTCCACCGCCCGCATCGCAATACAGTTGGCGACACAGTGGTGGATGCCAAGCACAACACTCAAACCGGCGGAAAACGGGTGTACGACGCCAACGTAACTTGCGGCAATCGCACTGCCTCCCAGGTACGACGCCACCATCAGTTGCTCGCGGGCCTCGGGAGTCATCATGTCGTCGGCAAGGAACACCTGGCGACAAAGATCCAGCGTTTGTTGCGAATAGGCATCACCAATTGCATTCCGATAGCCGCCCGCAAGTGATTCCATACAGTGGATAAAGGCGTCCATGCCGGTGTAGAAGTATTGATTGCGCGGCACCGTTGAGGTGAGATCGGGATCCAATACGAGTTGGTTAAACACCGTGTGATCACTGTTCATCCCCAACTTCAATCCGGTCTTTTTGTTCGTCATCACACAAGTGCGTGTCGCTTCAGAACCAGTTCCAGAAATCGTCGGAACGCCAATCTTGTGCACACCAGGCACTTTCACCAGATCCCATCCCTGGTATTCGCTTGCCTGACCACCGTTCGTCAGCAAATTTGCCACCGCCTTGGTGGTGTCAAGGGTGATTCCACCGCCCACACCAACGAGGGTGACGGGATTGGAATATCCATCGCGGACGACTCGCGCCGTGAGTTCGTCAATTGCATCGGTGGTGGGCTCGTCAGCGGTCAAGACATACGACACGTGATCACCGAGGCGTGGTCCAAGCCGACTGACGAACTCGTCGTTTCCCTTGAAATACTCATCAATCAGGTACACAGCGCGTTCATCGGAATGGTTAGCCTTGGCCACTTCACGCCGTTTATCCACCTGTGCTGCAAGGTCCATCACGGCGCCTCGGCCAAAATTGAAACTTCCAACATTGCGTACCAACTTGATGCCGGTATCGAGAACATTAATCAAACTCGCGTTGGCCACTGTTTGATTCTACTGGGTTCCTAACGAGGGGTGTCCACCAATTCGTAAGCCGCGTCTAGGATCCTGAACGGTGACAACCAGATCAAGCACCTCGTGGATTCTCTGGTTTGTTTTTCTCGCCATACCAGGATCACGATTTCTTCGCTTTGACGGAATTCCCTTTAGTTCAAAATTTGAGTTCTTCGCCATCGCACTCTCGACGATCGCACTTTTTTCGCCAGGAATCCGCAATAGGGTTCGGAACCTTCTCGCCTCTCACGGTGGTAAGAGGAATCAGTGGATTACTCTGATCCTTACATCAGCGATCCTTCTGAAACTTTTCACCTTCGCGATGCTGCCTCTTGGTAATGGCTTTGAGGGGTGCTACCGAAGCATTTATGCACCTCCCCAAAACGAGATTGTGTGTGAGAAATCATACGAGGCCCTATTTCTTACAAATGACGGAATTAATGCACTCGGCGACATCACTCGAATGGAACAGACAATCAATTTTGGTAAGACAATCGACTCTGAAATGGTCGGGGCTTCGGCGACAACGTGGAAACTTCCGTTCGCTAATGATTACCCTCGGCTCGGGGCATTGTGGCTGGACCGCCTTCCGTTTACTGCAAAATTTGGCGCACGAATCAATGCGCAAAAAGATTCGAGAATGCCGATTCAATTCGTTGGCGAACTTTCCGTCTACGTCGGTGGAAAGACGTATTCGGCCACTTCATATGAATACTCGGCTCTGATGCTGGTCCCGGTGCCAAAGGGACATAACGAACTTCGGATTGACTACAAATTTGCGGATCTTGATTCCCCCGAGATTCCTGACGAACCGCCACCGATACGGGGACCTTGGGCTCATCTCACCGTCGGCCGTTTATTACCAGCAGATTCTGTACTACCGCACCTCACACTCAATGTTCGCGGCTGGGCAATTAATCAGACCTACAAACAAAGTCCGCTTCGAGTCGAGATTCGTACCAGTTCGGGTGAAATACTTGCATCTGAACCTACATTCGCGCGACCAGATGTCGCGGCTGTATTTAAAGATCAACGATACGAGAAATCTGGGTTCCAATTGTTAGTCGCCGACACGGACACGACCAACAAACACGATCACTTTAGTGTCTTTGCAATTTACGCCAGCGGCAGGAAGGATTTTCTCGGACAAATTGAATCTGCTACTCAGGATCAGACTGATAGTGGTTCGCAAGTGCGTTTGAACTCTGCTCACCTGATGGCACCAGGTGTGGATTTCCAGTCCTGGTACTCAGTCCAACCGAACGACTTAGGTCCGTTGGTCCCAGAGCCATATATTTCTCCAAGCGGCGCCCAGTCCCTTGTGCTCACTTTGGTTGATCTACTGGCGCTCACGGCAATGATCAGCATTGTCGCTCTAGCAGTAGTTGAGATGCGAGGAAGATTCCTCAAGCTGATCGTCCTGATGCTTTGGTTCGTGTTTTGTAGGTGGCTGGTTTTTCAATTCAATTGGTCAATATTCGATAGTCGTGCACTACTAGTTTCCCTCTTAGTTGCGCTTGGAATTTGTGTATCACTGTGGCACGCACGATCTCTGGATTTGATCGGCCCAATTGTGGGTGCCGCAGTTGTCGCAATCGACCCGATACTGCGATTATTACACCAATTTGGAGGTCTGGGATCGGCCTCTTGGTGGGGTTTCCCGCTCTGGCGAGGACGACCCGACGATTGGTTCGTTTCTCAGGGTTACGCGCGACAAATTTTCGTTGAGCAGTCGCTCCGTGGTGGTGAGTCCCTTTTCTACTTTCAACCTGGAACTCGCTACTTTGTTTTCATCCAGCATTTGTTGTTTGGGGAAAACGATGTGCTGCTGGCAATACTCCTGATTATCAGCGTTCTTGTCGCTGGCGTTTTCGTTAGCCGAGAGGCATTACGACTATCCCCCAAGAATTCTACGTTTGTCGGGGTCGCCGCATTCATCACTGCATGTTTTGTATCGTTTACTCAATTTGATTTTGTCGGATTTGCCGTTAACACTGCCAGTGAATATCCAACCTGGATTCTGACGTTCATCGTCTTTGGCTTTCTACTCAGAGGGGAACTGTCACCACGCCTGGCGATTGCCCTGACGGTATTGGCTGGCCTCGTTGCCCAGTTCAGGCCAAATCAAGTCATTGGTGCCTGCTTTCTCTTTCTATTGGTTCAATTTGAACTAGCACCCGACCGTGGGATTGTTCAGTTCTTGACCCGACTACGACTGATCCTTGTGTTTGGAACAGTCCTTAGTCTTAGCCTTTTCCATAATCTTCACTATGCAGCTACCTTTACATTTTTCTCAGTAACTGGATCACTCAACAGCGACTTCCAGATCACATCACTGTTCAGAATTTTCATCGATGAACATATCCGTGGCATCGTTTTTGACAAACTTCGATCGGCTCTCTACTGGACGAGGCAACCCCCGAGTTGGGAAGTTGCGATCTCATTTTGGTCATTCCAGATCATGTGGCTTGTTGCAGTCATCAAGGCAACTGGCGCGAAGTGTACCAAGCCAAAAGTCTGGATCGCGCTGATCCTTCCACTGACTTACTTGGTTCCACTTCTTCCGTACCGATTTGAGAGCTACTATCCGCGACACATTGTGGTAATTCAACTTGCCTTTGGTCTCTCTGCGCTATATGTCTACTGCTCATGTGATCAAACTCGGTGGCACTTTAGAAGCAAACGGGACATCGCTGCTCTTCCGGCACAGGAAAATGCGGAGATCTGAAAACAACGTGAACGAATTTGATGTGGTGATTGGAGCCAACTACTACTTTCCGCACGTGAGTGGCCTCTCTGAAGCAGCCCGATTACTTGCCGAACGACTCGCAGCAGAAGGACTTAGGGTAAGGGTGGTTTGCTGCCGGCACCAACAGAATCTGCCCGCTTTCGAACTGATCGGGGGGGTCGAAGTCGAGCGACTGTCAGTCGCTGCGATAATTCGTAACGGTCCAGTTAGCCCCCTCTTCCCGTTTCAATTAGCCAGGCGGGCCCGACATGCTCAGGTTCTCAATCTTCATCTTCCGATGATTGAATCTGGTTTGGTTTCAATCCTCACCCGCGGTACAAAGCTGGTCGTGACGTATCAATGTGACTTTGTTGGTCCGGATTCAGCGATCGGACGACTAATCGAACGGGGAATGGATTTCTCAAGCAAAATTGCGATCAAACGAGCAAGTTGTGTGGTGGTTTCAAGCCACGATTACGCTAGCCAATCCCGACTGGCCCAATGGCTCGCAAATGCGATCCCAATCCCACCGCCATTCGTAAGTCGCGCCCGAGGACTGCCAACATTCAGACGTTCCACCGGATTTCATTATGGGTTTCTCGGCAGAATGACTGTCGAAAAGGGAATTTCTTTTCTCATCCGGGCCTTTCAACAATGCGCCCGTCCCGACGATCAACTACTAATTGGGGGTGAGAGCTCAAAAAAACTTGGCGAAAGTGTCATTGACGATGTGAAGTCCCTGATTGCCGAAGATCCACGTATAAGTCTCCTCGGATTCATCGATGAGGACAAGATGAATGACTTCTATGCCTCTCTTGACGCATTCGTCTTCCCTTCAATCAATCGCCTTGAGGCATTTGGAATCGTCCAAATGGAAGCACTGAGTGCGGGGGTTCCCGTCGTCGCAAGCAATATTCCAGGCGTTCGCACGATCGTGCTCGAAACAGGTTGCGGCCTGTTAGCAGAAATGGGAAATGTTGCTGATCTGGCTCGTGCAATGAACGAAATCCGAAACTTTAAAATGCCATCGCCGATCACATCCAACGGTCGAACATCTCTTGATAGATACGTCAAATTATTTCATTCAATGATCCCAAGTCGTCACTAGAGTCAGATTACGATGATGTGTCGTAACGTTTACCGAGCAAGATAAATGCTTGCGCTGACAAGAGCGAACCACGCCACACCGAGAAATTGTAAGACTCGATCACTTGCAAACAAATCTTCGGGTGACTCACCGTTTTCCCCCGACGCCGCATGTTCGTACCTTGCAACTGCGATTGCAAATGGTATGGCAGAAAATATTCGCAATGCGTACTCTTGAATATTCTCATGGACCGCGCCAATTGACCAACCCAGGTAGGCGAGGACAAATAGTCCGCCGACGAAACGAGCCATCATGTGAAGCACATCCGCCGAATACCAGGACAAAACGTGGCGGGTTGACGATACACGTGATACGACGGACATTTCTGCATATCGCTTCTTGATCGCGATGAAAAGCGAGCCAAACAGAACACAAAGCAGGAACCATTTCGAAGGCGGTACCTTTGCGGCCACGGCACCGGCCAACGCACGCAAGACAAAACCAGAACCAAGCACAACTAGCTCAAGGATCGGAATCCTTTTGAGATATGCACTGTAGACCGTGGTTGAAACGAGATAAATACAGACAACCGCCAAAGTTGCGAGCGAAACCAACGCTGCGAGTATGACACTGGCGAGCAGAAGCATCATTGCGGTCAATCCGGCAGTCCGAGGCGACAGGCGACCTGACACGATCGGCCGCAAGCGCTTGCGCGGGTGTGCAGAATCCGCGCGGCGATCACGTAGATCATTAACCAGATACATCGCACTTGATGCGCCACAAAATGAGACAAACGCAAATGTCGTATCAATTACGACTGTCATTTCCGTTAATGTTCTGGCAACAAGAGGGGCTGCAAAAACAAGTAGGTTCTTCACCCACTGACGCGGACGGCATGCTTCAATCACATCGGACAGCACCGTTGCCAGACTAACGGCGTATCCGCTCTGACTCTAGATTGGTGTCGCCAGCGACCGGCGATAACTGGCAGCCCCAACGGGATTCGAACCCGTGCCGCCACCTTGAGAGGGTGGTGTCCTAGGCCACTAGACGATGGGGCCAAACGTGCCGTGTCAGGCTATCTCGCTGACCGGCGCTGAAGTTGTCGAAGTTCGATATATGTCTGTACAGAGATTACGCTCAGACAACTTCCATGGAAATAGACGACATTACATATGGCGATTCGTATTTCAAGGCCAATGGTCAAGACCGCGATCGACCGGCCCTACGGTGGTACACCAGCCTTTTGGTGCGGAATGCGAATACGAACCTTCCTGTTCTTGATTTTGGGTGTGGACTTGGTTTCCTTTCACGACGACTTTTACAACATTTTGATCGAGTAGTCGCCTTCGACTTATCAGAAAATGCCCGCAACGCAACCAGTAAGAACTGCCCTCAGGTTCGTGTCACCCAAAGTCTTAGTGAATTTCTAAGTGGTTACTTCGGAAGCATCATCGCAATTCACGTTCTCGAACACATTCCCTCCCCTCGGGAAACTCTTGCGGAAATTCATCGCCTACTGGCAGATCATGGAACTGTTCTGATCGTGGTTCCCGATCTTCAAGGCCGTGGACATCGGTTGAAGCGAGACGGCTGGTTTGGATTCCGCGATCCGACACACTGCACGCTCAGGCCGCATGATGCGTGGATCGAGGATTTCATCGCCGTCGGCTTCAGGGTGCGAATCCAGGGTACCGATGGCCTATGGGATGGACCGTATGGCTCGTGGCGACCGAGAATCTTGAACAAGATTTGGAATGCACGGGGGGCCGCCCTGCAACTCATTACCGGACGACTGTTTCTGCAAGTGGGAACTGGCGAATCATTTGTCGCATTGCTTGAGAAGAATTCGTTGGGGAGCAAGGAATCGAACCCTGAATAACAGAACCAGAATCTGCTGTGTTGCCAGTTACACCACTCCCCAGTGGAGCACCAATAGGTTATCGGCACCGACTATTTCCTGACACGCAGTCGCACGCCATCTGGCAACGCGATTGATTAGCGAGTGAAGCGTTCCAGTTGTGCAAAACCAATGACATGGCTGATGGCGACACCGCCCGCTTCACGCAGGTGACGCCGAAGGTCTTCACTCCCCTGCACGGGGCTTGATTGAGTGGGCGAAACAAAAGCCTGCATATCTAGATCTTGGGCGATCAAACGGGCCCGCAACGCGTGGTATGGGTCGGTGACGATGAGCAGGGAATGCAATTGGCGTGCAGCAAGGATTCGGCGCACACCTAGTAAGGACTCACGTGTTGTTCGCCCGATGTTTTCCAGTGCAATCATCTCGGCAGAAACTCCAGCGGCTTCGAGATATTTGGCTGCCGCTTCGGCTTCGGTGAAGCGATCGGCCTGTTGCTTACCTCCGGTAACGATGATCAGTTGGGACCGACCCTCATGCCACAGTGCAAGCGCATGATCGAGCCGGGCGACTAATTGAGGGGACGGCCGCCCGTCATATTGAGCGGCGCCAAGCACGACGATTGCATCAACAGAACGTGCTTCATCGCTCCGTCCGACACTCCATACCTGCCACAAATTGAAGGAGAAATACAACACCGCGCCCGTCAACGTCATCGCGACAATACGCAGGATTCTCTTCACACCGTGGCCTAACGATTGACGCGTTGTACCGCTGAGTTGATACGTCGAAGCGCTTCATCTCGACCCAACAACTCGATGGGTTCGAACAACGGTGTACCAACGGTTCGTCCAGTGATAGCGATCCGCAGCGGTCCCTGCAATTTACCCAATTTCACATCATGTTGCGCGCCGACAGCTTCAACTTCTGACTTCAGCGTTTCAGCCGACCATGTGCAGGTTGTAAAGCGCGTCGCAATCTCTACCAGGGTGGCGAGCGCCCAATCATTGCCGAATGCCTTGGCAAATGCAGCACCATCAATGAGTGGCTCTTCCATAAACAGAAAATCCACGAGTGCCGGCACTTCCGTAAGTACCGCAACGCGAGTCTGTACGAGTGGGGCCATCGCTCTGAACACCTCGGCGTTGAAGCGCTCTCGCGGCCACGGAACATTGTCGGAGGCAAGCGTCGGTTGACACGCTTCAATAAATTCGTCGAGCGACATCATCCTGATGTATTCGCCGTTGAAGGCATTTAACTTCTTGATGTCAAAAAATGCCGGTGAATGATTGACATGCTCCAAACTAAACTCGCTCACAATCTGCGACCACGGCACAATTTCGGTATCACCATGTGGAGCCCAGCCGAGGGTCATTAGGTAATTCACCATTGCAGCAGACAAAATTCCCCCGTCACGAAATTGCTCGACGGCAACTTTGTCTCGGCGCTTGGAAAGTTTCTTGCGTTGTTCGTTGACTAAAACGGGAACATGTGCCCACACCGGCGGAGTCTTGCCCAATGCATCCCACAACATCTGCTGTTTTGGCGTGTTCGGCAGGTGTTCTTCGGCGCGCACCACATGGGTGATGTTCATCGCAATGTCGTCGACCACATTTGCCAACAGAAATACGGGGGTTCCGTTACTGCGTAACAACACGAAATCCTCGATCGTGTCGTTGGAAAAATCCACGGTGCCACGGACGGTGTCATGCACGACCGTATGACCAACCGGCACCTTGAATCGCAATACATGTCCGGGCCCAGGACCCAGTCCGCGATCCCGCGAGTAACCGTCATAACCGTTCAGACCGGCGGCCTTGGACCGCTCTTGAATCTGCTCCGTGGTCAGGTCGCAGTAATAGCCGTAGCCCGCTCGATAGATCGCTTCGGCGGCGGCCACATGCTCAGCGGCAAAAGAAGACTGAAAATATGGACCTTCAAAGTGCGGATCCTTGTTATCGATACCGATCCAGGCAAGAGCGTCGAGGATCCCCTGTGTCCACTGGGGATGATTACGCGACTCATCGGTGTCTTCAATGCGCAACACGAACACACCGTCATTTTGCAAAGCCAACAGCCAGTTGTAGAGGGCTGTGCGCGCCCCACCGACGTGAAAATAGCCGGTTGGCGACGGCGCAAAGCGATAACGCGATGTGAGCGATGCCATGTCAGGCTCACACTATCTGAGCATCTCACGTCGAGTGGTGCGCCACTATCGTGATGCCCATGAGCGAAAAACGCAGTGAGTCGCGCGATCACCCGGGCCATATTGCTCTTGGCGGCGGCGCAGCACGTGCCGGCGTGTTTGGCTTCAGCGATGGTCTCGTTTCCAATGTTTCTCTGATCATTGGCTTCGCCTCAAGCGGAGTCGGAACATCGGTGGTCCGACTCGCTGGCCTGGCTGCTGCAGTAGCCGGCGCTGCAAGCATGGCCACCGGCGAATGGGTATCAATTAGTGCACAAAATGATCTGGTGCGACGCGAACTCAAACTTGAATTGAATGAACTCGTGCACAACACAGCGGCAGAAACTGCTGAACTTGCCAGCATTTACGAAAGTCATGGCATGTCACGGGATCAAGCCCTTGCCGGTGCCACCGATGTCATGCGCAACCCGCAAAATGCGGTATTCGTGCACGCTCGCGAAGAGTTCGGATTGGATCCCTCCAAATTGCCAAAACCATTTCTCATCGGACTCTTTTCGCTCGTGAGCTTTCTGGCCGGCGCACTCCTGCCGGTGATCCCATGGTTCTTCGGTGGTGGAGACACGGCACGACTGATCTCGATCATCATCGGAATTGTCGCCTCAGCGGTGGTCGGTGCAGCAATCGGAGGATTTGCCGGACGACCAATGCTCCTGACGGCGACTCGACAGGTGGGCATCTTGCTGCTTGCTACGACCGTCACCTACGTCATTGGTCGCCTCGTCGGCGTCAGTGTCTAGATGCGGTATTGGCAGTGATCCTCGGCGGCCAAACAAATGTGTATGGCGATCTACTCGACCCGTGTTGCACCTCACCAATGACGGGTTTCTATCGCACCGGTTGTTGCGAAACCAGCGGAGATGATGTCGGCATTCATACCGTGTGCGCAGTGATGACCGAGAAATTTTTGGCGTATTCAAAATCAGTTGGCAACGATCTCAGCACGCCAATGCCGGAATACGGATTTGCCGGCTTGAAGGCCGGAGATCACTGGTGCCTATGTGCACCTCGGTGGCAAGAAGCACTCGAAGCCGGCCAGGCACCTCAGGTTGATCTGCGGGCGACGCACGTGCGTTCACTCGAATTCGTGTCGCTTGCCGACCTTGAAAAATACGCGATCTAGATCGTCAATCTCGACAAAAAAACTATGTGCCGGTGAGCGCTCGCCACGACATCGGCATCGAGGCTGTTACTTTTTCCGGCGATAACCGAAAGGTCGTGTCTGGCACCATATCGGCCACTACTCGCGACTCCGCATAGTGATGCACCATATTTCCGAGGCCAGCAAATAATTTCTGGCGATGGGTGACAATATCTGAAGGTGGGTTGTCAAGCAGCCAGCCCCAAATGGTGAGCGCGACTATGAGATCAGCCAACACCGGGGCTCGACCAAACAGCGAAGCCCGGCGAAGCGCGATCGTGATCGAACCGGCGATCACATCGTCGACCGATTCACCTGCTTGCACACGGATGCGACCCCGCACACGAGACGCCAGGCTCAATACATATCCCTGATCTGGTCCGGGGTTTCCAAGACCACTCCCTTTGGGTTGCCGACCAACAATTTCTGCTTTGCGATCCAACTGCCACGGCTCTGGCACAAAATCAGGCGATTCGTACGCCCGCGGCTCGTCAGTTGGATCAATCGGTGTGAATTTTGGTACCGCCATAGCCCTGCAAGCCTAGTTCTTCGGGCCGTGCAGCAACCCGAACACCAACGACTCCTCAAGGGCATGCCACGATGCTTCGATGATGTTTGGTGATACGCCGATCGTTGTCCAGTTGCGGTCACCATCAGTGGCATCGATAAGTACACGAGTGACGGCTCCGGTTGCCGATGCCGAGTCAAGGATGCGCACTTTGTAGTCGGTGAGATGGACCCGCGAAAGTTGCGGAAAGCGCTGGCTCAAGGCGGCTCGTAGCGCTTTGTCGATGGCATTCACTGGACCGTTTCCTTCGGCGGTACAAACTTCACGCTTGTCGCCGACCCACGCCTTCACGGTTGCCTCGGTCGTGAATTGGCCGTTTGTCGATTCGTCGGTGATTACGCGCATTGACTCGACTTTGAAAAAATTCTGTTCCCATCCGGTAGCACGCCGCATCAACAATTCCAGCGACGCATCGGCGGCTTCAAAGTGGTATCCCTCGTGTTCGAGGCGCTTGAGGTCGTCGATCACTTGATTCACCGCCGGACCATCCATCGGAAGTCCAAGCTCTTCGGCTTTCATCGCGATCGTTGCCTTACCGGCCATTTCCGACACGACAAATCGTGTGCCGTTGCCGACAAGTTCTGGCTGAATGTGTTCATAGGCATCTTTTGCCCGCGAAATCGCCGACACGTGCAATCCGGCCTTGTGAGCAAATGCGGACGCACCAACGTACGGCGCCTGCGGATTGAGCGGACGATTCAATACTTCGGCCACATGATGGCTCACCGCTGTCAGACGCTCGAGGCGACCGGGCGGCAGACATGTATATCCGAGTTTCAATTGAAGGTTGGGGATCACGGTGGTGAGGTTGGTGTTGCCGGTGCGCTCGCCAAGACCATTGAGTGTTCCCTGCACATGTCGCGCCCCACTGTGTACGGCGGCAAGCGAGTTGGCCACTGCACAACCAGTGTCGTCGTGGCAATGAATGCCGATGATCGCATCGTTTCCAACATGCTGCTTCACCTCGGCGACGATTTTTCGCACTTCATCCGGCAATGAACCACCGTTGGTGTCGCAAAGTACAAGATGAGTCGCTCCTGCCATTACCGCGGCTTCAAGTACACGCAATGAAAACTCAGCGTTGCTCTTGTAGCCGTCAAAGAAGTGCTCCATATCCACCATGACTCGACGATCGTGACTAGCGAGATACTTCACCGAGTCCAACACCATCGCTACACCCTCGTCGAGTGTGGTCTGCAACGCCTGTTCGACGTGATAGTCCGATGCCTTGGCCACGATGCACACGGTTGAAGTCTGCGCCTCAATCAAATTGCGCAGTGTGGCGTCATCGTCGACCTTGCCTAACGGTCGTCGAGTGGAACCAAAGGCCACGAGTGTTGACGTATTGAGGATGAGTTCCTTCTTGGCTCGGGCGAAAAACTCGATGTCCTTAGGGTTGGCACCCGGCCATCCACCTTCAATGAAGTGCACCCCGAGCGAGTCAAGTTGTTCAGCAATGCGTAACTTGTCGTAAACGCTTGCCGACACCCCTTCCACCTGCATGCCATCGCGCAAGGTCGTATCAAACACTTCGACCGTGTTGTCATCAACCGTGTTGTCATGAATAGTCATCTACTTCTCGTTTCCGGGGAACAAAAAAGCCGCCCGATGGGCGGCTCGGGTGTACGTCTTGCCGACGTACACCTAGGTAATAATGATGGTCGTCACGGAATCCATTGTCTCGCCTAGTTGAGCCAATGGCAACGCCGGAGACTCTTGAAATTGTGCACAACTTGCCAGAAATCCACAGGATCCCCACCTGTATGGGGGAAATCTGGGGACGAAACTGGGGATAACTCCTGCAACGACCTTCAGACTGCGAGTTCGAGCCAGTCCATGTAGCGGGCATCTTGTCCGCGCACGGCTTTGGCGTAGGTGTCCCCAATCGCCTTGGTCATCGGTCCCGGGCTGGGAATTTGGCGATCATCCACTGAGTTCACCGCAACCACCTCGGCGGCTGTGCCGCAGACGAAGACTTCATCGGCAATGTACAGGTCGCTACGCGCCAGGTTGTCCACGCGCAATTCGAATCCCAGATCGGCGGCGATTTTTGACACACTCGACTGAGTGATGCCTTCAAGTGCACCAGTAGACGTTGGCGGGGTGATGATAATGCCGTTGCGCACGCAGAAAAGATTCTCACCAGTGCACTCAGCAACTAGCCCGTTTGGTGCGAGCATGATCGCTTCGTCGTAACCGGCCTTTAATGCTTCGACTTTGGCTAGCGACGAATTGACGTAGTTGCCGACGGTCTTGGATGCTGGTGGCATCGTGTTGTGATCATGTCGGGTCCACGATGAAATCTTCATCCGCACACCTTTGTTTACGGCGTCATCGCCTAGGTATGCACCCCACGGCCAACATGCAATCGCTACATCAACTGTGCATGGCAAAGTGTTGAGTCCCATTTCCCCGTATCCGTAATACGCAATCGGCCGAACGTAACATGACTTAAGACCAGTCGATACAACGGTTTGCTTGCAGGCGGCGACGATCTCCTCCACGCTGTAGGGCATGTCCATGCCAAGGATGTGCGCCGAATTGAAAAGTCGCTTGATGTGGTCAGTGAGGCGAAACACTGCCGGACCACGGGAAGTTTCATAGGCACGGATGCCTTCAAATACTCCGGTGCCGTAGTGCAGGGTGTGCGTGAGCACATGCACTTGGGCCTTGTCCCAATCCACGAGTGAGCCATTCATCCAGATTTTCGGTGATTTCGTAATTGGCATGGCTACAAACTATCGCAACTCATTGGCAAGTCTGCCGGCAATTTCCGTGCCGATTTCAGCCGTAGTACCGAATAACGGCGCTGCGCACGCCAGACGGACACGATCAGCGACCATCTGTTCGCCGAGAAATTCAAACATGTGCGCAGCCGACAATATTGCCGCAATTGGGTTTGCTTTACCAGTTCCAACGATGTCTGGCGCCGAACCATGCACCGGTTCGAACATTGACGGTCCAGTCCGGGCTGGGTTGAGATTGGCCGATGATGCGATGCCAATGCCACCACTTACTGCCCCGCCCAGATCGGTGAGTATGTCACCGAACAAATTATCGGTCACGATCACGTCGTAACGATGTGGATCTTGGACGAAATAAATGCACGCCGCATCCACATGATTATATGCAGTTCCCACATCCGCATACTCCGTTGCTACGCGATCGAATGTGCGCTGCCACAAATCGCCAGCAAATGTGAGCACGTTGGTCTTGTGTACAAGAGTGAGATGCTTGCGTGGACGCTTAGCGGCCAAATCAAAGGCATAACGAATACAGCGTTCCACGCCATGGGCGGTATTCACGCTGCCCTGTGTTGCCACCTCATGTGGTGTGCCCTTGCGCAACACACCACCTTCGCCAAGATAGGAACCCTCGGTGTTCTCGCGAATGACAACAAAATCATGAGGTGCGCTGTGACCCGGGGCGATTCCGGCGAACGGACGCTGATTGATGTACAAATCCAGTTCAAAACGCATTTTCAACAACAGTCCGCGCTCAATAACGCCCGGGGGGACCGCCGGAGTGCCAACGGCACCGAGCAAAATTGCATCAAAGCCACGCAACTTCTGCAACGTCGAATCCGAGAGAACTTCGCCATCTCTCAGGTAACGAGCACCGCCCAAATCAAATGTTGTGATGTCGAGTTTTACCCCGGCGGCATCCACAACTTTCAGTGCCTCGGCAATCACCTCTGGACCGATGCCGTCGCCGCCAATCACCGCGATTCGGTGCGCTTGGGAGTTCCCAGATGATGGCTTCGGTGCAGATGTCGGCAGTAAACTTGACACAGTCATACAGGCTACGAGCCGCTTCGGGTTGACACATTCCTCGACATTGGCGCCGATAACATTTTATTGATGACAACGCACCAATTATCTGCCATAGCGCACCAGCGCTTGACCCATGAGCACCGTGATCTCACCACGCGTGGACGCATTGAGGTGGCCGAAAAGATCGAGCGCGCCCGCGAAATGGGCGACCTCAAGGAAAACGGTGACTATCATGCCGCCAAGGACGAACAGGGCCATATGGAAGGTCGAATTCGACAACTTGAAGCAATCCTGTTAGATGCCGAGATCGTCGAAATCAGCTCTGAAGGAATCGTTAGCCTCGGCGCGATCGTTACCGTGCTCTACGACGGCGAAAGTGATGCCGAGCAATTTTTGATCGGTCATATGGAAGAGCGTCCGGCCGATGCAAGTGTGAGCGTGATGAGCCCGAGTTCTCCACTTGGTTCTGCATTGCTCGGTGCAACAATTGGTGCCACCGTGTCCTACGAGGCTCCCAATGGCAAATTGCAGGTAAAGGTCCTTGACACGCAGACCCCGTAATCACCATGAGTAAGTCTGCCGTGATGCCAGTTCTGCCTCGCGGATATTTTCTTGACCTTCCCGGGCGCGGTCGAACATTCATCCGTGACGTTGCCGGGCCACCGGGCGCACCAACGTTGATGTTGTTGCATGGCTGGACGGCAACCGCCGATCTCAATTGGTTCACCTGCTTCGATGTGCTGAGTGAGCAATTTCGCATCATCGCCCCTGATCATCGTGGTCATGGTCGCGGGATCAAAGCCAGGCGGCCATTTCGCCTGGAAGATTGCGCCGACGACGTAGCAGCAATTGCCGATGTGCTCGGCATCCACACGTTTATACCTGTTGGCTATTCGATGGGTGGCATCGTCGCCCAATTGATGTGGCGTCGACACCAAACCCGCGTGCGCGGTCTGGTGTTGTGTTCAACAGCCGGATACTTTTCTTCCTCCCGTGAAGAGCGTTTGAGTTTTCTCGGTCTCTCCGGGCTAGCCGCACTCGCTCGCGTTACTCCCAGTCAGACCACCGATTGGCTGACAGAACAGATTTATCTACAGCGCAAAAGCGATGGATTCGAACCGTGGGCAATAGAACAAATGGCCAGTCACGATTGGCGTCACATATTTGCCGCCGGAGGTGCTATCGGCGCCTTCAACTCAGGAGATTGGTTGAACGGTGTCGACGTGCCAGCCGCCGTGATCGTCACAACCGATGACACGGTTGTTCCACCCGAACGCCAACGTCACCTGTACCAACAACTTCGCAATGTCGAAGTGTATGAAATTGACGCTGATCACAACGCGGTGTATTCCGCCCGCGAGCAATTTGTTCCCATCCTGCTTGAGGCGTGCACGAATGTGTACACCCGCTCGCTCACATAATCGACTGCAGATCCAATCCAATATCCAGCACCGGAGCCGAATGCGTGAGAGCACCCACCGAGATATAACGCACACCTGACTGGGCCACGGCCTTGGCCGAACCAAGGGTGATCCCGCCGCTGGCCTCCAACATCACGGGCTTGCCGGTGTGTGTCGTGTGTGCATTGGCAATCTGAACTGCCTGACCCAACAACGCCTGTGACATGTTGTCCAGCAATATCAAATCGGCGCCAGCTTCAAGTGCAATGCTCAACTGGTCGAGCGAATCCACCTCAATTTCGATGGCAATATTCGGACGCAACTTCCGCACGGCATTAAAGGCCTGCTCCACACCACCAGCGGCCACGATGTGGTTGTCTTTCACCAATGCCGCATCTGAAAGCGACATTCGGTGATTCACTCCGCCGCCGCAGCGCACCGCATATTTTTCGAGCATCCGCATTCCCGGAGTCGTCTTGCGGGTGTCGCGAACCGATGCTCCCGTTCCGGTCAGCGCATCGACCCACAACGCGGTTGCACTTGCCACACCCGACAAGTGACACAAAATATTGAGCGCAGTTCGCTCCGCAGTGAGTAAGCCACGGGTTGGTGCTTCAATGTTCGCTAGCACTGCACCCGCTTGTACTCGGTCACTGTCATTGACCTGTTTGGTGAATGTCACTGAATTTGCATCGCACACCATGTCGAAGACCGCCTCAGCGATATCTAGTCCAGCGATGCAGCCAGTCGCACGCACTCCAAGTGTGCCCCTACTGCGTTGGTCGGCTGGCACCGTTGCCAAAGTCGTGAAGTCGGGTCCATCTGCCAGGTCCTCATCCAGCCCCACGGCGATGACTCGCCTCACAACATCCACATCTAGACCGGCGGCAAACAGTCGCGTGGCCACGCCGTCAGACAATGGGTGATACTGCATATACGGCTCTATGCGCCGAGGGGAATTCCGCTAATGACGAGTTCACCCTGGTGCATCGACACACCCAAATGACACACCCATTCGGGACGCGAATAGGTGGTATCGGTACGCCGGTGACAACCACGGCTTTCAGTGCGTGCCAATGCCGACATCACCACGGCAGTTGCCACGGTAAGAATGTTCGTGGCCTCAAAGTTTCGTCGCGTTGCCGGCACCTGGGTGTCAATTTTTTCAGCAATCACATCGAGGGCGTCAATGGCGCGTCGCAAGCCTTCCGGGCTGCGCAACACCCCAACATGTCGTGACATCGTGGTGCGCACGGCTGCTCGTAACGAATCATCCAACAACCCGAAACTTGACAGCAGAGCATCGCCACGCAAATCGGGCTCAACTCGTTCCGGAAGTTTCCACGCCAAGTTGCGACCGACCCGAGTTCCGACAACGAGACTTTCGGTCAAACTGTTCGATGCCAGTCGGTTTGCACCGTGCACCCCGGTGTAGGCCACTTCTCCAACGGCAAACAGTCCATCAACTTCGGTTGTTCCATCCAAGTTCGACGAAATCCCTCCACAGACGTAGTGCGCTGCTGGCGCAACCGGTATTCGTTGAGTGAGCGGGTCGATGCCAATGGCATTGCAGGCCTTCGTAATGAATGGAAAGCGTTCGATAAATCGCGCTCCAATCGGTGTGGCATCTAAATACACGTGATCATCAACACCGGCGGGCGCTTCGGCCATGCGGGAACTAATCGCCGCGGCGACCACGTCCCGCGGGGCGAGATCTTCCTGCGGGTGAACACCTTTCATAATTCGCGTCCCGGCAGCGTCGTACAGAATCGCCCCTTCCCCGCGCACCGCTTCGCTGATCAGCACCTGCTGCTGGGTCGATCTCGCGTCTTGCCATAGCACCGTCGGGTGAAATTGAACAAACTCCAAATCTCGCAAACTCAATCCGGCCCGAAGCGCAAGAGCATGGCCATCGCCGGTTACCGCCGCAGGATTCGACGTTGAGGCAAACACCTGACCGTATCCGCCGGTGGCAATCACCACCGCGCGGGCGGTAATCAGCCCGACACTTTTGACGGTTCCGTCAACATCCAATAGCGCGACACGAACACCAGCGACCTGTCGTCGAGCACTGCCTGCCGAGACTCCGAATTCCAGATCCAGGGCAAAGGCATGTGCCAAGACATCGACACCGGCATTGATCGCATTTTCGTCCAAGGTCCGTTGAATCTCGGCCCCCGACTGATCGCCTCCGGAGTGCACAATGCGGGAGCGGGAGTGTCCACCTTCGCGGGTGAGGGCGTGACTGCCGTCAGTTCCGGGGTCGAATGCGGCACCAAGTAACTCCAAATATTTGATCGCCGTTGGTGCATCGCGAACAAGCGACGCCACCGCCGACTCATCGCATAACCCAGCACCTGCGTCGAGTGTGTCGCGAACATGTTCGGCAAAGGTGTCGGCCGGATCCAGCACCGCTGCCAATCCACCCTGGGCCCAGGCAGTACTTCCAGCATCGAGTGAATCTTTGGTAATCAGCAACACATTGCGCACCGGCCGGGCGGCGAGGGCGGCGGCTAAGCCAGCCGCTCCGGAGCCCAACACCACCACATCCACATCCCGCGTCCAGGTGACTTCGGGCGTAGCCAACATTGCCGGCAACGCCACGGTATGAGTTTGTGTGCGGCTCATCGGAGGCGTCAAATTGTGCGCCTATTCAGACGTTCGCGATGGAGTGCCGATGGCGATCATTCGCTCAACTGACAATCGGGCCCGATCGGCAATGTCGCGGGGCACGTCTACGACGTCATTACCAGTCTGCAACGAACGCAGGAGTTTTTCCGGAGTGATCATCTTCATGTATTTGCATACCGCCGCTCGGTTCACCGGCTCAAAAATGACCAGCGGATTGGCCTTGCGTAACTGATACAGCATTCCAGTTTCGGTTGCCACGAGAACTTTCTTGGCAGTCGTCGATTTGGCGGCGGCAATCATCCCCGAAGTAGAAAGTATCTTCGTTCGCTCGGCCGGCACCACACCACTGCTGGCCAAATACAGGGCCGAAGTCGCGCAGCCACATTCTGGATGAATGAACAATTCGGCTTTTGGTTCAGCGGCCACCATCGCCTTGAGATCGGCGCCGTTGATGCCGGCATGAACATGGCACTCACCCATCCAAATGTGCATGTTGGTCCGACCAGTAAGGCGTTGAACATGGGCACCGAGAAACTGATCGGGGCAAAACAACACTTCTGTATCGGCGGGTACTGATTGCACAACATCCACAGCATTCGATGACGTGCAACAAATATCGGTTTCGGCTTTTACTGCGGCGGTGGTATTCACGTAACTCACCACCACGGCCCCGGGATGCTCCGCTTTCCAGGTGCGCAGTTGATCGGCGTTGATGGTGTCGGCAAGTGAACATCCGGCTTTAGCGTCAGGAATGATCACCGTTTTGTCGTAACCGAGAATCTTGGCTGTCTCGGCCATGAAGTGAACACCACAAAAGATGATCGTGGATGCCCCGACAGTTGCTGCGAGCCGTGAAAGTCCGAGAGAGTCACCGACATAATCGGCAACGTCTTGAATCTCGGGAAGTTGATAGTTGTGGGCGAGAATCACCGCATCGCGCTCTTTGGCCAGACGCTTGACCTCGGCTACCCATCGGGGACCGGTAGTGATCGAACCGGCGATGTCGGCGCGTGCGCTCACATCATCATTCTACGGGCATAGATCCGGGCTCGTTTGTGTCCGAGCAGGGACTTCACGTTGCACCACCACCTTGGGGTCGAACCACAGATTTGTCACCGCATCGGCCAGTGATCCGCGTGCCGCACCCGGATCGCAGATCACCTCATCGGGCGAATCGGCAAAGCGCAGCACCGAACCGACCCCGTCGTCGCATACGGCCACCACCAGCCGCACACGTCGGCGCAATGGGTGCTCACTCGGGGGCCCCGTAAATTCGCCATCTGAGTCATTTTCTTGCACCGGTGCTGCCCAACCACAGGTGAGCACAATGGCTGCGTCAAACATGCGGGCGATGGCACTTGTGGGTGCGTCGAGTAGTTCATACACATCGCCATGTTCGGCAAGAAACGTGATCCGCAGCGCACCATCCACATGGTCGACCACACCTTCCGGATCAACGACCGTGATGCCATACAGCCGCGCTCGTTTTAAACCGAATCCGTCGAGTGACGAGTGCAGGCTGTGCTCAACGCACGTGGCTAGGGCAACAGGAGAAATGCGGAAAATATCGTGTTGGGTTGTCATAGCTGCCATGTGTGCGTCACGTGTGCATGAGTGTGCATGAGTGTGCATGAGTGTGCATACGCCTGTCCTGCGGTTGAATAGAGGGGTGACCGAACCGCTGACACTTCCCCAAAAGGTATGGGACCGGCATGTGGTGCATTCGGCGGTCGGCGAACCGGATCTCCTCTATATAGATCTCCATCTGGTTCATGAAGTCACGAGTCCGCAGGCCTTTGATGGTCTGCGTATAAGCGAGCGTCGGGTTCGTCGACCCGATCTCACCGTGGCCACCGAAGATCACAACGTGCCCACCCAGAACATACATTTGCCGATCGCCGATCCCATTTCAGCCAAACAGATCGACGTCATGCGAGCCAATGCCAAAGATTTTGGTATCACCCTCTACCCAATGGGTGATTCGCACCAAGGCATCGTGCATGTCATTGGTCCCGAGCAGGGACGCACCCTTCCCGGGATGACGATCGTCTGCGGCGACAGCCACACCGCGACCCATGGCGCATTCGGCGCACTGGCATTTGGTATCGGCACGAGCGAAGTCGAACATGTGTTGGCGACACAGACGATTCCCCAGTCCCGACCGAAGTGGATGAGTGTCACTGTCGACGGTGTTCTGCCCGACGGTGTAACGGCAAAAGATGTCATCTTGGCGATCATTGGCAACATCGGCACGGGTGGTGGTATCGGTCATGTCATCGAGTACCGCGGTTCGGCTATTCGCGCGCTTTCCATGGAGGGTCGGATGACACTGTGCAATATGTCCATCGAAGCTGGCGCACGTGCTGGTCTCGTAGCACCCGATGAAATCACGTTTGAGTATCTCAAGGGCCGCGAGTTCGCCCCCAAAGGAGCCGACTGGGTTGCCGCGGTCGCCGAGTGGCGCACCCTGCACACCGACGACGACGCCACGTGGGATAAAGAAGTTGCTATCGATGCCAGCACCTTGACTCCACAAGTAAGTTGGGGCACCAACCCCGGCCAGGTGGTCGGCATCGATGGCAATGTGCCAAGACCCGAAGATGTCGCCGATGCCACGGCACGTGATGCCCTCTCCCGCGCACTTGCCTACATGGGTCTCGAACCCGGCACACCAATTCGCGATATCGCCGTTGACACCGTGTTTATCGGTTCGTGCACCAATAGCCGGATCGAAGACCTTCGCGCCGCTGCACATGTCCTCAACGGCCGCCGCGTATCGGTCAAGCGCGCCATGGTGGTGCCAGGCAGTCACGCCGTGAAGACACAAGCCGAGGCCGAGGGTTTGCATCACATCTTCACCACCGCCGGTATGGAGTGGCGCGAACCGGGCTGTTCAATGTGCCTGGCGATGAACCCCGACAAGTTGTCGGTCGGCGAACGTGCGGCCAGTACCAGCAATCGAAACTTTGAAGGTCGTCAAGGTCGTGGCGGACGCACTCATCTTGTCTCCCCTGCTGTAGCAGCGGCAACCGCAGTTGCTGGCCACTTTGCAACGCCCGAGGATTTGAGATGAAACAAGTTCGTGTTATTGCTGGTCGCGGCGTGCCACTCAAGCGTTCCGATGTTGACACCGATCAGATCATTCCGGCCGAATGGCTCAAGCGTGTCGAGCGCACCGGTTTTGAAAAAGGCCTGTTTTCCACGTGGCGCGACGATCGCGACTTCGTGCTCAACGATGAGCGGTATGCAGGGGCAAGCATTTTGGTGGCGGGCCACGGTTTCGGTGTCGGCTCTTCTCGCGAACATGCCGTGTGGGCGATTCAACAAGGCGGCTTTGACGCCGTCATCGCCCCGAGTTTCAGCGACATCTTTCGCAACAACTGTGCCAAGAACGGCCTGATCCCGGTGGTACTGGATGAAGCAATCGTCCGGCGCCTATGGGAGATCATCGAGGCCGATCCGAGCACCGAGATCACGGTTGATGTGGAGCGTCTGCAAGTCGAAGTTCCCAGTGTCGGTCTGGTCGCAAAGTTTCAGATGGATGCATCAACACAAGAACGTTTTCTTAACGGTCTCGACGATGTGAGCATCACCCTCAGCCATGAGAGCGCCATTACTTCGTTCGAAGCATCACGCCCAGATTGGCTCATCCAGCGTTAGAACCCGACGAACTAATTTCGTTGTCTGGAGTATCGTGATATCTGGTGACACGAAATTGGGGCGTCCCGCGTTCAAGGTGGTCGTTCGTTGTTGCATGTTTGCTAATTGCACCTTTCGCCGCCGATGGTCGCGCCGCGGCGACGTCGGCAGCCGGATGCAGCAAGATCGGTGCGACCAAGACCGTCAGCGGAATTAAGTACATCTGCTCCAAGTCGGGCAAGCAACTCATCTGGACGAAGAGTTCAGTCAGCTCAAACTCGAACTACTTCCGCAACAAGCGAATCGGCGACGAGTGCAACGTCCCGGGCTTGGTCGGCAGCACTGGTGGAGGTCTTTTCATCTGCACGGGCGGCATGGTTCGTTACGCGATGCGCAGTGCACTACCCGCCGCCCCTGCGGGTGGTTACACCAGACGTCCCTCGTGGTATCCGACCCTGGCCCAGATAACCGGCCTTCAATCCGAACCCACGTGCAAACCATCGTCGATCAAGTTCGCCTATTCCGTGATGCCGCTCGACCAAATCGCGCCAATCATTCCCTACGGCGCGGTGATCGGCGACCACGTCACACCGATCGATCATGGATACATCAGTATCAAGTCGCTGTACAAGGAAGAATCTGAACGGACGGATGCCGACTGGGTATCCGTAGTTGCTCCCGCCGCGGGCACGATCATCGAGGTTGGATCGCTCGGGTCGCCAACATCACACCGGGTAATCATTCGCCACGGCTGCAATCTTGTTTCGGTGTATATGGTGCTCAACAAGTTGACGGGCGTGCTCGCACCATATGCAAATGAGGTGGCGCGCACCGGCAGAGCGAACATCAATCTGCCGATCAAAGCCGGTCAAGAGTTCGGTCGTCAGCGTGACAATCCACTTGACTTCAACATTTGGGATGGCACGCAGTGGCTTTCCGGTTTCGCCGAACCATTCTCGTACCTGTACGGCGACTCTTGGAAGCCGTATACGGCGGACCCGCTTCCGTTCTTCACCCCAGAAATTCGGGCGGCATACGAACGCAACATGCAACGCACCGTTGCTCCGCTATTCGGGAAGATTGATTATGACGTGGTCGGCGCAGCGTCCGGTAACTGGTTCCTCGCTGGCACTATCGGTTACAGCGGGCAAAGTATTTCCCAACTGGCGAGCGCAACAAAGGCAATCCCGGGTGGTTCCGTCATCGGAAAAAACACCTACGCCTACGGACACCTGTCAATCTCACCGGACGCGGTCGACACGGTGAGGTGGATTTTCTCCACTGGCTGGTGGCAGGATCCGGTCGGAGATCCCAAACAGTGGCTGATCACCATCGCCACCGGCCAGCCCAACCCCGACAAACTCAGCGCTAGTTCCGGAATTGTCGTCTACCAACTGAATCGGTTCTCATTTCTCGAGCCAGCCGGGACACCCCCGCGCGGCAAGTATGCACCACTGGCAATCGGATACACCCTTTCAACTGGTGATATTGAGGGTGTGGTTGCCCTGCAAGTGAACGCCGATGGAACCCTGAGCATGGAAGTCAACTCAACGATGACTTCAATTTCTCAGTTCACCGGTTTCACCTCGGCCAAGCGCACTTACCACCGATAATTGGTGCTTACTGAAACACCTGAGAGGCTCGGGCTCTCAGCCATTCAGCAAATTCATCGACTTCAACCTCCCCGCTCGCGATACGTAACATCACTTCTACAGCATCATCGGTAGTGAAGCTCAAGGTGACATCATTTACGAGATGAAAAACGTGAACCGAAGCCCAGGCCAGCCGTTTATTGCCGTCAGGCAATGGATGATTCATCGCAATTCGAATACCGAGTATCGCAGCCTTGTCGAAAAAATCAGGATAAAACTCCACATCACCAAAGCCACTCTTGGGAGTGTGTAACGCCGAATCAAGAAGTTCTATCCGCGAAACTCTGGCGAGGATGTCAGCATCGATTCCTGTGACACCCTCAGCGATTTTCATCACCTCATCAAATGTCAGGTACCTCACTGGGCCAAGCGATCCAAAATCTCGCGATCATGTTCAATCACGTACTTCAGGGCATCCATAAACTTCTTATCCTTGCGGACGCGATCAATTTCAACCGTTAATGCTCCGATAATGAACTCATTCAGGCTCTTATTTTGGATACGGGCAACAACTTCGGCTTCCTCGGCAAGATCAACTGGAAGACGCACTGTGGTTTGTTTGGTCATGATGTCATGATATCATGACATCAGAAGCAATTCACCAATATTTTTTAACGGATTACAGCTCGCTCGTCAGTCGGACCCAAGCTTCGCAGGCATCGGCTCGGGTGAGTGGGTCGATTTGCACCCATGGAAACTTTCGAGGGTCTGCCGGTAGTTGGGTCTTGCGGAGATATCGACGCTCCTTGACGTTGAGTTTGCCCACGATATCTCGGGGGTCGTCGATGAGGCTGCAGAGGTATGCAATGTCGCTCTCGTGACGCTGCGCGTCACGATTGTCGGCGACGGATGCCCGAGCCTTCAGAACAATCGCTCCATGCAAATCCGGCAATACGACGGTCGCCTCAATCCCGCCGAGGCGTACTCGGACTCGGTGTGAACTGTCCAGCGCCCGTTGTCCGCCCGTGATGGCAACGGGTCGGTGGCCACGAAGGCGAGGTATGAGGTGACGGGGTAAGTGATCCGGGACGAGAATATCGACCTTGATGCCGCCACCCTCAAAGCGCTGCAGGTATTTGCCGGTCAATGACGGGCGGGCGATGAGGTTGATCGACTCTGCCGCAGACGCACAGTTTTGAAGGCTGGCCGAGCGGACCAAAAGGTTCGCGACAAGATCGATGTCCTCGGAGGTTCGCGGCGGGAGGCTGCCGCGGATGTATCCGTGCAGTGCAACCATCTGGCCCCCGACGAGCACCCAGTCCTGCGGGTCGAGCTGTTGTGCAATCTGTAGGAGAGCCTTCCAAAGTTTTTTCTCGGCAATACCATCGTGATCGAGGTCGATGATCTCTTCGGTGATCCACGGTTGTTGTGTCATCAACGAAACCGATTCAGGAGTTGATCAAGAAGCTCGAGGCCCGCCCGCCGCGCTCTGGATTCTCCTGCTTCAAGGAGATCGACGGCCACCGTGACGGAAGGCATCGTATTTTGCCCGTCAAGGAACTGCGTCATACCATCGAATTTTGGCAACACGTGCACGATTAGGTTCCCGGTGAAGTCGGCGCGCAATGCGAACTCACGAGCGAGCGTCTCAACGACACGTGCTGGAGCGTAGATCTCGGCGGTGTCTGCTCGTGTCGTCAAGTTGACGTTGTAGTAACCGAGCGCTGAGACCCCCGATGTGAGAACACCATCGGCGCTGACGATGTCGGCGAGGTACGCTGAGCGAACCGCCAAGCGCCGGGTGTCGGCGCGTCGCCGAGCCAGCCACGTCCAGTCAGTCGAGGGTCGGCGGTGAAGGTTCATCAGCCGTCCGCGTTCGCTGGACGAAAGTTTGAACGCTTTCGATACCCGCTCGATATCGATCGTTCCGATGTCGCTGAGCAGCGCAGCCCAACTCATCCTCGGTGAAAGCGGACGGGTGGGAACTGAACCTCTTGCCTGATGGCGGGCGACGGACTCGGGCTGGATCTGCAGGGTACGTCCTACGCGAACGGCATCAAGATCGCCCTGCGCGACGAGGGCTTGAACCCGCCGTGCGGTCACACCCAACTGCTCAGCAACTTCCCTCGTTGATAGGCGATCTACAGTCATATCCACTAGTATACCGATAAACGTATAGAAGTGGTAGATCCTATCAAACCCTTATGGCGTCAGAAAACTAAACAAATCGTGCAACCGCACGTCATTTGAAAACACGGCAATCGGTTCTTGTGGCTCGAGGCGCAACCCGCGCTGAATAATCCGACACGTGGTGTGCTGGTTGTATTCCGCCAACGTCACCGCCCATCCGTCACGACCGGCACGAGCAGTTCGACCTGAGCGGTGCAGGTACGTCTTGACATCAAGAGGTGGCACGTAGTGCACGACAATGGCGACATCATCGATGTCGATACCACGAGCAGCTACATCGGTGGCGACCAAAATGTTCAATTCGTTGTTGGTGAAGCGCTTCAGCGCTCGTTCGCGTGCTGCTTGGGGCAAATCGCCATGAATGGCCATCGCCCGTGCCCCAAGTTTCTGTAGCGATTCGGAAACTTTGTCGCAGGCACGCTTGGTATCGCAAAACACGAGGGTCTTGCGGTCTCCGGTGGCGAGTGTGGCAATGACACGATCCTTATCCATGTGGTGCACACCGAGAAATAAGTGCTGCATCGTGCCCACGGTGTCGGTTGGCGCATCAATCGAGACTTCTCGTGGCGACTTCAAATATCGCTTGACGAGTTGGGCAACTTGGCCATCGAGTGTTGCCGAAAACAGCATCGTTTGGTGCACTCCGGTGACGTGTCGCAACACCCACTCGACTTGGGGCATGAAGCCCTCGTCGGCCATCCGGTCGGCCTCGTCGACAACCACCACCTGTATCGCACTCAAATCACATTCTTTCGACTTCATCAAGTCGATCAGTCGAAGCGGCGTGGCGACGATGATCTCGATGCCCTTGTCCAGTTCATCCACCTGCTGATTGCGCGAAGCCCCGCCATACACGGCGAGCACTCGCCGGCCGCAATGTTTGCCAATTGGTGCCAGAACTTCCGCAACTTGCAGTGCCAGTTCGCGGGTTGGAACGAGCACTAACCCGTGCGGTTTGCGCCGTTGCGCCGGAGCATCGATCCGGGCCAGCATTGGAATCCCAAAAGCCAAGGTCTTGCCCGAACCCGTTCGAGCCCGCCCACAAAGATCATCACCAGATAGAGCCACGGGGATTGCGGCGGTCTGAATCGCAAACGGGGTAGCAAATCCTGCGGCGGCCAGACCGGCATCAATGTGCTCGGGCACGCCGAGATCGGCGAAACCGGTCGGCGTGGAAACGCTTGGGGGTGAAGTCATCAGCGCTCTCAGGCTACCAACCCGCTCTCACCACTTCGAGTTGGTCAAGTTGCCAATGTCGGAAATAGTAGACGCAGGCGTTCAAACTCTGTATGGTCAATAAGTCGTAACTAAAACCCCAAGGAGGTGCTCATGCCAATAGACAACAGTTCTTCAATGACTGATACGTCTATCAACTCTTACCTAGAGAATTGCCAGCCGACAGATGAGCCCGCCTTCACCGGTCTCAAGGGAATTGCCTATGACTGGCACAAGTTGCTTTTGCCGTCTGACACCGTGTTTGAAGCCTCGCTTGAAACACTGCTTAGTTCGGAGATCACCGCTTCGTTCTGCACCGGCGACATCTTTTCGCCCAAGTCACGTAAGTGAGCGCCACTGCTTCCGTAGCCCCACAACATCCACGTCGAACGTTGGTTCTTGGCTGTGGATCGGTGGCGCAGTGTGTCGTGCCGTTACTCATTCGCGATTTCAAGTTTGATCCGCGTTCCATCACGATTGTTGACTTTCGCGACAATCGGGCTCGTGTCGCCGAACAATTGCAGGCCGGCGTTGCTTATGAACAAGAACGCGTGACTAGTAACAATCTGGATTCGTTCCTCTCGACTCGCGTTAGTGCCGGTGACATCTTGCTCGATCTGGCCTGGAACATCGACTGCCCCACGATTTTGGAATGGTGCCGCGACCGCGGCGTTCGATATCTCAACTCATCGGTTGAACTGTGGGATCCGTACATCGACACTGCTAATACCCACCCCACCGATCGCACCCTGTATGTGCGCCATCAATCCATTCGCCGCATGATTCGGCGCTGGGGCTCAAATGCTGGGCCGTCGGCGGTAGTCGAACATGGTGCCAATCCGGGCATGGTCAGCCATCTGGCCAAGCAAGCGCTCAGCGACATAACCCAGCGGCTACTGGCGGATGGCAAGGCCGGCGCCCGTGCCCAAAGTCTTGAATCAGCGCTCGAAGCACAACAGTTCAACCAATTGGCGATGCTCACCGGCACCAAGGTCATTCACATCAGCGAACGCGATACTCAAATCACAAACAAGCCAAAACGGACCAATGAATTTTGCAACACCTGGTCAGTGGAGGGTTTTTACGAGGAGGGCATCGCTCCGGCCGAAATGGGCTGGGGCACCCACGAACGCTGGATGCCAGCCAATGCCCATGTACATACCGACGATGGTCCGCGAAATCAAATCTGTCTCGCTCAACCGGGAATGGAAACATGGGTTCGTACCTGGGTTCCATCTGGCGAGTCACTCGGCATGGTGATTCGCCACGGCGAGGCCTACACCATAAGCAATCACCTCACGGTCTGGGATGCTGATGGCACTGCCGCCTATCGGCCCACCGTGTACTACGCCTATCACCCTGCCGATGTGGCGATCAACAGCGTGCTTGAGTTGCGGATGCGGAATTGGGAGATGCAACCCGAAGAACGCATCTTGAACGACGAGATCATCGACGGCCGTGACGAACTCGGCGTGTTGTTGCTCGGCCACGACTACACCGGCTGGTGGACCGGTTCACTGCTCTCGATCCACGAAGCGCGCCAGATTCTCCCCGGCCAAAGTGCCACCACAATGCAAGTTGCCGGCTCGGTCGTGGCCGCGGTTCAGTGGCTGATCGACTATCCGAATGAAGGTGTCTGCGTGCCCGACGATCTGCCGTGGCAGAAATTACTCGCCGACATGAGCCCGTACATCGGCAAGGTCCACTCTGAGCCCGTGGATTGGACGCCACTTGGTGCTCGGGTCAATCTCTTCCCTGGGTTTGGCAACGGCACAACTCTGATCGACCCAACCGACCCGTGGCAGTTTGCCAACTTTCTCGCCCCGACACCCCGCTAGGCTGGCAAAGTCATGGCAATCACATTGAACGGACTCCTACTTACGTAACGACGACAGCCCCATATTGCTGTCGTCGAACCTCCTGCGCCAACAAGGCCCAGGGGGTTTTTTATTTCTCGCCACAAACACAACACTCACACGAAAGATCCACATAATGCCACCAGCATCAATCCAGCCCAAGAAGATGCCGTTCGAAAGATACGCGTTGCAGGTACCACTCGTCTTGCACGACCGCACCTGGCCAAACCGCACGATTGACAAAGCCCCAATTTGGTGTTCGGTGGATCTTCGCGATGGCAATCAAGCCCTCATCGACCCGATGGATCCCGAGCGCAAACTGCGGATGTTCAAGACCGTCGTCAACATGGGCTTCAAGGAAATCGAAGTCGGTTTTCCCTCGGCCAGCCAAACCGATTACGACTTCGTGCGACAACTCATTGAACAAGACCTCATCCCCGACGACGTCATCATCCAGGTGCTCGTGCAGTGTCGTGAAGATCTGATCGAACGGACCTATGAATGTCTGCAGGGTGCGCCACGGGCAATCGTCCATTTCTACAATTCCACCAATCCGCTTCAGCGTCAAGTGGTTTTTGGTTTAGACAAACGAGGCATCATCGACATCGCCACAACTGCTGCGCGCATCTGTCGTCGACTCGAACCCACGCTTAAGGGCACCGATGTCCGGTACGAGTACTCGCCAGAGAGCTTCACCCTCACCGAACCAGAATTCGCTGTGGAAATCTGTCAAGAAGTAATGAAAGTGATCGAGCCCACAGTAGAAAAGAAAATCATCCTCAACTTGCCAGCAACAGTCGAGTGCTACTCGTCCAATGTGTATGGCGATGTCATCGAGTGGTTCGGACGCACGATCAAAGACCGTGACAAGATCGTGTTGTCGTTGCACCCGCACAATGACCGCGGTTGTGCAGTTGCCGCTGCCGAATTTGGCGTGTTGGCCGGTGCCGACCGAGTGGAAGGCACGCTGTTTGGCAACGGCGAACGCACCGGCAACGTAGATGTCGTCACCCTGGCAATGAACCTGTTCGCCAACGGCGTTGACCCGATGCTTGACATCAGCGACATCGATGCCGTGCGTCGGGATGCCGAATATTGCAACCGCTTCCCCGTACATCAGCGTCACCCATATGTCGGCGATCTCGTCTACACCGCATTTTCAGGTAGTCACCAAGATGCGATCAAAAAAGGCTTTGACACCTTGCCAAAAAATTACGACTCCTGGGGTGTGCCGTATTTGCCGATTGATCCCAAACATGTCGGCCGTTCCTACGAAGCAGTCATTCGGGTCAACAGTCAGTCGGGCAAAGGTGGAGTGGCCTATGTGATGAAGACCGAATACGGCTTCGATCTGCCGCGTCGTCTGCAGATCGAGTTTTCGCGCGAAATTCAACACATCGCCGAAGACCTCGGCACCGAAATTTCACCGGCGGTGATGTGGGATGCATTTCAGGCTGCCTATCTGCCGGTGGTACCGAAGTACTTGCTCTCCAGCCACGAGTTTCGCAGCGATTCAACTGGTGATCGAATCTTGATCACCGCTCAAATCGATGTCGACGGTAAGCGACACACGATCATCGGTGAAGGCAACGGACCTATTGACGCATTCGTGATTGCATTGCGTAACGGATTTAACAGCACACTCGATGTCAAGGACTACAGCCAACACGCCATCGGCCAGGGTTCAGAGGCAACCGCGGTGGCCTATGTTGAAACCGCAGATAGTGACGGCAACATTTGCTGGGGAGTGGGTGTCGATCCAAACACGATCACCGCGTCTCTGCGTGCGCTACTCAATGCCCACGAGCGCCACGACCACTAGACCACCTTCGAAACTCCAATTCACCCAATTAGTACGGTTTTGCGGACGAGGTATGACAAATGGCAACTGGTATCTACATCGACGGACTCAACCTCTATTACGGCGCACTGCGAAATACGTCTTACAAGTGGCTGAATCTTGAGACTCTCGCCCGAACGCTTTTACCCAAGGACGAGATCAAAATCATTCGGTATTTCACCGCACGCGTAAACGCAAGACCAGGCGACCTACAGGCGCCCGTTCGCCAAGACGCCTATATCCGTGCGCTCGCTACAACGCCTGTTGTCCAGATTCACAAGGGTCGATTCACCTCGAGAATCAAACCCAAAGTATTGGCTGACAATAAGGTTCACCCAACAGAAATATTTAGTCCGCGTTTCCGCCCTCGCTCGCTCTACTTAGTGATGTGGAACGACAAGGTTCGGCGTCGTGTCAATGACACCACACAAGCGCAAGTCATTATTGATGAAGAAAAGGGATCGGATGTGAGTCTTGGGGTCCATCTCCTCAATGATTCAGTGAGAGGTTCTATCGATAAGGCGGTTGTCATTTCGAATGACAGTGATCTAGCGGAAGCAATTGTCCTAGCGAGAACATTTGGCGTACCCGTGGGCATAGTCAACCCACATAAATCTGCAACCAGCCGCCACCTGAAAGAGGTTTCGACATTCGAAATTCACCTTCGTGATGAAGTTGTCCCGCGATGCCAATTTCCGATGACGATTCGCGACAGCCGAGGACGGGAGATCCATAAGCCCAAAATGTGGAGATAAACACAGAGGCCCGTCCTCTCGGACGGGCCCCGGGCCCACCTACCGAAGCAAGTGGGTGGATATAGTCACGATACCTAAGGGGTGTCTCAAAATCAAGGCAATTCAAGCGGGTACTAGAGTCTAGGCGATGAAAGTTTCCGTGAATTTTGATGTGTGTGCATCAAATGAGCGCCAACTTTGCGGTGGAAATGCGAGTCATCCACCGACGACGAACGACCGTGCAGCCGCAAGAGCGGCCTTTGTGTCGCCGGCTGCGATGACTTCTAAGGGCGCATCATCATCCAATTGTGGATTCATTCCAATGAACCAGGCCCGCACGGTATCGGCAGAGTCAACAGTGAGGAGCATTTTGGCCACCTGATGGGCGCCGCGCAGTCGCTGCTCAGCATCAGGATGGGGTTTGGAATTGCCAGCCTTCCAACGACTAACCGTTGATACGTCAACATCGGTCAAATAAGCCGTGAGCCGTGAGCCCAGCAACTCAACGAGAAAACCAACAATTGACATATCTGATTCAAATACCGTTGTACGGTGAGCCACGGCGGAAGCCTCGACCGATGATCCTGAAGTTTTAGATGCCATGTGTCCTCCTTGTTCACTCTCGAAGATACCCCATTTGCACGAATTATGCAAGATATTTGCACGATTATTTCATGGCTTGCGCATAGTAGCCGTCACAGCACTAGATGTGTGACACACAGCAACGATCGGGCAATCCATTCATCCAAAATGTAGAGATAAACAGATAAACACAGAGGTCCGTCCTCTCGGGTGGGCCGCATATGCAACCGTCACGGCCTGGCCCGATGGGGGCCTGGGTGACTCTTTCGACGGATACAGCGAACTCCCGCACGTGGCATGACGACACCGCAGCGTTCCAATTGGCGTCCAGCGATAATGCGTGACACCGCCATTGGGTCGACACTGCCCCGCGCACGTTCCAAGGCCGCACGGAGTGCCTTCACCGGGTCGGCACCTTTGGCACCCCATCCGTGCTGCATTGCGGCGAGGACTTCATCTTTCGACAGCACCGCGGCCGTGTCAGCATCGAGTAGCCCGCTACGAACTGCAGTTTTACGCAGTCCTGTGTTGGCTGGTTCGGGACGGTAATCCCAACCATCGAGACCTACCTGTTCAACAACTACATCTAATAGCGCGAGAACAACCCACAGTTGGATGACTTCTTCATCGGTGAGACGTCCAGTTATAGCCAAAGCATTGGCCATGTCGTACACCTCCTCGTTTCGACGAGGCCCGAGACACAACACCTCGATCAGGCCTACGCCGCGTGCAAGCGAGCCCTTGTAGATGACACGACGTTCGCCATTGAGTACCGCCAGTGTGTTCCAACCAGCGAGCGGCGCACGTAGCGGATGTTTGCCAGCAGGGTTCTCACATAGTGCAACGACCGCACTGAGAACATCTAGGCGTTCGTGTTCACTCAGTGCTTCAAGTTGCTCAACAGAGATGTCACTGAAAACGACCTCAGTTTGGTTATTGGGGAAGCGTTCCGTTCGCCTCACGCGTTTTGAAGTTGCTGCGCCCGTGCACGGACGTCGGCAACATTTATGCCAAGGCGTGCACACACCTCATCGAGATCAAGCATGGTCGATCGACCCTTGGCATTCTCTGCGAGGGATTCAACAACTAGGCGCGCCGCTTCGCGAACCTTGCGCAGATCTTCATCGATACGTTCCGCCGAATCGACTATGGCAACGGCACGGCCAAGGCTGGTGAGCACTACCCGATAACCGGCAACCTCATGAGTAAGGGCCGACACACCCTTGCGAGAAGCGACGGAAACGGGCATTCGAACAGTTTCGGACATGTCTGCAAGACTACACACTGATGTGTATTGTTGCAACACACTTCTCGGAGACTAGAAGGTGCCTTCTTCAACGGATACGACGAGGCGGCTCAGTGTTGCACACAATGGTTATGCCACCGGGTAATCGAGTTCGAATGGACTACGCCGCATACCTGGTGGATAGCGGATTTGATCCTCATAGGTCAGAATAAATGTATACATATCCTAGTCTGATGTGTACACTTATTCTGACTTGCGAACGGAGCATTTTGATGGACGCGAAGATTCAGACGCGAACATACCAACAACGGCTACCCCGCGTCTTTTCCTACACCCAAGCGCGAGAGACGGGGATCTCGAAACACGAGTTCTATCAACTGCGCGACCAGGGTGCTCTCGAATCTCTTGCTAGAGGTTTGTTCCGTTGGGTCAATGACGACATTGCCGATTTAACTCTGTCGGCTATCACTCGATTGGCACCGCTAGCCACACTGTGTCTCGAGTCTGCATTAGTTCATCATAATTTGAGCGATGCAATTCCTTCGGCGTATCACATTGCTCTTCCGCGAGGAACACGTCACCCAGCGCTTAATAGTCCGGTTCAATGGCATTCATTTGATGCCAAGACATTCAAACTTGGACGGAGCGTTGTCACATTCGAAGATACGAACATCATCGGCATGTACTCAGAAGAACGCTGCATTATTGATGCGTTCAGGCTTCGTGGTATCGAAGGATCGGATGTTGCCTACGAAGCACTTCGTCGGTGGATCCGACTTCCACGCCGAAAACCAGCGAAACTAATTCAAATGGCATCGCACTTCCCCAATGTCTCAACGTCACTTATTAAGGCGTTGCAGATCCTGCTATGAGTGTTTCTCGTGATTCCATCGCTGGATGCACCTACAACGATCTAAGAAACAAAGCAAAACGTGAGAAGCAGTTCACGCTCGACTATTTCACCACGTACGCCATGGAAGGTCTATTGGAACGAGTAATAAATTCACCCTACGCAAATAGTTTCGTACTCAAAGGTGGGGTGTTGCTTGCGGTACTTGAAACCCGCCGATTCACCCGAGACATTGATCTTCATCTCCATGGTCTACCAAATCAGCAAAATGAGCTGACCGCAATAGTTCGTGAAATTTCTACTATTGCGATCGATGATGGACTTGTTTTCGATCCAAACAGCATTCGTGCCACAACGATTCGTGACGACATGTTGTATTCAGGCGTGCGTACGAAAGTGAATTGTTTATTAGCGACAGCCGTCATTCCGTTGTCCGTTGACATCAATTTTGGAGATCCAATTTCGCCTCCACCAATAGAAATTGAACTTCCGAGATTGCTGGGTGGATCAATCAGAATGCGGGGTTACCCGTTGGAAATGGTGCTCGCCGAAAAGATTGTCACCGCTCTTGAGCGAGGCCTTGCCAATACACGCTGGCGGGATTTTGGTGACGTGTACTTGTTGATTCGACGTCACCGTGTCGACGGACAGAAACTTCGAGGATCAATAAGTGCGGTCATTGAGTATCGCGCTGCCACACGAGTCCGACTGTCACTCGTACTTGTCGGATTCACAGCGATTGCGCAGGCATCCTGGGCGATTTGGCGTCATAAGGCGAGACTCGATGCTGTGCTACCCCAAGATTTTTCGATTGTGCTCGCCGCCATCATTGAATTCGCTGACCCGGTTTTGCTGGAAATTGTTGACCACAAGACATGGGAACCGCTGAATCAGCAATGGATCTAGAGGTGCGGCGGAAGGCCTGTGGATGTGCTTCCACTATGGGCCTGGTCCAGGCAAATCAAGGCCGAACTAAGGTCTGAGCAATGAACGTAACCGTGAATTTTGATGTCTGCGCATCAACCGGCTCATGCGTTCAGATCGCCCCCGAGGTGTTTGAGATTCGCAGTGATGACTACCTCTACATCTTGCTGGAACACCCGGGCGAGGATTTGCGGATCAAGGTAACCGAAGCCGCCGATATGTGCCCAACGGGTGCAATCACCATCGAAGACTAAATCGCCTCGCAGATGGGGTTCACCAGCAAACTTCGCACCGCCTGGGCGTCGAGTAATTCGATGCTTTGCGTTGGACTCGACCCCGATGTCAACAAGTTTCCGCTCTCGCTACGCAACGAAATCAGCAACATTGAGAAGTTCTGCATCAGCATTGTTGATGCCACTCACGATTTGGTCTGTGCGTTCAAGCCGCAAATCGCCTACTTCGCCTCCGTTGGCGCCGAGGCCCAACTGGAGCGAATCTGCACCTACATCCGCACCACGTACCCCAACATCGTGCTCATTTTGGATGCCAAACGCGGCGACATCGGTGATACCGCAACCCACTATGCCCGCGAGGCGTTCGATCGCTACGGGGCCGATGCCGTGACGGTGAACCCCTATCTGGGCACCGACACTCTGCAACCGTTTTTTGCTCACGACGGTAAAGGCGTGATCGTGCTGTGTCGCACATCAAACCTAGGCAGTGGCGAATTTCAATTGCGCGAACATGATGGCGAGCCGCTCTACCTACAGATCGCCCGCACCGCCGCAACAACCTGGAAGAAACTCGGCGACTGTGCCCTCGTCGTCGGTGCCACCTATCCCGATGAACTGCGCCAAGTGCGCCAGATCGTCGGCGACATGCCAATTCTCGTCCCCGGTATCGGTGCCCAAGGTGGCGACATCGCCGCTGTCATCAAAAACGGTGCCACGCCAGATGGCACCGGCCTGATCATTAACTCCTCGCGCGCCGTACTCTATGCAAGCAACGACGACGCCACATTTGCTCTTGCCGCACGTGCCGCTGCAATGCATACCCGAGATGAGATTCGCGCCAACATCAATTAGCCTGCTGGCACACGTTGGAGGAAATGAATGGCTCACCTGTTTCTGTCAGAAGAATGGATGACGGCAGCACGCGCAATTCGCGTCAAGTATCAAGGCCAAACCGCCAAAATCACCCAATCAATTAAGATGAATCAAGTCGTCACCGGTGTGCCCTTTGGCGGCGGCACCGTGCACAGTTTTCTTGACACCTCATCGGGCGATGTCGTGATGGATCTTGGTGCCCTCCCCGATGCCGATGTCACCATTACCACCGACTATCACACTGCCCGCAAAATCTTCCTCGAACAAGACCCAACCGCGGCGATGCAGGCATTCCTGTCCGGGTTCATCAAGGTGCAAGGTGACATCGTCAAGATGATGGCGATGCAAACAGTCATTCCCCAAGACGACATTGGTAAAGAAGTCGCCCAACAAATTCTGTCAATTACTTCGTAACCGTCGCGCCACTCGGTGTCGATGAGCGCATCATCCACGCTGCAGCCATCGCCATCACAGCGGCCACCACCCCCACCAACATCCCGTAGCTGTAACTTTGAATCACCCCCGAACCAAGGGTGCTCTCGTGCACGCTAATCATCAGCGCACCGCCCAACACCGCTCCCATTTGCGTCATCAGTTGTTGCATTGCACTCGCCACTCCGAGATCGGTCTGATGCACAGTATTAGCAAGTAGCGCAGTCAACGTCGGCGAGGCCAAACCAAGACCCACGCCTGACAGCCCCAGGCCCAACACCACCATCGAGTCGCCACTCCCGATCTTGACTTGCGAAAGCACAATCATCGAGACCATCACGAAACCGCCGCCAACCACACCTGTCATGCGCTCACCGACCCGAGTTGAAAGCAATCCAGCAAACGGTGCCACGAGCGAGAACGTGAGGGGTCGAGCAATGATCAACCAGCCCACATGCGATGGCGTGTAGCCAAGACCATTTTCAAGCAACTGCGGCACCAGCAAGAACCCGCCCATGTAGGCAACGTTCATCAACGACTGGGTGAGAATGGGAAACGTCACATTGCGGGTCCGCAACCACTTCAGCGGCATCAGCGGGTCATCCACCCGAGATTCGATGCGGGCAAAGGCGATCAGTGCAATCACTCCACCAGCAAACGTCGAAACCGTGAGGCCAGATGTCCAACCCCACGAGTTGGCCCGGTTGATTGCCAGCAAAATAAGCACGGCACCCGTGCCCAGCGTGAGTGAACCGGCCAGGTCAAAGCGCACGTTCTTACGCCGGTTGGTGTCGGGCAATAACCACATCGATATCACCACGCCAAGCAGGCACAGCGGTGCCTGGACCATAAAGATGATCCGCCAACCGAACGTTTCTACCAACGGCGCACCGAGCACGACACCAATGACTGGCGCCCCGGCCGTGGTGAAACTCCAAAAACCAAGCGGTCGCACGCGTTCATCGGGCCCGAACAGTCGGTTGATATACGCCATCGCCGCTGGCCCGGTTGCCGAACCAAGTGCCGCTGACAGGGTTCGAAACGCAATCATCGACCACGCATTCCAAGCAAATGCCGTGCACAACGAAAATACGCCGGCAAAAAATAGTCCGAGCACAAAGATGCGCTTGTGCCCCCACAAGTCTCCGGCTTTGCCAAACGCTGGCCCAACCACACCAAATGCCAGGAGTGGCGCGGTAATCGCCCAACTCATGATGCTCACTGTGCTGTTCAGATCGTCGGCCACTGTCTTCAGCGATACCACGAGCAACGTGATGGTGAAACTTACGGTGAACACACTTGCCAACAGCACCACCAGCGTCGCCGATCGCCGTGACACACCCACGCGCGAGGCAATTCGGCGACGCAACAGGTTTGTCCATGGGATGACAGAGACTTCATCGACCCCACCAGAGTCGATGATTCCGGCTTCGTTATCCGAGGCGGCGGGAAGATTTGCCTCGTGTTTCACGGTTATTTACCGTACTTCCGACAACTACGACATCAATTACGGGAATTTGAGATCAATCACCGCACCGCGAGGCAACATGTCGCCTTGTTTAGTGCAGTGAATGGATGCGCATCGTCAACTGGTACGACACCCGTTCCACGACAGTTCATGGCCGTTCGCTCGGTCACTCCGAAGAAATTGCGGACACCGCGCAGTACTGGATCTTGAATACTCAGTGGTCGGACTAGATGATTCGCCTCAAAATCGTGTTCCGTGACCCAGCTTGACACACTGTTCTCGCTTAGCAAGTACTTCTCTGAGTCGGCTATGGGCATCTACATACTGGGCAACGGTTGGGTCTATCCACCCAAGAATATGCAGCAGAGTCTCGTGATCGGCCTGGAGATGCCGGTGGAATATCGGCTCGTGGTGCGCGATCCGATTGCGAAGATGGCGAAGCGTTTCGACTCTCTGCTGAACGTCTTTGCGTTGACCAGTGAAGTGCGGAAATGCATTGTGAAGAAACGGCTGCCAGAACTTGGTCTCGTACTGCTGCTTACCGCCCTTGGTGAGAAGGGATTCCCAGAACACAAACGGGAGCGCAGCAACGACATCGTCGGGAACTACAGGGCGCCGGTGGAGCTTCGCAGTTGACTGAGCATCTTTGCCCGCCTTCGCAATTCTGTTCACCCCAAAATTGGTCAACGAGACCATTGGGTGGTTCCACCAGTCAGGTATGTCGAACTTCGACACCAACTGTGCGTGGATGATATTGCGAAGTGAAATCTCTAGAACTTGAATCGGACCCCACATGGCAGCAGCCGCCTCGATGTTCCATGTGTACAGCCGTAACGCTTCATCCTGAGTCGTTGTTGCACGGACGTAAGGTGCCAGACGGGGTGTGGATATTGCGATGGGGAGGGAGTGAAATGCTGCGGGATCCATAGCAAAAAAGCAGTACCCGGGGGGTCCGGCAAAACCGAACCACTCCCGGGTGTACGTCCCCCACTATACCGACCCCAGTCGGCATGGCCGGCAAGACCGACACGCGCGTTGAGCCACAGCATCTCCATGTAAATCCGCGTGCGAGACGCTGAATTGCATGGTAGCCTATGCCTGTGATCGAGAGACCCCACGATATGGCTGCGTTGAAAACGGCACTCGCCCGGAGTCCGGTTGTCCTCCTGGTTGGGGCACGCCAGACAGGAAAAACGACGATGGCTCGGTCAATCCTGCCGAGCGGCGACGAGGCGTACTTCGACCTCGAAGACCCTCGCGATCTGGCGAGGCTCGACGAACCAATGCTGGCACTTGAGCGCCTTCGCGGCATCGTCGTCATCGACGAGGTCCAACGCCGCCCCGACCTGTTTCCCGCTCTGCGGGTGCTCGCCGACCGAGATCCTTCGCCCGCCACGTTCCTCGTGCTCGGCAGCGCATCACCATCGGCTCTGCGCCAAGCGGCCGAATCACTCGCCGGCCGAATCGAAATCCTCGAACTCGGTGGCCTTGGCATTGCCGATGTCGGGGCTGACCGTTTCGACGACCTGTGGCTTCGGGGCGGATTTCCCCGGTCATTCCTTGCCCCCGACAACGAGACATCGATTAGCTGGAGGAGCAACTACATCCGGACACTGACCACACGCGACCTGCCGGAATTCGGAGTCGGCCTTCCCGCTGCCACGATCGAACGCTTCCTCGCTCTGGTCGCCCACGCCCATGGACAACTGTGGAACAGCGCCCAGCCCGCACGCGCACTTGGGATTGCCGAAACTACCGTGCGCAAATACCTCGACGTGCTCGCCGACATGATGTTGGTGCGGGTGTTGCCCCCGTGGCACGCCAACGTCGCAAAACGGCAGGTCCGCTCACCAAAGGTCTACTTCCGCGACTCGGGGCTCGTCCACACCTTGCTCGGCATCGATGACCGAGCCAGTCTGCTGCGCAACCCCCGCGTCGGTGCCACATGGGAAGGTGCCGTCATCGAGGAATGCATCCGACAGATGGGCCAAACAATGACAGCGTACTTCTGGCGCACCTCCAACGGCGCGGAACTCGATCTCCTCCTCGTTCGAGGCAATACACGCATCGGAATCGAAGCCAAGCGAACCGATGCACCCCGAATCACACCGTCGATGCGCTCTGCACTCACCGATCTCCAACTCCACCGACTCACCGTGTACTACCCCGGCCGCCGTCGTTACGCGTTATCCGAGCAGATCGACGTCGTGCCAATTGCCGAACTGGGTCTGCCCGGCTATTGACGTAGGGTCACGACATCAATTACGGGAATTTGAGATCAATCACCGCACCGCGAGGCAACATGTCCCCGTTGTTCACTCGCTTGCCATCAGATGATGCTTCACGCATACGGAACGATTTTTTACCGGTGACCTCTCCGACAACAAAACCAGCCTCCAGCAATCGCTCTTCAACTGTCGGGTAGCTGTTGCCAACGATATTTGGCAATTTCACTAAATCAGGTCCAAGTGAAATCGAGTACAAAAGCGTGCTGTCGCGAGCCACCTGAGTGCCTGGCACGGGTGCCTGTGCCCCAATCAAATCCTTAGCCGCCGCATTGGTCAGCGCCGGTTCACTGGCCACAAGCACCAGTCGCAAATCTCCGGCCAATGCCGTGGCTTGTTCAAGTGTCATCCCCACAATCAGTGGCACTTCGCGCAACGCCGGCCCCGACGACACCGAGAGTTCAACTGACGTGCCCTTGAGTACCTTGTCGCCGGTCACGAGCGCCGGCTGATCAGGAACAATCCACGAAATCACGTTGCCAGTCGGCACATCCTCACTACCCGCTTCCGTCGTCGTCACGTTCAGACCAGCAGCGCTCAGTTGGTCGGTGGCGTCTTGCATACTCAAGCCGACAACATCTGGCAACGGCGACAGCGTTGGACCTTCCGAAATATAGATGGTGAAATCTTGACCCTCTTCAAGGTTGCCACCAGCAATCGGGTCGGTTCGCACGACATTTCCTTGTGCTACATCGTCGCTGCGTTCAGCCGCGACGACAATCGTCCAGTTATTTGCGGCAATCAAGTTGCGCGCCTCACCTTCGCTTAACCCGACAACATCAGGAACGACATGGGTTGGGTTGACAATCAATTGATAGGCAACCACTCCCGATACGGCAAGTGCCACCACGGCTAACAGAATCCACAATCGCGCCCGTCCCCGACTGCGAGCCGGTGGACCAATTACCTGTGGGTCCGCACTCGAGGTACCCGTGACCACAAGAGAGCCGGTATCGCCACCCGGAACCAACTCCCCTGCCAGCATGGCGGCTCGGGCAATTTCAATTCGCAATACTTCTGCCGTGTTGTCGGCTTCTTGCTTGGCAATCACCTCTTCAAAGGTTTTTGCCGCCACCGCCTCAATTGGCTGTGGCATCGGTAACTTGTCGGCAATCTGGGCCAGTGCTTGTCCAAACTCAAGAGCGGTAAATCGCTCCGCTGCATTTGGTCGCCCGGCGCGCTCTATCGGGGCGGCAATTGGCCCCAGATTTGCCGACACCGGCAACAACTTCCCCACCCGAGCAGCCAAAGTCAATGCCGCCGATTCGGCCGCGAACGGCACATCACCAGTGATCGACTCTAAGAGTGTCGTCGCCAATGAGTACACATCGCTTCGTTCTGTTGGCGCCTCACCCAAACCAATTTCCGGCGCTGCGAACCGGGCCTGTTCAAGACTTAACTGGCCTGCTACCACCACACGTTTGATTCCAAGCCCGCCCAAACGCACTCGCAAGTCGTCACCAATGAATAAGTTCGCCGGCCGCACGTCTCCATGTGCCCATCCCCTCAAGTGGGCAAAGTGCAGTGCCCGACACACATCAAGCCCCACCACCAATGCTTGCGACGGCGTCAGGCGTCGCCCACGATCCAAAATCTCGCGCAATGTTCCGCCAGCAAAATACTCCAGCACGGTGAATGTGTACATATCACCATCAATGCTTTGGGTACCCCAGTCATCAACACTCACCAACGACGGGTGATTGAGTGAGGCAAGTTGTTGCGTCTGGCGCATGAAGTGCTCGAGGGCGTCGTCCACCGTGCCAATTTCGTTGTCGAGATCAATCAGGCTCTCCGCCAGCACCAAGCGAATCACCACTTGTTCCCGTCGCCGAAGGTCGATGGCATCAAACACCAGTGAGGTGCCTGACCCATCGGTTCGTGCATTATCTATCCGATAACGCTGGGCAATGACTTTCCCTACAAGGGAATCGCGGTTCGCCATGAGCCAGTAATTCTACTCGCTACGGCGCGTTGGACGATATTCGCTCAAATCAGCGAGAATGGTGCTGTGAGTACCACATCCCCATCGTCAACAACTGCACGCAAGAAAATCGACAAGCAATTGCTGCTCGTAAGCGTTGGAATTGCCGTTGGTTTGGTGTTCATCGGAATCGGTATGCGCACCGGCCTTACTGGTCGAGATGCAAGCAATCTTCCCGATGCCATCGAAAGCATTTCACCCGCCAATGGCGACAAGATCTTGCGTCAGGCACAGGTCATTGTCGATTTTGTCGAGGGCTACAACGCGGTCCTCACCATCGACGGCATTGAACTACCCGCCACTCGCCTCGATGAACTCACCGCCAACGGCGTTGCCCCCAAACCCGGCGCCCAAGTTGAATTACCGCCCACTGCCATCTTCGACCCAGGTAACTACATCATCAGTTACCAACCCCAAGACGGCGCCCCGATCACCGAATTCACACAGGGTGATCACATTGCCAGCGTTCGCTATTGGAGTATCCAGGATGGCGAACAATCCGCACGCATCTACAACTGGAAGTTTTCAACCGACTAGGTCAGTGCAAGTTAGATGGAAATCGGAGTTGAATTACTATGCCGACTCGAGTAGGCTATAGGTCAGGGACTGGGGATTCTCGGTCGGCAACTGGCTCCGGCGATTGTCGGGGCCTTTTGTTTTTTTCGATTTACGGAAAACATTTCAAACCCCATCCATCTACCTTCCCATTCCTCTCGAGCAACTTGGTCTTTACAGCATCGACAGCCCTGTTGGGCTGCAGTGGTCTTAATACCGACAATCCAATAGGACGCGCCACCAAGTCAGCCAGCTGCAAGCCAGCGGAGTTTGATTTCTTGTCCGCAAACACGATCTCAAAGTTCAACTTCTGGCCCATGTAGTTCGCACCATCACAGATTCGACGAAATTCCAACTCCAATTCGTCGTCTTCATTTTTGCCTCGCTTCTCCACGACAACATGTACTGTCGGGTCCACGCGGTCCCCACCACCACTCACACCAGTTATCCATTCACCCTTTTGCCGCAAAAAACCGCATACCCTTTCAAGACCGAACGTCAGACCAAGATGATATGGGTTTCCCGGATATGAATACTGCGCTTTGAGTTTGGACTTATCCACCACAACACAAGCTAGCCAAAACGGTGCAGCGGAAATGATGTCCGTGAGCTCCTCAAGAAATGCGTATTTTAGAGCAGGCTTTTTTAGAAAAACAAAATCGCCGGTATCTTTCCTGAGGTCACGCTCATGTAAAATTATTTGATCATGACCGAAGTGCTTGAACTTGAAGTGCTGAACCGCAGGCGTAATGTGTGTCGCATAATCGCTTTTCTTGACTAGGAAAAACGCCAGTACGAATAGCGGATATTGTGGGTCAATGTTGCCCATCGTGGGCGAACCGCTTTCGTCCACGAACACTAAATACTCGCTATACAGATTGCTCACGATGCCTGCTGTAGGCCAACGATAGCCGCGCGTAAAACTTGTAGGCAAATCTCAGCAGTGTGTTTATCTGGTTCAAACCTCGAAGTGAGTTGCTCATAGGGATGTATGTAATTGCGAAAGTCGCGTACGACGTGGCTAAATTTTTTCACGTCAAGACGTAGCAAGCCAACTTCGTGTGCAACATCTATCAGATTGGCGAGAGTCCAATCCTGAAATGGCTTTACCTTTTGTGTTTCCTTGTACTTTGGACTGCTCTTCGCTTGGTTGAATGCGAATGGATTCTTGAGTGCGATACTCAACAGAATTCCCTCAAGTACGCTGCCACACATGAAAATTGATGCAAGTGACGCGCCAGCATTATGACAATCCATCGCTTCCCTGATACGAGAATCAAGGATTGACGCAATAGAGGCATCAATTCCCAGGCCATCTATCGAGATCGCACCGAAATCCTTTTTGAGAAATTCCTCTTCGGCTTCTTCCGCACCGAAATCATTACCCAAAAGGCGTGCCGTCGTCTTCAAACATTCAGAGAATGTCTTATCTGCCTTGCTGTCCTTACCTAATTCATTTTGATACCGCCAAAGTTCAAGCAGTGGCTTGAGAGCTCTGCCCACAACAATGTCGTCGTCCATCTCCCAAAAGGCGCGCAAGTGTTTCGCCTTGGATCCGCCGTTGTAGGCATAACGGTCATCATAAATTTCGATACCTACATTTTCCCTTAAGAATTGAGCAAATGTTCGGTCTGTGAAATCCAACACATAGCCACTAGCCATCCCAAACAGATCCTCAATTCGCCGTTTTTCCAAGCTCGTCAGGCTAGACACAGGCGACCCCCTCTACGACACCATCCACGCGGATGCTACCGGACGGAAACTTCAGGTCTTGCGTGTTGCGCAGGGATACAGAAATGCCAAATATTGGAGTGAACGTTCGTCATCCGGGCTTTGTTATTTCGCGGAAGCGTTGAGCAATCATCGTGGGCACAGCGGCAAATTGGGTTAAGTGAAACCGACAGACGAAAGATACTGAGTCCGTCAATACTGGTCATGTTTTAGATATCGTCGAGACAAAGTGCGTTGTAGTAGGTGAGTTTATATCCGGACTCTGATCGAGGCATCTCGCGGATCTGGCCGTCATTGCCCGACCAAGCGGTGACGGCGGACGACAAGTTGCTCAGTTGCAGTTGCCCTTATTCATTTTCGACATCAATCGCATCTGGACGAATGACGAGTACATCAATGCCACCGTGCAATTCTGCATCACCGCGAACAGCGGATCCGAAAATCTAACATTGGCGATTTGTCAAGCATGATGTTCGTTATGGATTGCATTTTCACTGAACACCGCGTGAAATCCTTCGTTTTTCGTTGAGGGCAATATCATCGACGTCGTCACCCAACTGGTCAGCAACTCCACTCGTTCTGTTTCCACCGTGAGGACCCGATCTAGTGCTGCTCGTTGAGGAGTCGTCTCGCCCGCTCGATTCGGCCTTTTAGGCCATCCTGAAACCGAGCGTCCTTGGAGCGTCGCTCAATGTGTTCTGAGATTGCTGCTCGAATGATCTCCGACACCGGCTGGTCATCGACCGCTGCCACAGTCTCGAGCTGTTCTGCCTGATCGGCTGAAAGACGGACCGTCATGGCTTTAGCTGACTTCATATGTCTTTAGGATACCACCACTCGATCATGGTTGTCAACCACCGTAACATTGTGGTATCTTGGTATCATTATCCATTAACACGAAAGGAACCCAGAATGAGCCAAGAAGACGAGAAGCGAATGGGGACAGAATTCAAGATCCAGATCGACCGAGTGCACTACACCGTGACTCAGGAGCAGATGAAGGGAGCAGACCTCCGACAGCTCCCGCAACCGCCCATCGGTGCTGATCGGGACCTCTTTGAGTTCGTACCAGGACACCCTGATAATAAGGTCGATGACACAGAGTTGATAGAGATCCGCAACGGCAAGCGGTTCTTTACGGCACCTGGACATATCAATCCGGGTGCCAACAGGAATTGACAGTATGAGTCTGCCTGAAGAGGATCTCGCCTACCTGCGTGACCGCGGCCTCGATTACGAAGTCACGGTCGAGGCGAACATGACTTGCCTCGTATTCCCGGGTTGGCAGCTGCCGATCGGATACAACCGCGAAACGACCGACCTGCTGGTACGCCTCTCGGGTGGCTATCCGGACGTCGCACCTGACATGTGGTGGTTTGAACCTGCCGTCAAAGGAGTCAACGACGAGACTATCCAAAATACTGAAGTAACCGAGATCCACCTTGGGCGTACCTGGCAGAGATGGTCTCGGCACTTCTCGGCGGGCCAATGGCAATCGGGCATGGACGGACTTCAGACCTTTCTCGCCCTCATTGCTCGCGAACTCAGGAGCAACACCCCAGGAGCTGCCACTTGAGTGTCACCCTTGTCCTACAAGATCACTTTGAGCATCGCTTAACACAGTTAGCGGGACTCAAGGTTGAAACGGCAGCGGTGCTTCTTGCAAGACCGGTGCTATCACCATCCGGCGACCTTCGCCTACTAGTGCGCCAGTTTCACGAGGTACCAGATGGCGCATACAACGTGCGTGACGCACTTCGCATGGAGATCACTTCGGATGGGTACGTCCCAGCACTCGGACAGGCCGAGAAACAACAGTCTGTTCCATTATGGCTTCATACCCACCCTGGAGAAGGATCCATTCCGCTTCCGAGTGTCCACGACCAAAAGGTCGATCGCCAACTCTCAGACCTGTTTCGCCTAAGAGCCAATAGCGCCTACTACGGAGCTGTCATCGTTTCAATGAAGGACAACCAGCTCACCTTCAGCGGACACATTGACGATGGAGTGGTAAGTCACCCAATTGACCGCCTCCTGGTTGTCGGTGACCGTCTTTCGCTTCGGACTTCCTTCGACAGCACATCTGATCCAATCCCCGAGCTCTTCAGTCGCAATGTCCGCGCTTTTGGCGGAGAGGTGCAGCGGGTGCTCCGCGAACTCCGCATCTCCGTTGTTGGAACTGGCGGTACTGGTTCGGCTGTCGCCGAGCAGCTCGTCCGTCTCGGTGTGCGTAATATCCACCTTGTTGACCCGGATGTGCTCTCGACGAGCAACATCAGCCGTGTCTACGGCTCGACGAAAAAGGACGTCGGCCGACCGAAGGTGTCGATAATAGGCGATCATCTCCAGTCGATTGCGCCAGACCTTTGGCTCAAGACCACTGCAAGAGCGATTACTACCGAAGCAGTGGCCCGTTCGCTAACGGACTCAGACATCATCTTCGGCTGCACCGACGACAACGCCGGACGGTTAGTTCTGTCTCGACTTGCCAGCTACATGTTGATTCCGGTGTTCGATTGCGGTGTAATCCTCACAAGCAACGTCACAGGGAAAATTGAGGGCATTCACGGTCGTGTAACAATTCTCCGTCCGGGAGCAGCGTGCCTCGTCTGTCGCAAGCGGGTCGATCTGGCCCGTGCCAACAGCGAACTCCTAGCGCCTGTTGAGCGTCGTCGCCTCGTCGACGACGGCTACGTCCCTTCTCTTGAACAGGTCGAGCCTGCGGTCGTGACTTTCACATCCGCTGTCGCGTCGGCTGCAGTAAACGAACTACTCGAGAATCTGACTGGCTTTGGTCCCGATCCAGTACCCAGCGAGATCATCCTCAGGCTGCACGATCGAGAGATATCAACCAACCTCCAGAAGCCGACGCCGCACCACTATTGCGATCCCGCAGGTCCAAAACTAGGCGCCGGAGTGACCGAACCATTCCTGGGAATGACGTGGGCAGTCTAAAGGTCTCATTGTGGCACTGGCTGCCGTCACCCTGGCGGCGGTGGCGGGTGGTACTCGCTGTCGACGTCGCCGACGAGATCCCGCGACGGCTGCCAAAGAAATTTGCTGTATTAGTCGGCAGTGGCGCGCCTACGTGGATCGCCTTCGATTGCCCTTGTCGACGAAAGCATCGTGTAATGCTGAACCTCGACAAAAGGAGACGCCCATATTGGGAAGTTCTTCAACAGCGCCCACTCACGATTCGCCCAAGCATAGACGACAACTCGTCGGGTACACGCTGTCATTATCTATTACGAGATGGACGAACCGCATGGGTGTCGTACAATGAAAATAGGACATTACGATGACGCCTCGAACTCCTGACTCCGACTCCAAAAGCAAAAAAACTGAGACTCAAGATGATGACGTGTCTGGTGTTCTACCAACACCTTGGAAAACACCTCTTTACCAAGCGATGGAGGCGCTCAGATACCAACGCCAGGCATTAATCAAGAAGATCCAAGACGAGTTAAGTCATCGGAAGCTGATCTGTTACGTCGGTGGTGATCAGGCCGGCATTGATCGCGATGACACTCTTGGGTTCGTTGATCTCCTTCACAACATTCCTGCAGGATGTGATCTCGATTTGTTGTTGCACACGGTTGGTGGAGATATCGACGCCGCTGAGAAGTTGATCACGATGGTCAGGAAGAAAGTTGGTGCCGCCATTCTGCGCATCGTGGTTCCCGACTATGCGAAAAGCGCTGGCACGCTCATGTCTCTCGGTGCCGACATCATCGTCATGAGCGACTCTTCCGAACTCGGCCCGATCGACCCGCAGATCATCCGGTCCGACGACAGTGGCAATCAAATCTCCCACTCGATGCAAACTTATCTCAATGCCTACAAGCTCCACTCCGACGCGGTGAAGAAGGACCCAAATGATCTGTCCGCCCGAATCATGCTGAGTAAGATCGACCCCGCAACAGTCGAATACTTCGACTCGATCATGAAACGTGCGCGGAAGTTCGCCGAGGATCAACTCAAGCAAGGGATGTTAAAGGACGGCAACTGGAGCCAGGCTGCCAGCGAACTCATCGACACCAACCAGTGGAAATCACACGGACAGATGATCTCTTGGGAACACGCTACAAGCCCCAAGATCGGCCTCAAGGTCGAATACCTTCCACCAGACAACTCCTACTGGTCCTCGATCTGGCAACTTTACTGCCTTCAACGCTTCTCGATCGGCAACCGACAGAAACTCTTCGAATCCGACTTCGTGTCGATCCCCTTGGACAGTCCAAGTCGGTAAGGCGTGCAACTTCCATAGTCCTGAAACACTTCGAGAAAGTTACATCAGAACCTGCACCTTCCCTGGGGCAGTTCACTCACTCCACGTCAACTAAATTTTTGTTGGCTTTATGACCTGATCAAAATTATCAATATAGATAATATCTAAACTGATTTTTTCTATCTCCTTTAATTGTCACGGTGATTGCAGTTTGCGATATTTGCCGGGACACCTACTAGCTGACATTCGAATTTTGATTGTGGCCGACTTGCCACGGCAAGCGACTTTTCCAAGTCGCGCTCCTTAACGTCATTGGTATCAGAAAATTGCGCGTCATGAGATGACTTTTTGCTTTGAGAGTTTTAGAATTGTGATTTCTGGCCACCAATATTGAAGTCGCCCACCAACTATCATTGATCAGTCACAGGCAGGCATCACCCGATTCAACGCTCGCTGATTACGTCGGTCTTATCATAAACTTTAGCCGAGGCAGCTGTTGTCTTTATGGTATCAATAGCACTCTCACAATCTGCTTTGTTATTCATCAGTTCGGATGATGCCATTATTTCGTTATTGCCACCGACTGCCCGCCACCAGAATTTGCCATCCTTATTTTTACGAATCACAAAGTACATAGAACCTCCTTGGACTAAGTGGGTAGCAAAAACTATCTATCGGTTTCATTATGCGACTTTAAATCCCAACTGTCAACAGAATGGTTTCGGGAACTCTACATAAACATAATGCTACGACTCACAAATTACCTCTGTAATCTAGATTGTGAGCAACGAGAATGAGAGATCTGTTCGGCTTAAATTGTCTCCGAAGTACTTAGACTTCTAATTCGTTAATTGAACGAAATTTAGTCACGAATATTGAAATCAAGCGTTGTAACATTCCCACTTTCCGGCGCGGCGGAGAGAATTATCAAACGGAAATAATCTTCGGTGTAGGCGGCGCCCTCGAGAGTGGCCATGTCTGCGGATATTTAAGTCGCGCACGATCAATCGATCGAGAGCGGATTCAAACTATTCACGTCGACTGATAAAGCTAAGGAATTGTCCAAATATAGAGTTTGTGAATCTGCGGACGCTGGGATTATCCCGTTAGCGAGAAGAGCAACTTCTTGTTGTGATAAAGATTCACAATCTGGCTCTGCCGAATTCGAAATTTTGTCCCGTGGTTGTGCCCAGTCCGCGCATCAAAGTCGATAAATGCGGTTCCGCCATTCAATGCGTCGAGGAAATGATTGAAATCAAACTGTGACAGCATCCAGGCCTCATAGAACCAGAACTCTTCCTTACCGTCAACCTTTCGCACATGCGCGTTCACGAAGAAACAGTTGGAGATTTTCGAGCCCATCTTGTGAGCAAGATCTTCAAATCCCCAATAAGGCTGAGGATCCAACTCAACCAATCCAACCGATTTATCAACTGTTTGACGCCAATCGTCATGCCTTTGGTCGATACTCCCAGTATCGAAGGAGATCGCTAATCGTTGCTGTTTGTGGTCAATCTCTACGCAAAACCCGCGATCCGAGCGACGCGCAGCACTGATAGTCATTCGAAAACTGCGTTCGTTTGATGGATACTTGTCTCCGGCACCGGTGTGCGGCCAGCCGTATTGTGGGAGCAAGATTTGAGGCACAAACCTGTACGTCCGAGGTGATGGCTCTAGGTGACACAAGGTGACGAGGCTCGAAGAACTAGCACGCTGTGCCTTCAGTTCCCACTCTGCCGCGTTAGGTAGAGGAAGATTATTTTCAGAAATCCCGAGCAAGTCTTCAAGAGTGTTCCCTACGGCTCCGTCATTCTTTCCGCGACCACTCGGTACCCAGCCGAGACGCGATATCCGTTCGAGTTCGTCAATCAGACTCTCCTTTGTGAACTGCTTCATGTCTTGAACATCCGTGGCGGGATAGATTTGATCCTATTTCGCGCTGTTACGCAGTACTCGTGTGAGAGTTCAATACCGACGAAATTACGGCCAAGATTAACTGCAGCCACGGCGGTCGTTCCACTTCCCATAAATGGATCGAGAACGACATGAGCAGTTGTCGAACCGATGATTCGCTCGATTAGGTTTACAGGAAATGGCGCCGGGTGATCGTTCTTGTTTTCCTGCCCAAACTCCCAGACGTCACCAACACTGTTTGCCTTGTCCGCGAGGCGAAAATCGGGTTTGGCGATCAAATAGATCAGCTCATATGTCGGGAGAAAGTAGCCAGGATTAAAGTTAATACCCCCCTTCCTACGCCAAATAATGATCTGTCGAACAGGAAATCCGCTGACTATGTCCTGCCGATCCTGAAGTAATCCTGCCTGAACCCGCCACTTGTGGTTATAGAAAACGGCACCTGATGGCTTGAGAAGTCGCATCATCTCGGTCAGACACTCCCGTTGCCAAGCAACATATTCACTGTGCGGCATGTCGTCAGTGTGGTGCGCATATCCGTTTAATAGCGCCGCTGAGGACCACTTTCCACCCCGTCCGTCCTTCATTCCATTTCCCGTGGAGTTTTTCAAGTTGTAAGGGGGTGAGGTCACAATGAGATCAACGCTCGCAGCAGGCATCTTTTGCATTACTCCAACCGTGTCTCCGCAAATGATTTTGTTGAGAAATTTCGTCCCGAGAAGATTTTCGGTATGTTCCGTTTTCCTGGAGCTTTGCTGCTTCTTCCGAGCTGGTTTGATAGTCACGTCGATATAGTACGCCCAGGGTGCACCTTGTTAGCGTTTTGCCCCTAGTGAACGAGAGACATCAGATTCGACTTACACCTTTGAAGAGCCAGTCAATACAGAAGCCGGTCAGGTCTCCAATGGATCAAACCCCTACATCATCCCAATTCAGATTCCACTTTTGAACAGAATACGTTCCTGCAGCCGCCACGTTAGACGCGCTGCGAACTGGTGACGAGAGCACCAGCTCTGTTAGTTCACGGCCACCAGACAGACTCGCACAACAGTTGTGACAACGTGTCACTTAATAAATTACTTAATTCATTAGCCCAGTGCTACTTACTGTCCTGGACGACCTGACGTGGAGTCCGTTGAATGGACTCTAAATCTACAACCTCGTTGCAAGGCCTGAGGCGCGGCGGATGGGTCGGGCGATTGCGGCTTCTATGACGTCGCGGGAACCGACGATGGTGAGGCGGTTGATTGCCCGAGTGATGCCGGTGTAGAGCAACTCGCGGGTGAGGATACGACTTCGAGTGTCAGGCAGCACTACCACCGCATGGCCGTACTCGGAGCCTTGGCTTTTGTGAATGGTGAGGGCATGCACGGTTTCAATATCTTCTAACCGTGTCGTCGGAACGCGCTGGCTTTGGCCTGGCTGACCGAACACTGCCTCGATGCGTGAGTCTGGCTTGGTTGCCATGACCACGCCCACATCACCGTTTGAAAGATTGAGGGTGGGGTTATTGCGGTTAACCATGATTGGACGGCCGGCGTGCCACGCGGTGCCGGCACGTGAGCCCAAGCGGGTTTCGATGCGGTCATTCCAGCCGGTTACACCCATTGCTCCACTGCGGTGGGCGCAGAGAACTTGGAGTCCACGTTGAGTACGCAAAACCGTGTCGTCGTCATTTGCGCGTGCGGCATCGCATACCTGTAAGGCGTGGGTGACGATGTCATCGACAAGAGTGTCAATCGATGTTTGAGTACTGGTGTTGATCCAAGTGATATCGGATGTGTTACTGGCGAGAACGCTCAGTGCTTGTTTGGCATCACCGTCGCGTACGGCACTGGCGAGAGCCGCAATGCCCGAATCGGCGGCGAAACGGTGCTGAGTAGTGAGCACCTGGGTGCGAGAGACAAGCAACGATTTCGGTGTGCGGGAACTGGCGGCAATGTCGGCCAGCACGGTACCCGACTCGATACTGGCAAGTTGATCGGGATCGCCCACGAGCAAGATATTGGCCTCTGGTGGAAGTGCTTCCAGTAATTGGCACATCATCGACGACGACAGCATTGAGGCCTCATCGATCACGACCAAGTCATACGGCAACGGATTGTTTGCGCTAAACGTGAAGCGCGGTATTCGATTGGGGACAAAGCCGAGAAGTTTGTGCGTCCTCGATGGCATTGAGGATTGGTTTCAGAGTCGACTCGACGGTCAGACAACTAAGGATTTTTTCGATGACTGCTTGGGCTGTGGGTAATTGTTGGATAGGTGTGGATGATGTTTAGAGGAATGTTGTCGACAAGCGCTGATGTCCCGTTGGTTCGAGATTCCATCCCGAATACATCCCGACTTAATTGAGTCAAGATGGGACAAACCAAGTATCTAAAGGCACATGGGTAAAGGCCTAAGCTGCAACCCCTAATTATATAATTATTTGATTTCATTGGCGCCCCCGATACGAATCGAACGTACGACCTGCGGTTTAGGAAACCTCTTCGAAGCGTTCACCGTTGGTCGTCGTTGTCCGGGAAAGTGCGGCTGAGCACGGTGTTCGTGGATCGGTCGTCCGCCAACGTTCGCTGACTTCCGCCCCGATTCGGCCAGCTTTGCTACCACGCCGCTACCACAGCGACGCGATCTGCTCCGGCTGACCCCCACATCCGATGCTCAAATCATGTCACAACTCTACTGGTTTTGGTAGAGTTGTGACATGATATTCGGAGGAGGTTTAGATGCTCGTTGACACCTACCGGCGGCGGCTCGCCGCTCACGCTGAAGATCAGTATGGCTACGTCACCACCCGTGACGCCACCGAATTGGAGATCCCACCGGTCGAGCTACCGAAGTTGGCAGCAACGGGCGGACTGTCGCATGTCGCCTACGGATTGTGGAGATTCGACGACCAACCACGAACCGGTCGGGACCAGTTCATGGAGGCCGTGCTGCGAGTCGGTGCCGACGCCTACCTGACCCACGATGCCGTGCTGGCATTCCATGAACTCGCACAGGTGAACCCGCGACGAATCAGAATTGGTACGCCACACCGGGCGCGTGCGCGGGTGCCCGACTTCGTCGAGGTCGTCCGCCAACAGATCGACCCTGCCGACCTCACAGTGTACGAGGGCGTGCCCTCAGCGACAGTCGCGCGCGCGTTGATCGACTGCCGCGAAATAGTCATACGCGACCGGCTCCTCGACGCTGTCGCCACAGCTCAGCGAACGGGGCTGCTCCGTACACGTGAAGTTCAACGGGTACTCGACGCGATCGGTCACGACGAATGAACACCAAACGCGACACGCCACCATCCAACCTTCGGTCGCTTCAAGCCCGGATTGCCAACGAGGCAGCAGCGAGACACCAACCGGTACGGCGCATCATGCGCGCAGTCGCGAACGTGGCCATCGGACAGATGTTGCCACCGAGCGTTGTCAAAGGCGGCACTGCTATGAAGTTGCGCGTCGGTGAACCAGGTAGCCGGTTCACGCCAGACTTCGACGCATCACGATCGGCCGAGATCACGCTCGACGACTACATCGACGAACTCGCCGACCTGTTGGCTGACGGTTGGAGCGGATTCACCGGCACCGTCGAACAGGAGGAGGCCGCCACCCCTGAAGGTGTCCCCGCCGAGTACGTGATGCAGCCATTCTCGATCCGGCTCGCCTTCCGAGGCCGGCACTGGCTGACGGTCGCGTTCGAACTCGGGCACGATGAAATCGGCAGCACCAAAAGTCACGACCTCCGGATCGCCGACGACCTGATCACGTTGTTCGAGGTACTGGGGCTCGAGACGCCGGCTCCCATCCCGGTGCTCGCGTTGGACCATCAGATCGCGCAGAAGCTCCATGCGTGCACATTCGTCAACCCCAATACAGGCCAGAACGATCGGGCCCACGACCTCGTCGACCTGCAGATCCTCGAACAGGAAGAAGCGATCGACATGGCTGCCGTCGCCGCAACCGCCAAGCGCCTGTTCATCGCGCGCCAAGGGCACGATTGGCCGCCCACCGTTGTCCAGTACGACCGATGGGAGACCATCTACACCGAAGCCGCCACCGGCTTGGACGTCATCGACAACGTCACCGAAGCTGTCACTTGGGCCAACGATTTCATCGCCCAAATCGTCCTTGAGACCATGTAGTCGTCGCGCCCCGCCGCCGAGCGCGCAGGGCCAGCCTTGTCCCTAGCCTTCGAGCGAGCGTCGCGAGCAGCCACTGGAAGCGCTCTGATTTCTAGACACTGCGGATACTGTGGTGGCAGTTGGGGCCAGTAGGAAGCGACCATGCCGACCGGTCCCCCGGCGTTGGATAGTACCGGACGCGGTGGCCAGCGATCACCTGAGACAGCGACACGGATTGATTCTCCCAGTTGGAGCATTCAGACCGTTCCTCGGCGGCGGTACCTGCCCGGTACACCAGGCAATCGGAATCACCGCGAGCGACGAGGGCGTACGCGAGACCCCGGATGTACGCGACGTTGAACTCGCCAAGGCAGAGCTTCTCAAGTGCGTCCCGCTTGTCGTATTTAACTTGTGTGGAACCATTCTTCGTCTTGCGAATGAGAAATGGATTCCAGAACGCAGGGTTGTTCATCTCGTTGACGAGCCAGTCATCATCGTGAGACGTGAGTGCGTCTCGCATCGCTGTCTCCCAGCGGAGCCATCCGGCGTTAGTGAGCTGCTTTCCATAGCACTGAGATGGTCCGCCTGCAGAAGCAAGAGCCAACCATTCCAGGTTCCATTGGTCGACCATCGACGCGCGCACATCGGCATCGCCCAGATGGTGATAGGTAAGGCCCATACTCTAAGACTACTCGCGACCCTGAAGGTCCGAGCTCACAGATCAGGCATCTTCGTCGATCCTCCGACATGCCCCGAGGACGGCCGCATTTGCAGGTCACCTCTGGTCCGTGATCGAGGCTCCTACTGATCGTTGAGCACTGGGAATACCAGCTGCGATGCGTAGTTCGGTGTGTGGTGCGGTGTGTCTGTGCATGGCAGCGGAGTGTGGTTCGGCATGTCAACGGTCGGCGACGCGACGACCGTTCGCCCCACCGCCTCGAAGCAGATCGGCGTACAGCGAGTCGAGGTCCGATGCCTTGACGTCTTGCAACGCGAAGTCGCCGAGTCGAGGCGCAACGTAGGAATCGATGATCCGCCGGTAGCCGTTGAGCGTCGTCCCCTTCCGGCCCTGATTGGCGAGACCATCGAGCCATGCGTCGGCGAAGTTGCAAACGGTCAGCTTCGACGACTCGACGAACCGAACCATCTGATGCGCGGCCCGCAGCTCGACCAGCGAAGTCTGCGCGGCCTTCTTCGTTCGGAACGTCCGCTTCATCTGTCGACGCTTGCCGACCTCGTATCAGGCGACGTGCGCTAACCACGACGACGCGCCACTCGGCGTCTCACTTCGGTAGACAGTCCCGTTGCTCATGCCGCGGGCGTACCGATTCCGCTACCACGCTGCTACCACGAATTGATTTCGGCCGGCCCTGAAAGCGCTACCAGTACTCTGAACTAGTAACTTACTAGCGCCCCCGGCATGAATCGAACATGCGACCTGCGGTTTAGGAAACCGTTGTAGCACAAACGAAGCTACAACCTCGTTGCAAGGCCTGAGGCGCGGCGGATGGGTCGGGCGATTGCGGCTTCTATGACGTCGCGGGAACCGACGATGGTGAGGCGGTTGATTGCCCGAGTGATGCCGGTGTAGAGCAACTCGCGGGTGAGGATACGACTGCGTGTTTCGGGAAGCACTACCACCGCGTGGCCGTACTCAGAGCCTTGGCTTTTGTGAATGGTGAGGGCATGCACGGTTTCAATATCTTCGAGCCGTGTCGTGGGAACGCGTTGGCTTTGACCTGGTTGGCCGAACACTGCTTCGATGCGTGAGTCTGGCTTGGTGGCCATGACTACGCCGACATCACCATTTGAAAGGTTGAGTGTGTCGTTATTGCGGTTGACCATGATTGGACGACCCGGATACCACACGGAGTCGGCACGTGAACCTAAGCGGGCTTCGATGCGGTCGTTCCAGCCGCTTACGCCCATTGCTCCACTGCGGTGTGCACAGAGGACTTGTAGTTCACGTTGAATGCGCAGCACCGTGTCGTCGTCATTTGCGCGTGCTGCATCACACACCTGTAACGCGTGGGCGACGATGTCATCAGTAAGAGTGCTTAGCGATGTTTGAGTGCTGGTGTTGATCCATGTGATATCTCGAGTGTTACTGGCGAGAACGCTCAGTGCTTGTTTGGCATCACCGTCGCGTACGGCACTGGCGAGAGCCGCAATGCCCGAATCGGCGGCGAAACGGTGCTGAGTAGTGAGCACCTGGGTGCGAGAGACAAGCAACGATTTCGGTGTGCGGGAACTGGCGGCAATGTCGGCCAGCACGGTACCCGACTCGATACTGGCAAGTTGATCGGGATCGCCCACGAGCAAGATATTGGCCTCTGGTGGAAGTGCTTCCAGTAATTGGCACATCATCGACGACGACAGCATTGAGGCCTCATCGATCACGACCAAGTCATACGGCAACGGATTGTTTGCGCTAAACGTGAAGCGCGGTATTCGATTGGGGACAAAGCCGAGTAGTGCATGCACGGTGCGCGCTGGTGCAGCGGTTACCGCGGCGATCACCTCGGACGAGGCTTTTTGCTCGATGCAACGCGCCTGTAGTACTTGGGTCATGCGGGTGGCGGCTCTACCCGTGGGAGCAGCCAGGGCAAGACGCGGTGTGTCTGGACCTTCGGCGAAACGTTTGATCAGGCGGCGAGCAACTTCGGTGGTTTTACCGGTGCCTGGGCCACCCAGCAACACACTGACGTGCTCAGCATTGTTGCGAGTGAGTACCGAGGCAATGGAGTTTTCTTGGGCATATGCACGGGCCAGATACATGCGGTGATCATCGAGTATCAGTGGTGTGCGATCGCCGGGGATGCCCACGAGTGCGGGCATTGAGCGAAGTGCCCCGATCCATTCGTCCGGGTTGGTTGGCCATGGCACGTGATTGGGATCTTCGAAGTTGATATCGGCGGCCCAGTCGGCGATGCGTGCGAGATCGACGCAGGTGTGGCCGTCTCGCGAGGTACGCAGCACGAGGCCTAGTGCCACCCAGGCCAGATCAGACGGGTTGGTGGGCTGCGTGCGTTGGGCCATGCGGACCAACACGGTGGCAGCAGCGATGTCGCCGTTATCGATGACATGGGCATCGCGATATGCGAGCAGTGATGTCGGTGCTGCGATTGCTGGTGTTGTGGTGGTAGTCATGGTCGCTCTCCGGCGAATAGATCGCTGAGTTGAGACCACATGCCGGCGGGTGCCGCCCAAGTAAATACGCCGTAACGATTACCGCTCGCATCGGTTGGTGTCGTTGGGCCGACCATGCCGCGGATGAAGCCGTAGGCAATTCCCGTAATGCAGGCATCGTGATCTACGTGTGGTGCGCGCCAACGCATCAGGCGATAGATGGCGGTGCCGTACAGCAGTGCTTGCAGTGGATAGTGGTGATGGATCATGGTCTCGAGAAGTTTTGCCGGTGCATAGGCCTCGAGTGGGTTGGTCATGTCGGCGGTGTGCAGTTTGTTGCTTTTGTAGTCGGAGATCACCAAACGTGGTGCATCGGCGGTGCTGTCTGGTAAACGCAACAATGCATCGATAGAACCGTTGAGCAGGCCACCAAGTGGAATATTGAACGATGTATCGCTGAGTTGATGGGCGTAACTGAAAAGTGGGTCGTTCGGACCCAGCATTTGTGCCAGCACCGCGCCGATGTCGCTGGCGAGGACACCGCTACTCACCGACGTGAGCGCCATGTCGAAATCCATTTCGGCAAGGCGATCACTTTTGGGGATGTCTGAATATGAAATGTCTTTGAACGGACCACCAAATGGTGTGCGCAGAGCGTCGGTAATCATTTGCGTGAGCGTGTGGTGAAACGGTCGCAGTAGTGCTGACGTGGCGCGAAGTTCAACTGCGTGCTTTACTTCGGCTTCCAGAGGTTGAGCGGTTGGATCAATGAGTTCAAAGATCTCGTGAATTTGGCTACCCACAGCGGTTCCAGCGGGTAGATCGGCAATGGTGCGCTGGGGTATATCGGGGCTCACTCTGGGGTTACTGCCGAGATCGGCGGCCGTGTCGGTTTCGTCGAAGCCCGAGCCAGATGGCGAGAAATAGTCCCGCGGGTTGGTGGCTTCGCGGGCGGCGGTGATGCCGGTGAACGAGGTGCGTCGATACGTCTGGATGATGGCTGGTGGTGCCTTGGCAAGGGCAAGTGTTGTTGGTGTACTTGTGGATATGGGTTTCATGTAAGCAGTAAGTGGAGGCAGTGTGGCGGCTGGTCGTAGCTGTGGGAGCGCGGTCATGACTGAGCGCAAGATATTGCCCTCACCTGTATCGGCCACGAGCACCGTCAGGTGATGTTTGGCGCGGGTGGCTGCCACATACAGCAGGCGACGAAGTTCATCATTTTCACTGCTGGTGACCGCTGCTTCGGATTGTGGCGACTCAGCGTCAAGTGCAAAACCAATATCTACTACCCGCTGGTTGCCATCGTAAAAAACAAGTGGTCGTGGATTACCACGGCGCTCTTCACTTGGCTTCCACAGATCAGCCACGATCACACACTCGAATTCAAGACCTTTGGCAGAGTGAATCGTCATGACTTTGACGGCATCACCATCGCTTTCCACACGACGGCTGACAAGTTCGCTTTTTTCATCGGTATTGAGTAGTTCAAGAAAGATTTCGAGGGCCTTGGCCGGTGTGCAACCGCCGCCATTACTGGCGGCGTGCATGACTTCCATGATGTGGGCGAAGTCGGTGATGTTGCGCTCGCCCTGCTCGCCTGCGGCGAGGTGTTGGATCATGGCATCGTCGGCAGAGATTGCGGCGGCACAGGCGGCGATACCACGATGCTGGAGCAAGGTTGCCAGTTCGCTGATGCGATCTTGCACGGCGAGCATGGCGTCATCGGTGAGTGCGCCCACATTACGTAGCGAGAAACCAAATAATGCTGTACCAGCGACCCGACGAATGCGACCCATGTTGGACACGCGTTCCATAGCTTCGAACAGGGCGCGAATATCGCCGGCCATGCTCCCCCGCATCACACTTTCGGTGCCGTTGCTTACTGCCGGAATACCGACACGGCGTAATTCACGTTCAACACCGCGAGCGACTGCTGTGGCCCGCACCAGGACACAAATATCGCTCGGCTTCACGGGCTGAGGTTCGCTGGGGCCTTGCAGTTGGGTGGTGGTGAGCAACTCGAGTACGCGTTGGGCAACGGGTGTGGCCAGTTGATTTTGGTTGGTTAGTTGGCCCAAATCGATGAACTGGACAGGTTCGGTATTGATGATGCGCGACTCGCCGTGGCGGTCACTTGCCGATACCTCTATATACGAAATATTGGTGCCGAAGATTGCCCCCTCAAATGCAGCGTTGAGGGCATCGAGAACGGGTTTGTCGGAGCGGTGATTGGTGGTCAGCGTGCGAACGGTGGCTGTTGCACTGAAGCGGACGTAGGCGCGAACATCGGCGCCGCGAAAACCGTAGATGGCCTGTTTGGGGTCGCCCACTGCTACAAGTGCCCGGATATCTGCCTCGGGGAAAAGTGCGCGGAAGAACTTCCATTGCACGGCATCGGTGTCTTGGGCTTCGTCGACAATGGCGAGGCTAAAACGATCGCGGAGTTCCTTGATAAGTGCGCTGCGAGACGGATCAACAACTACCTCGTAGGCGCGACGAAGGAGATCGTTGAAACTCGGGTCGATGAGCATGGCCTGATGAATGCCATCGACGCAGGTGCGCAATATGTTGACGAGGTCGTTGAGTTGTTGAGTAGTAGCCGGGTCGTGTTGCTGTGAGTCGAACCATGGTTCGATAAACGGATCGCCGAGCATGGCCTTGACCGGTTGGGCGATGCGGGTTTCATCCCATGTACGGCCGGCAAGAGCCTCGGCAACGACCGCATCGTTGACGATCTCGGCAACAATTCGGGCCGTGTTGTCGTCGTCTCCCCCTGTGCCCGTATCGAGGCCGGCTGCTTTGAGCACCTTGGTGCAGACACCGTGAATCGTCGAAATGGTTGCCGTATCGAATTCGACCGCGGCACGCTCAAGACGCCTTCGTCGGGCGACGATGGTTGTCGGATCGCCCTGCAATAGATGTTCTGCAAGTTCGTCACCACTATCGGGGATACCGCTACGTAATTGTCGGACCGTGTCGACTAAGCGGGAACGCACCCGGTCGCGAAGTTCGGCCGCGGCATTACGGGTAAACGTGGTGATGAGGAATTCACCGATACGCAGGCTCTCGCGTTCGGCCAGTTCGCGGGTGACAAGCGCAGCCACCGAATACGTCTTACCGGTACCGGCACTGGCCTCAACAACGAGACCATTGCGCAATGGTTCAGTGGTGAGCGAAAGTTCGATGGCGCTCATGAGATGAGATATTCCTTGGTCGACCGGTTGTAGGTAACGGTGAACTGGCGATCGAAGCGGGCGCGAAACGCGAGTTCGGGTGCGTTGGCAACGAAGACATCATCAAATTGTGGGTTGGCACCGTAGACAACCAGTTCTGATGAGTACTCGTATGATCTGCCGTGCACGAATTGACCGAATGTTTTGCCACCTTTGGCACGATCGGCGAGGGTGTCGGTGGCTGCCCCACCAAAACTGGCACACGGCGAAACGAGTGCAGTACGCACGAGATCGCACAGAGCGGCGAGGCGGGTTTGGGCTTGGGTTTGATCGATTGAGCCTTCGAGACGCAGGGTGCGGATCTGGGCCACTGGGGCGGGGGCACCTTTGGTCGTGAGCACGCCGGGCTTCCATTTAACGTGACGATTGACAACGACCAGACAATCCACTGACAGGCCGTGGGCTGTGGCCACAAGCAGTCGCAAGGCGGCGATGGGTTTGAGTTTCTCGAAGTCGTCTTCGGTACTGAGCATGACAATTTGCGTACTCTCGGTGTGCACTCCCTCGATCCGGCCAACTACTTGGAAACTGCCGGCCATACAGACAATTTCATGGGTGGCGCCACCTTGTAGCGGAACGTGTTGTTTGGCCGCTTCGGCGACGATGCCATGACCCAGTTGGGTGAGTTCGATGAGTTGATCATCACCAAAGGCACCTACGGGAAGCAATCCGCTGATGTGTAATGCACGCTGCCACTCGGCTTCTGCCTCTGGATCAGAGTTGGCAAGCAGAACTTGCAGAAGTTGCTCACTGAGTTCGCGATGCTCGCGAGTGGTGAGGGCCAGCGGAAAGGTGGCCGGTGTGGTGGCGTTATTGTCGCGCCATGTGTTGATGCCAAGTGTGTGTTGGACGAACAATCGCAATGGGTCGCGCACGAGTTGCTCGAGTGCGCTGAGTTCAACCACCGGCATGTCGGGTTCGGTGCCGATACCCGTAGTTATTGGTGTTGTGGCTTGACCAAGTTTGGTGGCAGCCGTGTGTGCTGCCGGGTCGTGGCTCCAGATGAGGCCGGGTTGCACACCGTCGAGCAAGAAGTTGGCGGGGCTACTGGCGTGGCGGGGGTGAACAATTTCAATGTTGCTGAGTTTGGTGGTCTCGTTGGTGCCGACACCGGCGCGACGGGCGAAGTCAACAAACTCGGCGAGTGGTGTAACAAGCGGCAACATGGTGTTGTTCTTGATGCTTGTACCTGTGCAGGTGATGATCATCCGATCCTGCGCGGCAAGCATGGCATCGAGCAGGGCACGGCGAACTTCCAGACGTTCATCGTGATCACCCACCAACCGTTGGCGTTCGATGAGATCATCGGCTTCGGTTTCGGAGCCACCGATCGCGCCGTCATCAAAGCCCATTACACACACGACGCGATACGGCACACCTCGCAATGGCACCATGCTTGTGGCGGTGATGACGCCCGTGCGCAAGGGTTGCCGACCGGCAACTGCTTTGAGCATGTCGCTGAGGCGCACTTTGATGTCCGTAAATGGAACAGCGATGTCGTTCGCGGCGTTACGCAACATTTCAAGTTGGTGGAGCGGTGATTCAAGTTCGCTACAGTTTTCGCCGCACAAATTGCCTAGCGCAAGTTCCAGTGCGTCGCACCACTGCCCGACCGTACGATCGCTGGTCGTGTCGTGATCGAGATCGAGCACCACGTCAAACACCCGAATGAGGGCGGCGATGTCGTCGATGTCGGCGAGATCGACATCATCAAGCGGCACTACTCCGCCCAGTGCCGGTGCTGGGGTGGCATCGGGCAGGGTTGCGCCGAGGATCATCCGTTCGAGGCCGAGTTTCCAACTGTGGGCATCGATTGCACCCGCATCTAGGCCGACACGACTTCGCTGCTCGGCGGTGAGACCCCAACGAATGTTGGTGCGCTCAATGAAGCGCTGCCAGGTTTCGACGGTTTCGCTGGTGACGCCAAGTTGATCCAGCACGAGCGGCGACGTGGCAACCAACATCACACCATCCACCGAGCAGCGAGAGCCAAGGAGTTCAAGCACGTTGCCGAGTAGTTCGGCACCGGCGCTGACTTCGCGGATGCCGCGATCGGCGACCGCCAGTGGCAGTTGCACCTTGCGACCATCGATCGCGATCTTGCGGGCGAATGTGGCCTGCAAATACGGCGCCGCATTGGCGATATCGGGGCTGAGGATGACTATTTCGTGCGGATGCAGATCGGGCAGTTCGGCAAAGGCGTGCAGGAGTGCATCGTGCAAGACTTCAACTTGACGACCGATGTTGTGACAGCGATGAATGCTCAGCGAGTGGTCGGCTGTGTCAAATGTTGTTGGCGTGGCGATGAGTGTGGCATTGACAACGTGCTGCAAACGGCCCAGCAGATTGTCGACGGGTGTTGTCTGTGGGCGCGTTGTGGGCGTTGGAGTGATGCCTTGCGAGGCGAGCAGGGTTTGTGTTTCATGTGTACCGCGCAACCAGGCATAGACCAGCGGATCGGCATCTTCGGGAATCTCGGTATCACTGCGCAGTGGCGCAAGACCAGGGGTAACGGGCGTGGTGTTTGCCCAACGCTGTTGTAACGGTGGCGACGGATGCACGAGCAACACCTGCACCTCGCAGACTTCTGCAAGTTGTTGGAGCACTTGAATTTGACGCAGGCTGAGGGACTGCAGACCAGCCACCAACAGTTGTGTGGGGATCGCGTCGCTCGGTTGTAGTTCGCGCGCCGGAGGGCTGGGTTCGCCGATCTGCTTGCGAATCGCCTGCCACAAGTAAAACTGCCACATGTCGTCAGGGCTGAGTGACTTGGTAAGGCGTCCGCTGCTATGCACTTCGTCATTTGCCGTGGGGCTGAGAACTGAAATCTCTTTCTCCCACTCGCGAATCATTGCCGGGCGACGGACGTGATAACGATCGAATCGATCGGCAATTGAACGTGCCGCCAGTAACGGACCACCCGAACGTTTAATGATCTCGGAATATGCAGGATTGTTGGCGATTACTGCGAGCACTGCAAATGTCAGGCGTTCAATAGACCACGGGTCAACTTGGCCGAGCCGTTTTGGTGCGAGAAACTTTGACAACGCGCCCGGATAATCAACTTGAACGTTAGCCACGATGCCGTCGTGCTTGCCGCTGGCACCAAGATGCTTGGCCAGTTCAGGCATGAGCCAGGCCTTGACACCCGCCGTCGGTACCACGAGGTGTTGCTTATCGAAGAGATCAGCGGGCCGTGAGAGGTACTCAACCGCCGGTTCGATGATGTCGTCCAGACGACCGACATATTCAACTCTTAACGGCATAGGTCTCCAAAGTACTCGGACGTGCAGAAACTCGCTTCGTAATGCTCGCAATGACAATACGCGCGGGGTGTTGTACACACAGGTAGTCGCCACAAATTTTGGTAAGCACATTTACAAGCGATGGAAACTGAGTTATCACTAGAGCAAACAGTCAACTGGAAGAGACCATGACCGAGAGCAACCCCAGCCAGAAGATCCGCGACCTCAGCCAGCAAATGAATGACTTCAGCACTGAACACTTGGCTGCGATCGAAAAACTATCGAGTGAGTTCAAGGAACTATTCGCGAAGCAAGCAAAAGCTGACAAAATCATCAGACTCGAATTCGCAATTTTGCTTCTGATTGTTTGGGCCGAGATAGCAGTTGACCTTTTTGATTGATAAACCGTCATCACGAGTTGACACACTGCACAAATCTATTTTTTGATAGAAATTTAGGACCATCGAGCTCCACGGTTACACATCAGTGCGGAATCATCCGCAATCAAAAGGGGCAAGAATGGTCAGCACTGCAGATACGAGCAATATCAACCGACTGGAGCACTCCATGAGCGAGGATTTGGATCCGAAATGGAACGAACCAGCAACACGCGGCGACCTTCGTCTCCTGGCCATGAGGATTGACACCAAATTTGATTTATTGCGCGGCGACTTCCGCAACCTGGCGACCGAAACTGACGCCAAGTTTGATTTATTGCGCGGCGACTTCCGCAACCTGGCGACCGAAACTGACGCCAAGTTTGATTTATTGCGCGGCGACTTCCGTCTCCATACGACCGGAACTGACTCCAAGTTTGATTTATTGCGCGGCGACTTCCGTCTCCATACGACCGGAACTGATACCAAGTTTGAACAATTTCGAGTTGAACTGATGCGCTCTATGTATCGCGCCGGGAGAATTTTCTTCGGTGCAATCATTAGCACCATTCTGAGCGCGTTTGGAATTTTTGCCATTCTCATCAAATAGCACCTAATTCTTAGGCCGGACGAACTCAAACTCAGTGGTAGTTTGATGGCACATCTAGCGGAAAGGTTGTGTCGACCATGGACCAAGACGCGAATCACGATAAAGATCGGGAGCAAGACAAGGACGATGCCGGCGTGCTAGATCCGTACTTCGATTTAGATCATGACGGCAAAGTTTCTATTTCTGAGACTTTGAAGGCGGACGCTGAACTGGCAGAGACCTACGCTGAGAAAGCCAAGAGTAAGGGTGGGTTCAAGGGCTGGTCAGCAGGGATATTCAGCAAGATTTTTAAGGCTGTTGACAAGAAATAGTGTGACGTCATGATCTATGACTCAATCATCGATCTGATCGGCAACACCCCCCTTCTCCGATTGAGGAAGGTCGCCGCAGGCTTGCCGGCAGATGTCGTGGTCAAGGTCGAATATTTCAATCCTGGTGGTTCGGTCAAGGACCGAATTGCTGTGCGCATGGTAGATGCGGCCGAGGCGGCTGGTTTGCTCGCCCCGACTGGAACAATCGTCGAACCAACGAGTGGTAATACCGGAATCGGACTCGCCCTGGTTGCCCAACAACGAGGATATAAATGTGTGTTCGTGTGCCCGGACAAAGTTTCGCCGGACAAGATTGCCGTCTTGCGCGCCTATGGCGCCGAGGTGGTGACGTGTCCAACGGCCGTTGACCCGGAAGATCCGACTTCGTATTACTCGGTGAGCGCCAGACTGACGAAGGAAATTCCTGGGGCATGGAAGCCCGATCAATACTCAAATCCGAATAATGCACTCTCGCATTACGAAACAACCGGACCTGAGATTTGGAAGGCCACCGACGGCAAGGTCACTCATTTTGTTGCCGGTGTCGGAACGGGTGGAACGATCTCGGGGATCGGCAAGTTTTTGAAAGAGGTGAGCAACGGCGCGGTCAAGATTATTGGCGCCGACCCAGAAGGCAGTGTCTATTCGGGTGGTACCGGCAGACCATATTTAGTTGAGGGTGTTGGCGAGGATTTTTGGCCGGCTGCATATGATCCAAAAGTTGTCGATGAGATCATTGCCGTCTCTGATGGGGATGCATTCGCGATGACTCGTCGGCTGGCCCAAGAAGAAGGACTGCTCGTCGGGGGCTCGTGTGGGTTGGCGGTGGTTGCCGGGTTGGAGGTGGCCAAGCGGGCCAAGAAGGGTGACTTGGTGGTCATCATTCTTCCCGATGGTGGGCGCGGTTACCTGGGCAAAGTTTTCAACGACGACTGGATGCGAAAGTATGGATTCCTCGGGCGAGGAGACGATGAAACTGTTGGTCGGGTTCTGCTGCAAAAGACAGGCAATTTGCCTTCGTTCATTCACGTGCATCCCACGGAAACAATTCGCGAGGCGATCGATATCTTGAGAGAGTTCGGGGTTTCGCAGATGCCGGTTGTTAAAGCCGAACCGCCCGTGATGGTCGGAGAAATTGTTGGTTCCGTCAAGGAGTCGGCGCTACTGGATGCAATCTTCGCTGGCAAAGCCGCGCTGTCGGATCAGGTATACATGCACATGAGCCCTCCATTCCCGATGATTGGAAGTAAGGAACCAGTCTCGGCTGCAGTTACTGCTCTTGAGACAGTTAGTGCACTGACGGTACTCGAAGATGGCAAACCAATCGGCGTATTAACCAGGCAAGATCTACTCGGATATGTGGTGTCATAAATGAAATTCGAAACAGCAGCCATTCACGCCGGACAAGAGGCCGACCCACGCACCGGCGCCGTAGTTCCACCGATCTATCAGGTGTCCACGTTTAAACAAGACGGTGTTGGGGGTTTACGCGCCGGCTATGAATACGCCCGCAGTGGAAACCCGACGCGCGACGCCTTGGAAGAGTGTTTGGCGGCGCTGGAAAATGGCACGCGCGCCTTTGCCACGGCATCAGGACTGGCTGCCGAAGATCTGCTGCTGCGCACCGTGTTGCGTCCTGGTGATCACCTTGTCGTGCCAATCGATGCCTACGGTGGGTCGTACCGTCTGTTTGCCCGAGTGCTCGAGCCATGGGGTGTTGAACATACGGCGGTAGATCAGAGCGATCTAGCCGCGGTTCGCGCTGCGATCGTGCCGGGCAAAACGAAAGTCATCTGGACTGAGTCGCCTACGAATCCGCTACTTTCCATTTCGGATATCGTCGAGTTGGCAAAGATTGCCCACGCCGCCAATGCCCTTCTCGTGGTGGACAACACGTTTGCCTCGCCGTACCTGCAACAGCCACTGGAGTTGGGGGCAGATGCTGTCATCCATTCGACGACAAAATATCTTGGCGGACATAGCGATGTAATTAGTGGTGCGATCGTCGTGAAGGATCCTGAGTTGGCCGACAAAATTGCCTATAACCACAACGCGATGGGCCCAATCGCCGGACCGTTCGACTCGTGGTTAGTGCTGCGCGGGGCCAAGACACTCGCCGTGCGGATGGATCGTCATTGCCAAAATGCGCGGGCAATCGTGGATTTTCTGGTGGCCCATGATCGCGTCCGCGAAGTTCGTTATCCGGGTTTGCCAACCCATCCGGGTCACGACATCGCCAAACGGCAAATGCGCGACTTCGGCGGGATGATTTCCTTTCGCGTCCGCGGCGGAATTGAGTCGGCATTGCAGGTGTGTAAGCGGGTTGAACTTTTCACATTGGCCGAATCACTTGGCGGCGTTGAGTCGCTCATCGAACATCCAGGCAAGATGACCCACGCCTCGGTCGCGGGCAGCGTGCTTGAAGTGCCGGATGATCTGATTCGGCTCTCGGTCGGACTGGAACATATCGACGACCTGATCGCCGATTTGGCACGCGCCCTTAGTTAGATTTTATTTACGTGTCGCGACGGCAGCACGACGCGGGTACACAAACCGCCCAGTGAACTTGGCGACAACTCAAGCGTGCCCGAGTGGTGCTGGATGATCGAGGCAATGATGCTCAAACCAAGGCCAAAGCCTCCGCCATCGTGTGAACGGGAATGGTCAAACCGTTGAAACTCGGTGGTACTGCGCTGATACATGCTCGGGGTAAGCCCAGGTCCGGCATCGTTGACTTCGAGCACGATATCGCCGTCGCTCTGAGTGAGCGAAACGTCAACCTCGACATCAGGATCCGTATGCCGCAAGATGTTGGACTTGATGTTGGCCACGAGTCGTTCCAGGTGCGCGGCATTTCCCTGCACGATAAGTGACGATTCGACAGTGATGACCATTTTCCGATCTGGCTCGTGCATTCCGAGATCGGTGAAGTGGTCAACGACGATCTGTGAGAGGTTCACCTCATCGTCGAGTCCAACATTCACTTCGCCAAGTTCGGCGAGCAGGAGCAGATCATTAATGATCACATCCATGCGTCTGCTCTCCGACACCAGACGTCGAATCGCACGCTCGCGCTGTTCGTCAGAAAGTTCGCGACCACCAAAGAGAATGTCGACATAACCGCGGACCACGGTGAGTGGTGTGCGTAATTCATGAGATGCATCACCAAGGAACTCGCGCATCCGCTGTTCGGAAATCGATGTGATGACTACAGCCTGTTGCAATTTGTTGGTCATCGCCTGCAGCGCCGAGGTGAGATCACCAACTTCGTTCGTATGCACCGACACCGGCAACTCGGCCCCAAGATCACCACCAGCGATGGCGGCGGCACTCTCGGTGATTCGGGTGATTGGTCGCAATTGGCGCCGTAGTACGAGCCAGATGAGGAGCATCGTGAGGAACGCGATTCCGACCGACACCAGCAGGCTCTGTAGCAATGACCTAACAAATTGTGAGTTCACAGCACGCAACGAAGTACCCACCACAATCCATTGCCCATCGCCACTTTCCGTTGCCCGAATGCGCAACGAAGTTGACCCATCAATGGTGATCGGTTGCTCGACCGCCCGTCGAACCGTTGTCACCGAAAGCGTGGGCAGTGTGAGTACCGTGTCGCCGTCGTGACCCTCCACCACCGAAAACGGGTCCGCGTCGTCATAAAAGATCTCGCCAATGAGTGAAAACGGTGAGGTTTCAGCCGATGTGAGCAGTGTCTCCACATCGTTAATCGGATCAGCCGCGATGCGTGCGCTGAGAATCCCTAATGAGCCGTCAATTCTGTGGACAGCATCCGATCGCGACAACCATGCCGTGGCACCGCCGATGAGGACACCGCTCGAAACAAGTGCTATTCCCAACGTCGCGGCAAGCTGGGTCCGTAACTTCATGCATTCTTCTTCGGATCCACGATCTTGAAACCAACTCCGCGAACCGTGACCAACGCTTGCTCGCCTTCTTGTGCGAGCTTCTTGCGCAAGTACGACACAAATGTTTCGACCACCGTCGTGTTGGAATCAAAATCGATCCCCCACACGGCATCAAGAATTTGCTGCTTGGAAAGGACGTGGTTCTTATTCTCCATCAGGTAACGCAACAGGCGGAATTCCGTCGGTGAAAGTTCGACTTGTTCATCTCCAACGGTCACACGATGGAGATCGAGGTTCATCGCAATCATCCCGCACTGCAACACGACCTCGTCATCGGCCCCCGAAGTACGCCTCAATACAGCCGTCACACGAAGGAGAAGCTCTTCCAACCCAAATGGTTTTTTCACGTAGTCATCGGCGCCGAGACGTAGGCCGGTCACCGTATCTTCGCGCGAATGTCGTGCCGTAAGCAGGATCGCCGGAGTGAGGATGCCGGCCTGTCGCATTCGTTCGAGCACCTCAAATCCAGTCATACGTGGCATGTTCACATCGAGAATTACAAGATCGGGTTGCTGCTCACGCATCAGAGTCAACGCCGTGGCGCCATCGCCAGCGCGCAACGTGCGGTATTCGGCCAGGTGCAATGCGTCGACAATGATGTCACACACCGCTTCTTCGTCATCAACAACGAGCACAAGTTGTGATCCCATGATTTCCTCCGCAAGTGGGTACCGCCACCCCTGCCAAATCTACTAAAGACTCAATCTCGCGTATTCCAAGGGCTTCCCAACCGAAATCACCCAAAACGCACAAATTTGCTTCGTATGGTGGCCATTAATCACTATTCGTTTACCCCTGGAGAAGCAGTACGAAATGATCACCCACAGAGCCAAACTCACCGAATACAGTGCGCAGCGAAACGCAATTTGCACCGAGTTCTGCACCGTAACAGCCGATGCCGAAGAGGCGTTCGAGACCGCTAGCAAATTGGCGTGTACCAAAGACGCACATAATGCCGCCCACAATGCGCTAAAGACCCAATTCCGTGCCGCTAATCAGACTCGTCGTACCGCCCTCAAGGCGCTTGGTCCCCGACCAGTCGCGCCAACCCAACCTGAGTTCTAAGGCCCATCCAAGGGCAATTCACATGATTCTCACAAACTTGATCCCTACGGTAATACGTGAGAACTAGCCCCTCCATCACAGGACAAGCAACTATGAAGAAGATCATCGTGGTCGCTGTAGCGACATCATTGGTACTTGCAAACGGTGCCTCCACCGCATTTGCCGATAACGGGTCGGACTCCGATGACAGCGGTTCGTCGACAACAGTCGTGGAGAGATCCGGCAATCCCCGAGTGAAGGCCGCACAAGAGGCGGCAAGGAAGGCCGCACAAGAAGCAGCTAGGAAGGCACAGGAGGCAGCAAGGAAGGCACAGGAGGCAGCAAGGAAGGCCGAGCAAGAAGCAGCCCGAAAGGCGCGAGAAGATGCCATCACCAAATACCTTGATGCGCGAAGGACGATAGAAATGACGTTCAGAACTGCCAAGGTCAATGCCCAAAGGGCATTCGAATCCGCGCGCAAATCGACGACCACGAGAAACGCACGTCAGATAGCTGAGAGAAATTTTAAGGTTGCAATCAACACTGCCCAACGGATTTACCGAGACTCAATGGATGCGCTCGGGTCCCCACCAGTAAATCCGGTCAAGCCATAAGGTTTCAAGTAAGTCACCGCGTAAATCGAATCTGGAATCTTCACCTGCCGCCGTGCTTGATGTCTTGATGCAATGAATCAGTTGCTCTCAGAATTCTGATGAGTTACCAAGGGAAATCACAGGATTCTCACAAGTGAGTTTCGTACGGTGACTACCAAGAAGCCACCTACACCAAGGAGAAAAACTATGAAGAAGAAATTCATTGTCGCCTTAGCGACATCATTGATACTTGCAAACGGGGCCTCGACCGCGTTTGCAGATAACGGATCTGGATCCGATTCAGACAAGTCAACACATTCGGTCTCGAATGACGACAGTCGGGATAATTTCAGGATGACAGACGCACAGAAAGACGCCTTCAAGGCCCAACGCGCTGCTTACAAAGCAGAACGAGAAGTAATTATGGCGACGTTCCACACCGCGATGGAAAATGCCCGAGACACATTCAAGGCCGCACGTGAAGCTGCAACCACCGACGAAGCACGTACGGCGGCAAGAGAAGCATTCAAGACCGCAGTGCGTACCGCAACTCAGGTCAAAACAGATGCCCTTAAGGCTCTTGGTGCAAAACCAGAAAAGCCGGCATTGACCCCCGAACAGACTGCGGCCATTGAGCGATTCCGCCAAGCCATGATTACCTACAAGGCCGACCTCGCCATCTTCAAAGAAAAAGTTGAAGCGATTCGGAAGGCCTATCAAGAAGCTCTTAAGGCCCTTGGAGAACCACCGGTAAAGCCAGAAGAGCCAAACTCCAATAGCTAATTCATTAGGTTAATTAATTTAAGTGACTCCCCGATGCACCCGTTGCCCGCTTCACGCGGGTGGCGGGTGCATCAATCGTTCTCGGCCTCGCAGTCAATCTTGCTGAAACTGCTGGCGGTAGCGTGGCGACATGACAAAGGTGAATCTCAAGTCGTTTCGCCGATCAGAGGGTGAAAACATTCGGCTCGAAGAATTTGTACCAAATGAAGACGAGGATTTCACCAAGCAGGAGAGTGAAGAACAACTCGCCAAGAATCTCCAGGAACTGGAGGACCTCCAGTACCGACTGTATGCCCAAGACAAAACATCGGTTTTGATCGTGCTCCAAGGCATCAGTACCGCCGGCAAAGACGGGACTATCCGGAAGGTGATGTCAGCGTTCAATCCGCAGGGAGTCCATGTGACTTCGTTCAAAGAACCAGAAGGGCAAGAGAAGGACCACGACTACCTATGGCGTGTGCACAATGCCTGTCCCGCGCGAGGAGATATCGGCATCTTCAACCGAAGCCACTACGAAGATGTTCTTGTTACACGCGTGGACAAGATGATCGATGAACATCGCGCCACAAAACGAATTCGGCACATTAACGAGTTTGAGCGGCTCCTCGTGGACGAAGATACGGTCATCATCAAAATGTTTCTCAACATTTCCAAGGACGAACAGTCGGATCGAATAAAGAGCCGTCTTGATGATCCGACTCGAAATTGGAAATTAACCAGCAACGATGTCCGCGAGCGCGTACTTTGGGATCACTACGTACGGATCTTTAACGACACTCTCACTCGGACTAACACGGATTATGCACCGTGGTGGATCATCCCGAGTAACAAAAAGTGGTTCAGAAACCTCGTCGTTAGCGAGATTGTGCTGAAGGTACTGCGCGAACTCAAGCTTGAATGGCCGGAGCCAGCAATGGATCTTGAGGAAACTCGCCAGGCTCTCGAGAACACGCTGTAGCGACGAACTTCGATCGGCGATTACGGCAACTCGCCAGTTTCGATCAGTTGCACAAATTCGTGCCCATCGATCATTGGGATACCAAGTTGCTCGGCTTTCAATACCTTCGAAGCCCCAGGTTCTGAGCCAACGACAACTGCGAACGTCTTGGCGCTGACACTGCCTGGGCTTTTGCCACCACGGTCTTTGATCGCGGCTTCCGCTTCCTCCCGCGAGAAACCGATGATCGTGCCAGTAACAACAACTGCTTTGCCGACAAGTGTTTGTGGAAGCGAACTGGTGACGATGTTGCCGAAAGCGACTCCACCCTTGCGCAGCTTCTCGAGAATCTTGCGGTTGTTCTTGTCACCAAACCAAGCGGTGATCGACGCAGCGATGACTTCACCGACACCATCTACAGCGCTGAGATCCTCCTCGCTGGCGTTCATGATCGCGTCGAGGTTGCCAAAGCGGCGAGCAAGCGATTCCGATGCGGCGGGGCCCAAGTGTTTGACCCCGAGGGCGGTGAGGAGTTTGGGGAGAGTTCGTGTTTTGGAGTTGTTGATTGCGGCGAGCAAATTGGCGACACTGGTCTCGGCATAGCCTTCAATTTGCAGGAGCTGCTTCGTGGTCAGCGAGTAGAGGTCGCCGGCGTCTTTGATATATCCGGCATCAGAGAGAGCAAAGACTGTCTTCTCACCAAGACCTTCAATGTCCATGCCACCGCGGGAAGCGAAATGAATGATCCGCTGATCACGTTGGTAAGGGCATTGCGGTTCAACACAACGAGTGTCGGACTCGCCTTCAACCTGCACCAGAGTGGATTTGAGTTCGCACGGACAGATCACCGGGAATTTCCACGGCTTGGAGTTTTTTGGTCGTAATGAAAGCACCGGTCCGACAACTTCAGGGATGACATCGCCCGCTTTGCGCACGACCACGGTGTCGCCGGGGCGAACATCTTTGAGTCGCACCTGCTCACGGTTGTGCAGCGTTGCCAACGACACCGTTGAGCCTCCGACGACAACGGGCTCGAGCACGGCAAACGGTGTGGCTCGGCCAGTACGGCCGATGGACACTTGAATGTCTTTAAGAATGGTGTTGCGCTCTTGCGGGACAAACTTGTAGGCGATCGCCCAGCGGGGCGCACGTGAGGTGAAGCCGAGGGCTTGGCGTTGGGCGAGATCATCGAGTTTGACAACTACTCCATCGATCTCATAGCCAAGGTCGTGACGGTTAAGTTCCCAATGAGCACAGAAGGCCAGCACCTCGTCGATGCCGTTCATCATCTTCACTTCGGGGTTAACAGGAAATCCGATCTGGCGGAGATACTCGAGCGTGTCGTGATGAGAGGTGAACTCACTGAGACCCACGACTTCGCCAAGTTGATAGCACCAGAAGGCGAGGTCCCGGGTAGCCGTGACGGCAGAATTTTTTTGACGCAAACTACCAGCGCCCGCATTTCGGGGGTTGGCTGGCACGGGCTCGGGCTTCCTGCCCGCGACAATGCGCTGTTCGTTTTCAAGTTCCTTTTCGGCCCGCAGGCGTTTGAAGGCGGCGATTGGCATGTACACCTCGCCGCGAACTTCAAGTACTTCTGGAATTTGAGCACGATTCGTCGCAACAAGTTTTTTGGGCACGACGTGAATGGTCGCCACGTTGGCGGTGACATCCTCACCCACCTGTCCATCACCGCGCGTGGCGGCCTGCACGAGTGTGCCGCGTTCATAGCGCAGGCTTGTCGCCAATCCATCAATTTTCAATTCGCAAGTGAAGTGCGCTGGTGCATTGCCAAGACCCTTTGCCACGCGTTCGCCCCAGGCGTGCAGTTCGTCGGCGTCCATGGCGTTGTCAAGACTTGTCATCGGGACGCGATGCGTCACGGGTGCAAACGTGGTGGTGCCAGCCGCACCTACTCGTGTAGATGTTGAATCTGGGGTGACAAGTTCCGGATATTGCACTTCAAGGCCGGCAAGTTCGCGCACAAGTGCGTCATAGTCAGCATCAGAAAGTTCGGGGTTGTCCTGAGTGAAATATCGCTCATTGTGATAGTCAATGATCTCCCGCAATTCGACCACGCGATCGCGCACCAACCTTGACGGTGTAGTCGCGCCAGCCATGACATGAATATTACCGATGCCGTGCACTGCGACATATGCTCTGTGCGTGCCTCGACCGACCATGAATCAACTTGCGTGGCTGGCGCGTCTGTTGTGGCTCGTCGCCGCCATCATCCCCAATGAGCTCATCGACTCATTGCCACAGAACTCGACCGCCCTGCGCTACGCATTGACTGCCGAATTCTGGACGCTGTGGGCGATCGTGACAATTGCCCTGTGGGTTTATCATCCACTGTCACTCACGATTGCCAGATGTCTTGTCCCCGTGGTTACCGTCTATTTGTTTGTGGAAATCGCTACTGCCGACATCGTTGCCGTGGCGATTGCCAGCGCGACATGTGCGCTGCTCACCAGTCTGATCATCTTCAATGCTGACTACGGAGCGATTCATGTCCGGGCCGGTGCCTACGGCGACGAACAGCGGTTTTTGTTGCGAGTGCCGGCACCGCTTTTGTTGCCGGTCGCCATTGCCTACCTGCTGCAGGTTGGAACCTTCGTGTTGACCCCGTTGTGGTTTGCTGATCAACAGTGGGTACTGGGCAGTGCTGGCCTAGTGATGGGTGCGATATTGATATGGAAGATAGCGCCACGGCTATACCAACTTTCACGGCGTTGGTTGGTGTTTGTGCCGGCCGGAGTCGTGCTACACGACCCGACTTTGCTCCTCGACGTGCTGATGTTACGACGCAGCGAAGTTGAGTCAATTGCATTGGCGACTGCCGATACACAAGCGTTTGATCTCACCGGATTCACCTCCGGTGTGCCACTAGAAGTGCAGTTGCGCGAGATGACCGATGTGCGGCTCACACCATTCGCAAGCCGGTTGTTGAAGAAGGCCGATGCATTGCACGTCAAAGCGTTTTTGGTTGCTCCATCGCGACCGGCACGGGTGGTGGCGCAGTAGGCACACTGAACTACCAGTCCGATCATCTAGTGGGCATTTACAACTGGTCCCGCTTCCGCTACAACTAATTGCACACATCTTCCCCATTGGAACAACTGCAACGGAGGACGATATGTCTAAACCCGAATCATTTAGCGAACTGCACGATCTGGGAGGATTTGTGAACGAACAACACGACGGGAGAAAGGATCAACCAGTCACTGGAGCCGATCTCTACAACGTCGCCGTTCAACTAGATTCTAATTTTGCATCGTTGCGTTCCGACATTGGAAACTTACGAACTGACATGAATGCCGAATTCAACTCGGTGAGAGCAGAAACCGGATCACTACGCAGCGATATGAATGCCGAGTTCAAGGCCGTGCGAGCAGAAACCGGATCACTACGCAGCGATATGAATTCCGAGTTCAAGGCCGTGCGAAGTGAAATGGCATCTGAGTTCAAGGCCGTGCGAGCAGAAACCGGATCACT
>CAYHCC010000001.1:230722-496762 GCA_964355165.1 uncultured Acidimicrobium sp.
TGCGAAGTGAAATGGCATCTGAGTTCAAGGCCGTGCGAGCAGAAACCGGATCACTACGCAGCGATATGAATGCCGAGTTCAAGGCCGTGCGAGCAGAAACCGGATCACTACGCAGCGATATGAATTCCGAGTTCAAGGCCGTGCGAAGTGAAATGGCATCTGAGTTCAAGGCCGTGCGAGCAGAAACCGGATCACTGCGGACCGAAATGTATGCCGAGTTCAAGGCCGTGCGAGCAGAAATGAAAGAAGGTTTTGCATTAGTGAACCTGCGCTTCGCCGAACTGAGCAAAGAAATTTCGCACGCGAACTGGAGAGTGGCCGGATCTGTGGTTGTTGCGATGATTGCACTTCTCGGTATCGACCGATTCTGGCAATAGTCGACCGTTAGTTGGTGGCGATTCCCCCACCGAGGACATACCGATTGGTGGCGTCGTAGAACACCACACTTTGGCCGGGGGCGATACGGCGCTGTGGTGACAACCAATCCACACGAACCGAGTTGTTGGCGTTGCTCACAATCTCAATTGTGGCTGGATACACCTGGCCATGGGCGCTGCTTTGAACCAACACATCGTTGATCAGCGCAAGTCGAGTGGCATCACCCGCATCTGACCACACGATGCGCTGGACGGTGAATGATTCGCACATCAGACGTGACTCTTCGCCAATGACCACACGTGCACGCGGCGTATCCACTTCCACTACATACTGTTTCGGGCCACCACCAGGCAGACCAAGACCCTTGCGTTGACCGATGGTGACAAGTTCAAGTGCCTCGACTTGGCCGACCAGAGTTCCATCTTCGTGGACGACTTGTGCGGTGCGAAATGGAATGCGTTTGCCTAAGAATGCTTCCCGGCCACCGTTGCGGCTGATGAAACATACGTCCTGACTGTCGGGCTTGGCCGCGGTACGCAGACCGAGCTCTTGTGCCCGCTCACGGACCTGGGCCTTAGTGAGATGACCGACTGGAAACATCGTGTAACTGAGTTCTGCCTGATCCAACATGTGCACGACGTAACTCTGATCCTTGGCGTCATCGTAGCCGCGGGTGAGACGCAAGGTGCCGTTGTCGTCACATTCAATGCGGGCGTGATGACCGGTGGCAACCGCATCAAAGCCCAACAGTCGTGCCCGCTCGCTGAGACGATCGAACTTGAGGTGACGGTTGCACTCGATGCACGGATTGGGCGTGAGTCCCTCGACATGGGCATTGACATATGGAGTGACGACATGGGTGGTGAAATCATCTGAGAAGTTGAATACCAAATGATCGATGCCAAGTTGCTGAGCCACACGGCGTGCGTCATCGACATCGGCAACCGAACAGCACCCCGTATCGCTCTCGCCGCCCCACAGACGCATGGTGACTCCGACCACCTCATGGCCATTGGCGATGAGTTCGGCTGCGGCAACGGAGGAATCAACGCCTCCTGACATCGCCATTAGCACTTTCATATCTACTTAGGCTACGAGCTTGGTCCGTGGTTCTAGCGGCGCAATGTGTGAATCGCCCCGACCAGCGCTTCAATGGCGCGATCGATGTCGTCGTCATTCGTGCTGTGGCCAAGACTCAAGCGCAACGCGCCCATGCTCCACTCGCGGTCGATGCCCATGGCCTCCAACACATGGGAAGGTTCCATGGCACCGCTTGCACACGCCGATGCCGCTGAGGCGCACACCTCGGCTTCATCGAGCAGATAGAGCAACGCTTCGCTTTCACAATCCTTGATACACAGATGGGCAATCCCTGCAATGCGATGCTCGCGAGGAACGGTTTCCAGCACATCTGGTACGGCTGCAAGTACGTCGTCGACGAGACGGTCGCGCAGTTTGCCCACTCGCTCAACTTCCTCTTCGCGGTTGACATCGGTGCTATGTAGTGCCGTTGCCATGGCGATTATGCCAGCCACATTGTGGGTGCCGCTGCGCCGATCGCGTTCTTGACCACCCCCCAAGATGAGTGGTTCAAGTTCCTTGCCGAGACGAGTCATCATGATCCCGACACCTTTTGGCCCGCCAAACTTGTGTGCCGAAAGTGTCATCACATCAACAAGTTTCGATATTTCACGCAAATCCAGCCAGCACGCAGCCTGTACCGCGTCGGAGTGCAGCAGAGCGTTTGGCGCATATTTACGCACGATTTTAGCCACCTCGCGCATCGGTGTGATCGTGCCAACTTCGTTGTTCACCGACATTACCGACACGACAGTAACGGGCTTGTCAGTGCTCGCGCTCAGCAGTGCTTCCGTCAATGCATCAAGATCAACCGAGCCAAATTCGTTTACGTTGACGACTTGACCATGGAGGTGCTCGACACAGTGCAGCACGGCGTGATGTTCGGCTGCCGGACACACGGCGATACCGCCATGTTTGCGAATCGCACCGAGAATGGCAGCATTATCGCCCTCGGTACCACCGCTATTGAACACCACCTCGCCGGCTTTGCAGCCAAGTGCTTCGGCCACGATGTCGCGGGCCTCGTCGATGGCTTGGCGTGCTTGGCGGGCAAAACGATGTGAGCCCGATGGATTGGCATACACGCCATCGAGATATGGCATCATCGCCGCGATCGCCTCGGGGCGCATCGGCGTGGTCGCGGCATGATCGAGGTAGGTCACCATTCCTATAAAGGGTATCTGGTGTTGAAGATTGAGGGTGTACGAGGTGTGAGAACCTGCTGATATAGAGGCGTGAGTTACTCCCACAATACCTATGGAGATTCCTTTGCCGATGTGTATGACGAGTGGTATCACGATCTTGACGTGATCGATGACTGCATCGAGTTTTTGATCCAGTTGGCGGAGGGCGGCAGAGTGCTGGAGTTGGGCGTGGGTACCGGTCGTATCGCAATACCACTTGCCACACGTGGAAGTACCTTCGGCGTGAATGTGGTGGGTATCGATTCATCGGTCGCAATGTTGAAACGCCTTGAGGCCAAGCAGTTCGACAATGACGCTCGCGTCGATGCGGTGCTCGGACATATGGTGCGGGACATGCCTGAAGGACCATTCAGCGTGGTACTACTTGCCTACAACACGTTGTTTAACTTATTGAGCGCCGACGAACAACTGGAATGTCTATGTAGTGCTGCCACTCGGCTCGCACCAGGCGGTCACGTGGTGGTGGATTGTTTTGTACCGGCGAGCGAACTCCCTCATTTCGTTCCCTCGCATGTGCAGCGCACAATTCCCAATGGAGTTGTAACGAGCGAAGCGGCCGTAAATACAGTTCAGCAGCGGGTTGATGGAGTATTTACGGAAGTGCTCACCGATGGCAGACGTATCGAGCGTCCGTGGAGCATCAGATATTCAAGCGTTGCCGAAATTGATGCAATGGCAACGTTGGCTGGATTGAAATGTGAACAGCGGTGGTGTAACTATGGGCGCGACTACTTCACCGACGAAAGTGCTCGACATATCAGTGTCTACGGTCGTCTACCGGGCCATTCCTCGTAGTACCTTTGCCATCACATGGGCAGCATTGCAGTAAGCATCGAGTTAAATGCGACGCCAACGCAGACGTGGAAAGTGATTGAGCCTATTGAGCGACACGTCGACTGGATGGCTGACGCAGTAGCGATCCGATTTGTGAATGACAAACGGCGAGGCGTCGGCACACCGTTTTTGTGCGACACCAAGGTGGGTCCGATCCGACTCACTGACCGAATGGAGATCACCGAATGGGTGTCCGAACAAGTGATCGGCGTGCGCCACGCAGGCGTAATTTCGGGAACTGGTCAATTCACTTTGACACCACTTGATAGTGGAACACGTACGCGGTTTACATGGTCAGAGGAACTGAAGTTTCCGTGGTGGCTGGGTGGATTCCTCGGCGAGTTCCTCGGCGGCAAGTTGGTCTTGAAGTTCGTTTGGCGGCGTAATTTACGCGCCCTCAAATTGATCGTTGAATCATCGCTGTAGTAGCGATCAGGCAATCCCTCGAGTAAACGCCGTGGCACCAGCGGCAAGCACCACCACGACAATCAATGGCGCCTTTCGCCACGCTGCAATCACTGCTACCGCCAATCCCACCGAACGAGCGTCAAATACAAGTTGATGAGCGGATGAAAATGTGTCTTTAATAACGAGAGCGGCGAGCAGGGCGGCGGGAATAAGGATGAGACAGCGTTCGAGTGACTCGGGCAACTTGCGCGCGCCGATCACAACCAGTCCAGTGACCTTCAAGAGGTAGGCACCAACCGATAGCCCGATGACGAGCCACCACGACATCTGGGTATTCAAAATGACTGCGATCATGATCGCCTCAGACCGATGAACACGGCTAGGCCGGCGGCCAGAATCGGTACGCCGATCGGCGCACTGGGAATCAGCACCAGACAGATGAGTGCCCCAAGTGCGGCGGCTTGGCGACCCTGAACCGAGCGCAAGTGCGGTGCCAGCATGGCCACGAACGCGGCTGTGAACGCAACATCGAGACCGTACTTTTGCGGATCGATCCCGCTACCGATCAGCGCGCCAATGAATGTGCCCAAGTTCCAGAACAAAAACAGCGCGATCCCCGTTGTCCAGAACGCAATCTGGCGCAGGTGTGGCTCGGATTGCGCGGTCGTCATCGCCGTGGTTTCATCGATCACAAAGTGAGCGGCAAATATTCGGGTCCGCACCGAACCCCTAATGAACGGAGCAAGTGCCAGGCCATACACGCCGTTGCGCGCCGCGAGCAGCAGTGCGCCACCAAGTGCCGCGCCCACGGTGCCACCGGTAGCGATCACGCTCATCGCCGACAATTGCGAGGCCCCCGTAAAGGTGAAAAGCGACAAGGCGCAGGTTTGGGCAACACTTGCTCCGGCGCTCACCGACAACACTCCAAACGAGAGTCCAAACACGCCGACCGCGCCGCTCAGGGTGAGACTTGAAATGACAACCGAGCGCACCGCTGGGCTCATGTGCAACAGAGGTGTGCGACTCACGCCCCAATGCCTTCAAGCATCTGATCGGCGGCACTCCACGGATCAATGCCATGGGCGAGCACCTGAGCCTCGAGAGAATTCCAACGTGTCCCAGTACAGATTTCACGGGCCCGATGCTCAAGTCGACGTTCGATGATCGTGCGCATTTCATGGAGTAATCGATACGAGCGGCGAGTGACGAGGTCGCCGTTGGATTCAATGAAACTGCGGTGCTTGAGTACCGCCGACCACATCTCCTCGACGCCCTGTCCGGTTGTGCCGATCGTGTCCACAATCGGCGGTCGCCAAGCATCAGCAGCCAGATCAGACAGCTCCAACATTTGCTCCAGATCGCGGCGGGTCGCGCCAACACCTTTGCGATCGGCCTTGTTGATCACGAACACATCGGCGATCTCCATCAGTCCGGCTTTGTTCGCTTGGACCGAGTCACCCCAACCTGGGTTCACCACCACAATGGTGCTATCTGCTTTACCGGCAATTTCAACTTCTACCTGACCAACACCCACCGTCTCAACAAGTATCCACGGGTATTTCATCGCATCCAACAATCGCATCGCTTCGCTCGTGGCCAGCGACAACCCACCCAAGTGACCACGCGTGGCCATTGACCGAATGAACACACCCTCGTCCGTGGCGTGTTCTTGCATTCGTACCCGATCACCAAGAATCGCGCCACCGGTAAACGGCGACGACGGATCAATGGCCAACACAGCGACTTTGCTTGCGCCGGTAATATTTTCGCCCCGCAGATGTGCAATGAGCGCACTTGTCAGTGTGCTCTTGCCGGCGCCAGGTGCACCGGTGATCCCCACCGAGTAGCCATCACCGATCAACGGATACGACAGCCGCCCGATTTCGCGGGCGTCATCACCTCCCCGTTCAATGAGCGACAGCAGGCGTGCCAGTGAGGCGCGGTCTCCGCTGGATGCGGCCGTGAACAATTTCTGCGGATCGCTGGTGCGGTTGGACACGGATTAGACCGCCACAACCTCGGTGACACCGTCCACACGGTCGCGCATAATGCGCTCGATTCCGGCCTTCAACGTTTGGTCAGACGCTGGGCACGTGCCACATGCACCGACGAGGGTGACCGTGACAATTCCGGTGATTTCGTCAACTTCTTGGAGCACGATGTCGCCACCGTCGGCCTGTAGAGCAGGCCGAATGACCTCAATGGTCTCTTCCACTTGGGTGCGCATTGACACGAATTACTCCAATACAAACAACTTCTCGAAATGTACGCCTCTACGATACGGGGGTGCTTGCTCATCAAGGTGGTTGGGACGAAATCTTGCTCGTGGCTGGTCCGATCGTGTTGATTGTGTTGGTGTTATGGCGGGCAATGGTCCGAGTTCAGCGCCAAAGTACCGTGAAACGTCCGTCATCGTCGGGTGACATCGGCTCCGATGCCGGCGAGGCGTCCCACTAAATCGTCATATCCACGATCAATGTGATGAATGTCGCTGATCTCGGTGACACCATCGGCTACCAACCCCGCGACCACAAGTGCCGCACCAGCACGGATATCCGGAGCAACTACTGGCGCGCCGGTGAGTCGGGCAACACCGCGAATGACCGCGTGGTGACCATCGATGCGAATATCGGCACCCAATTTCGATAACTCCTCTATATAGCGGAACCGACCTGGGTAAAGGTTTTCGGTGGCAATACCCGTACCGTCGGCAACGGCCAACATCGCTACGAGTAGCGGCTTGTAGTCAGTGGCGATTCCCGGATACGGAAGGGTTGCAAAGTTGATGGAATGAAGCCGCGAGGAAGCACCAACTCGCAGACCATCTGGTTGAGGAGTGATACTCACGCCCATCTCGGCGTAACGATTGAGCAACATCTCCATGTGATCGGGACGTGCTCCGCGTACGAACACATCCCCACCACATACCGCTACAGCGGCAATATACGTGGCCGCCTGCACGCGATCATTCACGACCTCATGGTGTACCGCATGCAATGAACTGGGATCGACACCTTCGATGACCAACGTGGCGGTACCGATGCCGGAAATGTTCGCACCCATTGCATTCAACATCGCGCAGAGGTCGCCTATCTCCGGTTCGCGCGCTGCATTGTCGATCGTCGTGACACCATCGGCAAGTACGGCGGCGGTGAGGATATTTTCCGTTGCACCGACACTTGGAAAACTCAATGAGATGTCGGCACCATGTAAATGTGGTGCTGTTGCTCGCACTCCGTCGGGGCTGAGTTCGAACATGGCACCCATCGCCTCAAGTCCACTGACATGTAAATCGATGGGCCGCGATCCGAAATCATCACCACCGGGCGAGGCGATGTCGGCACGCCCGAAACGGGCCAACAACGGCCCGAGTACATTAATGGAGGCGCGGATCCGATCCACCTGTTCGAACGGAGCGATCGGCGTGATGTTGCCGTGATTACACAGTGTTAGGACGTGCGTTCCTTCTCGAACCACGGTGACACCGAGTGCGTGGAGCAAGTCGCCCATCGTGTCAACGTCATTGATCGCCGGCACATTGGTGAATACATAGTCGCCCTCGGCAAGCAAGGTAGCGGTCATCAGCTTCAGGACCGAATTCTTCGCCCCTGGCACCTGCACCTCACCATGTAGCGGACCAGATGGTTGAACAATGATGTGCATTGCATCTCAGTATGCTCCCGCCGTGGCCTCGCTCACTGTCCGACCCTCGCAAATGGCACGGTTGTACGGTTTTCTCAGTCCGACTTCGCTCACAGCACGGCAGAAAAAGTTGCTTGTCTTGCTGGCCCTGGCTTCGGTTCCAGCGGCGTTCACTAACACCGTGTTCACTCAAACCGTTGCGTATGCCAGCGATGAGTTTCACATCTCTGCCCAGGGCCAGGGCTTTGCCGCCGCGATCGTTCGATGGGGAGTGATTATCGCCCTGCCCTGTGCCGCACTCGCCGACCGAATCGGCCGAAGGCGCATGATCCTGATCACGTTGTGGCTCGCCCCGCTCATCACCTCACTCGGTGCCCTGTCGCCCAACTTTGAATTTCTCGTCATCACTCAGGCCATCGGTCGACCCCTTGGCCTGGCACTCAACATTTTCATCGTCGTATTTGCCACCGAAGAAATGTCAATTGACTCCCGTGCATTTGCTCTCAGCGTTATCGCGATTACCGCTGGATTCGGCGCTGGCACTGCGGTAGCCGCAATTCCGCTAGCGGGGATATCGCTCACTTCGTGGCGATACATCTACGCCATCGGCGTTGTGTGGGTAATTGTTGCCGCGGTGATCACCCGTCACCTACCTGAAACACGACGCTTCGAGTCGCTGCACGAACGATCGATTGATCCCACACTGCACGACGACCCAGCGGTGCACGCCCACATTGTGCCCAGGCGACTTGTCCTGCAACTGGTCGTCGCGGTTCTCGTGAATGTGTTCATTGCTGCGGCGTCTGTATTCCAAATTCGATATCTCAAAGACGTGCGGGGATACTCCGCCACACGCGTGTCGCTGTTTACCATGGCCACCACCGGACCGGCCTCGATTGGGTTACTCATCGGAGGGCGGATTGCCGACCATCGCGGGCGCAAGACACTTGCCGCGATCACCATTCCTCTCGGGGCTGGACTCATTGCCGTGTCGTTCAGTGTGGGTGGATCAACGATGTGGGTGGCGGCACTTGCGGGCGCAATTTCGTTTGCACTTGCCTACCCGGCGATGTCGGTATTCCGCAGTGAACTGTTCCCCACCGCGCATCGCAATATTGCCTCCGCGTTCATTACCGCTGCTTCACTCGTTGGCGGCAGTATCGGGTTGATTGGCTGTGGCTCGTTAATTAGTCGTGGGGTGAGTTATGGCGTAGCAATGACTGGGCTGGCTCTGGGCCCGGCCGTGGTGTCAGTTCTCGTGTTCGCTCTGTATCCCGAAACCGCGCATCGCGAACTTGAGGAACTCAACCCCGCGGACGAATTACTGCAGCGTTAGTAGCCATTGCGTCACAAGTGCAGCGACGCGATCGTCATGACCCTTGAGTTCGTGGCGGCCACCTTCGATGAACTCAATAGTCGGGGGCTCGGGCATCACCGCGAGTCCCTTGATGAGTTCTTCGGGTGAGCCGAACTCATCGCGAGTGCCACTGATAAACAGCCCAGGTATGCGCATTTGCGGTAGGTGCTCAATTCGCAATTGATCGGGTTTCTTGGGCGGATGGAGTGGATATGAAACACAAATCACGCCCCGCACAGTAAGCGGGTCGTGCTCAGCGGCTACAGCCATTGTGCACATTCGCCCGCCCATCGACCGGCCACCAATCACCAGTTCAGAAGTTGAACAACCAAGTTGGTCGGCAACCGCACGAACTTCATCGCTTACACATTGCACGAGTACCGGAGCACGGTCGGGCATCTTGCGACCCGCCCGACGGTACGGAAAATCGAACCGAAAGGTTGGCAACGGCCGCACGGCATCTTCAATAGCCAGCAATGTGGATTGATTACGGGTGCTTCCAGCCCCGGGAAACAACGCCAATCCACGGATGTTCATAAGTTCATCAACAGTCGTCGAGCCTCGCCCAGTTCGGTGATGCTGTGTGCGGCCGTATCGTCCGTTCCACCATGATCGGGGTGGACCTGACGTAGCATTCCCCGAAAACGCGCCTGAATTTCTCTCTTGCTTGGCTTGATGGTGCCGGGCGGAAAACCCAAAACGTCCAGAGCCCATGCCCGCGGGTCAGCCAACGCTGACAACGAAGTTGCCGAACTACCGGCAAGAAACGAAATAAATGACGACCCCAGTGGTCCACGCCAGTTCATTGCCTTGTGTACTACCTGTGCAAGTTGGGTACGTACACTCAGCTCCAGGCGTTCAAGTGCATACACCGAGCCGAGTACCTGTTGCAACGCGGTGCCAGAGGAATCGAACGTGAAATGCAGTTCGTCGCCATTTCTACCTAGGCGATGCACGCTCCTCGACAAACCATGGCGATCCACCTGATACCGGTGTCGTAGACGCGGCTGCACGACTCGCTCATCTTGCTTTATCTGCGTAATGAGTCGATGCACATCGGGAACTAGATCTTCATCTACATCCACGATGTGCACGGACATCACCGCCCCCAGCAACAATCCTCCAAATCCCGGGGCCGGATCTACAGGCAATACCAGATTCCCCAAGGAGAGCCGGCGTGTCGGCGTGATCGGACGTGAGTGCCAAATTTCTAGTTCGGCAAGCACTTCATCGGGCACGACTATACGTGTGGGCGTAGCACCGCGTGCAAGCGACCGGCAAGATCGATCGCCGTTATCTCATCGGGTTGATTGCCATCCGCGAGGGCGGCTGCGATTTGATCGGCGATATCAGTTGCCTGCCGCCATACCGACGCCGGTACGCCGCGAGGTGCTCGATGTGACTCGATGTCCTCAAGAAGAATTGTCAACATTGTCAGCCCATCTGCATCTAGAGGGTTGCGCTGCAGTCGCTGAGCAACATTGAACAACGTTCGCAGTGTCTCGGTGCTCGCCTGTGGGGCCGAGTCATCGTCGACCACAACTACTCCACCCTTTTCGAGGGAATCGAGGCACTCATCGACTTCATCTTCCGAGGTCGTTGGTACCAATAGAACATCACCTTCCCATCGATATAAAACATTGAATTCGGTAAGCATCTCCGATAATTCGTCACGTTCGGAAGTGCTCCACTCATCTAGCTCATATTCGGTGAGTTGCTCGTCGGCTGTGAGACTTCGTACCGACCCATTCGATGAAGTGGATGTCTCGATCTCATCGAGTATTGAATCAACCCTTTTTTCAGCCTCTGGCGGAACTACAAGTTCATCGCCATCCCACGAATGGGCGATTGTCGCATCTGCCAGCGCGGCAGCGACATCGGCCCGCTGATTGATCGACCACTCCGAGAGGTCATAACGCACAGATTCGGCATCTGGGTCTCGTGAATTCCACTCGCTCATAAGCGAAACGCTACTTCTTAGTGGGCAGGTATCTAGCCTGCCGCGGCACCTATGGTCCTTGTCACGGGCGACTAGATTCTTTGGCGATGCCACTTCGTGAACGCCCTGACCGAAATCTCGCAATGGAGTTGGTTCGGGTGACCGAATCGGCAGCCCTGGCTGCGGCGCGGTGGGTGGGCCGCGGCAACAAAAAATCTGCCGACGGTGCTGCAGTGGATGCGATGCGCAACGTACTTGACACGGTGAGCATGGACGGCATCGTAGTCATCGGCGAAGGTGAAAAAGACGAAGCCCCGATGCTTTACAACGGCGAAAGAGTCGGCAACGGCGACAGCCCTCAAGCCGATGTGGCCGTTGACCCGATCGACGGCACAACTCTTACGGCGCTCGGGCGAGGCAATGCGTTGTCAGTCATTGCAGTGGCAGAACGCGGCTCGATGTTCAACCCCGGCCCGTGTGTATATATGGACAAGATTGCAGTTGGTGCCCAGGCAGCCACGGCGATTGATCTCAATGCGACGCCAACGCAAAACCTTAAAGAAGTTGCCAAGGCAATGAAAAAAACCTTGCATGAGTTAACGGTAATGATTCTCGAGCGCGACCGCCACGACGACCTCATCGCCGAAGTGCGCGCATCGGGCGCGCGAATTCGCCTGATTAGCGACGGCGACATATTTGCCGCTATCGCTGCTGCCTCACCCGATGTTGGCGTGGACATTCTGATGGGCATCGGCGGGACGCCAGAGGGTGTCATTGCGGCGGCCGCACTGAAGGCGATGGGCGGTGAAATCTTGGGACGGCTGTATCCGCGCAATGATGACGAGCGTGACACCGCGATCGCCGCTGGTTATGACCTCTCGCAAGTTCTCACCACGAACGATCTGGTGCGGGGAAACGACGTGTTTTTTGCCGCCACCGGCGTCACCGACGGCGAATTGCTGCGCGGTGTTCGATACGACGCATACGGCGCCCGATCACAGAGTTTGGTGATGCGCAGCCGCAGTGGAACCATTCGCTACATTGACACTCACCACCGTGCCGATCGACTCACTGCGTATTCTTCCGACGAATTTCACGGGTGAAACACAACCCGAACTCCTCGCTGTGGAGCCTAAGCCCGCACATCGCCTATCTCAATCACGGATCGTTCGGAGCGGTGCCGATTGAAGTAGAGGAAATACAGCGTGATTTTCAACATCGCGCTCATACCAACCCCAATCGTTGGTTTCGGTTCGAATTACCCGATTTGCTGATAGCGGCACGTGAAACGACCGCACGCTGGCTCGGCGTGGCCGAGACCCAGTTCGCGTTCGTGCCAAATGCATCGCAAGGTGTGATCACCGCGGTGCAAGCCCTTGTAGACGATATTCACTCCCACCACCAGCAGGCTCATCTCGTTGTTACCTCACTTGGCTATGGAGGTGTGCGTCTTGGCATGCAACGCGTGGCCCAACGGAGCAATGCCACTCTCAGTATCGTGTCCATCGAGTACCCACACGAGATCACGGCCGACATCATCGCCTCGCGTATCGGCAAGGCGACATCGCTGCTGGATGGAATCACCATTGTGGTGCTGGATCAAATCACCTCGGATACCGGCGTGCTCCTGCCCGTTGATGCGATCATCGCCCATTTGAGATCCACGAATCCACATCTTCGGTTTGTTGTGGATGGTGCCCATTCCGCCGGCATGCTTGAAACCCCGTTACCACATGATTTTGACGTGTGGGTCGGCAACTTTCACAAGTGGCTGTGCGCTCCACGACCATCAGCAGGAATCGTCTGTGCTACGAGTGAGATCGCCGCACTGATGGCGCCACTTGCGCCATCTTGGGGATACGAAAGCGGTTTTCCGATGTCATTTGATTGGCAAGGCACCAGTGATTACTCGGCATATCTTGCCACGCCTAGTGCGATCGAATTTCAACACCGGTGGAGTTACGCCCAACGCAATGGTCACAACGTCGCGGTAGTGGATGCTGGGGCTGCGCTGTTGCGCAAGGCGTGGGGTGTAGATCAGCACTTGCCCATGCCGATTGAAGCACCCTGGATGCGCATGGTGCGCTTACCGATGTCGCGACTACTGACACGTAAAGAATGTGACGTGCTGATCCAAAGGACAGGCCATGAACTCAACGCGGAGATCACGATCATGCCTGTCGGTGAGCACAACTACGTGCGGTTATCGGCACACATGTACAACGAAGCCATTGATTATCAGACGCTGGTGGGTTTACCCAAACTCTTCTAGCAATTCACGTTTCTTTAAGCGAGCGGAGAAACTCTGCCACCCCTAACACCGCGTTGGTGTTAAGCGTGATCTGCTTGGGACTAACTGGTGTCGGACCAAGTTCGACCACAAACGCGTACGAATTGGGCACTGCGTTTTTCTGCCATGTTGCAGCAATCCCATAGTACGTTCCGCCAGTGATTCGTTTGAGCGGAATGCCGGTGAGTTGTGAGTAGCGGGCCCGTATTTCGCCATCGGTACCGGTGCCGGGTGAAATTCTAAAGAGGTCTTGGTGATACCAAATACCAAGTTCCGGTTTAATCTCGCGAATGAATTTCACCATCGCTCTCGTCTCTGGTTCGGATGACCTCGCCGTCCCGGAGTATTGCTCAGAGCCAAGTTGAAAGATCTTCCGCCAGCGGTACGGAAAATTGCGGTTGAGATCCACACGGTTGGCATTGGTATGTGTGACGTGGGCAGCCCCGTCCGGGTTCATGCTCGGCACCAACCACAAGTCGATTCCGGCTGGTATATCGATGGTCATGAGATTGTTGACAACGCCGAGGCCGGCCACCTCGTCGCCGTGAATGACCCCAATGACGAGGACAACGGTGCCACCCGGCGTGCCGCGACGAAAGGCCTCAATTGGGCGACCCTCGACGGAGGTGCCGATAATACGAGACGAAATAATTGAAGTCGTCGACACGGGTTTGGAATCCGCTGACGCGCCGAGCGCACCTCCTGCCGTGGCAAACATGATCGACCCCGCCAGGGCAACGGCAAAGGCACGCATCTCACCGTTCAATTTACCGTAAGATCGCGCCTACCGTGGCGCAGCCTGTCCCGCGCTTGCTCAAGAAGTGCTACTTAGACCAGATGAGTTTGCCTTTCACCTTTCTGCAGGTCAGCTTGATCTTGCCGACACTCGTCCTGGCTCCGGATTTCGTACACGCTGCACCAGCCTTCACTGATGTCTTCGACCCATTGACGATTGACACCACGGTTGAACTCGTAGCGATCTTGAGAGTGGACCGGGCAAGGGTGTAGACGCAGTCACCACCGCACAAGGTGGTCGCAGACGTGGCGTAGTAGATTCGAAAAACATCCGGTGAAATTTCATATCCTGTGGGGTCGAGTCGGCTCTTGTCTGTTCCGGTGAGCGCAATCGGAGTTGACCAAGTCAAACCGTCTTGCGATCTCGCGATGAAGAGTTTCTGGTGCGATCCACAACCCGGGCCATTCGAAGTGATCATCAGCCAGTCACCGTTTTTGGCGCGAAGAACTTCTGTGTCGACATATCCACCCTCAAGTCTCCAACCCGACTCTTTGGTAAAGGTGACGCCACTGCTATCAGAGATGTAACTGGCGATCTTTTCAGTACACGGCCCGGCAACCGGAGATTCGACGATGTAGAGACGTATGCGTCCGTCGGGAAGCAAGACAGGGTCGGGCACTCCCCATGCACTGTTTTGTCCACCGACCATCTCAGATGACGTGGATTCTTTCGTGCCGATGGCAAGACACTCGGACCCGGAACACGGGGCGCCGTACACCTGCTTGTTCGACGTTCCCTGGATCAATTCGACGAAATATGCACGGCGTGACCCATTCGCAAGAGACAAAATTGAAACGTCGGTACCAAATCGACTACCAAGCGCAACGGCCGCGCATACACCTGCATCGGTGCAATCGCTCACTTCGGAACCGTTCAAACCCCCGGAGCGCCATACTCGGTCGGCACCCGAGGCGAGATGTTCAACATACGGCGACACTCCGGTGAGCCCAATTGACACCGAGTCTTCGGTAATCTGCCATGAATCCACGGCGGATGCTGGCGAACCGTTGAATACCGACAGCGAAACGGTAACGAAGGCAACGATGACCGCCCACCGACGTGCCACCGACGAGTATTTGCCGGGCATCTAACTGACCCTAACTGGAACCTTGGCAAAGGCGTTGACATCGATAAGTCCGTGATCGGTAATTCGAAGATCTGGAATCACCGATAAACCGAGAAAACTTAACGTCATAAACGGCGCGCTAAGAGAAATCCCCAAACTATGTGCTGCTCGAACCACGGCATCAAGTTGAGACGCAACATCGTCCAACGGCAAATCGCTCATCAGACCGGCAATAGGGAGTGGGGCTTCAGCGATCACCTTGCCGTCGCGCACGACCACCTGTCCCCCTCCTAACTCAGCAACTCGCGTGACTGCGACTGCCATATCCTGTGGCCCAGATCTGTCACGCGCACCCACCACCATCACGTTGTGGGCATCATGGGCAACCGATGACGCAATTGCACCATGTTTGATTCCGTACCCAGATACATATCCAAGTCCGATTCGGCCAGTGGCATGATGACGCTCAACAACTGCGATGCGCGCGATATCGACACCTTGATCTTGCACGTTGACTACCAACTCATGCGTTCGAATGCTGCGGTCGACGATCCCGATGACACGTGCCGTAGTAACCGAATCATTTTCAAGTATGAAATCAGACGCAACCGGCAAATGGTGAAGTCGCACCGAGTTATACAAGTGCTTCGGAGCCACAACTTGAGGGACAACTCCTTCAACAATCTGTCCATGTTCGGCGACAATTCGTCCGGCCTGCAACACTCGCATCGGGCGAAACCCGGCAAGTTTGTCAAATATGAGTACATCGGCTTGATATCCAGGACCGAGGGATCCGAGATGGAAAAAATTGTGATAGATCGCCGGAAAGAATGAAGCCATTAGCAGCGCATCAATATCGGAAAGTCCATGCTCTGTTGCAAGTCGAGCGCAGTGATTGATATGTCCGTGATCGCGCAACATGTCAGGTTCGCGATCATCGGTACTGAACGCACAGCACATAGATCCATGGTTGAGCACGGTAGGCAATAGAGTTTCAAGTTCTTGACAGACCGAGCCGTGTCGCAGGAATACCCACATTCCCTTCTGTCGCTTTTCATGCACTTCATCTAGGGCAAAACACTCGTGGTCTGATTCAACACCGGCGGCAAGATAGGCATCGAGTTGGCGTCCGCGTAGACCAGGTGCATGACCATCCACGCGTCGCCATCCGGCCGCGGCAATGATTTCACGGAACAATGGATCACCATTGATCACTCCCGGAAAATTCATTACTTCGGCAACGCCGATCGCACCGTATTCGTTCAACAACACCTTGACCTCGTGAGCCGAAAACGATGCGGAAGCGCTTTCGAATTTTGATGCTGGTACGCAACTTGATGCGGCAATTCCGAATGTAAAGGGCATCTCGGCCGCCGCTTCAATCACCGCGATTACACCGGGTAGCCCTGCAACATTTGCGACTTCGTGCGGGTCGCAGGCCACGGCAGTTGTGCCATTTGGCAGAACTGATCTTACAAACTCGGACACCCACACTTTTGATGATTCGAGATGCATGTGCGCATCAACGAATCCGGAACACAATGCGGCACCGTCAACATCCATCGTTGTTTCCGCGTCTCGGGTCCCCCAACCGACCACATTTCCGTCGCACACGGCAAGATCGGTAGTCACCCATTCTCGAGTGGCTGGACTGAATACTCGACCACCTGTGATGAGTAAGTCTGCTGGGCCGTCGCCGCGCGCTGCGGCCAAAGCCTTCTGTGATACCGCTGGTCGCGCCACGGCGTGACTGTAGTCCATCTGCATGCCTTATGTTGGAGGCAATCACACCCACCATTTAGAACGAGTCGTAATGCCCACACGTACATCTGCTGACGATATGCAATCCAAGATCACCGCAATTCTGGCCACGGCGCGCCATCCGAACACGCCCTTGGCCGAGGCAGAAACCGCGATGGCGATGGCGTGGAAACTGATGCAGAAATATGGGATTGAAGAATCTGCGACGGGCGAATCTGGCTCAAATTCTACGTCGTCAGCCGACATCGTATGTGAAGAGGTCAATCTCGTCGGTCTGTACCGTGTGCGTCGAGGTGAGTTGTTGTATCAGATTGCTAAATTAAATTGTTGTGCCGGCTATCGCGATCTGGCCCGAGAGGGAGTGGTTGGATATGTCTTTTTTGGTACAGCGTCTGACATCTTCAACATGCGAACAATTTTCACGACCGCCGAGATGCTTGCCCTGCGATTGATGCCATACGGCAGTCGCTCATTTCGCACGGCATGGTGGCACGGATTCACACACGGCATCGTCGACACATTGCACAACGCCAATCGAGAGTTCGTTCGCGAGTACAACAACCAACATGCAGCAATCTCCTTGGTCGATCGAAGCGAGCGAGCCGAGCACGAAATGACCGCACGAATCAACTTCGGATTGCGCAGAACTCGCGGGTATGCGAGCGGATCGGCGCAAGCATTCAATGATGGAAAAAATGCGGCCAGAACATTTTCACGCGGTCACAACGGTGTGCAAGCCAGTTCAGTTCTTGCCCTCAACAAATGACGGCCCTTGAGGAGTACGCGGACCGCGTCCGCCAGGTCGCTGCACAATTCCCTGATTCTCAACCACTGAGCGTGTCGCTCACCTATGCCGCAGAACTCGTCGCTGATGAAATACTTCCTTGTCGGACACTGGCAGGCGACGAGGCTCGGACATGGGTGGCTGAAGTATGTGCGACGGAGGATATTGACGCGCCGACAATCCAGCAACGACGTCCTCGTTCAGGTGTGTTGGGTGCGGCGTGTTCATCGACCCATGCGGTCGCGTTCTATTCAGTCACGGTCACTCAAATCACGCTCCTCCATGAAGTGGCGCATTTGCTGGCTCCACAAGCCGGACATGGCGTTGAGTTTCGAACATGTTTGGTATCTCTCGTCCGTCGGCATATTTCGGTTGACCATGGATCCCTGCTGCACACGATGTATACGGTTTGTGATCAGACCACCAGATGGCAGAGTACACACAGGTAGTCCGCGTCAATTTCGGTAGGCACATTTACAAACGGTCGGGGATCCATTAGGGATAGAGCACGCACCCAACATTCAGCCGAGGTCGGCACACATCACCCCGAAGGAACTACCAAATGTGAAAGGGGTGCGACTTGGCGAACAAACATCCAATCATCATCAACAATCGAATGGAAGCGATCGTGACTGAAACACAAGATGAGGATTTGAACAAGCCAGCGACGATCGGTACCGTACGGATGCTCGCCGTTCATGCCGATGCTGGATTCGCGCAATTGCATATGGATCTCGAACGTCTCAACGACAAGGTCGATCACCTTGACGAGAACCTCAGCCAACGAATCGGCGGTGTCGAGACAAACCTCAGCCAGCGAATCGACAGCGTCGAGGACAACCTCAGCCAACGAATCGGCGGTGTCGAAAGCAAACTCACCCAACGAATCGACAGCGTCGAGGACAAACTCACCCAACGAATCGACAGCGTCGAGGACAAACTCACTCAACGGATTGATCACCTTGACGAGAAACTCAGCCAACGAATCGACAGCGTCGAGGACAAACTCACCCAGCGGATTGATCACCTTGACGAGAAACTTTCCCAACGAATCGACAACAGTGTTATTGAGTTGAAGTCTGAAATGTCTGTCAACTTGAGCACAGTCATGGACCAACTTGCCTTGCGTACAAACTCCGACAGATTTATCAAGACTGGGTTCGGTGTGGCAGTCCTCGGTGTACTGATTCAGACTGTATTCGTAGCGGTGAGGTGACACGGCAGTGTCACCGACTCAGAACTCTGAGCGAACCTGCCATAGTTCGGGGAATACAGGTTTGAATAGTGTGGATGCAAGATACTGCGCACCCGACGATCCGCCAGTCCCCATCTTGGTTCCGATCGTGCGCTCAACCATCTTGACGTGGCGATAACGCCACTCCTGTAATCCTTCATCAATGTCGACGAGTCGTTCAAGCAACAGTGCAGCTTCCGGATCGTTTCGATATACATCGATCAGGATGGCATTCACGCCATGCTGATCAGCACCCGACACATGTTCACGTGATGCGAGATATTCGATTAGGGATTGCCACAGGCCGTTTTGCACCGGCTCCGTCCCCCCAGCATGGATTCAAGTTCGCGAAACTGGCGTGACTGAAAGCCACAGGCCGCCGCGAGGCGATCACGAAAGGTGTTGAACTGAAGCGGTGTCATTGTTTCCAAAATGTCCACCTGACCGACCAGAGTCTTCATGATCGTTCGTACCCGACCAAGCAACCCAAGCGAAAGATGCGTATTACCAGCCTCAAGAGTGCGTTTGGCTTGGTGCAATTCATGTAACAACGATTTGAACCACAATTCATAACTTTGGTGAATGATGATGAACAGCAACTCGTCATGCTCAGGTCCAGCGGAACGCGGCTCCTGAAGAGTCAACAGTTCATCAATTTTTAGATATGACGTGTAGGTGACTTCGGCATCTGACAATGCTGGGTCATGTGCAGATGTCATAAAGTAATCGTATGCCGACAGCCGCCTCCGATATCACTTCACGCGCCTACGCAGAGTCGCTGGATGCGCAAGACTCCCTTGCCCATTACCGTAACGAGTTCATCATTAGCGACCCCACCCGGTGCTATCTCGACGGCAATTCACTCGGTCGGTTGCCGAAACAAACAATCGAAAAAGTGAACGACTACCTACTCAATGAGTGGGGTGATCAACTGGTTGATGGTTGGTCCTCATGGATCGATGAGGCCAAAAGTACGGGTGACTTGATCGGACGTGCCGCGCTCGGTGCCGCGACCGGACAGGTCCTCGCCGTAGACACGACCAGCGTCAACTTCTACCAGTTTTGTCATGCAGCGATACAGGCCAGACCCGGGCGGCGAACCGTCATCAGCGACACCGCAAACTTTCCTACCGATCGCTACATTCTCGAAGGATTGTGTCAACAACTCAACCTGAAACTTGTGCTCATCGACGATGAAGACGGAGAGGAGTATGTCACTCCGGCGATGCTTGCTCGACACCTCAACGAGGATGTCGCGCTCGTGACGTTAAGCGTCATTCAATACCGGTCCGGTGCACTCCATGATGTCGCCGCGATTACGGAACTGGCACACCGAGTCGGCGCACTGGTGTTGTGGGATGCCAGCCATGCCATCGGCGTGGTGCCAATGCAATTGGACCATGACCGGGTGGATCTGGCCGTTGGGTGCAGTTACAAATACGGCAACTCGGGACCTGGAGCACCAGCCTGGTTGTATGTGCGACACGAACTCCAGCAACAGTTGAATGTGCCGATTCAGGGTTGGTTTGCACAGATGGACCAGTTTGCGATGGAACAAGGATTCGATCGGGCCCCCGACATTCGGGGTTTTCAGATTGCAAGTCCGTCAATCATTGGCCTGCGTTGTGTCCAGGCCGCGTTTGCGATGATTGAGGAAGCCAGTTTGCCAGCCATTGCGGCTAAGGCTGCCAAGGGCACCGAACTGATGATCGCCTTGCATGATGCTTGGCTGGCGCGACTCGGGTGTTCGGTCGTCACTCCGCGCGACTCCACACGCCGCGGCGGTCATGTCACCATCCGTCATCCTGAGGCGCGGCGCATCTCTGAAGCATTGCGTCGATTCGCCAATGTTGTAGCCGACTTTCGCCGACCTGATTGTCTGCGTCTGGCGATTTCTCCCCTTGCCACTTCATATGTCGAGGTGTGGGAGGGCTTCAACCGCCTCCGCGAACTGATCACCACTTGCGCCTATGAGCGGATCGGCGAACCTACATCGCGTGTGACATGAAACGACTCCTTCCATTCGTCTTGCATCAAGTGTCAAATGTTGCCTCTGGCGTTGGAAACGGAGTCGTGCTAATCGTGATCCCGTGGCTCGTACTCGATCGCACGGGTTCGGCCATTGCGGCCGGAACCGTCGCCGCAATGTCAGCCCTGCCGGGGATCTTCGTGTCGCCTTTGGTAGGTGTCGTCATCGACCGCCTTGGACGCCGACAGGTATCAATTGGTGCCGACATCTTCTCCGCAATTTCGGTCCTACTCTTCCCCGTCGTTGATGCGGTAGGCGATCTCACCTTCGGCGTCATCCTTGCACTCGCAGTCCTTGGGGCTGCCTTCGACCCGGCCGGCTACACCGCGCGAAAGGCACTCATTCCCGATTCCGCTCACGCCTCAGGTATAGATATTCGCGCTGCGAACGGAGTGCACGAGGGATTTTTTGCCTCCGGGTTCGTCATCGGACCGGCACTTGGTGCAGTACTCATTTCGATCATTGGCGCGGTCCACGCCCTCATCGCTGCCGGCGCGATGTTCGGCATTGCTGCAATGAGTGTTGCCTTGATGCGGGTAATCGATTCCGGACAGGTGGCTCGAGGTGAGTCTGCCCGCCACGATTCATTCGTGCAGAGCATGGTGGATGGATTGCGTGTGTTGCGCGGCGATCGGGCCTTGTTTGTGATGACGATCATGTTGATGTTTCTTTCCGCCACCTATACGCCTACGGAAACCATTGTCCTTCCCGTGCACTTCGAGTCGATTGATAACGCTGCGGGTCTCGGATTCACGATGTCAGCGCTGGCTGCGGGTGCAATGCTCGGCGCATTTTCCTTCGGCTGGATTTCAAAACGAGTGACCCGCTACCACCTGCTTCTGGCGATCGTTTTTGGGGTGTCGATCGGCGTGATTCCGATGTCGATGCTGCCAATCACTGCGGTTATGGTGGTGGCCGCATTTTTCTTCGGCGCCGCGTGGGGACCATTCAATCCGCTGTGGAACACTCTCGTCCAAGCACGTATTCCCGCCGACGTGCAAGGCCGCGTCTATGGGATACAGATGAGCCTGCTGTACGCCTCGGCACCGCTTGGACAGTTGGTCACAGGAGTCTCGATTGATCGGTTCGGGTTGCGGCCTACCTACCATGCAATTGCGGCGATCTTTGTGGTTCTTGCGATCGTCATATTCGCGCTTCCCGTGCTCCGCGATCTCAACAACGACCGCGTAAAGCCGACCTGATGCGCACGGTCACGTGGCCGATGGTCTAGCCTTCTGTTCGAGAAACGATGATGACAACGACGTCATATCAAACCTATTCGACGCTTGAAGCAGCCGAACTTCGTATTCGTGAGGCTGGCGAATGGCTGAATCTTGAAGACGGACTCATTGAAACCATCGTCGCGCCACGACGAATTCTTGAAGTTGCGATCCCCTTCCGTCGAGATGACGGCACCCGCGATCAACTCACTGGATGGCGAGTGCACCACAACACCACCCGTGGTCCTGCCAAGGGTGGCATCCGCTATCACGCTGAGGTCACCCGCGACGAAGTCGTTGCCCTTGCAATTGGAATGTCGCTAAAAACTGCGATCATGAACTTGCCGCTTGGTGGTGCCAAGGGTGGTGTCGCCTTTGACCCAAAAAGGTATTCCCTCGGTGAAGTCGAGCGAATCACCCGCCGTTACATCTCAGAAATTGCACCGTTTCTCGGACCGGACCGTGATGTGCCGGCACCTGACGTCGGTACCAATGCACAAGTCATGGCTTGGGTGATGGATCAATACTCCACCCTCGTCGGCCATGTGGTGCCCGGAGTCGTCACCGGCAAGCCGATCGAACTCGGCGGATCGCTTGGTCGCGAATCAGCAACGGGCCGTGGCGTCGTCGAAATCGCCGAGCTCATCTTGCACAAGTTGGGAAAGTCGCTTTCGGGACAGCGCATCGTGATTCAAGGCTACGGTCAAGTGGGCTCGTGGGCCGCCCGCCTTGCCGCGGCCCGTGGCGCAATCATCGTTGGGCTCGCCGATGTGGGGGGAAGCATTCACCACTCCGGAGGGATTGATCTTGTACGTATCGATGCTGCGTTGCGCGGCGGTGCAACAAGTGTCACCGAAACCGGTATCGGCGATGTTGTGGCCCGTGGTATCAGCGGGTCGCGCGCGATATTTGGTCTTGATGCCGATATTGCAATGCCGTGTGCACTGGAAAGTGCGGTTCATGACAAGGAAGCATTGTCGATGAAGGCACTACTCGTGGTTGAGGGTGCCAACGGTCCGCTCACTCCCGCTGCTGACGAAATACTCGCCGACAGGGGAATCATCATCATGCCTGATGTGCTTTCCAACGCCGGTGGCGTCACATGTTCGTATCTTGAACAGTGCCAGAATTTCGCCCATCTCAGTTGGGATGAAGATCAAGTGAATGCTCGCGTCACCGATCTGATGCGTGCCGCGTTCAATAGGTTCTATACATTCGCCGAGACTTCCAAACTTCCGTATCGCCTGGCAACATCGGTGCTCGGAGTCAAGACAATCGCCGACGCCCACCGCATGCGCGGCTTGCACCCATAACCACACTTCACAAAGTTTGTTTCGCTCGATTGCACACTGCGGCATATCAGTTCACACATTCGGTGAATGGATGAACTAGCACACGAAAATTGAATACACATTGACAGAGGCCATCAAACTGTTTGATGATTTAGAGGACGTTCGGGTCCTTCTGGTAGAACTTGGTTACCTCAATCAGGTTGGGTGCATCGAGTTTCAACAGGAATTGGTTTTAGGGAATATCGCCAAGGCAATCACAGGAGAATGAGATGACAGAACGCCGATACTCGCCAGGAAAAATCGCCCGACTCATGAATATCTCACGCCAAGAAGTTCTCGAAATGGTGGCTGATAACAGACTTCGGTCAGTGGATGTTTACGGAGTCCCCTACATTGTTGAACAAGACGCTAACGCCTTGGCAGAATTGCGCTTGGCTGCACGCCATGTCGATACATCGTTGATCTCCTACCGTATTGTTGCGGAGCGAATCGGACGTGAACCGATCGATGTCTTGACACAAATGTTTGAGGGCGAAATCCCCTATGTTTGTCATCGAAGTAGCGTGTACATGACGCCAGAAACTTTCAATGCTTTCGTCCAGCATCATGACCGCACGATGTCAGAAGTGGGCAATCACTCGAACCTCGCCAACAGGTTTGCCGTGACCGAAAATCGGTGAAGAAAATGCGCGTGGATCGACCGCGCTGATATCAACCCCAAGGGCTTGCAGGGCGGCTTTCATCACCGGCGGTCGGGCCCGATTTGCACCATCGGATATTTTCAGGGCCACCGCACGACCGTCGGGCAACGCGGCAGCAAACACTCCATCGGCACCGTCTTTTGCCATCAGGCCAGAGATTCCCTGCATCAGCAGAGTGACATCCCGCGTCGGACCACCCACCATCTCGGGATAGTTGCCCATTGCAAATGCGATGGCTCCGGCCGGTGAACCCTGAGGCGACATCACGATTGCCCGAAACGCCCGAGCAAGGCCGACAAGCGACATTGCGTGCGCCGGCGCACCACAGCCGTCCACCCCGATGTGTGCGACCTGTTCACCCGTCAGATCGAGCACCATCTGCGTGATTCGTTGTTGCAGAGGATGTTCAATCTGCAGATACGACGTGTCGTGGAGCCAGCCGTTGTGTACGCATGTCGCGAGCATTCCGGCATGCTTTCCAGAACAATTCATCTGCAACGCGGTGCGAACTCCTCCATGACGCAACACCACCTCGGATGCATCAGCATTGAGCGGCAAGTCATGCGTGTTACCAAGTGCAGATTCGGTGAGTTTGACGGTCGACAATATTTCTCGCGCCGCCGCGAGGTGTTCGGGGCGACCGTCATGACTCCCACACACCAGCGCAAGCAACCGTGGCGGCAGCACCAAACCGGCTGACACCATTGCCGTTGCCTGAATCGGCTTATTGGACGAACGTGGATACACGACCACTGATGAATCGCCCAGTGCATGTTCGATCGAGCCGTCCCTTCCGAGTGCGACAACTGCACCGTAGTGAAGTGACTCATCTCGCCCACTGCGTGTCGTAACTGCAAGTTCGACGAACGATGAACTAAGTGGTGATGTAGTGACCACAAAATTAGATTTTCACGGCATCGATGAGCATTGATAAGAACAATTCACTGTCGGCACGTGTCACCACGCGAGCATTCGGTACTTGATGCAATACTCCCAACGTATCCATCACCACCATGCCGAGGGTGTGCGGGCTCTGCGTCTCCACCATCAAATACAAGTCGCGACATTCGGTGGCGATGTTGCCATTGATCGCATATGCCATGGCAATTGGGTCCGGTAGATCGAATCCGTCGATGTGGGTTTCGGTAGCGCAAAACTCAGCCACAACACGCTGAATGTCGACTGAAAATTCGGCAAGTGGTGTACCAATCGCGCGAAATTCACGCGCTTGGGCCGGTGAGATCGCCGCATAATTACGCGAGATATCCCAGCCGACAAATTCGAGATTCATTCCCGATGCCAATACCACCTCTACCGCATGCGGATCACACCACATATTGAATTCGGCAACCGGAGTGACGTTGCCAACGTGGTCAGCAGCCGCCCCCATCACGACACAACGTGCAATTTTCTTGGGAAGTGTTGGATCGCGTTGCAGGGCTTGGGCAATGTTTGTCAACGGACCGAGTGTGACGAGCGTCAGTTCGCCGGCATACGTGTTTGCCGCGGCGATCAGTGCTTCAGATGCATGACCATCGGCCGGAATGCGCCCGCGCAAGAGCAACCCGATATCCCCCATGCCATCGTTGCCGTGGACATTTTGGGCCGTGGCGAGTTCACGCACCAATGGTCGACTGGCCCCGCGATAGACCGGGACCGAGGAACGGCACAACTCAGCGGTGTAGAGAGCGTTTTGAACGCCCATTTCCAGGGGCACGTTTCCGGCCACAACCCCGATGCCAACGACGTCCACATCGGGATGTTGCAAGGCGATAATTAGAGCGACCGCATCGTCACTGGCGGTGTCGGTATCGATGAAAAATGGTCGTGCCACGGTGTGCAACCGTAACATTTGCTGTCGGAAGTCCCGTACAACGAGGAATGTGTGTTGGTGGCGCAGGCATAAGATCATCTTGTGACCCCAACGCGCAAGAGCCTCAGAGAGGTCATCGCCGATCTGGAAACGCGCAATTCGATCAGCACACAAGATGCCGATGTGTTGCGCACTGCCCCGCGATGGACGTTCAGGGGAGCCGAAATTACCGGCTACCTCGGCGGCGGAATCATCGCCGTGGGTGTTGCGTGGATCATCATTGCCATTGCCCAAGATCTCAATCGGGTCACCATATATTTCGCCCTGTATGTCGCCGGCGCGATTGCGCTTGCCATAGCTCGGTGGTTACGACCCCGCGGAGCCCGATCGAGCCAAGTGGCCGAATTGCTCTTCGGACTTGGGGTTGGATCGCTTGCGGGCGCAATTGGCCTCACACTCAATGACCTAGAACTCCGCGGATCAGTTGCGATAACGATTGCAGCCGCCTTGGCACTCCTCGTCGGGCTGGCAGTTTGCCGCCGTACGGTGTTTGTCGGCACCTTGATCGTTATCGTTGCGGGCTTGGCCCTGATCGGTTCGATCAGTGAATCCTTCAATCTGGCTGAGTCATTGATGCCACTATTGCTTATTCTCTCTGGCGCTCTCGGAATTCTCCTCGGGTTTCAACGTGTCGGTATTCCACTCGTTGCTCGGGTCGCCGGCTCGCTCGGCATTATGAATGGATCGACTTCGTTCGCGGCATTGGGTGACCGCAGTTTTCGATCTATCGGCTCAATTGCGATCTGTGCAACGTTATTTTATATTGGTGCACGCACTGTCAAACTCGAACTCATCTTGGGTGGTGGTGTCGGTATCACAATCGCAATTGGGATTCTCGCCGGACGTACCTTTGATTCTGGCGCGGTCCAGGGCGCCGTCGTCACTGCGGCTGGTGCAGCTATTGCGGCGCTGTCTTTCCTCGTCGTAAGACGAGGAGATTCGAAATCCTCTTAGTATCAGGCTCGCAATTCACAAGCAATTATCGATGATGGACTAGTGTTTCAGCGGTGGGGGCACGGAAGCGTCGGAGGTTGTGCTGTGCTGCGGTGATTGCCGTTGCATGCTCAGTCCCAGGTCAGGCACATGCCGATTCGGAAACTTCCAGTGACCCAGGAAATCCGACCGGAACATTGACTGGGACATTGACGGGGACTTCGCCGAAATACGTCTTTCCCTTTTCGCGCGTACCAGTTTTCTACGACCGCGATCATCTCAACTACCCGGCTACAGATGTCGACGGTTGCTATGCCAAAGTGCTGGCACCAACTGCCGGAATTATTATTCATACCCGGCGAAAAGACAAGTGGGAGAAGGAGATTGACAGTCCCGGGACCCGCGGCGGACTTACGATCACTCTCGTCGGCGACGACACCGTGCGTTATTTCTTTTCACATTTAGGTCGCGTCAAGGTAAGTACCGGCCAGCGAGTGCAACCCGGCGACTGGATTGGTGTCGTGGGTTCATCGGGTAATGCCCGATTCACACGTTGTCATACCCATTTTGGAATGTCACGAATATGTCCGCTTGCCGAAACATATCTATTGCAAGGTGAACTTTGGCCATGGAGATATCTGGATGCCTGGCGCCAAGGAATTCAATTATCGCCACGCAAGGCAAAGAACAGACATATCAAACAAAGCCCCGATCTTTGCACCGCGGCAACGACGGCCTATCGAGCAAACATGTCCCGCCGTAGTGGCGGATAAGCAAATCACTAACGACTAGATGAGGCCAAGTGCACGTACAGCATCACGTTCTTCTTTCAACTCGTTGACCGAAGCATCAATTTTCGCTCGGCTGAAGTCATCAATGTCAAGACCCTGCACGATGCTGTAAGAACCGTTTGCACAGGTGCATGGAAACGACGAGATGAGACCCTTGGGGATTCCGTAACTACCATCTGACGGCACCGCCATCGAGACCCAGTCGCCCACCGGTGTTCCAAGGACCCACGAGCGCATGTGTTCCATTGCAGCATTGGCAGCCGAGGCAGCCGATGACGAACCACGAGCCTTGATGACTGTGGCGCCACGCTTGGCCACGGTGGGGATAAACGTGTCATTGATCCATCCTTGAGCATTGACCAAAGAAGCGGCGTTCTTACCGTCAACCTCACAGTGGAAGAGATCGGGATATTGCGTCGTGGAATGATTACCCCAGATCGTCATTTTCTTCACCGATGTAACTGGCTTCCCAAGGTGTTGGGCCAGTTGCGACACTGCACGGTTGTGATCCAATCGGGTCATTGCGGTGAACTGCCCCGGATCAATGTTCTTGGCGTTGCTCATGGCAATGAGTGCGTTGGTGTTGGCGGGATTCCCGACAACGAGCACTTTGACGTCTTTCTTTGCGTTGGCACTAATTGCTTGGCCTTGGGGCTTGAAGATGCCACCGTTTGCCGATAGTAGGTCAGCACGCTCCATGCCATCTTTGCGTGGCATCGCACCCACGAGCATGGCGATGTCGGCGTCTCCAAATGCGATGTTCGGGTCATCGGTCATCACTACGTCGACTAGCGGTGCGAAGGCACAGTCATCGAGTTCCATCTTCACCCCACCGAGTGCGCCAAGTGCTGGTGTGATTTCTAGAAGCTGCAGAATAATCGGTGTATCGGGTCCCAGCATTGCTCCGGAAGCAATACGAAACAGCAGGCTGTATCCAATTTGTCCGGCCGCGCCGGTGACGGCAATTTTCACTGGAGTTGTCATAAAAAAACCTTACCTTCCGATTGCTTGCATGATGAGATCGGCGTACATCTCTTGACCAACTTCGTTGAGGTGAGTTTCGTCTCCATAGAGATACTCCGGATGAGCCTCGGCGACCGAATACCAATCCAAGACCTTTACATTTCCGTATTGATCGGGCATTGCACGGATCAACACATTGTTGGGATCCTGCCAGGCTTTTTCTGGCACATGCGTCGTGACGAACAACACGATCGGAACATCGGCAAGCGGCACCATGATCGCATCCAGCGTCTTTTGATCCACATAGTTATTCGTGCCGAGATGAATGATCACCGCTTCGCCAAGCCGATTCACCGACTTCAAGAAATTAACGATTTCCAGTGCCTGAATGAATGCCCGACTCTTTAGTGCATCGACGGTGATTCCGCGCTTGGTGAGAATGTCGGCGGCACCAAGCATCACCGAGTCACCGATGGCGAGAATGTCAATAATTTGTCCATCAAGCACTGTTGTCGTAACTGCCGGAATCGTTGTGACCGTGGGAATAGTTGTGACCGCCGGACTCAGCGATGTTGCCGTTACCGTCGTCGAGGTCAACACATTTACTACACTCGATTCGTTGTCCTTGAGACTCTGGGCGATTTCGTCAAGCTTGACATCGGCAGTCGCCATACTCACCACGGCGAACAGCGGCAATATCGCGAGAATCGCGCCAAGCGCAATAATGCCCCGACGACGGGCACGATCAGAGGCGAATTGTGGATTCCTGATCTCGTGCCACCAACTCGAAAAAGCACCCGTTCGCACCGGCATTTCGATGAATCGGTAGGACAACGCGGTGATAATCAGCGCCACGATCATCAAGCCACCGAACTCGGCGACATTTAGCGGCTTCCCAGCGAAGTGTCGATAGAACTGAAAGATCGGCCAGTGATAGAGGTAGAGCCCGTACGATCGTTGGCCCACCCAACGCAATATGCCAATGTCCAGAAAGCGATGGGTGATACTTACGCCTGGGTACACCGCCGCAGCAATTGCCGCGATACTGGCCACGCCGACGAGCAAGAAGCCGCCTCGGAACAACAAGTCATAACCGCGACTGCCACCTTCCACGGTGCCTTCGATGACATTCCGAAACTTCCATAACATCACCCCGAGCGAAGCTAGACCGGCAAATCCAACAAGGTCGACGAAGTGACGTGCACCGGCATGTCCGGCACGATTGCGTTCCCATGGGCGCCAGAACATGGCCAACGCGGCACCGATTAAGAGCCCACCAGCGCGACTTAAAGTCCCCAGGAACAGGTAGTCGAGGCGCAACACGGTATGACCGGCGAGTGAGAGATACTGCTGCGGCGTCTGCTCAAGAGTGCCGATCACACCCGGCTGGTACACGGACGCGACATAGATGCTGATGCCCACCGACGTGAGCAGAAACAAAAACCCAACCGTACGCAGGTACCGGCGTCCACCTTTAAGGAGCACCAACATCACGAGTGGCCAGATGAAATAAAACTGCTCTTCAACAGCAAGCGACCACAAATGGCGCAGTGGTACGAATCCAAAGGCACTGAAATACGACGAACCGATCCAGATTTGAAACCAGTTGAACCCGTACACCAGCGAACCAATCACGTCCCCGCGCAGCGTGCCGAGCGCGTCGCGCTCAAATAACGAGCAGTAGACAGTGACGGCGAGCAACGAGGTCCATAATGCCGGCAACAGTCGTCGGGCACGACGCAGCCAGAATGCCTTCAGACTGACTCGACCGGTACGTGCCGACTCGGTGACAAGCAACGTGGTGATGAGATAACCGCTGATGACGAAGAAGATTTCAACACCAAGAAACCCGCCGCCAAGCCAACCATGATTGGCGTGATAGATGATGACTGCAATGACAGCGACGGCACGCAGGCCGTCCAGACTCGGCAAATACGGAAGTGAACCAGTCTGTTTCATTGAAAAACCACTGCTAAGGGTAGTCAGTGGTTCTATTGAAACGTCTTCACGATGTCGGCCATGAGTGCTCCAGTCTCGGTCGGGTTCAACCCAATTTTCACTCCGGCTGCACGCAACGCATCCATCTTGCCTTGCGCCGTGCCCTTACCTCCCGAGACAATGGCACCGGCATGACCCATTTTCTTACCGGCTGGCGCGGTCACGCCGGCAATGTAGGCACTCATTGGTTTGGTGACATGCGACATGATGAACTCGGCCGCTTCCTCTTCTGCTGAGCCGCCAATTTCGCCGATCATCATGATCGCATGAGTCTCAGGGTCGACCTGAAACTGCGCTAGACAATCTACGAACGATGTACCCGGTACTGGATCTCCCCCGATACCGACACACGTGCTCACACCGATCCCGTGCTGTTTCAATTCGTACAGCGCTTGATACGTGAGCGTTCCGGATCGGGATACGATGCCAACATTTGGACCGTGTGCCGACGGCACTTGAGCAATTTCTCCGGCCGTAATTCCAATATTGCACTTGCCTGGGCTAATAATTCCCGGACAGTTTGGTCCGAGTAGACGGGTAGTCGGGTAGTCGCGTTGAAGAGTGGAAAAGATGCGGGCTTCATCTTGAGCAGGAATGCCTTCAGTGATACACACGACAAATTCGATACCGGCTCGGGCAGCCTCGAGAATTGCCACCGATGCCGCCGCAGGTGGCACGGCAATAAATGATGCGGTAGCACCGGTGGCCACGACTGCCTCGGCCACATTGTCGAACACCGGAATGCCCTCAACATCTTGACCCCCCTTACCCGGGGTTACTCCGGCCACGACTTGCGTACCGTAGGCCCGGTTACGCAAACCATGAAAGCGACCCTGACCTCCAGTAAGACCTTGAACGATCACCTTGGTGTGCTGATTAACGAAAATTGCCATGACGTATGACCTCGGCTCTGCAGGAGTTACTTTGCGAGTTCGACCGCGGCACGTGCCGCTTCGAGCATCGTTGGACGGGTAGAGAGTTGCGACTTCGAGATACCTGCATTGTCAAGAATCTGGAGACCTTCTTGGGCATTGGTGCCATCGAGGCGAACGACAATTGGCGCCCGTAGTTGCACGCGATGCAATGCTTCGACGATTCCCTTGGCGACTTCATCGCCTCGAGTGATACCACCGAAAATATTGATCAGAATGCTCCGAACTTTGGAATCAGAATTGATTACTTCGAGTGCCGCCGTCATCAGTTCGGCATTGGCACCACCACCGATATCAAGGAAGTTGGCCGCGGCTCCACCCACTTGGTTCACGACATCTAGCGTGCTCATGGCCAAGCCAGCACCGTTGGCGATGATGCCAACCGTTCCGTCAAGGCCGATGTACTGAAGGTTCTTTTCACGGGCAAGTTTTTCCCGCGGATCGAGTTCTTCTGTTGCGCTAAATTCCTCCCACTCCGGGTGTCGAAATGCTGCATTTCCATCCACGCTTACCTTGGCATCAAGTGCGTGCACCTCACCGGTTGGCTTCAGAATGAGTGGATTGATTTCGGCCAGATCACAATCACCTTTGGTGAAACACTCATACAACTTGACCAATATGTCGGCAACGCCAGCGAGCGCCTTGTCTGGGATCTTTGCGTCAATCGCCGCCTGACGGGCAGTTTCACGGCTTAACCCGACGATCGGATTAATGTGCAGTCGGACGATTGCGGCTGGATCTTGTGCCGCGACATCTTCGATTTCCACACCACCCTGAGCCGAGAGCATCAGGAGATGCTGCTTAGCTGCGCGATCAAGTGTGAATGAGGCGTAGTACTCCTCGGCGATGTCAGACGCATGTTCAACCCACACACGTTTGACGATATGACCCTTGATATTCATCCCCAGAATATTCCCAGCGTGAAACCGCACCTCGTCTGCATTGTTCGCCAACTTGATACCGCCCGCTTTGCCGCGACCACCAACTTGGACCTGCGCTTTTACAACGACCGGATACTGCGCCTCTTTGGCGGCACTGACCGCTTGATCAACGGTCAGAGCAATTCCGCCGGCTGAGACCGGAATGTTGTAACGGGCAAAGTACTGCTTGCCCTGATATTCAAATAGATCCATATATCTTCCTTCGTAGTTGGGTTATCGCGAATCGAGTGTTTTTTCAAGCCACGTGGCGATGTCCTTCAATGACGAGCCGGGACCGAAAATTTCAGCAACACCTTGGGTTCGCAATTCACGCACATCACTATCGGGAATCACCCCACCACCAAAGATGAGCACATCACCCATGTCGCGGGAACGAAGTTCGGCGATCACCCGCGGGAACAAGGTGAGATGGGCCCCCGATAGCAATGACAGACCAACAGCGTCTACATCTTCCTGCAACGCGGTCTCGGCGATTTGTTCGGGGGTCTGGTGCAAGCCGGTATAAATGACCTCAAAACCGTGGTCGCGCAGGGCTCGGGTAATGGTTTTGGCACCTCGATCATGACCATCCAGGCCCGGTTTGGCGACGACAATACGGTACGGACGTTTCACGAATATATGACCCTACGCCCTCAACATGTACCCACACCAACCCGACGCTGAATGCAACAATTGCGCCGATCTGCGCCACACTTGACTGATGTCCCCCAACTTGCGATCACCGCTTCGGCGCGCACTCATCCCGATCATTGGCGGTATCGCATTCTTTGCCGCCTTGTTCGGCATTACCTGGCTGATGGCCGCCTACATCACCAACAATGCTGAAATGGATGTGCAACCGGGTGATCGCACCTTCGTCGTGGGCAGTGTGGTCGACATTGCAAAGTCGGTGGCCAGCAATGGACCAGTGCTGTACCCAGACCTGCGCGGCTCCGCCGGCACCCGATCGATTGTCATCGAGCACACAGGTGATGACCCTGCCAATGGCTGGCAGGTGTACTACGCCTATCCGGCCGACCGAGATTCAACCTGCTTGGTGAAACAAATTGAAAGGACCCACACCTTTACCGATTGCGAAGGTCGCATCTTGAACGTGGATCAATTGCAGCCCCCCGCTGATGTTCGGCCGATCGTCGAGAACAGAACGACGTTGCTCATCGATATGCGTGGGACGCTGAGTACACCCTCAACCCCATAAACACGTCCCCATAATCACATCCCCATAATCACATCCACTGGGTGTCAACGCTTGACTTTCTTCAGCGGTGCCCACGACAGCGAGAGATGCTTAGTGCCAACTGCACTGAAACGAACTGAAACTTCGGCCTTTTCATGTTGTCCGCGAATGTCGATGATGATTCCTTCGCCGAAAGTTGGGTGGACGACATCATCACCGACCCTAAAACCGTGCTCGGCTGGCTGTGGGCGAGCCGACGACCCCGAGCGACCCGCGTCTAAAGCCGCATCCACGGCGCGCTCGAGGAAGTCAGAATTGCGATTGTCAGAATGCTGCTGTGATGAACGGTCGGCTCGGGGTCTAAAACTTGAACGGCCCGAGTCGATTCCTGAATCAACACTGCCCTCACGCTCGATGAGATCTTCGGGGATTTCGTCAAGAAATCGCGATGGAGGGTTGTATTGGGTACTGCCATAAAGATTTCGGCTCCAGGCGTGACTGACCAAAAGTTGCACCTGAGCCCTCGTGATGCCGACATACGCGAGACGACGTTCCTCTTCAAGTTCGATCATGTCGTTGAGGGCGCGGCTGTGGGGAAAGATTCCTTCCTCCATGCCGACAATGAATACCACCGGAAACTCAAGTCCCTTGGCGGCATGCATTGTCATCAGGGTGACATGGTTATCTGAATCAAGTTGATCGGTGTCGGAAACGAGCGCAACTCGCTCAAGAAACTCATCGACCTGGGTGAACTCACTAGCCACACCAATCAACTCGGCAATGTTTTCGAGTCTGCCAGCCGACTCAATGATGTCTTCGGCTTCAAGTTCCTTCATATAGCCACTCGCCTCTAAGGCATAGCGCAATACTGGTCCCGGACCTTGACTGAGGAGACCTGACAATTCATCGATGAGGTTGACGAAAGTTACAAGACCACGGGCTGCCGTTCCACCGACTCCTGCATCGGGTGCCCGACGCAAGGCAATAGAAAAACCTACCCCGTTATCGGCGGCATAGGCATCAAGTTTGGCGATGCTGGTCTCGCCGATGCCGCGCTTGGGCACGTTGATGATCCGCTTGAGGTTGAGTTCATCACTTGGGTTAGCCGCACAGCGCAGATACGCCAATGCGTCCTTTACTTCACGACGGTCGTAAAAACGGGTTCCGGCAATGATCTTGTACGGCATTCCGACATTGACGAGAGATTCTTCGAGCACACGACTTTGGGCGTTAGTGCGGTAGAACACGGCGAGTTCATTCCAGGCTCGGTGCTCATAGTCGTGCAAGTGCTTGAGCCGCGACACCACCCATTGTGATTCATCGAATTCGTCGTTGGCGAAATAGCGGATGATCTTGTTTCCAGTGCCTTTGTCCGTCCACAGATCCTTCGGTTTGCGTTCAATGTTGTTGGTAATTACCGCGTTGGCCGCGTCAAGAATGGTCTGTGTGCTGCGGTAGTTCTGTGCCAATACCACGGTGGTGACTTCGGGAAAGGCGTGCTCGAATTGCAAGATGTTGCGAAAATCGGCGCCACGAAAGCGATACACCGACTGATCGGTATCACCTACAACACAAACATTGTGGTGCCTTGCCCCGAGCATCAGCACAATTTGATTTTGGGCCATGTTGGTGTCTTGATATTCATCGATGAGAATGTGTTCAAAGCGTTCTTGATACGACTGCAACACATCGGGATTCAGGCGAAACAATCGCACGGTATTCATTAACAGATCATCAAAATCCATCGCACCCGCCCGCTCAAGCCTCTGTTGATACTCGCGATATATCTCGGCATACTTCTCGTCAAAGATGCTGTCGGGAGCGATTGCGGCATCGTGAGGAATGACAAGTTCGTTTTTCCACAGACTGATTCGCGCCTGCACGCCACGGGCAGGAAATCGCTTCGGGTCTAGACCCTTGTCGCGAATAACGTAGCCAATTAGGCGCTGTGAGTCTGATTGATCGTAAATCGAAAATGCCTTCGGATACCCAAGGCGATCCGCTTGGGCGCGAAGAATTCGCACACATGCCGAGTGAAATGTGCTCACCCACATCTGATTGGCAACTGGGCCAACGAGAGCAGCGACTCGGTCGCGCATTTCTTTGGCAGCCTTGTTGGTAAAGGTAATCGCCAAGATATGCATTGGGTGCGTGCCCTGCGAAATGAGGTAGGCGATGCGTTGGGTCAGTACGCGCGTTTTACCCGATCCGGCCCCGGCAACAATTAAAAGCGGTCCACTGGGGTGCACCACTGCGTCTTGTTGGTCGGGGTTGAGCCCCGACATGTCAAAGGGTCGTGACGTTGAACCCTGTGGCACAAATTAGGCGCGCCGCAAGATGCGCACCGGTAATTTGCGCGGTCCGCGAACCTGACCAAGACTCCAGGTAACTGCACTTGGATCGGCAAGTTCGAAGTCAGGGAACCGATTGATGAATTCTTCAACGGCAATGCGCAATTCGAGACGGGCCAAATTGGAGCCAAGACAACGATGAATTCCCAAGCCAAATGCCGCATGGCGATTTACTTGCCGATCGATGAGTACTTCATCGGCACGCTCAAACACCGCGGGGTCGCGATTAGCGGCCGGAAACGGTAACAGGACTGCGTCCAACCTCTTTACCGGACAGCCACCAATTTCGGTGTTTTTAATCGCCATTCGGGCCATCGTGACTGGCGCGTAGGCGCGAAGAAACTCTTCGATCGCAGTTGGCATCAGTGACGGCTCGGCAACCAGACGGTGACGATCATCTTTATGGCCGGCAAGATGCCAAAGTGCAGACCCAATTGCACTCCAGGTGGTGTCGATACCGGCCACGAGCAACAGGATGAGCGTGCCGGTGACGTGAGCGGGGCTAAGCGGCTGATCGAAGATTTTGGCATTGAGCAAATACCCGATGAGGTCGTCTTTGGGGTGGGCGATGTGGTCCTCAACGTGCTGATGAATGTACGCATCGAGTTTTTCAAAACCTTCTTTGCGTTCGCCGAACTCGGCACCTACCGCTTCAAGGACAAGGTGCACAGTTTCACGAAAGAAATCACTATCTTCGAGCGGCAATCCGACCATGCGGGCGATGACGTTGACCGGAATGTGCTGGGCGTACGCAATCCCCGCATCAAAGGTCGGCTTGTCGCCTACGTTGTCGAGCAATTCGCGACACAATCGACGAACTTCGGGTTCCCACTGCTCGATTACTTTGGGGCTGAACGCAGGCAATAACACGCGACGCGCATCATGATGAAACGGTGGATCGGACGTGATCGGCGGAGCGCCGCCGATCGGCGCAAGGGATTCAACATCTTCGGTGCGTGGAGCGTTTGAAACAACTACGACTTCAGACGAAAAGTGATCAGTGTCATAGGCAATGGCTGAAATATCGGCGTGTCGTACGGGCAACCACACTCCGCCGTAACGATTGGAGTGGGCAACCGGGCATTGCTCTCGTAGGTCATCCCAGATCTCGTGAATGTTGGCGTTGTATGACGGATGGGCGTGATCAAAATCGGTCTGCCAATCGACAACTGGGGCAACTATCGGGTCATGGGGACGATGTGCGGTATCGGTCATGGGGTCACTCCGTGATTTGAATGGCGAATTCGGGGCAATTTGCGACCGCCAAGCGAGCTTTGTCCACCAACTCGGCGGGCACCATGCCATCGCCAACTTCGTGGGCATTGCCCAAGTCGTCTACGTCGAATAACTCGGGTGCCAGAGCAAAACAACGATTATGACCCTGGCACTTGTCAACATCTACCTTCACGTGCATGACCAAATCTTACCCGTGGGTGGAGCGGACTTTCCGGTCGTGGGAACCTTCCCGAAGAATTGAAACGGTAACTGCCTAACTAATCTGCACCTATGGAAATGCATGCTGCCTCGGTGTGTGAGTCCATTGCTGATGTGGTCGGCGACGCGCCCGCCGTGACTCATGGCAACACTCAACGAACCTGGAGCGACTACGACAACCGCGCCGCCTGCTTGGCTGCTGCGTTTGTGGCTGCTGGACTTGCACCCAATAGCAAAATCGGAATATTTCTTTACAACTCAAATGAATATCTAGAAACGCAGTATGCAGCGTTCAAGATGCGCGGCGTTCCGGTCAATGTGAATTACCGCTACCTTGACGAAGAGTTGTGCTACCTGCTCGATAACGCCGATGCCGAGGCGTTGGTGTTTCATTCCTCACTCGCTCATCGGGTTTCGCGTATCGTCGATCGCCTACCGAAATTGCGTCTGCTTATCCAGGTTGATGATCACGTTGATGATCACGTTGATGATCACGTCGAAGATGATAGTGAGAACGGCGGAAATGACAGCGGCAATAACGGAAATGCTCCCGGGCAAGTTTCTGGTGCGTTTCGATTTGAAGACGTTGTTGCTGGACACGAACCGATGCCTCGAATTCAGCGCCACCACGATGACGTCTACATGCTCTACACCGGCGGCACAACCGACATGCCGAAAGGTGTCATGTACTCATTGGGCTCACTCACCGAGTCATTCATACGCAGTGGCTACCCACTGGCAGGTCTTGAAATCCCCAAGTCGGCCAGCGAAATTGCACCGACGATCAAAAGCCTTCACGATGCCGGCAATGCACAGATTTCGATTCCGGGATGTCCGCTGATGCACGGAACTGGGATGTGGCTTGGAGCCATGTTCGTGCATTTCGCCGGCGGTTCGGTGATCAACCTGACAAAGCGGAGTTTCGATGCCCATGAGATGTTTCAAGTTGCCCAACAAAAACATGCCACCAATCTTGTGGTCGTCGGCGACTCATTTGTCAAGCCAATGATCCGAGCACTTGATGAAGCGGCAGCGGCAAATCGACCATACGACACGTCGCATGTGAAAATCATCATTTCATCAGGGGTGATGTGGACTGCCGAAGTCAAAGAACAGCTGCTTGAACGGATTGAGCAAGCAATCTTGCTCGACGCAATGGGAAGTACCGAGGGAGGGATGGACTCCAGTATTTCGATGAAAGGCGTATCTCCGGCCACGGCAAAGTTTGTGCAGAACCCAACCACCAAGGTGTTCGCCGAAGACGGTCGAGAGGTTCAGCCAGGCTCGGGCGAAGTCGGCATGGTGGCTGCAGGTGGAAACGTTCCGTATGGTTACTACAAGGATCCCGAGAAATCTGCGAGCACGTTTCGGGTGATTGACGGCAAACGATACTCATTTCCAGGTGACCTCGCAATGGTTGCCGAAGATGGATCGCTCATCTTGTTGGGTCGAGGTAGCCAGGTAATCAACACCGGCGGCGAGAAAGTGTTCCCAGAAGAAGTTGAAGAAGCGGTGAAGAGGGTTGCGGGTGTCTTGGATTGCCTCGTAGTCGGCATCGCAGATGAAAAATTTGGTCAGGCTGTCACGGCCGTGGTGTCGCTATTGGAAAATTGCGCTGTTGATGCCGCAACGATCATCGCCGGGGTCAAAGGCGAATTGGCAGGTTTCAAGACCCCCAAACATGTGGTGTTTGTCAGCGAGATACCTCGCGCCCCAAACGGCAAGGCCGATTATGTGCAGGCCAAAGAATTGGCACTAGCCGCGGTATAATTTTTGACGCAAGAAGTCGATCACCTTGGCGACTCCTTCTTCCTGACGCTGTTCAGTAAGTATGGAGTGATCATTTTTTGCTGCCGACGGAAACTCAACAGCGATGAACGCGTCACCAAGTAACGTGCGCAAAGTATCGAATCGTGTCCCAACAAGTTTGTCCTGACTAAATTTCAGACCGAGCACTTGACAGCCGGCGGTTGCCCGACGGGAGATGGCGATTTCATCGTCTGGTGAAAGTCCAAGATCTGCGCCACGCGACTTTCCAAATGAAAACGGCAACGATGGTTGCGCCACCACCGGGGCAACGATGATGTCATCGACCATCATTCCAAGAGCGAAGCCACCACTGAAGCACATTCCCACCGCTCCCACACCAACACCGCCAACTTGGCGGTGGAGATGCTTGGCAACCGCACGCAACCAGGCAATCACTGGCGACGTTTGACGCATGGCCATGGTGGTGAACTCGCGAGAAATACACACCTTCGACAGGGACGCACCCATATAGGTGCCACTTGGTTCACGACCCGCTTCGCCAACCAGTAGTGGCATCACCACCGTGAATCCGGCGGCAACCACATCGTTGGCAAAGCGGACAACGCTCGGAGTAATTCCCGGAATCTCATGCACAACAACGACGCCAGGACCGGTGCCGCGTTGATACGTGTCATGTGTGATTCCGGCCGAGGTAAATGAGTCACACGTCCATCCGCCCAAAATGTCAGTACTCATCGTGACAATCCTTTGAGTGCAACGAGCGCGGTCGTGGCCAGATCTTCGGTGCCTTGTCTCAACGTCGAAAGATCAAGGTTGCTTTCACCCATTGCACCATACATATACCGTGCATACACCCCTTCGCTGACAATCGCCAGACGCCAGGCGGCAAAGGCACGATAGAAGGCAAGATTCGAAACATCACGACCGGTGCGAATGGCATAACGCTGCACCATGTCGTCGTAGGTTGGAAATCCAGGCGCACCTGTTGGATCGTTATGTCTGGCGAGGCCCGAACCAGGATCTGACCAATAGACACCAAGATGTCCCAGATCTGCGAGCGGGTCGCCCAGTGTGCACAATTCCCAATCCAAGATCGCGGTGATGTTTCCCGTCGCTAGATCGGTGAGGCAGTTGCCAAAGCGGTAGTCGCCGTGCGCAATGGACACACCCAATTGCGCTGGGATTCGTTCGCGCAACAGACGCTCGGCTTCCTCAACGGCAGGGAACTCGCGAGTCTTTGATTGACTCCACTGAGTTGACCACCGCTTCAATTGACGTTCGATATACCCAGATCTCTTTGCTAAGTCACCCAGACCGATGGCATCAATGTCAACCTGATGCAACTCAGCGAGCACATCAAACAGGTTTTCACTCGCTGTCTGTCGCAGTTCGAAAGTAAGTTGCTCGGCGCTCGCTGGCGAATCAAGCACCACCCCATTGACAAAACTCATGACATAAAACGGGGTACCATTTACGGTCTCATCGACACATAACCCGAGCGCACGAGGAACCGGCACTCGCGTTTGGCCAACCGCAGCGATAATTTTGTATTCACGAGCCATGTCGTGCGCCGTGGCCAGCACATGACCAAGTGGCGGACGACGCAACACCATCGTAAAACCAGTGCCGTCCACGACACGATAGGTGAGATTTGATCGTCCACCTTCAATGGGGTGAAATACAAACGGAGAACTCAGACTCTCAATGTTGTCGATCAGCCATCGTGCGACGCGAATTCCGTCGATGCCCCTAACCTCGACCCGTGACGAGTGACCATTGCCGGACATGCCACGACGCTACATCGTGATCGACGTTGCGGATTTGTTCGTAATTGAATTACTAGAGCGGGATTACTACGGTCGGGCAACACCCACCACACTTGACCATGACACGGCACTGATTTTCACCACGTCACCAGTTCGGGGGGCGTGGACCATTTGGCCATTGCCGAGATAGATACCGACGTGATGAATTGGATATCCAGAAAAAATGAGGTCGCCTATCCCAACTGCGGCAATTGGAATGCGATTGAGTCCGGCGTACTGCGTTCGAGAGGTACGTGGGATGCCCACACCGGCCACTCCCCATGAGTATGACGTGAGACCGGAGCAGTCGAAGGCGTTACCGGGTGACTTGGCTCCGAAAACATAGCGCACGCCCAACTGTGACAGGGCTGCTTTGATAGCAACACCGGCCCGCGATGAGGGAGGATCCACGCCGGGATATTTTGAACCCTTGAACTTTGCCGCTTGGGCTTGTGCCGACGCAAGTGCTGCAGCTTCGCGACGTTGACGTTCCGACCGCAATAGCGTTCCAAGCTGTTGCTCTGCTTCTGCTTGGCGCCGTAAATAATCCTTTGCCATTGCCTCGGCCGCATATAACCGTTCTGTGGCATAGTCGGCAACACGAGCCGCCTTTTTGCGCTGTGATTCAAGTGCGGATCTTTCCTTGGCGATGTCGTCAATCAAAGCCTGCAATGAGTCCGTATTTCCGGCTCCAGCGTTAAGTGCCACCGAGGTGAGATATTTCTTGCTTACCGAATCGGTAAGTCCCCGAGTTGAACTCAAGATACCCGACAACGAGTTCGACATTCCGCCACTGACAAACGACTTCATTGCCACGGCCCGAAGATCTTTCTGCATCGCCGCCAATTCGACTTCCTTCTCTTTGATCCGCGTCTCAGTTGCCGCGATCTCGATGATCAGGTCCTCTTGATCGTTCATTGCCTGGGAGTACATCTCACCTAAGGCATCCATCTGGTAACCGATGCGGTCTAGTTCGTCGATGATCGCATTCACTCGCTGTTGTTGGTCACCGGAGTCGCCGGCCTGCGGTGCTGCCTGGGCGCCGAGGGGGCTGAACGCCGCTGTCACCAAAGTGGCCACAGTGAGGGCAGCGACCAAATGACGGGCGCGTCGGAAAGAACGCCCAATGGCGTAGGAGTTCATGATCTCAGCAGTTTACCGATTATTACGATTATGTTGCAGCAGCCCACAAACCCTTACCAGGGTGGGAATACGAATTACTCCCACTCGATGGTCCCGGGTGGCTTGGAAGTGATGTCGTAGGCGACACGGTTGATCCCAGCGACTTCATTGATGATCCGGGAGGCCATCTTCTCTAACAGGTCATAGGGCAGACGGGCCCAATCGGCGGTCATCGCATCATCACTGGTGACGGCCCGAATGATGATCGGGTGTCCGTAGGTGCGCTCATCACCCATCACGCCCACCGAACGAATATCAGCCAGCACGGCAAAGGCCTGCCAAATCTCTCGCTCCAGGCCGGCCAGTCGAATCTCTTGACGCACGATCGCATCGGCATCTTGCAAGATTGCGACTTTCTCCGGTGTCACCTCGCCAATGATGCGCACACCCAAACCCGGTCCGGGGAAGGGCTGACGCCACACGATTTCGTCTGGTAAACCTAGTTCGAGACCCACCTTGCGCACTTCATCTTTGAACAAACTTCGCAGTGGTTCAACAAGTTTCAACGTCATGTCCTCGGGAAGTCCGCCCACGTTGTGATGACTTTTGATCACCGCGGCGGTTCCGTCAACCCCACCACTTTCAATGACATCGGGATACAGCGTGCCTTGCACCAGGAACTTTGCATCCGTGATGCCTCCGGTGTGTTGCTCAAAAATACGCACAAACAGTTCACCAATCGCCTTGCGCTTTGCTTCCGGCTCGGTAATGCCTTTCAGCCGCTCGAAGAACCGGGCCGCGGCATCCACATGAATGAGTTCAATCCCGAGATGCCGATGAAACGTTTCCACCACTTGGGCGCTTTCATTTTTGCGCATCAACCCGGTATCCACATATACACAGGTGAGTTGCCCACCGATTGCCTTGTGCACGAGTGCCGCTGCAACCGCAGAATCAACACCTCCCGATAAGCCACAGATTGCACGCTCACCGCCAACTTGGTCGCGAATTGCTCGCACCTGGGTATCGACAATCGACGACATTGTCCAATTTCGTTTCGCGCCTACGAGACGATGCAGGAACTGCTCAATGATCTCTTGACCAAATTGGGTATGGACAACCTCGGGATGAAACTGGGCTCCCCAGATCTTGTCTGATTCATTTTCAATCACCGCCATTGGTGCATCATTGGTTGATGCCGTTACTCTGAACCCAGGTGGCAACTCGGCAACAGCGTCAAAGTGACTCATCCACACGTCGAAGCGATCTGGGATTGCATCCGGCAACAGCGTTGATGCCGATCCCACCACCCGCATCAACGAAGTGCGTCCATATTCACCACGCCCGCCACCGGCAACCGAACCACCGAGTTGTTGGGCGATGAGTTGACAGCCATAACAAATACCGAGAATCGGGATACCCAGCTCATAAATCTTGGGGTCAAGCCGCGGCGCACCCGGCACATGAACGCTCTTTGGGCCACCCGACAAAATGATTGCAATTGGTGCCCGCTCGGCAACTTCGGCGGCGCGGATACGGTGGGAAACGATTTCTGAGTAGACCTGTGCTTCGCGGACCCGTCGCGCGATAAGTTGGGCATATTGGGCGCCAAAATCCACCACCAACACCGTCTCGCCGTCACGCCGTAGCGATGCCGATGTTGTCGTCATAGTGACACTTGACTGTAGTTGGCGAGTGGCATGTGGACCCCGAAGATGTGACGATGGGGGGATCAGAATTCGTTCGCTTCTTCCAATTGGTCAACTACTCCGATCAGTCGTAGCAATTGCCGCGGTCACGCTGGCATGCGCGGCGGCGCCGATATTTGCCGTTCCGGCATTGGCGGCATCGGGCGCCGGAGGGGACGGCGCCAGCGGCTCAACAGAAACTTCCGTCTACACATATGATCTTCCGGGCAATGTCGGCGACTGCGTCGGGCTCTACCCCAAGCCGAACTGTGGCTCCGAACCACAACTTTCAGGCGACCGCGGTGGCGTGATGCAATATGTCACATTTGGTGTGATCATCGTCGGCCTCGGCATCATCTTGACTGTCGTGGCACGAAGTGTCGTCCGTACCGATCGGGCCAAGAAACGTTGAAATCGTCCAACTGTGCAAGGGGTCGAGTCTCGCCCTAGCCTTGAAGATGTACATCACAAACGATGTACATAAGGTAAATCTTCAGTATTTCTTGCAGGGTTGGGTGAAATCCCCTACCGGCGGCAATAGCCCGCGACCCTCACGAGCAATCGTGAGGCTGATCTGGTGAAATTCCAGGGCCGACGGTCAGAGTCCGGATGGGAGCAAGAAGACGTGGATAACTCCTCTGTACGGGCGCGCTGGTGAGTTGTGGCGTGAACGCTGTGCGAGTGTTGTTTTCGTCGTCCCCGCTCTCATTGCCTGCCCGAGATCAGATGGCAGGAGAGCGAATACCAGTGACCACGATCGATGAACAGGCAATGCAACTTGCAGTGGCGACCGCTGCTCAGGCGCGCCTACGTAGTCGACCCAATCCATGGGTTGGCGCGGTGATCACCACCAGCAACGGAGTCATATCTTGTGGCGCAACCGAAGCACCAGGTGGTGCTCATGGCGAGATCGTGGCCTTGCGTCTGGCTGGCGACGACGCCCGCGGGGCCACGCTGTACACCACTCTTGAACCCTGTCATCACATTGGCCGCACGGGTCCGTGCACGAAGGCAATTATCGACGCCGGAATTTCACGAGTTGTGGTCGGCGTCGTCGACCCCGATGACGAAGTCTCTGGTCGTGGCATCGCGGCCTTGCGCGATGCAGAAATCACCGTCGACGTTGGCGTTTGCGCCGATCAGGTGAGCGTGCAACTCGCGCCCTACCTCCACCATCGTCGCACCAAGCGACCGTTTGTCATTTTGAAGATGGCCAGCACAATTGATGGCCGCACATCGGCAGCCGATGGCACGAGTCAATGGATTACTGGTGAAGATGCGAGACGACGTGTGCATGAACTTCGCGCCGAAAGCGATGCAATTCTTGTCGGCGCCGGGACCGTGCGCGCAGATAACCCGTACCTCACTGTTCGCGGAGTTGTAGGTCCATCGCCTCGCCGTGTGGTGTTGGGCAAAATTGATGCTGGTGCTCATGTTCATCCGTGTTTGGAATACACAGGCGAACTCCCTGCACTACTCGACACACTCGGAAGCCAAGGCGTGCTTCAGCTCCTTGTTGAGGGCGGCCCAAGAGTCGCAGCGTCGTTTCACCGTCAGGGCTTGGTGAACCGTTACGTTATGCATATTGCACCAGCCATCGCTGGTGGCGATGACGCCAATCCAGTATTCAGCGGCCCTGGTGCATCCACGATGGCAGAGATGTGGCGCGGGCAAATCGTCACGACGAGTCGACTCGGCGATGACCTGGAAATCGTTTTGGAACCCACAAGTCCCAATCCCACACGCAACCAATAGAGGACACTATGCGCACGAACCGAGCGACTCCAGTACCAATGGCACCCATTGAAGACGTCGTTGCCGCAATTGCCCGCGGCGAGATGGTGGTGCTCGTGGATGACGAAGATCGCGAGAACGAAGGCGACCTGATCATGGCCGCAGAGTTCGCGACACCAGAAAAAATCGCATTCGTTGTTCGTCATACTTCGGGCGTCATCGTGACACCACTTACCGGCGAGCGTTGCGATGAACTGCGCTTGCCGCTGATGGTCGACAACAACACCGAAAGCCATCGCACTGCCTTTACGATCTCGGTCGATTTGAGGGAGGGAACCACCACCGGTATCTCGGCAGCGGATCGTGCTGCCACCCTTTGCGCGCTGGCCGACCCGGCGGTTCCCCATAGCGCCTTTTCTCGACCGGGACACATATTTCCCCTCCGCGCTCGTGAAGGAGGCGTGCTCAAGCGTGCCGGCCATACCGAAGCTGCCGTTGACCTTGCACGTCTTGCGGGTTGCCAACCCGCCGGGGTCATCTGCGAAATCCAAAACGACGATGGCACGATGGCACGGTTACCGGATCTGCAAAAATTCTGCACGACGCATAACCTGCTGCTCTCATCAATCGCCGAACTGATCACCTATCGTCGCCGCCATGAACGGCTCGTGGAGAGAATGGGTGAGACCAAAATTCCGACCAAGTGGGGAATTTTTAACTGCGTTGCATATCGCAGCACTGTGGATGGCATCGAACATCTGGCGTTTGTCAAGGGTGACCTGAGTGATGGTGCACCTGTTCTCGCCCGTGTCCATAGTGAATGTCTTACCGGTGACGTATTTGGCAGCAAACGTTGCGATTGCGGATCGCAACTTGCCGTAGCGATGCAACACATCAAAGACGAAGGCCGCGGTGTCGTTGTGTACCTGCGGGGGCACGAGGGTCGCGGTATCGGTATCGGTCACAAGATTCGGGCCTACTCGTTGCAAGACGAAGGCCTAGACACCGTGGATGCCAACACCAAACTTGGCTTTCCAATTGACAGTCGCGAGTACGGCATTGGTGCCCAGATTCTGGCCGATCTTGGGGCCCACGAACTTCGTCTGATCACGAACAATCCCGCCAAGTACGGTGGCATTGCTGGCTACGGGTTGAAGATCGTGGAGCGTGTTGCCATCAGTACGGATACAACGCCCGAAAACGAAGCATACTTGCGTACCAAACGCGACCGGATGGGCCATGTGTTTGACGGATCCGATATTCACCAATCACAACAAGAAGAGCAGCAATGACTGTCTTTGAAGGATCGCACACAGGCTCGTCATTACGCGTGGGAGTTATTTGTTCGCGTTTCAACGAATTCATCGTTGCCCCCCTATTGGATGGCGCTAAGCGCGGACTCGTTTCTTGTGGCGTGAGTGCGTCAAATATCGATGTGGTCTGGGTTCCCGGAGCCTATGAGATTCCCCTTGCCGCCCGCACCATGGCACTCAGCGGTCGGTACGACGCTCTGGTTGCACTTGGAGCGGTCATCCGCGGTGAGACCGCTCACTTTGAGTATGTGGCTGGACCGTGCGCCGATGGTGTGGCCCAAATTCAACTCGAAACGGGAATACCGATCGGATTTGCCGTGCTGACCACCGAAAATGTTGAACAGGCAGTTGCTCGCTCGGGCCCCGATGCCGGAAACAAGGGCCAAGAAGCTGCAACCGGTGCAATTGAAATGGTCAATGTTCTGAACGCAATTGGCAAAGGATAAGCGAGTCCGTCCATCGGAAGGACGTTGTTGACGACCTAGCACCCTCTAGAAAAATTCAACTAAGTAACCAAAGCTACTTTTTTCTGTAACCCTTTGGACACTTAGGACTAATGGCCGAAACTTTTTTAGTAATTTTTCCTTTGACACAAGTGATCGATGTTTTAGATTTACTGCCACTAATATTTGAAGATTCGCTCGTTGTTGACTGAAACTTCAGCGTCGCCCGTCTAATTGTGATCGTCTTGTCACCTGGATCTAGCGACGACAGTGTCGTGTAATAGATACGAAATACATCGCTCGAAACTTCATAACCAGTCGGGTCTATCCGACTGATATCAGAACCGGTAAGTTTCTGGGGCGTCGACCAGGTCAGACCGTCGCTTGAAGTTGCCAAATAAAGCTTCGATACTCGTTCACTGTCGCGGCAGTTCGCCGCCATGATCATTATCCAATCTCCATTTCTTGCCCGAAGTATTTCCGGGTCAGTACTAAATCCATCTTCGAATCGCCAGCCTGGTTCTTTCGTAAATGAAATGCCATCACTCGAAATGTAACTTGCAACTTTTTCCTTACAGTTGCCGGCCTCCAGTGACTCCACAACATACAGACGAACTCTCCCATCTGGGGTGATGACCGCGTCTGGTACTCCCCAAGCAGTTCCACTACTTGGCACTGTCAAGGCGGACGTCGTAAGAATAGAAGTTTCGACTGACAAACACTCACTAGTGGCGCATTCGGCCGAAAAAACGGACTTAGTCGATGTTCCCTGGTTTGGATTAACAAAGTACGCGCGACGAGTTCCATTTGGCAAAGTCACGGCGGTGAAATCCGCTCCGCTGCGGCCGGTTCCTGGAACTGTGCTGCATGCACCCGCATCGGTGCAATCGGCCACAATCGTTCCGGCAAGAGTTGGATACCAGATGCGATCGGCCGAGGCAGTGCGCTCGACGTGCGGAGACACCCCTGTGATATTCAGGGTCACGCCATCTTCGTTGAGCACCCATGCCATTAGTGCCTGTGCTGAATTTAACGGTGCAAATGTTGCCACGAAGATCGCCGTAACCATGGATCCGATTACTACTTTGCGTATACCGATCATCGCAAACCGCCCAATTTGAGAGTTCTCGAATCATATCGGTTCACGTATCCCTTGAGAAGGTTGATTCACACATCTATGTAACAACGCATCGGGCGTTGCACATAGAAAGCGGATGCGATGGGTTTTGGCCTCGGCATGCTCGTTGTCGTCACGAGCATTCTCACAATAAACGGGTCGGCCCTTGCCAATTCACCCCACCCAATTCCAATCGACACAGCGACAATCGACTATGTAATCTTCGATCTTGATCTAGACACTTTTATCCGACAACGATCAAAACTGCGACGAAATTACCCTCAATTAAATTGGACAACCGACGGCTGTTCGGCACCGCTTGTCGGTGAATCTGGTCGATCCTTCAATTTTCGCAACGCCTGTATCCGCCACGACTTTGGCTATCGCAACTACAAGGCTCGCGGATTATTTAATACCGACGCCCGCACTCGCCTGGATGGACAATTTCGCCGCGATCTGGAGGCGTTATGTGCACCAAAGGTCCGAACTTTCAAGGTGAGATGCGTGGCTTGGGCCGAGATTTTCTTTACTGCCGTTCGCGCTGCCGGAGGTCCGTAGCGACAGGCTCAGATAGCGAGCGCGATGGAGAGAAGCTGATACAGCATCCGCCCAGTGACACCCCAAATAGTTTCATCATCCAGATGAAAAAAGTGCAGGCGGTGTTCATGCGACGGCGCACCCCAGAATTCTTCGGCGTACGTATCTTGGCGAGTTAGATCGATCAGCGGCACGGTAAACACACGATCAACTTCGGCATTGCGCACAGCCAACATCGGCTTGGTTTGTAACCGAGCAACTACCGGAACAATATGGCTATTGCTGACAAGAGTTGCCGTGGCACTCAATTGTCCGACGACTTCGACATGTTGAGGTAACAAGCCGATCTCTTCATGGGCTTCGCGCAGTGCGGCATCCACAACCAACTCATCGGCATCCACTCGCCCCCCGGGAAACGAAATTTCTCCTTTGTGGTTGGTGAGGTGTTGTGAACGGCGGGTGAGCACAACTTCGGCTCCATCGTCGCCCTGAAACAGGGCGATCAACACCGCGGATGCAATTGCGTTTTCTGGTGGAGGCTGTTGTCTCAGTGTCGCGCTGTTCGCGATCACTTTGTCAATTACCTGATCAAGTGATTTCAGCGCTGACGCATCGACTCCGCTCCAGAGATGGTCTGGGCGAATCCGAAATTGTGCCGGTCGGGAAATGACTTGATCGCCTCCCGGACGCCGATCAGGATCGACGTGTCCCATGATTGATTCGCTGTTGTCGTTTACGCGGAAGGTTTCCAACCGCTGGCAATCAGTTGCTTGAGCACCTCGGCAAAACCGGCAGTTTTCATGTTGGCAAGGGTCTTGCCTGGCTGTTCCTCGCCACGCTCCCACGTTTGCCACGCCAGATCAATCTTTTCCATGTCTGGCGCCGGTTGATCAAAGGCCATGTTCGTATTCTAACGACCCTCAGCACCTCTCTTGGCAAAATTCGTACCTAAACCTATGACCGCGAGCACGAGTCCGACTCCCAGCAATGCAAGTCGACCAGTTGCATCAAAATCAAAAATAACTGCCGAGACCAAGCACCCCACGATGATCAACCAATCGACAAAACTGTGCATACGTCGACTCAACAACTTGAACGCGCTCAGTGCACCGTCGGCAACGGCAACATTGATCAGCAGTGCAACGCCAAAAAGAACCGGCACGAGAGGCTGGCGCGTTTGCGCCGACATGATAATCAGCAGCATCGCGATTGCGTATTCAACGAGTTGATGGAGCCAGAAGCTACGACCTTGTGATGGCATACCGATTCACTGTATTCGACGCATTACCAACTGTTGAAAACCGTCCTTCTGGAATACCGTCTAAACACAAAGTCCCGAGCCATATGGCTCGGGACTTTGCAACTACGTACGTTGTAACGGGTTGTTACATCATTCCCATTCCGCCACCAGGCATGCCGCCGCCTGCTGCGCCAGCGTTTTTCTCTGGCTTGTCAGCCACGAGGCATTCTGTGGTGATAACCAAGGCGGCAATCGAGGCAGCATTTTGTAGCGCTGCACGTGTGACCTTGGCTGGGTCAATGATGCCGGCCTTGACGAGGTCGACATATTCACCGGTTGCGGCATTGAGTCCAACATTGCCCTTTTCGGATTCGATCCGCTGGATAGCAACAGCGCCTTCGATGCCGGCATTGTCGGCGATGTAACGAGCTGGCGCTGTGAGCGAGTCGTACACACTACGTGCACCAGTTGCTTCATCACCACTCAACAACTCAACAACTTTGAGCACCGACTGACGGGTACGAATGAGGGCTACACCGCCACCTGCGACGACGCCTTCTTCAATCGCCGCACGAGTTGCCGATACAGCGTCTTCAATGCGGTGCTTCTTTTCTTTTAGCTCGACTTCAGTCGCTGCGCCGACCTTGATGACAGCGACGCCACCGGCGAGCTTGGCAAGACGCTCTTGCAACTTTTCGCGATCCCAGTCAGAGTCGGTGTTTTCGATCTCCGCTTTGATCTGATTAATGCGACCGGTCACATCTTCCTTTTTGCCACCGCCATCGACGATGGTGGTGTTGTCTTTGGTGATGATGATGCGCTTGGCACGACCGAGCAGATCAAGCGAGATGTTCTCCAGCTTGAGTCCAACTTCTTCACTGATGACTTGACCACCAGTGAGGACCGCCATGTCTTGCAGCATCGCCTTGCGACGATCGCCGAAGCCCGGTGCCTTCACTGCGGCACTATTGAAGGTGCCGCGGATCTTGTTGACGACGAGCGTTGCCAGGGCTTCACCTTCGACATCCTCGGACACAATCAACATTGGGCGGCCAGTCTTCATTACTGCTTCGAGCAATGGCAACATCGATTGCACCGTGGAGATCTTGCCGGCATTGAACAAGATGTACGGGTCTTCCAGAACTGCCTCTTGACGATCGGCGTCGGTGACGAAGTACGGCGAGAGATACCCCTTGTCGAACTGCATACCCTCGGTGAACTCGAGTTCGGTACCGAACGTATTTGACTCTTCGACGGTTACGACACCGTCTTTGCCGACCTTGTCGATGGCATCGGCGATGACCTTGCCAATGGATGCATCGGCAGCCGAGATAGTGGCGACGCTGGCGATGTCGCCCTTGTCGTCAACATCCTTGGCCTGACTCTTAATCGAATCGACGGCTGCAGCGACGGCTTTTTCAATACCGCGCTTCAGACCCATCGGGTTTGCTCCCGCTGCGACGTTGCGCATGCCGTGTTGGACCATCGCTTGTGCCAGTACGGTTGCCGTTGTCGTGCCGTCTCCGGCAACATCATTGGTCTTGGTGGCAACTTCTTTGACGAGTTGCGCACCCATGTTTTCAAATGGATCTTCAAGTTCGATCTCTTTGGCAATTGACACGCCGTCGTTGGTGATCGTTGGAGCACCAAACTTCTTATCGAGAACGACATTGCGTCCTTTTGGTCCAAGAGTTACCTTGACCGCGTCAGCAAGCTTGTTGACACCGGCTTCAAGGGCGCGACGCGCCTCTTCATCAAACTTCAATTGCTTTGCCATGTTGTAACGGTTCCTTTTCTGTAAAGACTATTTAATGACTGGGTTTCGACTATTTGCTAACGATTGCGAGAACGTCGCGGCTGGTGAGGATGAGCAGATCGTCGCCCTCGTGCGTTACTTCGGTTCCGCCGTACTTCGAGTACAACACGGTGTCACCAACTTTGATGTCCAACGGTGAGTGCTTACCGGTGTCATCGCTCCAGCGTCCCGGTCCAACGGCAAGGACGGTGCCTTGCTGTGGCTTTTCCTGCGCGGTGTCAGGGATCACGAGACCGGATGCGGTGCGCTCCTCGGCTTCGTTTGGCTTGACAACAATGCGGTCGTCTAGGGGCTTCAGTTTCATATCGTGAGGTCCTCCGTGAGGCGTGAACCATGGGTTCATGCGGTCGTACGAGCTGTAGTGGTTGGATTCTTGCTGTTAGCACTCTAGGAGTGCGAGTGCTAATGATACGGTCCTATCGGCCCAATTTCCAACTAGCGCCCACTTCGGTCGCCAGATCGCACACCAACCCAATCGGCAGACCAATGACCGTGTCGAGGCTCCCGTCGATCCGGTCCACGAGCCGACTTCCTTCACCCTGGGCGGCGTAGGCACCTGCTTTACCCAACGATTCTCCCGTGTCGAGGTACCAGGCGAGTAATTCTTGCGAGATTGACACCATTGTCACCACCGCAGTGTCGATGCCGGTCGCCTGTCGGTCGCCGCGCCGAATGCTGACGGCGGTGAAGACTCGATGCGTGCGTCCCGACAACCGGCCCAACATCGCAGCGGCTTCGTTGAGATTTGCAGGTTGACCAAAGATACGACCGTCTAACTCAACAGTGGTATCGGCTCCGATCACCACAACATCGCCAGATGGGTCTAGGGCATGCCGACGTTTCGATACCACCGATGCCTTCTCCGCAGCACATCGTCGTACATACACCGCAGCCGATTCACCAGGATGCGGTGTTTCGTCAATGTCGGCCGGTTCGATGACAAATGTCAGGTGTTGTGGACTGAGTAATTGGGTCAGTAGCTCGACACGCCGAGGTGACCGAGATGCAAGAACAATGAGGGGAGATGCGCTCGGCATCAGCCCCCGCTCAGTTGCAGGACATCACCATCATCAGGTATCGACATGTCATCGCGATCGGCAAGGTACCCATCCGGCAAAACAACCCTGATCGGACCATTGGTATGGCCACGGGCGATTCGTTCCCCACCGAAAACGACGCCGACTTCTGGGTCGAGTGATGCTGCCAGCGCACGCAATTGATCGAGAGATGACACTTCGCTGAACTTGCGACGTATTTCGCCACCGACTGGATATCCGGTGAGATACCAGCCCGTGTGCTTGCGGAAATCACGAACCCCGCGATCACCGTCGAAGTGTTCACACAACGCCGTGGCGTGTTCGATCATCACTGGCAGTACCTCGCCAAGTAATGGCGTTGGTGCAATCGAACGACCACTGAAGGCATCAATGAGATCACGAAACAACCATGGGCGGCCCAAGCAGCCGCGACCAATCACCACGCCATCACAGCAAGTTTGTTCCACCATCTTCACCGCGTCGGCCGCCTCCCAAATGTCACCGTTGCCGAGCACCGGAATACTTTGCACAGCCTGCTTCAATGCGGCGATTGCGTCCCACTGTGCGCTCGGCGCATAATGCTGCTGGGCGGTACGGGCATGAAGCGCAATGGCAACAGCACCGGCCTGCTCACAAATTAGACCGGTCTCGATGAAGGTGAGCAGGTCGTCAGATATCCCCATTCGAAACTTGCACGTCACTGGGATGCCATACGTGTTACCTGCTTGCACGGCTGCCGTGACGAGGGCGCGAAGTAGGTTCCGTTTCAATGGCACCGCGGCCCCCCCACCGCGCCGAGTCACCTTGGCCGCTGGGCATCCAAAATTGAGATCGATGTGATCAACAGCGTTGGCCTGACCGAGTTTGTGCACTGCCCGGGAAAGCATCTCTGGATCGCTGCCGTACAGTTGCAAACTGCGAAATGTTTCGTCAGATCCAAACTTCAGCATCGTGTCGGTCTTGCGACTGCCGTTCACGAGCCCTGTGGCCATGACCATTTCGTTGACATAAATCAAATCGGGGCCAAACCGTCGACACAGCGCCCGAAACGGCGCATTTGTCACCCCCGCCATCGGCGCAAGCACGACTGGTGGCCACACTGAATGCTGACCCAATTTCAGTGCGGGGAGTCGAGTTACGGGCGGTGCCAGGTCAGTCATGAACCAGGTCTCCTAAGCCAGTGAGTTTAAGGTTTGGAAATGCACCAGTGTCGAGAGCACTGGGGCCATCCGAGCGCAGTCGATACCAGGCGGCAGAGGCGATCATTGCCGCATTGTCGGTGCACATCGCCATACTCGGTAACACTAAGTGCAGACCATCGGTGTCGCACACTCTTTTCATCTCGGCGCGCAATAACGAGTTTGCCGCAACGCCGCCGCCAAGTGCGACTGTTCGGGCACCAATTTGCTTGGCTGCTCGGCGCGCCTTGACAACCAGCACTTCAACGCACGCGGCCTGAAACGATGCGGCAACATCGGCCGTTGCCACTGACGGGTTCCTGCGGACATAATTGATGACCGCAGTTTTAAGGCCGCTAAACGAAACGTCTAGTCCGTCATGCAGCATCGCTCGCGGAAACTCTATTGCGGTCGCATTGCCATTGCCAGCCTCGGAATCTATCGCCGGACCACCCGGATAGCCGAGACCCAAGAATCGCGCCACCTTGTCGAAGGCTTCGCCGGCGGCGTCATCAATGGTTTGGCCGATGATGCTGTAATCGCCGTGACCACGCATTTCCACCAACAGGGTGTTGCCTCCCGACACGAGCAACACCAACATCGGAAACTGCTCGATTGGATCGTTGAGTGGATCGTCAAGCAAGGCGGCATACAAATGCGCTTCCAGATGGTTCACCCCGACAAAGGGTCGCTCCAGCACAAGTGCCATTGCCTTTGCCGTCGACACACCTACGAGCAGCGCACCAATGAGACCTGGTCCTACCGTTGCGGCGATTGCGTCGATGCGCTCAATTGGTATACCTGATTTATCAATCGCCCGAGCAATGACCGGGGTCATTGCCTCGATATGGGCCCGACTGGCGATTTCTGGAACTACTCCACCGAAGCGGGCGTGGATCTCGAGTTGTGTCGCCACCACGGATGACAACACATCGTTTCCACCCATCACCACGGCGGCGGCAGTTTCGTCACAGCTTGTTTCGATTCCAAGCACGACCGTCGTCTGATCAACAATCATGATCGGGCGCTCTCGATTTCACCGAGTAGCCGAGAAAATTCGTCACCTTGAATATCAGAACACCACATCACGATGGCATCATCGGTGTTCTCGTAATACTTCTTACGCACACCAGCAGGGACGAAACCAAAACGTCGATAGAGATCTTGGGCGGCGACATTCGTATGGCGAACCTCAAGAGTGAGCGCCAAGAAACCTCGAGCGCGCGCCTCCCATGCCAACTCAAGGAGCAACTCTGTGGCGACGCCGCGGCGATGCCACGTCGGGTTCACTGCCAGATTCGTGATGTGGGCGTCTTCACCGGAGAACAACAAACCGCCATAGCCAACGACTTCATTGCCAACGTGAGCGATGAGGTAATAGCGATGGTTCCGATGCATCATCGCGATCTCTTCTTCAAACACTCGCGGCGTCCAGGGTCGTGGATACACCTGCTGCTCTATTGTCATCAAACTGCGAATGTGACGCCGTTGCATTTCGGAAATTACCAAGTGCGGTGCACCATCGGTGATCTCATTTCTGTGAGCCGGGCGACCTAATAGACGATCAAGAATGCTCATGGCGCACTCCGCGTTGTCCAATTGATTTCGGCATCGGGGGGACGCAGATAGAGCGGGGACAACTCCTGGGCGGACTCCCACCGTTCTTCCACGGCCCGCCGATGAGCCAATCCAACTGCGGTTGCCGCCGTGGGCCGAGAAAATCGTTGATCGGCAAACCCGCATCCTTGGATTGACGTTCCGAGCGCCTCAACGATGTCGTTGCGATATCGAAGTGCCCCGTTGCCAACAAACTGTGCGCTCTGAGAACGCTCGAGAACATCGATCACCAATTCCGCTACCGGGCCAACGCGTGGTGGATGCACTTGCCTCAGTTCATCTTCGACAGTGCGATACATCGCCCAGTACACCTCATGTCGACGGGCATCAATCACCGAGACCACCACCGATTCCGTGGGCGGTACTGCCGCCGCCAGCACGTCAAGTGAGCAAATCCCGATGATTGGCAGGTCCAGACTGAAGGCAATTGCCTTGGCCGTGGAAATTCCGACACGCATGCCGGTGAAAAGTCCAGGACCAATATCTACGGCAACCGCACCAAGCTCACGGAATGACACGTCCGCCTGCTTGCAGACAAAATCGATCATCGGAGTGAGCGCTTCGCAGTGTTGTCGATCACTTACCACTTCACTATGGGCCAACACCCGAGTTCCGTTCCCAAGTGCGACACTGACCGAGTCAGTTGCCGTATCAATTCCAAGAATGATCATGATTCAATCCATTGGTCAAGCGCGCCACGCAACTTGCTCCATCTGCTGACCCATTGCCCGCCACGACCTTCAATTTCAATATTCCGCTCATCGGTTGACGCCGGATCTGCAATACCAGTGAGGCGCACCACTAAAGCATCTCCGAGTGCATCGCCCACGATGTCGCCCCATTCGACGATGACCACACCGCCGGTTTCCTGAAGTTCACTCAAGCCCAAATCAACAAGTTCGCCGGTTCGCTCGAGTCGATAGAGATCAGCATGATGAACACGAAGTCGACCACTCGAATAGCTGTGCAATAAGTTGAATGTGGGCGAGGTGATTGGTTCGATAATTCCCAGCGCCCGACCAAATGCTTGGGTGAAGAACGTCTTTCCCACTCCCATCTCACCGGCAAGCACGACCAGATCACCGGCGCGAACATGACCCGCGATAACCGCAGCGATTCGCTGGGTATCGGCTGGGTTGTGGGCGTGAAGATGGAGCATGGGTGGTCAGTGCGACGTTCGAAGATAATTGCGAGGCACACGAGCGCTGATTCCGCAGACCACGTCGTATCCAACCGTATCTATGTGGCGAGCCCACTCGTTGGCCGAAATCTGCTCGGTTCCCTGGCGTCCAATGAGTACCGCTTCGGTGCCGATGATCATGTCATCTGAACCGCAGTCAATCATCATCTGGTCCATCGTCACCACACCCGCGATGTGTCGACGCCGCCCATCAATGAGTACTTCACCTGCCGACCACAATTGACGCGGCACTCCATCGGCGTATCCGAGCGGCAAGGTCGCAATGCAGGTGCGAGCAACAAGTGGGCGCTTCAACCCATACGACACTCCCTCACCGGCCTCTACCCACTGCACATGCGATACCCGGGCATGCAACGAAAGCACCGGTTCGAAACGCAAATTTGTCGCTGCACCAAATGAATCAGTCTCGGCATTGGTCGCGATGCCGTATATGGCAATGCCCACGCGCACCATCGTTGACTCGGGACCGAGCCCGCGAACCGCTGCCGCCGAGTTGGCAACATGCACATGCGGTGGTGTGATCCCAACTTGCTGAAGTTGAGCAACGATGTGATCGAAGCGTTGGCTCTGCAATCTGGTTGCGGGATGGTCTGCTAGATCCGCAGTTGCGAAATGCGTGTACACACCCTCCAATTGCAACGATGACTCGGCCACAATTTGCTGCGCTCGTGACACGGCAACATCAATGGGCGCACCAACTCGGTGCATTCCGGTGTCCACCTTGAGATGGACCTTGGCGATACGACCACGCGCCCGGGCGGCGTCGGCGTAGAGGAATATTGTTGCCGCGTTGTACACAGTGGCCGTGAGTTCGTGATCGATCATCACGCCGTGTTGCGAAATTGGCTGCTCACTCATCACCAGAATTGGCGCATCAATTCCCGCATTGCGAAGCTCAATTCCCTCGTCGGCCAAGGCCACACACAGACCGCTCGCTCCAGCATCGAGGGCCGCCGTGGCAACCTGACGGGAGCCATGACCGTAGGCATTTGCCTTCACCACCGCCCACAGTTGTCGTGGATATACATGTGAACACAATATTTGGACATTGCGCTGCAACATTGAAAGATCTATCTCGGCCCACGCCCAGCGCTGCGAGGTCATCACGTGATGTCAGTCTTCGTTATGCCGCAGCAACAACGGCAACGGCGACCTGCGCAGTGTGCGAAAGCGAAACATACCAGTGAGCAATACCCATGGCCACGGCAAGCTCATGGGCCCGTCCGGTCACGTGCAGTTGTGGTTCACCCGAATCTTTCCGAGTGATTGATACATCGTGTAGATCGAATGCACCCAACCCCACACCCAGTACCTTCATTGTTGCTTCGCGGGCCGCAAAGCGAGCGGCAAGGCTCGGCGCGGGATCGAATTTCGAACTGACGCTGCCAATTTCGCCGGCAGTAAACATTCGCGCCTGAATTCTCGGCGTGCGCTCGAGTACACGTCGAAATCGGTCGATGTCCACGGCGTCAATCCCGATACCAAGCATTGAGTTCCTTATGCCCGCCAGTGATCTGCCATCTCGCTGATGGGCAAGATGAGCAAATCAGCAACCGGCACTTCCGCAAGCCGATCTTCGCGGAACGAACCTTCGGTTTCCGTCACCCAGTCCACGAGGCGCCGATAGCGATCGTCATAGCCTTGCAACACGTTGCGCATCGTGGCGGCCGGCAATCGATCGTGAAACAACACATGTAACAGGGTGATTCCCGTGGTCACCGAACCTTTGATTTCGGGAACGAAGATCACCGTTCGAGCATCCCGACGACCACGTGCAACCAACACCTTCTGCTCACTCGCCACTCGATTTTTGGTACCAACGAGTGAACTATTGCGCTCAACGCGAGATTCAAGTTGACGTGAGATACCACCTCGGTCAACGATGCTTACGGTTGCAGTTTTGGCATTGATATCACCTTCAATGCGATAACGAGTGAAACCCACGACAGAAGAAACGGCAGCATCCAAATCAGCGATGACTTTGAGCGTCCGATAAGAAAGACGATCCCGTGAAACTCCGGCATTGAGTACATATTGCACGAGCGTCCGATCAAGCAGACCCTCGTCACTTCGCGAAATCCCAACGGTCACTGTCTTGGCCTGATGCTTGATTGCGTCCACCGGACGCGTCAGTTCATCGATCGATCGAGTCAGTGCAGATGTTAAGTCATCCAAGAGTGCCTCGGGTGACCCAATCTTGCCCGAGTCGCGTTGATACGAATGCAGCGGATCACTAGACATAACATCTCGCAACATGGTCACTACTTTCACAGCGGTAGACGCTTCAAGATTGCCGTCATAATTTCCTGTCGTCAGAACATCGAAGAAACGCCCCGCCGGTACACCGATCTCGGCTCGCACCTTGGTAAGTAGTTGACTTCCCACCCCACCACGCTCAACTGCATGCTCAATTACTTCACGTGCTTCGCGCAATGGTCGAGCCAGTGCATCAATGGCCAACGCTGCCTCATAACCGAATATGTGCCCCACCATCACGCTCAAGATGAAGGCCAAACGTGAGTCAACTTGAGGTACGGCGATCACCGCTGCTGCCGCATCAAAGCGTTGTTCACCTTCCGTGGCGATGACGATCGGGAGCGCCTTATGAGCACGATAAATAGAGATCTCTTTGGCGACATCCGAAGCGTTTCCTTCCAGAAGTCCGGTCGCACAGACGACAATGAGCGGCTCGCAAGACAAGTCGATGTGTTTTTTGTCCTCGGTAATGTCGCATGCAATCGACTTGTAACAGAGTTCTGAAAGTTTGATCCGCACTTCTTCGGCGGCAACTGCATTGAAACCATTGCCGACAACCGTCCAGTAGCGACGAGCGGGAGCAAACTGGTGAGCGGCATCGGCGATCTGCGGACGCAAAGAGAGCACCCTGGTCAGAGCATCTGGAATAGTGCGTAGGGCGACGAGAAGATTGTGGCGCTCCTCGTCGCTTCCGGTACCCATCGCTGCCGAGAGAGCACACGCCAGCAGAACGCCGGCGGCAACCTGTGAATAGAACGCCTTCGTACTCGCCACACTCATCTCCACGTCGCGACCATCTGAGGTGTACAACACCCCGTCTGACTTGGCGGCAAGTTCGCTGCCACGACGATTCACGATGGCGATGACCGATGCGCCGCGGGCGCGTGCGAGATCAACCGTGCGATTGGTATCGGTGGTGGTGCCACTTTGGGAAATGGCCACAATCAACACGTCCGACATGTCGAGGCTGAGCTGAAACCCCGATAATTCGGTGGCCGGCAATGCATCCACTTGAATATGGCGATCAACAAGCGTGCGCAAAATTTGAGCCAGACTCTGCCCGGCAATGGCCGCCGTGCCCTGGCCGATGACGCGGATACGGTTAAAACTGCGTTGAGCAAGTTTGTCGATGACCCCTTGCGGAATCACCGATGTGTCGAGTGCAGCGTGTAGGACGCCGTTTTCTTCGGCGATCTTGCCACGCAAGGTTTTGCGAAAACTCAGCGGTGCTTCGTTTATTTCTTTCAACAAGAAGTGTTTGTACGCACCGCGGTCGATATCGCGCGTCGTCACCTCGGCCTGGATCACGTCACTGTCGTCCAAGGAAATGTCGCTGCCTCCATAAGTCATCAGCCGCACGCCAGCAAGATCACCAGCCCGGTCTCCATCTAGCGCGACGATTTGTCCACGACTCGCCGGCACGCCAATGTCGGCCAGGGCTTCGCCATCCATGCGGACGTACTGCATGGTCTCTTCAACCACGCCATATGGCTCACTGGCGACAATGAATCGGTCTTCAGCGAGGCCCACATACAAACCCTGACCACTCCCACGCAAAGCCAGTAGCACCGTGTTTGGTTGCTCGGCGCATGCGGCGGCAATGGCGACCGATCCTTCAAACGTGGAGACAGTAGCGCGAAATGCTTCCGTGAGATTACCCGATGCGGCAAAGTTGCGCGAGATCAGTGCAGGAATCACTTTTGCATCGGTGGTAATTGGTCCGGCAAACTTCAACCCATTGCCAACCCTGATGTCGGCATGATTATCGACATCACCATTGAGCGCCGCCACGATGTAAGGCGCATTAACACTTGCATCAAGTTCGTCACTGTTTACCGGGTGTGCATTGGGCTCGGAAATGATACCAACACTCGCCCAGCGGGTGTGGCCTAAAACGGCAACTCGACAACCTGGTTGGCTCACCAACATGCGCAACAGCGCATCGTCCATCACTTCAGTGCGCATGACTCGCGTATTATCTCCGAGTTCGCCTATTTCTGCTGCAGCCTTATACACAAACGACCAAGCGCTGCCGGCACTACTGCCGACTCGAACTGAACCAGAGGCAAAGAACTCGTCATCGAGACGACCGGCCAGCAATGGAATTACTCGATGATCAGTTGACAAAATGCCATGACTCCACACCATGACATGCACGCCGGCCGAATCTCGACCCCGGACTTCCATGCGATCAATTGCTGAGAAAGCCTGCTGAATTGCGTAGTACGCACAACGCGCACTAACGCTTGCACCCTTGCCAGCGAGAGCATCCACGAGCCGCGCCGTGCGCAACCGATCATTGCGCAGCGACCATGAAGCGTCGCGTAGAGCAATGAGTTCCTTGTTGAAGCGTTCAACTTGAAGCGCAGACAAACCAACCAAGGCTTCAAGTGAATGCTCGGCAGTGGTAGCCAGTGCTTCCAGTTGGTCGACTCTGGCAATTATTCCAGCCGCCAATTCAAGGTTGTCAGCAAGTGCCAGTTGACCAGAATCGCCACGCAGGGCGGTATCTACTGCCTGGATTCGCACGGCTGCGAGCGCGAGGTCGCCGGTCAGCGCAGCGGTCACTGACTGGTCAAGTTGTCCGATCAGATCGGCAACGTTTGGCACCGAGCGTCGGGTCGGACGAGTGACCACACAAATGATCCCGCACATGCTGTCTAGGCTACCGATCCATCGCCACAGGAAGGACTCGCGGGAACCTTACCCAAGTCGTTGTGCCACAACTAGTGCCAGACGATCCGCGGTCTCGCGCGCACGTTCAATCGACGATGCCTCGACCATCACCCGCACCACTGGTTCGGTACCACTTGCTCTCAGTAATACTCTGCCTTCATTTCCAAGATGCACTTCGGCATCGTGTAGCTCATCGGCAAATACCGAGCCAACATCCACACTCCGCTGAGCGACCGCCACATTCACCAACACCTGCGGAAAACTTGTCATCGCATCGGCTGCCAGTTGTTGTAGTGGTAGACCAGCACGACGGACCATGTCGGTAAGCAGCACGCCAGCGAGCAGTCCGTCACCAGTTGTGGCCTGCGATCGATAAATGATGTGTCCGCTTTGCTCTCCGCCGAGCACGTACCCATGGGAATCGAGTTCGGCAAGTACACAACGATCGCCCACTGCTGTCGTCACCACGTCAATACCCGCATTTTCCATCGCCCGATGAAATCCAATATTTGACATTTCAGTTACAACGACCGTGTTGTGCACAAGTTGCGATGACTCATGGAGATCACGAGCGGCAAGTGCAATCAGGTGATCGCCATCCACGATATTGCCAACATGATCCACGGCGATGACGCGATCTCCATCACCATCAAAGGCCAAGCCAATGTCAGCGCGATGCAACCGAACAGCCTCGCTCACCACGTTGGGGAAAGTCGCGCCGCAGTCGGCGTTGATATTGCGACCGTCCGGTTCGCAGTTGATGACAGTGACCATTGCACCGCATCGAGCAAACACTTCGCCGGCGACATCGGCCATGGCCCCATTGGCGCAGTCCAGCACGATATGCATCCCCGAAAATGCGTTCTCTGGCACCAGATCCACAATGCGCTGCAGATAATTGAGCATCATGCCGGTGGCGTCATGCGGAGTCGACAGTCTTTGACCAACAACGCCGCTCACATTTGCTAATAATTCGGACTCGATCGCCTGCTCTTTGGCGCTGGTCAGTTTCACACCGCCAACCGCAAAGATTTTGATCCCGTTGTCTCGATACTCGTTATGCGAAGCGGTGATTGCGGCGCCCGCCCACCCGTGTTCGGCGGCTACTGCGGCAATCGCTGGGGTCGGTGCGACACCGAGTAGATGCACTATTGCTCCCGCCTGCGCGCAACCGGCGGCAAAGGCCGTCTCCAGCAGTGGGCCCGACTCCCGCGTATCTCGGCCAATAACTACATTGGTGAGCGACAGGATTTTGGTGGCAGTCGTGCCGAGTGCAGTGGCATAGGTTTCGGTGAGTTCGCTAAACGCCCGACCCCGGACACCATCGGTTCCAAAATGAAGCATCGTTGACCTGACTTTTCGACCGACACGGCACAAGCCGCGCTGAAATACTGACAATCAGCGCTTTGTGTACTGTGGAGCCTTACGGGCCTTCTTCAGGCCGTACTTCTTGCTCTCCTTCTTACGCGAATCCCGTGTCAGCAAACCGGCTTTACGCAAGGCAGAGCGCTTGTCGGGATCCAGTTCAAGAATCGATCGAGCAAGTGCCATCCGCAGTGCACCGGCTTGACCGGCTATTCCACCACCCTGAATGTCGCAATCCACGTCGTAGGCCGTTTCGACGCCAACGAGATAAAGCGCTTCGCTCGCCAGCATGCGCTGTACTTCACTCGGAAAGTATTCAGCAAATTCGCGACCGTTGACGGTGACCTTGCCAGTGCCGGGACGAAGGCGCGCTCGGGCAACCGCCTCTTTGCGGCGACCTGTTGTTTGGGTTAGTGGCTTTGTGCCCACGGTGACTCCTCTAGTTCGAGTTCAAATGTTTTAGTGCTCAGCGCGCTTTCGCGTCTGGCAAATTGAGAACAACTGGATTTTGTGCTTCATGACCATGATCTGCGCCTGCATGCACCTTTAGTTTCTTGATCATCTGGCGACCAAGCGGGCCCTTTGGCAACATTCCACGAATCGATCGACGAATGGCATCCTCTGGCTTGCGACGGAGCAAGCGACCGTATGTCTCGCTACGCAAACCGCCCGGGTAGCCGCTGTAGTCGTGAACAAGTTCCTTCTCGGCCTTCTGGTGAGTGAGGACAATTTTGGAAGCATTGATGATCACCACATGATCACCAGAATCAAGGTTTGGGGAAAAGGTCGGCTTGTGTTTTCCCCGCAAAATACGAGCGGCTTCCGTACACATACGACCAAGCACGAGACCGTCGGCATCAATGAGATGCCAGGCACGCTGGATTTCGCTTGCTTTTGGTGAGTACGTACGCATCGCAATCTTCTTTCGCATTATTGGGCTTTTAAAGGATAGAGGCGCATCAGCCCCATTCACAAACGACAGCGGCATCCAATTGCCTGATTCTGACCTTTTTCGTCATTCTGTGGGATACCCCACCTCCCATAGGCACAAGCCATGAGGTGGAGCAAGTGGAGCGGCCTGCGAGCGATCACCGGAGACGATCAAGCCCTGCATGTCGCTGGACGGATGCTTACCGAGACCGATTTCAATAAACACACCGACAAGCGCCCGCACCATTTGATGGCAAAAGGCGTTGCCGCGGATATCGAAGCGAAGCACTTCGTCGTTGATCATGTGCCACTCGGCATTCATGACGTTACGACGCATCGAATATTCGTAACTGTCGTCTTCGAGTGACTTGGGTTTGCGACAAAACGCTGAAAAATCGTGTACGCCGATCACTGCATCGCAGGCCAATTGCATCGTGTGCAAGTTCAAGGGAGCGGTGATATGCCATGCAGTGGAGGCTTGAAACGGGTCAGGCACCGGTGAGTTCAACACGCTGTAGCGATACTCACGCCACAGTGCCGAATGCCTGGCGTGAAAATCTGCCGACGCCCACCGCGCTTCCCGCACCACCACAGATGGGCCACACATTGAATTCAATTGACGTACGAGTACTTCGAGATTGGTGCGATCCGGAAAATCGGCACTCACCACCTGACCCCTCGCGTGGACCCCTGCATCCGTTCGACCAGCCGCGGTGAGTCGTATCGGCACCTGCATAATCTGGGCGAGGGCACCTTCCAATGTGGACGCCACAGTTTGAACGCCTGGGTTTAGTGCAAAACCATGGAACTCATCACCCTTGTAGGCGATCAGGAGCCGAGCGCGACGAGTTACGAAATCGCGTGTTGGTGGAGTTCGCTCCGGCTTGACCACCGGCATCTCCAGTCCAATTCGCGGGAGGAATTAAATGAGCTCGATACGGGCCATGGGTGCATTGTCACCATGGCGTGGACCGATCTTGAGAATTCGAACATAGCCACCATTGCGTTCGATGTAGCGGGGTGCAACCACGTTGACCAACTTGTTGGTCATCTCTTTGTCATTCAGGTAGCCCTGAATCTGACGAATTCGATGGATCCGCATCGGGCCGGTGTCCTGCGCCTTCTTGGCCTTGGTGATGAGCTTTTCGGCAATCGGACGTAGGGCCTTGGCTTTTGCTTCGGTGGTGACGATTCCTTCTGCGGCGAAGAGGGATGCGGCCATGTTGGCCATCATCAACTTTTGGTGATGAGGACTACCGCCAAAGCTGCGGGACCGTCGTGGTGTTGCTGGCATGACTCATTGTCTCCCTGTGAACGTTTCGAATGAACCCGTGCAATCAGATGCGCAGCGACAAGCCACGCTCGTCGAGCTTCATCTTGATTTCATCGAGGCTTTTTTGACCAAAGTTAGTGATATTGAGAAGGTCTTCCTCGCTGCGGATGAGCAGTTCACCAATGGTGTTCACTTGGGCTCGCTTCAAGCAGTTACGCGGTCGCTCTGACAAGTCAAGATCTTCGATGCTGAGATCGAGATCTGGGGAACCGGCACCCGACCCAATCACCTCGCCAAGTTCAAGAGCCATCGGCTCATCGCTCAGAGTTGCAACTAGATCAACCAATGAACGCAATGTTGCACCTGCCGAAGCAAGTGATTCGCGCGGGGTAATGGAACCGTCGGTTTCAATGTCAAGGACAATCTTGTCGTAGTTCGTGGACTGCTCGACACGCGTCGGCTCGACGGTGAATGTGCAACGACGAACAGGGGAAAATAGTGCATCAATCGGCACGACACCGATCACCTTGCGCGTCTCGCGATCGCACGAGAGGTACCCCTTGCCGCGTTCGATAGTGAGATCAACAACGAGACGACCCTTAACCGACAACGTGGCGATGTGCTGAGACTTATTGAGAATCTCAATCTCGCTCGGCAGCCGGATGTCACCGGCAGTGACTTCTGCAGGTCCTTTAATGTCGACACTGACGACCACCGGATCGTCTGATGTTGACACGACTACAACGTCTTTGAGATTGAGGATGATTTCGGTGACGTCTTCGGTTACACCTTCGATTGTGGCAAATTCGTGGAGTGCCGACTCAAATTTCACTGTGGTGATTGCGCTTCCAGGTATGGAGGACAACAACATTCGGCGAAGTGAATTTCCAATGGTGTGGCCAAGGCCTGGCTCCAGCGGTCCGATCGAGAACTTCTGACGGTTGTTCTCTTCGATACCAATCGCATCGACTGTTGGGCGTTGAATAACGAGCATGTGGGGTCTCCTGTTACCAGTTCTTTTCGGGGGTTACTTCGAGTAAAGCTCAACGATGAGTTGCTCACGGACGGGAACATCAATGTGCTCGCGCTGTGGTAATTCACGAACAGTGATCTGTTTTCCACCATCGGCGGCATCAATCCAGCCCACCATGCGACGATCAAGGGTGTCAATGTTGTGCTGGATAATGATCATGCCTTTGGCTTTGTCAGACAATGTGATGACCTGACCACGGCCGACGGAGTATGACGCAATATTGACTCGCTTGCCGTCCACAAGCACAAGTCCATGGCTGACAAATTGGCGGGCCTGCGGACGCGTGCTGGCCCAGCCAGCGCGATACACCACGTTGTCCAGACGCAATTCGAGCAGTCGAAGCAAGTTCTCACCCGTCGGACCAGTGAGTCGAACAGCATCTTCATACATTTTGCGGAATTGACGCTCGAGAACACCGTAGATGTACTTGGCCTTCTGTTTTTCTTGCAACTGCAAAAGATATTCACTCCCGGCGCCACGACGACGAGTACGGCCGTGGGTTCCAGGTGGAAATGGACGACGCTCAAGGGCTTTGCTGCCTTTGGTGTTTTCAAAGACATTGATGCCAAGACGACGCGAGATGCGTACCTTTGGTCCGGTGTAGCGAGCCACGACTATGGCCTCTTTCGCTTGGACAGGCGGCAACCATTATGTGGAACTGGCGTTACATCCTTGATGCCAGACACTTCGATGCCGAGGTTTTGAATCGAACGCAAAGCCGTGTCACGGCCCGAACCGGGACCCTTGACGTGCACTTCGGCGCGTCGCAATCCTTGGTCTATAGCCGCGCGTCCTGCTTTCTCGGCAGCCATCTGGGCGGCAAACGGAGTGGACTTGCGTGAACCGGAAAATCCGACGCCCCCCGAGGATGCCCAAGCAATGACATTGCCCTCGGTGTCGGTGATGGAAACGATTGTGTTATTGAACGAACTCTTGATGTGCACGACGCCATTGGTGACGTTCTTGCGGTCGCGCTTGCGCGGACGACGGGTTCCAGTTGCCTTTGCCATGGTTACTTCCTCACTGCCATCTTCTTATTGGCAACCGTCTTTTTTGGTCCCTTGCGGGTACGAGCATTGGTGTGCGTGCGCTGACCTCGAACTGGCAGACCCTTACGGTGACGTGTTCCCTGATAGCAGCCAATCTCGACCTTGCGCTTGATGTCAGTTTGCACGTCACGACGACGATCACCCTCGACGGACAATTTGTTTTCGATATATGTACGAATCTTGTTGACCTCAGAGTCGGTCAAGTTGCGCACGCGTGTGTCCAGATTGAGATCCAACTCCTTGCACATTTTGATTGAGGTCGAACGACCGATGCCAAAGATATAGGTAAGGGCGATCTCCAGACGCTTTTCGCGCGGGATGTCGACTCCTGAAATTCGTGCCATTCGGTTTCCTTAAATAGTTGTGGGATTACTTGCGGTTGAAAATCTGATCAGCCTTGACGCTGTTTGTGACGCGGGTTCTCGCAAATCACCATGACACGCCGATGCCGACGGATGACTTTGCATTTTTCGCAAATCTTTTTGACACTCGGTTTTACTTTCACCTATTGACCTCGTATGTCTGGGTAACTTGTGTAGTTACTTAAATCGGTAAGTAATACGTCCCCGGGTGAGGTCGTAGGGTGTCAATTCGACTTGAACTTTGTCGCCCGGCAAAATGCGAATGTAATTCATGCGCATCTTTCCGGAAATGTGAGCCAAAACTGTGTGTCCGTTCTCGAGTTCGACTCGAAACATTGCGTTAGGTAAAGACTCTGTGATCTTGCCTTCCAGCACAATTGCATCTTCTTTATTCTTCGGCAGAGTCTTCTCCTCAAACGAACTCACCGCCCTATAGGTGAAAAACGCTCCTAAAGGCGAAGAGTTATGCTACCGCCGACCCCGGGTGGCCCAAAACCCCAAATCTGGCTATCTCCGGGCGTCAACGGAGGCCAGAAGTTTGGCAAAGACCTCGTCTGGGCTGCCTAACCCGTCAACCACCACCAATTTGGCACTTTTTCGGTAATAGCTAACGAGCGGTGCGGTGAGCTCATCGTAGAGATCCAGTCGATGGTTGATCGCCTCTGGCGTATCGTCATCACGCTGATGCACGATGCCGCCACAATTTTGACAAATCCATGGGTTTGGCTCGTTTCCAGTAGAGACAAAGTTGGCGTCACATAGTTGGCAGGTACGCCGCGCCGAGAGTCTTCGTAGCACGACATCACGCTGAACTTCCAGATCGATGACCACATTCACCGGACGAACTTCGGTAATTTCATCGAAGGCTTCGGCCTGGCCAAGTGTTCGGGGAAAGCCATCCAGAACGTATCCATTGATTCGTGCGTCGGCCTCACCGATTCGACCTTGCACCAACGACACCATCAGGTCGTCTTCAACCAGTCGGCCTTCGTCCAGCACCCTTTTCACTCGACGACCAACAACGGTGCCCTGTCGGACTGCGTTGCGTAAAATCTCGCCAGTGGAAATATGTGGAATGCCATAGTGTTCGGCAACCCGACGACACTGTGTGCCCTTGCCGGCGCCTTGGCGACCAAGCATGATGACGCGCACTCCCTGTGACATGAATTCGATACTCCTCGTGGACTTCTCGGTGACGTTCCTAAGACGGAAACGTCACTTCAAGAAACCCTCGTAGTTTCGCTGCATGAGTTGGCTATCAATTTGGCGCATCAGTTCAAGTGCCACACCCACGGCAATAAGCACTGTTGTTCCGGCAAACGGAAATGATTGCACATCCCCGACCCACAAAATGATGTACGGCAAGACGGCGATGAAGGCGACAAACAGTGCGCCGGGCAATGTGATCCGATTGACCGTCTTGGCCAAGAATGACTCCGTTTGCGGTCCCGGGCGTATACCTGGAATGAAGCCACCCTGTTTGCGCAACTGATCGGCTTGCCGAATCGGATCAAATGCAATGGAGTTGTAAAAATAAGCAAAGGCAATAATCAGCATGAAGAAGATTGAAATGTACAAGATATTTTGGCTATTCACCAGATAGTTGTTGACAAATCCTGCAATCGAGCCACGCCACCCTTGGGCACTACCAAGCATGTTCGACATCAACACCGGGAGGAGCAACACTGAACTAGCAAAAATGATCGGCACAACACCTGCTTGATTTACCTTCAGCGGAATATACGTGTTTTGACCGCCATACATTTTGCGACCAACCACTCGTTTGGCAAATTGCACCGGGATCCGCCGTTGCCCGAGTTCAACTCGTACGACCGCCACAAGGATCCCGATCGACACCGACACGAGGATGATGAATACGACAATTTTCTTATTTTGTAGCAACGAGTAGTAACCGTACGGAAGGTTGCTCACCACCGAGGCAAAAATAAGCATCGACATTCCGTTGCCAATGCCACGCTGGCTGATGAGTTCTCCAAGCCACATCAGCAATGCGGTCCCTGCCACGAGAGATGGAATCACGAGCAGTGCTCGGGGCATGAACGGATCGAGCAACACTACATCGGGGGCCTGATTAGCCGCTCCAAAGAAGGCCGAACCTCTGCCCTGACCGAAGATGAAGGTGAGCCCTGCTCCCTGTAATACGGCAATTCCGATTGCAACGTAGCGAGTCCACTGCGTGATCTTGCGTTGACCAACGGCACCTTCCTGCTGCCACTGCTCGAGTTTTGGAATGACAACACCCAACACCTGCATGATGATGCTGGCGGTGATGTACGGCATAATTCCAAGCGCAAAGATTGAGAAACTGCCGAATGCGCCACCGGAAAAGAGATTCAAAAATCCGAGCGCACCCTGTGACTGCGATGCTTCGCGCAACTGCTTGACCGCTTGGGCGTCGATACCGGGGGCCCGCAATGACGATCCGAGGCGATACAAAAGAATCATCGCCATGGTGAATAACACCTTGTTACGAAGATCTACCACCTTGAAGATGTTCTTCACGTTGGACAACATCGTGACTGCTCCTGTCGTTCCTAATCGCCTGTGTACAAACCGCTGCGCTGTGCCATAACTAGATGCACAGTACTAGCGGTTCGTAAATTGGCTTCCCTTGGCCGCTGGGCGTACACCCTTGAACGGCATTGGCACTATGGTCACACTGCCACCGGCAGCGGTAATGGCCTGTTCGGCGGCTTTGGAAACGGCATGTGCCGAGACCTTCACCGCCGTGGTGATCTTGCCGCGCCCAAGCACCTTGACAAGCATTCCCTTGTGTGCCGCACTGCGCTCGACCAAAATCGTTGGGGTCACTTCGTCGACACCGAGTGCTTCGATCACATCCAGGTTGACGGCGTAGTACTCGACACGGAACGGGTTGTTGAAGCCTTTCAATTTTGGAACACGTTGCTTGAGAGGCATCTGACCACCTTCAAAGCCACGACCAACGGTGTTACGGGCATACTGACCCTTGGTGCCGCGACCCGCAGTCTTGCCACCTTTCCCACCGATACCGCGACCGACGCGCTTTGATTTCTTGGTTGAGCCCTTTGACGGGCGGAGTTCGTCAACGCGCATGACTATTTACCTTCCTTGACTTCAATGAGGTGTGGAACGCGCGCAATCATGCCGCGAATTTCTGGACGGTCCGGAACCGTATTGGTGTGTCCGATGCGTCGCAGACCAAGGGCGCGCAGCGTTGCCCGTGTCTTTGGTTTGCCGCCAATTTCTGACCGCACTTGTGTCACCGTAATGGTTGCACCCTTAGGCGCAACTTTCTTGCGGCGCACCACCTTGGTGGATGTATTGCCGGATGCCAACTTGGCAGCGGCTGCGGTAACACGCTTTTCAGCGGCCACCTTCTTTGCATCTGGTTTGCGATCGCGGGTACTACGACCTGGTTTTTTGAATGCAGCCATGACTAATGAGTTCCTCCGGATGACTTCTTGCGCTCGTTGTAGGCGCGCAACAAAGCCTTTGGCACAAACGACTCGGCGGGGATACCGCGACGGCGGGCAACGTCATCTGGGCGCTGTAGCGAGCGCAGTCCATTGATGGTCGCCCGGGCAACGTTGATGGCATTTGAAGAGCCAAGTGACTTGGCGAGCACATCATGAATTCCCGCTTCTTCGAGAATGATTCGAGCCGCCCCACCGGCGATGACTCCGGTACCTGGCGCGGCTGGCTTCAATAGCACGCGACCAGCACCATTTACGCCGATCACTTCGTGCGTAATTGTGGATCCGGTCAGTGGCACATTAAAGACATTGCGTTTCGCCTCTTCGGTGCCCTTCTGGATCGCCAATGGCACCTCTTTGGCTTTGCCATAGCCAAGTCCCACTCGGCCATCACCGTCGCCCACGACGACAAGGGCGGTGAACGAAAATCGACGACCGCCCTTAACCACTTTGGCGACACGATTAATGTGCACCACACGTGATTCTCGGAGCGTGCCTGGCTCTGGTGCTGGACGCGTTTGTGTCTTCTCACTCATTTAGAACTCCAACCCTGCTTCTCGGGCAGCGTCTGCTGCAGCGGCTACACGACCGTGATACAAGAACCCACCGCGGTCATAGACAACTTCTTTGATTCCGACAGCCTTGGCTCGCTCGGCGACGAGAGTCCCAATGCGCTGTGCCGCTTCTACGGTTGCACCCGAACCCAACTTTCGCTGATCTGGTTCAACGGTTGACGCCGATGCCAGCGTACGACCAACAAGATCATCAATTACTTGAATCGTAATGTGCTTGTTGCTGCGATAGACGGCCAATCGTGGACGATCAGTTGTACCCGCGATCTTCTTTCGCACGCGTCGGTGGCGACGTAAGCGTCCACTGTGGCGCTGGCTTGATGCTGTTTTCATAACTCTGGATTCTCCCGTTTACTTCTTGCCGGTTTTGCCTGCTTTACGCAGGACTTTCTCATCGATGTACCGAACACCCTTGCCCTTGTAAGGCTCTGGCTTGCGGATCTCGCGAATGTTTGCCGCTACTTGGCCAACAACTTCCTTGTCGGCGCCCTTGATGATGATGCGAGTTTGAACTGGCACTTCAAAAGTGATTCCGGCTGGGGCATCGACAATCACTGGATGCGAAAATCCGAGTGCGAGCTTGAGCTTGTTGGCACCTTGGGCCTCGGCGCGAAAACCAACTCCGACGATGTCGAGTTCCTTGGTGTAACCAACCGTGACGCCCTGGACCATATTGGCAACCAATGTGCGGACCAATCCGTGGCGCGCACGGGCATCACGCTCGTCATTGTCCCGAGTAACAACAATATTGTCGTCTTGACGGCTTAGCGAAACCCCGAGTGGCATGACTCGATTGAGTGTGCCCTTGGGGCCCTTCACCGTGATGCTGGATCCAGAGATAGCGACATCTACGCCCGAAGGCACGATGACGGGTTCTTTACCAATTCGAGACATTTGTTTACTCCCTTTAGATTCTTCCGACTACCAGACGAAACACATGACTTCGCCGCCGACCTTGCGCCTGCGGGCTTCACGATCGGTCATCAGGCCTTGGCTGGTAGACAACACCGCAACACCCAATCCACCGAGAACACGAGGAACCTCGGTTGCAGCGCGATAGACGCGCAATCCCGGTGTTGAGACTCGCTTAATTCCCAAGATCGTGCGCTGACGATCGTCGGAATATTTCAAATTTATCTTGAGCTGTTGGGCAAAACCGTCCGGGTTTGGCACTACGGCGTAATCGTGGATGTAGCCCTCCTTTTTCAGAATTTCAGCAAGAGCCAACTTCTGCTTGGAGGTAGGCATGAAAACTTCGTCTTTCATTGCCGCATTTGCATTGCGAATGCGGGTAAGCATGTCGGCGATTGGATCTGTCATCATGGCGCGTTCACCAACTCGACTTCGTGAGGCCGGGAATTTCACCGGCGTGTGCCATTTTGCGCAGACAGAGTCGACAGAGGCCAAACTTTCGATACACCGAACGGGCGCGGCCGCACTTCTGACAGCGCGTGTATCCACGCACCTTGAATTTTGGCGTCGCCGCCGCTTTTATCACGAGTGATTTCTTTGCCATATTGTGTTGACCCCTTGCTTACTTCTTGCTCTTCGCGGAGCGCTTGGTGGCACCGCTACGGGATTTCTTGGTTGATGCCGGAGCCTCGCCCTTACGGAAGGGAAAGCCGAACGCATCAAGTAGTGACTTGCCGTCAAGGTCGGTCTTGGCCGTAGTGACAATGGTGATGTCCATGCCACGGGTCGTGTCGACCTTGTCGTAATTGATTTCGAGAAATACCAACTGCTCAGTGAGGCCGAAGGTGTAGTTGCCATGGCCGTCCCACGACTTGCCTGGGAAACCGCGGAAGTCACGAATACGGGGAATCGCAACTGCCAACAATCGATCGAAGAACTCCCACATCCGATCTCCGCGAATGGTGACCTTGGCCCCAATCGGCTGATTTTCACGCAACTTAAATGAAGCTATTGCCGTACGGGACTTGGTCACCAGCGGCTTTTGACCACTGATCGCCGTCAAATCGGCAACCGCGCCATCGATTAGCGATGCCTGCTGTGTGGCCCGACCAACGCCCATATTGATGACGATCTTTTCGAGAGTCGGCACCTGCATGACATTTTTGACGCCTATCTCTTTGACCAGGTCGGCCCTCACCACGTTGTTGTAATGCGCCTTTAGACGCGGTACGTACAGAGTTGATGTTGTCATCAGACTTCTTCTCCGGTGCTCTTGGCAATTCGAACTTTGGTTCCGTCATCCTTAACGAGATAGCCCAGACGTGTCGGTTTACCCTTGTGCACGAACATCACCTTCGATGCATCAAAAGGCATGTCCTTGTCGATGATGCCACCGGTATTGGCATTACCTCGCGCAGCAAGGTGACGCTTGGCGATGTTCACGCCAGCGATCATCACTTGGTTCTGCTTGGGCAAAACCATTGAAACATCGCCTTCCTTGCCCTTGTCCTTGCCTGAAATGACAACGACCTTGTCACCTTTTTTCAGTTTCATGACTACAACACCTCCGGGGCAAGTGAAATAATTCGCATGAACTTCTTGTCGCGAAGCTCACGACCGACAGGTCCGAAAATGCGGGTACCCCGCGGGGTGAGATCATCTTTAATGAGAACTGCTGCATTTTCGTCGAAGCGAATGTAGCTGCCATCGGGACGGCGCTTCTCTTTCTTGGTGCGCACCACAACACAGCGAACGACCTCACCCTTTTTGACGCCGGCACCGGGGATGGCGTCTTTCACTGTGGCGATGAAGACATCTCCGATGGACGCATAGCGTCGGCGTGTCCCACCGAGGACCTTGATAACAAGCACCTCACGGGCACCGCTGTTATCCGCGACGCGGAGACGGGACTCTTGCTGAATCACTTTGCACGCTCCAGGATCTCAACGAGACGCCAACGCTTCTGCTTTGACAACGGACGTGTTTCCATAACCCGAACCCGGTCGCCAACCTGAGCGTCGTTCTTTTCGTCATGGGCATAGAGTTTTTTTGTACGGGCTATGAACTTGGCGTACTTGGGGTGACGGACGCGCTCCACAATTGAAATGACAATCGTTTTGTCCATCTTGCTCGAGACGACGACGCCATCGCGCAATTTGCGATTGTTACGCCCAGCCTCATCGACGGCTTCGGTGGATTCCGTGTTTGATATTGATTCGGTCATGTCTTGTCTCACTTCCCTGCCGCTTCGGCAGCGGCGATTTCGTGCTGGCGAATCAGCATGCTGATTCGCGCAATTTGACGACGCGTCTTGTTCAGTGCTGCCGTGTCATCGAGTTGTCCGGTAGCGTTGCGAAAACGCAAGTTCAACGCCTCTTGCTTGGTTGCACGGAGTTCTTCCACCAAGGTGGAAAGATTCATTTCCCGTAGTTCAACTAAATCTCGTGCCATGTCAGAGTGCCTCCTCGCGGCTGATGATCCGAGCCTTGATTGGCAGCTTCTGCACGGCGCGCTCTAAGGCCTGATGTGCAGTTGCCGCACTTGGGTATGACAGCTCAAACAAGATACGGCCAGGTTTCACGACTGCAACCCAGAACTCAGGATTTCCCTTGCCCGAACCCATCCGTGTTTCGGCTGGTTTCTGGGTCACTGATTTGTCAGGGAAAATGTTGATCCAAACCTTTCCACCACGCTTGATGTGACGGGTCATTGCGATACGAGCGGCCTCGATCTGGCGCTGACTGATCCAGCCCGGCTCCAGTGCCTGAATACCGTATTCGCCAAATGCGAGTTCGGTTCCGCCCTTTGACGGACCACCGGTACGACCGCGGTGATGCTTGCGATATTTAACTTTGCGTGGACTCAACATGGTGACTTAATCCTCCCGGCGAAAATGCGGGGTCTCATGAGGATCAACGATGCGGCGCTGAATATCTTCTTCTTCAGCGAGCAAACGCTCAAACTCTGGATCGGCTTCCTTGACAAGTGGCGCAACCTCGGTGATGTCGACATCGCTCGGGCGTGGACCGGCTGAAGTGACCACCTTCAGCGATGCTTCCGAATGACCGGAAGTCTGACCAACTGCCATTGCTGCTTCACGCGCAATGCGATCATCGCTCTGACTCTTGTACGGCAAGATCTCGCCCTTGTAGAGCCAGACCTTGACACCAATTTTGCCAGCAGACGTACTCGCCTCACGGAATCCGTAGTCGATGTCGGCACGAAGTGTATGCAGAGGTACGCGACCTTCGCGATACCACTCGGTACGACACATCTCGGCACCGCCAAGACGACCCGAACACTGAATACGAATACCTTCTGCACCGTATTTCTGAGCGTTTTGTACGGCGCGCTTCATGGCTCGGCGAAATGCAATGCGGTTCACCAACTGATCAGCAACACCTTGGGCAACCAGAGCAGCATCAAGTTCGGCCTGCTTGATCTCAGTGATATTCAGCTGGACCTTGTTGTTGCCGGTGAGTTGGGTGAGACCGGCACGCAGTTCATCTGCCTTCTGACCTTTGCGGCCGATGACGATTCCAGGGCGGGCAGTATGCACGTCAATACGCAACTTGTCGCGAGTGCGCTCGATTTCGATACGACTAACCGCAGCATCGGAAAGTTGCGCATTGAGATAATCGCGAATCTTCCAGTCTTCGGTGAGATACTGACGGTATTCCTTGGTACTAAACCACCGACTCTTCCAATCGGTGGTGATACCTAGGCGAAAGCCGTACGGATTAATTTTCTGGCCCATCAGTTCTCCTCGCCTTGTGCGATTTCAGTAGATGATTCGGTTACTGGATCGGCACTTGCCTCAGGCGAAACTTCGGTCACTGGTGCGCTCTTTTGGGTCCGGGCGCGGCTTCCCGATACACGAGCCGCACGGCTGGTGGTTCGGCTGGCACCCTTTGATTCGTTGCGCTGTTCTCGTACAGCAAGGGCACGTTCGCTCATCGTTTCAACAATGATCGTGACGTGACAGGTGCGTTTCAGAATCGCGCCAGCGCGACCCTTGGCACGTGGACGAAACCGCTTGAGGGTTGGTCCCTCGTCAGCAAAACATGCCTTGATATACAACGTATCGGCATCTTTTTCATCGTTGTTCGTGGCATTGGCGACGGCTGAAGCGACCAATTTCCGAACCACATGAGCCGAGTCACGTTCAAGAAAACGAAGCAGATCGTCGGCTTCTTTCACCTCTAGTCCACGAATGAGATTCAGCACGACACGCACTTTTGATGCTGACATGCGCACATACATTGCCGATGCCCGGGTGCCACTAGAGACGCCAGCGGTTCGGGTTGCTTCGTTTAGTTTTGGACCAGTCATGACTTAGTTGCTCGCTTCCGCGGCTGCAGCAGCCTTTTCTTGGCTGGAATGGAAACGGAACATGCGCGTTGGTGAAAACTCGCCAAGTTTGTGCCCAACCATCGACTCGCTGACATACACCGGCACATGTTTACGACCATCGTGAACGGCGAAGGTATGACCGACCATGTCGGGAATGATGGTTGAACGACGTGACCAGGTCTTGATCACCTTACGCTCACCACTTTCGTTCATGGCATCAAGCTTCTTGAGAAGATGCTCATCAACGAATGGACCTTTTTTCAAGCTACGCGACATGATTTATGCCCGACCCTTTCCGGAACGACGACGGCGAATAATGAGTTCTTGTGATGGCTTGTTCTTGTTGCGAGTACGGCGCTCTGGTTTGCCCCACGGTGACACCGGCGGACGACCACCAGAGGTCTTGCCTTCACCACCACCGAGTGGGTGATCAACCGGGTTCATCGCTACACCACGAGATTGCGGGCGAACACCCTTCCAGCGGTTTCGACCGGCTTTGCCGATCTTGATCAGTTCGTGCTCAGCGTTGCCAACTTCGCCCACCGTGGCCCGACAATCAATGGGAACGCGACGCATCTCAGAACTTGGCATTCGCAGGGTTGCGTAGACGCCTTCTTTGGCCACCAACTGCACCGCCATCCCAGCAGAACGAGCAACTTTTCCACCCTGACCTGGGCGCAATTCAATGTTGTGCACCACGGTTCCCACTGGCATAAAGCGCAGCGGAAGTGCATTGCCCACCTTGATGTCAGCCTTGGGACCGCTCTGTACGCGAGCGCCAACCTCGAGTCCCTTTGGCGCCAGAATGTAACTCTTTGAACCATCTTCGTAATGAAGAAGCGCGATACGACAGGTGCGATTGGGGTCGTATTCAATTGCCGCAACCTTGGCTTCGTACGTATCGGTGATGCGCTTGAAATCGATCATTCGGTACTGCTGTTTATGGCCGCCACCTTGATGGCGTGAGGTCATCCGACCTTGTGCGTTTCGTCCACCGGCCTTGGGGTTGGACACCAGCAAGGTGCGCTCCGGCGTCGACTTGGTGATGTCGGCAAAGTCGGACACCGTCTGAAAACGGCGACCGGCGCTGGTTGGTTTGCGTTTGCGAATTCCCATGGTTGTTCTCTTTCAGCCCGATCAGTTCTCAAACAGCGGGATTTCATGTCCCGCTTCGAGAGTGACGATGGCACGCTTAGTGTTTGGTCGCTGACCAACGCGGTTAGTTCCGCGGGTCATGCGCACCTTGCCACGACGGTTGAGTGTGTTAACACGGCGAACTTTGACACTCCAAATGGATTCAACGGCGTCACAAATTTCTGGCTTACTCGCATCTGGATGCACCTCAAAGGTGTACGTGCCCTTGTCGATGAGCGAGTAACTCTTCTCCGAGACAATCGGGCGCAAGATGATGTCGCGTGGGTCTTTCACTTTGCCACCGCCGATGTCCTTGGAAGACTTGCCTGGGTAAACAGAATCCAGTCGTTCGACAGGACGTCATACGCGTTGAGTTCATTTGTGGTAACCACCTGCACATTGCTGATGTTGCGAAAACTCCTTGAACTGACAACATCCGTGTGCTCGACGACGACCATGACCTTGCCATCCAAACCGAGCGCATTGAGCAAACCTGACGCCGATTTCGTGCTTGGCTTACCGAAAGTGAACTCATCCACCACGACTACTTTGTTATCCGACGCTCTATCGGAAAGTGCCGAACGCAATGCCAGTTGAATCATCTTCTTAGGTGTGCGCTGCGAATACTTGCGTGGCTTTGGTCCAAGAGCGACGCCACCACCACTAAAGTGCGGCGCACGAATCGACCCTTGACGAGCACTGCCCGTGCCCTTTTGACTAAATGGCTTGTGTCCACCACCACGGACTTCAGAGCGCGTCTTGGTGCTCTGTGTTCCGGAACGGCGGTGTGCCAGTTGCGCGGTGACCACTTGGTGCATCACCGAAACATTGGGTTCGATACCAAAGTATTCAGCCGGAAGTTTTGCTGTCGCCCCGGTAGTTGGTGCGACGTTCTTTGGGGCAGCTTTCTTGGCGGTCGTCTTCTTTGCAGCCTTCTTCTTTGGGGCAACCTTCTTAGCGGCCGCCTTCTTTGACGCAACTTTCTTCGCAGGGGCTTTCTTTGCAGCGGCTTTCTTTGCAGTTGCCATGGGTTACTTCTTTCTCTTGGCCGCATTGCGCACAATGACGACACCACCGTTTGGCCCCGGTACAGAGCCTCTTACCAGTAGCAATCCGCGCTCAAGATCAGCCTGCACAACTTCAAGATTGAGAGTGGTGGTTTGTTGATGACCCATGTGACCGGCCATGCGCAGTCCCTTGAGCACTCGACCGGGAAACGAACACGAACCGATCGAGCCTGGGGCACGGTGATGCTTGTGGTTACCGTGCGACGCGCCTTGGCCACGGAAGTTATGACGTTTCATGCTGCCGGCAAAACCTTTGCCGCGACTGACAGCAATGACATCCACGCGCTCGCCGACAACAAGAGTGTCAACAGTAATTTCTTGACCGACTTGAAATCCATCTACGGAATCCAAACGCAACTCAACGACGCGACGGCCGCCAATGACATCGGCTTTGGCAAAGTGACCGGCCTCTGGCTTGGTCATTTTCCTTGGATCCTTCTGTCCGTACGTCACCTGTAGAGCCGAATAGCCGTCCCGTTCGCCGGTCTTTACCTGGACTACACGCGCCGGTTCGACACGCAACACAGTGACGGGGATGACGCGTTGGTCATCGCCCCAAATCTGTGTCATGCCGACCTTCTCGCCGACGATTGCTTTTTGTGCCATGACGGCGACCCTTTTCTGTTCGTGTAGTACTAATTTCGGTTGTGAAGTTCTAAAAGTTCGTAATCACGCAAATGCTCCGCGCGGCAAAGCCGGCGGAGCACCAAAATCGTTTTCGCTGCAAGGTTCCCCATCGAAATGGGGCGCTTACAGACGTCAGTTGTGACGTCACATTGCCTTATAGGGACTTCACTGACATGACTCAGATCCGTCGTGGATACGGGTGTGTCACTCTATCGGCGTCTCTTGACAACGACAAACGTCAGTAATCGGGTCTATTTGTCACGTCTATTTGCCATATCTATCTGCTGGCTCAGCCGGTAGTGCGGGTCACCAACGTTGCCTCAACCGTTAGCCGCTGGGAGTTTCTCAGAATTTCAATTGTTACGGTTGCTCCAGGCTCAGAATCACGTATTGCGGCGACAAAAGCCGCCTGGCCATCAATTGGCTCCCCGTCCACAGAGAGGACAATGTCACCCTCCTGAATGCCAGCAACTGACGCCGGAGAGTCGTCCTGAACACTGGTAATAATCGCGCCTTGGCCTCCATCCTCACGCCCAGCGAGCCCGACTCCAAGAAAACCCTCTTCGCGGACACCCCCGCCAGCCAGTTTCCGCAGTTGGTCAATTTCGGGGAGGACTTCATCCACAGAAATTGAAAATCCAATGTTGTTGGCCGCCGAGGTGGCATCGCTACGAGCAACGGCGGTATTAATTCCAATCACCTCACCGCGCAAATTGACAAGCGGTCCACCAGAGTTTCCCGATGAAATTGCGGCGTCAGTTTGGATCAGGCCATTGAGCGCGCCTGACTCAGTAATGATCGTGCGCTTCAACGCCGAGACAATGCCTGTCGACACAGTCGGGCCACCATCCAATGCGAGGGCATACCCAATCGCCACGACCGAATCGCCAACGCGAACGCTGCCTGGTTGGGCAAAGACCACAGGTACTAGGCCAGTGGCGTTGATTTTGATCAGTGCCAGATCGTTGCCGGGATCAGAAGCGAGGACTTCGGCGCTACGAGGTTCGGTCTCACCGGCGAAGCGAACACGTACTGAAGTTGCATCGGCGACAACATGGGCGTTAGTGAGAATTTCCCCGTCAGCCGTAAGTACCACCCCTGTGCCAACTGCTTCTCCACTCCCGCTTTCATCAGTAACTTCGCTGGAAATGGTCACCACACTGTCGGTGAGCGCATTAGTCACCTGGGCTACAAGGCTTTGGCCAAGACTTGGATCATCGGCACCAACTGCACTTGTAACAATTGGGCTCGACAAGGTGTTGTCCCTCGACGACGAGTCGGTATTCAGATCCCATCTATCGGCGACGACGACACCGAGAATTCCGCCGACAAATCCGCACAACAGCGCAACGACGAATGGGGCTCTCGTGCGCTGAACAGCCGGTGGCGGTGGTGGTGGATACGAAATCATGGGCTGAGTGCTCCAACTGTTTGGGTCGCTTGGGTTGTCGTCAGTCACAACCTGATGTCTAGCGGAACTTCTCGAGCATCTGCCATCGCCCCAGCGATTTCTTGCCCAGTTCTTAGATTCTTGGGTGTTGGCAGAGTATCTGAGGCGGTTTCCGGCGCGGCCTCTGGCGCCCCCGGCGAGAACAAATGAACCTTCCACTACCCCACCAACCCACTAGGTTCGCATTCGGTGAACGAACTCTGTATCCGTCGTGCAACTGTGGAAGATGCCGCGGCGATACGGGAGATCTACAACTTCGAAGTCGAACACGAAACTTCGACATTTGATCTCGTACCGCGCACGTTGGAGGTTCAGCAAGCCTGGATCATGGAGCGCAGCGGGGCATTTGCCGTCGTTGTCGCCACCCTCAATAATCAGCTAGTTGGCTTCGGCGCGCTAAGCGAATATCGCGATCGTGCTGCCTACAGCACTTCGGTTGAAGACTCAATATATGTGTCGCGGGAACACGGCCGTAAGGGAATTGGCAGGGCGATACTCGAGCACTTGCTGGATGAAGCAGAGGCATCCGGCTTCCACACCGTGATGGCTCGAGTCGGAGCATCGGGGATCGCATCGCGGGCCCTGCACGAAGCATGCGGTTTCGCACTGGTGGGAATTGAGCGTGAGGTCGGCCGCAAGTTTGGTCACTGGCTTGATGTGGCGCTCATGCAGTGCATCTTGCATGAGCGAAAACGAAACTAGCTATTTTGTAGTTTGATCTCGATATCAACGCCGGCTGGCAACTCAATACGCTGCAAACTGTCGATCGTCTTGGCATTCGGCTCAATGATGTCGATGAGTCGCTTGTGAATGCGCATTTCAAAATGCTCGCGTGAGTCCTTGTCAACGTGTGGTCCACGGATCACCGTGTAGCGATGCTTATCGGTGGGCAGCGGAATCGGACCTCGCACTGTGGCATTGGTACGCGCAACCGTTTCGACGATCTTCTTGGACGAGTCATCGATAATCCGATGATCAAACGCCTTGAGACGGATGCGAATACTTGAGGTCATGAAGTGAAGCCAGTCGGTTCGTTATTTGATGATCTTGACAACACGACCGGCGCCGACAGTTCGTCCACCTTCGCGGATCGCGAAACGGAGACCTTCAACCATGGCAATTGGCTTGCCTAATTCGACGGTCATCATCACGTTGTCTCCAGGCATCACCATCTCGGTGCCCTTGGGCAACTCGACGGTTCCAGTGACATCCGTTGTGCGGAAGAAGAACTGTGGTCGATAGTTGTTGAAGAACGGCTTGTGACGGCCACCTTCCTCTTTCTTCAAAACGTATACTTGACCTTCGAAGCTCGTGTGCGGGGTAATTGAACCTGGTGCACATAGCACCTGTCCGCGCTCAACATCTTCCTTCTTCGTGCCACGCAATAGGGCGCCGATGTTGTCGCCGGCCATTCCCTCATCCAGAATCTTGCGGAACATTTCCACACCCGTGCAAGTTGTCTTTTGCGTGTCACGCAATCCGACAATTTCAATTTCATCACCCGTGTGGATGCGACCCTGCTCGACCTTGCCGGTGACTACGGTGCCGCGACCAGTGATCGTGAACACATCTTCAATTGGCATCAGGAACGGCTTGTCCAACTCGCGCTTCGGCTCCGGAATAAATTCGTCACAGGCGCGAATGAGTTCCATGATTTTTTCCTGCGACTCCAGATCGCCCTCAAGAGCCTTCAATGCTGACACACGCACCACAGGTGCGGTAGCGCCAGGGAATTCATAGGACGTAAGCAGATCGCGACATTCCTCTTCGACCAACTGCAGGAGGTCTTCGTCGTCAACAAGGTCGGCCTTATTCAGCGCGACCACGATGTATGGCACACCGACTTGACGGGCCAAGAGCACGTGCTCACGGGTCTGGGGCATCGGACCGTCTGTGGCGGCGACCACCAAGATCGCACCATCCACCTGCGCAGCACCGGTGATCATGTTCTTGATGTAGTCGGCGTGACCTGGCATGTCGACATGGGCATAGTGACGCTTTTCGGACTCGTATTCAATATGGGCAATTTGAATCGTGATACCACGAGCTTTTTCCTCGGGGGCCCTGTCGATCTGATCGAACGGGGTGTACTCGGCCAATCCCTTGCTGGCCAATGTCTTGGAAATCGCAGCTGTCAACGTTGTCTTGCCGTGGTCGATGTGACCCATCGTGCCAATGTTGACGTGTGGCTTGTTGCGCTGAAACTTTACCTTTGACATGGCTACTCCTGTTAGTTGCTTTCTCTTTGGTGTGGACTATTCGCCGCGCACTCGCTTGATAATTTCTTGGGCGATGACTTCCGGAACTTGCTGGTAACTATGGAACTGCATTGTGTAAGTTGCACGTCCCTGAGTACGTGAACGCAGGTCTGTACTGTATCCGAACATTTCCGAAAGCGGAACCTGAGCCCTGATGTTCTGGGCATTGCCATTGGCTTCCATACCTTCAATACGGCCACGGCGGCTCGACAAGTCACCCATGACATCACCCATATAGTCCTCAGGGGTCACCACTTCAACAGCCATGATTGGCTCCAGAATGATCGGTTTGGCAAGTTGGGCAGCCTTACGGAACACCATTTGCCCGGCGATCTTGAACGCCATTTCGCTCGAGTCAACGTCATGGTATTGACCGTCCACAAGTGAAACTTTGACGTCAACGGTTGGGTATCCGGCGAGTACTCCGTTATCCAAGGCCGATTGAATGCCCTGATTCACCGGTTGGATGTATTCGCGCGGGATTCGACCGCCGGTGATGTCATCAACGAATTGATAGCCGTTGCCAACTCCACTGGGCTCGATGTCGATCTTGACGACGGCGAATTGACCGGAACCACCCGACTGCTTGATGTGTCGGTACTCAACGTTTTCCACTTTCCTTGTGATGGTCTCGCGATAGGCCACTTGTGGTTTACCGACAGTTGCATCAACACCAAATTCTCGCTGCATACGATCGACAAGAATTTCGAGATGCAATTCACCCATGCCTGAAATTACGGTTTGAGCAGTTTCTTCGTCGGTACGCACACGAAACGTTGGGTCTTCATCGGAAAGCGACTTCAATGCCTTGCCAAGTTTGTCCTGGTCGTGCTTTGTCTTGGGTTCGATTGCAACATGGATAACCGGCTCGGGAAAAATCATGCGCTCCAGCACAATTGGATTGTTACGGTCACACAGTGTGTCACCGGTGGTGACATCTTTGAAGCCGAGACCAGCGACAATGTCACCGGCCATCGCGAAGTCAATGTCTTCCCGTTGATTGGCGTGCATCAGCAACAAACGCCCGACGCGCTCACGCTTCTCTTTCGTTGAGTTGTACACCTCGTCACCCTTATTAATGGTCCCGGAGTAGACACGAAAATAGGTCAGGCGACCGAATGGGTCGGCGACAATTTTGAATGCAAGCGCCGCAAACGGACCATCTTCATCGGCCAGTCGGGTGATGGGCTCATCACTATCCGGTTTTGTGCCCTTGGCCGGTGGAATGTCGAGCGGGCACGGCATGTAGTCGACTACGGCGTCGAGCATTTGCTGCACGCCCTTGTTTTTAAAGGCCGATCCGCACAAAATCGGAACAAAACTAAATGCCAGTGTTCCTTTGCGAATTCCAGCCCGTAAATCATCTTCAGCGAGATCGTTGCTGGCGAGGTATTTCTCCATCAGTGCTTCGTCTTCGCCAGCCACGAGTTCAAGCAGTTCGGCTCGGTATTGCTCGGCCTTTTCCAGGTACTCGGCCGGTATCTCCACCTCGCCATACTCAGAGTCTTTTTCGTCGCTATCCCAGACCACTGCTTTCATTCTGACGATGTCAATCAAACCCTTAAAACCAGCCTCGGCACCGTATGGCAACTGCAGTACTGCCGGCACGGCTCCGAGACGATCCTTGATCATGTCCAGTGTGCGGTAAAAGTTGGCACCCGTTCGGTCCATCTTGTTGATGAAACACATTCGTGGTACGCGGTACTTGTTGGCCTGACGCCACACCGTTTCGGTCTGTGGTTCGACCCCGGCAACTGAGTCGAATACGGCAATGGCACCGTCGAGCACGCGAAGTGAACGCTCAACTTCAATGGTGAAATCCACGTGCCCAGGAGTGTCAATGATGTTGATGCGATGATCGCGCCAAAAGGTAGTGGTGGCGGCCGCTGTAATCGTGATGCCACGCTCTTGTTCTTGGGCCATGTGGTCCATAACTGCGGCACCCTCGTGCACTTCACCGATCTTGTATGTCTTGCCGGTGTAATAGAGCACACGCTCTGTCGTTGTGGTTTTTCCGGCATCGATATGGGCCATGATGCCAATGTTGCGATAACGATCTAATGGGTATTCACGCTGTGCCATGGGGGTTCTTTCTCAAACTTATAAACTGACTACCAGCGGTAGTGAGCAAAGGCCTTGTTCGACTCAGCCATTTTCTGCATGTCGTCGCGCTTTTTCATCGAGGCACCCAAGCCATTTGAGGCATCAAGAATTTCATTGGCCAAGCACTCAGCCATCGTCTTTTCGCGACGCTTACGCGCATTTTCAACAACCCACCGAATGGCAAGTGTTGTCGCGCGACGGGGGCGAACTTCAACTGGAACTTGGTAGGTGGCACCACCAACGCGACGACTGCGCACCTCAAGGGGCGGTTTGACATTGTCAATCGCACGCTTCACCGTGGTGAGCGGCTCACTACCGGTCTTGACTTCAACGGCTTTCATCGCGTCGTACACGATGTGTTCGGCAATGCTCTTTTTGCCGTCCAACATCACCTTGTTGAGAAGTTGGGTAACCAAAACTGAACGGTAAACCGGATCGGCGACCATATCTCGGCGAACTGCTGGACCTTTACGTGACATGTTGAAATACCAGATTCTTTCTTACTTCTTCTTAGCGCCGTAGCGACTGCGGGATTGTTTGCGATCTTTCACGCCGGCTGCATCCAATGCTCCGCGAATGACCTTGTAACGCACACCAGGCAAGTCGCGCACACGACCACCACGGACCAACACAATCGAGTGTTCTTGTAAATTGTGTCCTTCGCCCGGGATGTACGCGGTAATTTCGACACCACTGGTGAGTCGAACACGAGCAACTTTACGCAACGCGGAGTTTGGCTTCTTTGGCGTTGTGGTAAACACACGTGTGCACACTCCACGACGCTGAGGTGAACCCTTAAGCGCGGGTGTTTTTGTCTTTGTCGACTTTGTGCTTCGACCCTGACGGATCAACTGCTGAATTGTGGGCACGCGTTTACCTTTGCTTTGTTGAACCAGATGAACTAGCTAGATCAGATGCATCGGATAGGCCGAAAACACCAAACAATCAGAAAGGAAATACTACGGCTGAGGGTTCCGTTATGGCAACCTGCCCGAGGCGAGAAACCCAAGCCAGCGCAATAATTCAACGGTTATTGAGCCACCTCAGTGTCGGAATCGGTGCTGCCCGACACGTAGGTGCCGTGCAAACCAGCCAAGAACGAGGCGGGATCTTCTTCATCCTCACTCGAGTAATAGGCCATCGGCACATAATCAGGAGCGCTGACATCAAACAAGTTGTAACGATCCATGCCAGAACCAGCAGGGATCAATTTACCGATGATGATGTTCTCCTTTAGACCGACAAGATTGTCGGCCTTGCCGTCAATTGCAGCTTCCGTTAGCACTCGGGTGGTCTCTTGAAATGACGCCGCCGACAGCCACGACTCGGTGGCCAGCGAAGCCTTGGTAATACCCATTAGTTCTGGGCGACCTTCGGCCGGACGCTTGCCTTCTTCCACCATCCTGCGATTGGTATCGCGGAACACCTTCGCATCCGAGCGTTCACCCGGCAAGAAACTAGTGTCCCCCGGCTCTTGCACGCCGACCCGTCGCGTCATTTGCCGAACAATGAGTTCGATGTGTTTGTCATGGATCGATACGCCTTGGTCGCGATACACCTTCTGTACTTCTTCAACGAGGTACACCTGTGTTTCACGTGGTCCCTTGATTTCCATCAATTCCTTGGGATCAAGCGGACCATCTGTGAGTCGCTCACCAGCCAGAATGTCTTGTCCGTCTTTAACAATCAGACGGCTACCGGTTGGCAAGATGACTTCGTGTTCGGTTCCTTCATCATCGATGACCTTTACTGGAATTCCCTTGCCTTCATCTTCAAGGATGCGCACCACACCATTGGCCCGAGCAAGTCGTGCCGAGCCGCGTGGATTGCGAGCTTCGAACAGTTCGACAACGCGTGGCAATCCACCGGCGATGTCCTTGCCCGCAACGCCTCCAGTATGGAAGGTACGCATCGTCAACTGGGTTCCTGGTTCGCCAATCGATTGCGCCGCAATCACACCAACTGCTTCACCAAGTTCAATTGACAGACCAGTGGCTAGGGAACGGCCGTAACACAGTGCACACACACCAACTTCGGCGTCACAGGTGAGTACCGAGCGAACACGGGCACGGGTGACTTTGGAATCGTCACGCAGTTTCACGACGTCGTCGTCGGAAAGAATCGTGTTCTTGGAGATGGATGTTCCGTCTTGCAACTGAATATCGTTGAGTAACGCCCGACCGAACAACTTGGTATCCAAGTAACTTCGTGTATTGGCGGTGTCCTGGACGATATTGTCGACCCAAACACCCAGTGTTGTACCGCAATCGTCTTCACGCACAATGAGTTCTTGAGCAACGTCGTGCAGTCGCCGAGTGAGGTACCCGGAGTCGGCGGTACGCAGCGCGGTGTCAACGAGACCCTTGCGAGCACCCGGAGTGGCGATGAAATACTCAAGAGTTTCAAGACCTTCACGGAAGTTATTTTTGATTGGGCGCGGAATCATGTCACCACGTGGGTTGGCCACAAGGCCGCGCATGCCAGCAATCTGGCGCATCTGAGTCATGTTTCCGCGAGCGCCAGAACCGATCATCATCATCACCGGATTGGATTTCAGGGCTTTGAACTCTGCCACCATCGCCTCTTGAACATCGGCCGTGGCATCAGTCCAGATACGTACTTCCTGTTGGCGACGCTCACCGTCGGTGATAATTCCGCGGCGAAACTGATTCTCAACCTTTTCCGCCTGCTTTTCGTATCCATCGAGGATGCTTCGTTTGGCCTTTGGAGTCTTGACGTCGTCGACCGAAACGGTGAGACCAGACTGTGAGGCATAGCGATAGCACAGATCCTTGATCGCATCGAGCGACGAAGCAATATCTGACTTGGAGAAATTGTCGCTCAAACGCTCGACGATCACGCCGAGTCCACGCTTGTCAAGTGCTTCCGTAATGTGACCGAATTGTGTTACATAACCGGCTGGAAGTGCCGCTTGGAACAGCAGGCGACCAGGTGTGGTATCCACATAAATGGTCTTGCCACTGACATCCCGTTCCGCGATTTTCATTTTGGCGTGAAGATCCAGATTGCCCTCATCAAGAGCCTGGACGATTTCCCACAATTGACGGAACACGCGGCCCTCACCCTTGCTACCAGCAATGGCATCGGTGAGATAGAAGCCACCGATGACAAGATCCTGCTGCGGCGTGACGATTGGACGACCAGAGGCCGGTGACAAAATGTTGTTGGCGCTCAACATCAGCACGCGTGCTTCTGCTTGCGCTTCGACCGACAATGGCAGGTGAACCGCCATTTGGTCTCCGTCGAAGTCGGCATTGAACGCAGTGCACACGAGTGGATGCAGGTGAATTGCCTTGCCCTCAACGAGGACAGGCTCAAAAGCCTGAATACCCAGGCGGTGCAACGTTGGGGCGCGGTTCAACAGCACCGGGTGCTCTTTGATGACGTCTTCCAACACGTCCCACACCTGTGGACGACGACGCTCCACCATCCGCTTGGCACTCTTAATGTTTTGCGCCAGTTGCTGATCGACCAAACGCTTCATCACGAACGGCTTGAATAACTCAAGAGCCATCAGTTTCGGCAAACCACACTGCTGCAAACGCAGGGTTGGGCCAGCGACGATCACAGAACGACCCGAGTAGTCAACGCGCTTGCCAAGCAGGTTCTGGCGGAACCGGCCCTGCTTTCCTTTCAACATGTCAGAAAGAGACTTGAGCGGACGATTACCTGGGCCCGTGACTGGACGACCACGACGACCGTTGTCAAACAACGCATCTGCTGCCTCTTGCAACATTCGCTTTTCGTTGTTAACGATGATCTCTGGTGCCCCAAGATCGAGCAAACGACGCAGACGATTATTGCGGTTGATGACACGGCGGTAGAGATCATTCAAGTCGGAGGTCGCAAACCGACCACCATCAAGTTGAACCATTGGTCGTAGATCTGGCGGAATAACTGGAATGACATCCAGCACCATGGCCTTGGGGTTGTTCACCAAACGACCAGCCTCATCACGACGATTGAACGAGGCAATGATCTTCAGACGCTTGATGGCCTTTTGCTTGCGCTGTGTTGACAACACTTTGCCTTTGAAGCCATTGGTGATGGCGTCGCGGAGCAACAATTCTTCGGCGTCGAAATCGATCGTGTCGATGAGTGACTTGATCGCTTCTGCCCCGGTGCCACCGACGAAATAGTCGCTGTAACGATCCTTGACCTCACGCCACAGTTCTTCGTCATCGACAATCATGCGCGAGTGCAATTTGCCAAATGTCTCGAATGCTCGCTCGATGAGATCTGCTTCCTTGGCGTAGCGATCGGTAATACCAGCAAGATCTTTGTCAATCTGCTTTTGGCGGGCCCGAATGTCGGTATCTTTGGCGCCTTCCTTTTCGAGTTGCTTCAACTCGATTTCGGCGTCCTTTTGTCGCTGCTTGATTTCCTTTTCACGGTTCTTCAAGGTCTGATCGCGATCCTCGAGATACTCCTGCTCAAGTGTCGGCAGGTCAGCGTGACGCTTGTCCGCATCCACACTGCTCACCAACCAGGCGGCGAAGTAGATGACCTTTTCAAGTTGTTTGGCCTTGATTTCGTCGCGTGGCTCCAAACCGCCCAACAAATAGGCAAGCCAACTGCGTGTTCCGCGGAGATACCAGATGTGCACGACAGGCGCGGCAAGCTCGATGTGACCCATTCGCTCGCGCCGCACCTTCGAACGAGTTACTTCAACGCCACACTTCTCGCAAATGATTCCCTTGAAACGCACACGCTTGTATTTGCCGCAGTAGCACTCCCAGTCACGTGTTGGGCCAAATGTTTTTTCGCAGAACAGACCATCGCGTTCGGGACGAAGCGTACGGTAGTTGATTGTCTCCGGCTTCTTCACCTCCCCGCGCGACCAATTGCGAATGTCGTCGGCTGTCGCCAAGCCAATACGCAATTGTTCAAAGCTGTTGACGTCAAGTTTCTTCTTGATGTCTTCTGCTACATCAGCCATGTTGTTTCCTCTTCCTCTTCAAATTCAGCGTCTCGTCGTCGAATAGTTAATGGTTAGTAGTTGCGATTAGAAGGCGCGCTCGCGGCGACGCTCACGTTCACGGTCATCGGCATCCGAGCCACGCTCGGGTCGACTGATGTCGATCCCAAGTTCTTGCGTGGTCCGGAACACGTCTTCATCCAGATCGGTCAATTCGATTTCCTTGCCCTCGTTGGAAATGACTTCGACGTCAAGGCACAGTGCCTGCATCTCCTTCATCAACACCTTGAAGCTCTCAGGAATACCCGGCTCAGGAATGTTCTCGCCCTTAACGATGGCCTCGTAGACACGAACCCGACCCAATACATCGTCGCTCTTGATGGTCAGCAGTTCCTGCAAGCAGTACGCGGCGCCGTAGGCCTCGAGTGCCCACACTTCCATTTCGCCGAAGCGCTGGCCACCGAACTGAGCCTTACCACCCAATGGTTGTTGTGTGATCATGCTGTATGGACCAGTTGATCGGGCGTGAATCTTGTCGTCCACCAAGTGCGACAACTTGAGGATGTACTTGTAACCAACCGTGATCGGGTTGTCGTAGTACTCGCCGGTGCGACCGTTACGCAAGCGAGTCTTGCCGTCGCGGCCGACGAGACGAACTCCGTCTACCGACTCTGGATTTAAGTTGTCAAGAATCGATTGAATCGTCGGGTGACTACCCGAGGCCTCGTCTTCGTCCCAACGTGCACCGTCAAACACCGGTGTGGCGATGAACGTGGCTGGCTTGGTGTTGATGCGAGTTTTGGTTTCGGTGCCGCGAATTGGTGCATCGCCCACCATCTTGTCGTTCTTCACATCATTCCATCCCCATCGGGCGCAATAGCCGAGGTGAGCCTCGAGCACTTGACCAATGTTCATTCGGCTTGGAACACCGAGTGGATTCAAGATGATGTCCACTGGCGTACCATCATCGAGATACGGCATGTCTTCTAGTGGAAGGATCTTGGAGATCACGCCTTTGTTGCCGTGGCGGCCAGCCAACTTGTCACCAACGCTGATCTTGCGCTTCTGAGCAACATAGATGCGCACCAGTTGATTGACACCCGGTGGCAATTCATCTCCGGCTACCCGCTCACCCGGGTCGCGGGACAACACTTTGACATCAATGACTTTGCCGTTTTCGCCGTGGGGAACTTTGAGGCTGGTATCGCGAACTTCGCGCGCCTTCTCACCGAAGATCGCGCGCAATAGGCGCTCTTCCGGTGTCAGCTCGGTTTCGCCCTTTGGGGTGACCTTGCCCACCAGCACATCGCCGGGGCCAACCTCGGCACCAACGCGAATGATCCCACGATCGTCGAGATCAGCCAAAATGTCATCTGACAGGTTTGGAATGTCGCGGGTGATTTCTTCTGGGCCAAGCTTCGTGTCACGAGCGTCTACCTCGTACTCCTTGATATGAATGGATGTGAGGACATCTTCTTTCACCAACCGCTCACTCAAGATGATCGCATCTTCGAAGTTGTAACCCTCCCATGGCATGAACGCCACGAGTAGGTTTTTGCCGAGGGCAAGTTCACCCATGTCGGTACTTGGGCCATCGGCAAGCAAGTCGCCCTTAACCACTTTTTGACCCTCTTTAACTCGGACCACATGATTGATGCACGTATCTTGGTTGGAGCGACGGAACTTGAACAACTTGTGCTCGCCATCACTCTTCTTCAAGTTGTCGTAAGCCACCGTGATCGTGTCGCCGGTTACCGACGTCACGGTTCCACTGTCTTTGGCCATAACGAGATCGGCTCCGTCGCGGGCGGCACGGATTTCGATTCCGGTACCGATATACGGCGCCTCAGCACGCAATAGCGGCACGGCTTGACGTTGCATGTTGGCACCCATCAGCGCTCGGTTGGCGTCGTCGTGCTCGAGGAATGGAATGAGCGCGGTGGCAACCGAGACAATTTGTTTTGGTGAGACATCGATGAAGTCGACTTCGTCTGGGCTCACGTAACCGATGTCGGTGGTTGAACCAAAGAAGCTTTCGGCTTCCAGCATCTTCTTCAGGTCGTCCAGGCTGGCGGCCTGCGGCGAACGGCGCACAAGCACCTTGGCTTGCTTGAACGAACCGTCTGCATTCAGCGGTGTGTTGGCCTGGGCGACGACGTAATTTTCTTCTTCATCGGCTGGCATGTACACAATTTCGTCCGTTACCCAACCGTTCTTCACCCGCCGGTATGGACTCTCGATGAAACCAAATGGGTTGACGCGAGCAAATGTCGACAACGCCCCAATGAGACCGATGTTTGGACCCTCCGGAGTTTCAATTGGGCACATCCGGCCGTAGTGCGAAAAGTGCACGTCGCGAACTTCGAAACCGGCCCGCTCCCGGCTCAAACCACCAGGTCCGAGCGCCGACAGTCGACGACGGTGGGTGAGACCCGACAACGGGTTGACCTGGTCCATGAACTGCGACAACTGGGATGTTCCAAAGAACTCTTTGATCGCAGCCACGACCGGACGCACGTTGATCAACGTCTGAGGCGAAATTGCTTCCACATCCTGTGTGGTCATGCGTTCACGGACGACCCGCTCCATACGCGAAAGACCAATACGCACTTGGTTCTGGATGAGTTCGCCAACTGAACGAATACGACGATTGGCGAAATGGTCCTGATCATCGAGGCGGTAACCGGGCTCTTGCTTGACGAGGTGCAACAGGTAGGTAATGGTGGCCAGCACTTCACAACGGCTGAGCACTTCTTGGCCTTCGGCCGGAACATCAAGTTGACCGAACTCGGGACCCTTTTTCAAATTGAACAATGTGGCAAGTTTTTCAACTTCTGGTCCAAGTTTACGATTCAACTTGTAGCGACCGACACGTGACAAGTCGTAACGACGATTCTCGAAGAATGCAGATTCAAAATAGGCGCGCGCCGATTCGGCGGTTGGTGGCTCACCGGGGCGAGCACGCTTGTAAATTTCGATCAATGCTTCTTCGCGCGTCGGGGCAACCGAGCGCTCCTTTTCCCATTGTCCTTCAAGGAAGCTGAAGTAGGACACGAAGCGATCAATAAAGCCAGGTGCGTGTTCCTCGTCGTAGCCAAGCGCACGCAAGATGGTGAAAACGCCGAGACGACGTTTGCGGGCCACGCGCGTGCCGCAAGTGACATCCTTGCCAGGCTTTTGCTCAACATCGAATTCGAGCCACTCACCGCGATATGGGTGAATGGTGCCCTTTACCAATTGGTACTTGGACAAGTTACGCAGGCGATAACGCTCGCCCGGTTCAAAGATAACGCCTGGCGAGCGAACCAACTGTGAAACCACTACACGCTCGGTGCCGTTGATTATGAACGTACCCTTTTCGGTCATCTTCGGGAAGTCGCCCATGAAAACGGTCTGTTCTTTGATTTCACCTGTCGGCTTGTTGAGGAACCGCGCCCGCACGAATACCGGCGCGGCATACGTCATGTCGCGCTCGCGACATTCGGCAACAGTGAACTTTGGCTTCGGGCACAGGTCTTCGTCGTCAGGATTAAATTCAAGTTCCAGTTGTAGATCGTCGCTGAAACCCTTAATCGGTGAAATGTCGTCGAATGCTTCGCGGAGTCCGTCTTTCAGAAACCATTCGAAACTCGATCGTTGCACTGCAATGAGGTCGGGAAGTTCAAGGATTTCTGGAAGGGTCGCGAACGAATACCGTTCGCGTGCTGACGCACGTGAGGCCACAGAGTTACTCCTGATCGAGAAGCGGTGAATACGTATCGACGCGCCGAATGAACGACCTCAACGAGGGGTTCAGGGGGCAACGCACGGCAACGGACTATCATACCGCCGATTTGGCGGAAATGACAGGGCCATTGTCAGTTTGCCACGTGCCGAGGGTCGAGCCCAGGGCACGTGACGGCTGGTTATTGAAGTTCGACGGTTGCGCCGGCGGCTTCGAGTTTGGCTTTGGCTTTCTCGGCGTCGTCCTTGCTGACGTTTTCAAGTACTGGCTTGGGGGCGCCATCGACGAGGTCTTTGGCTTCCTTCAGACCGAGGCTGGTCAATTCGCGCACTGCCTTGATGACCTGAATTTTCTGGGCGCCGCCCTCTTTGAGAACGACTGTAAATTCGTCCTTTTCGGCTTCGGCTGCCGGGGCTTCGCCTGCTCCTCCGGCTGCGGCAACCGCAACTGGTGCTGCGGCGGTGACGCCGAACTTGATTTCGAAGGCATCGAGCAGGTCTTTCAGCTCGATGACGGTGAGTTCAGAAATCCCGTCGAGGATTTGATCTTTGGTGAGTGCCATGTCGTTTTCTCCTGTTTTTGAATGGATCTTGGATGTATGTGACTTTTACTTACGCTGCATCTTTGGATTCGAGAAGCGACTTGAGACCGTATGCAACCCGGCGCATTGGCGCCTGGAGCAAATTGGCCGTTTTGTTGAGCGGGGCTTGCAACATGCCGGCGAGTTGAGCCAGCAGAACATCACGAGACGGAAGGTCGGCGATCATCTTGAGATCGGTAGCCGACACCGTCTTGCCCCCAATGACCCCGCCCTTGAGCACGAGCAATTGATCGACTTTGGCATGGTCACGAAGCGTTTTAGCGACAATTGAAGCGTCGCCGCGCACAAAAGTAATAGCCGTTGGACCGGTGAGCAGATCCACAAGACCTTCAACGCCAGCATCCTTTGCACCGAAGCGCGCCAGAGTGTTCTTGTACACCTTGTACTCGGCACCGTGGACCCGCAAGGCACGACGAAGTTTGGCCAACGAACTAACGCTCATTCCGCGGAATTCGGTGATCAGCGCGGCGTCGGCGGCAGCGAGTTTTCCGCTCACTTCAGTGACGACTGCTGCCTTTTGAGCACTTGGAGTTGTTGGCATGGCGACCCTTTGATTGCTTCAGGCTTGAGGATTGTGGCGATCGTGTTGTTACTGCTATCGCTCGGGCGCTCGCGTCGGACAACGAACGCCTCGGGTGCAGCGACTCCGTCGCGCTCCAGAAGAATTCGCCTCGTCTGGGTGAACCGAAGTTCGCATTAATCACTCAGATTTCGAATGAACCAGATGTCTATGGCGAGCAACCGTCACGGTGATGATGGTTGTTATGTAGTGCTCGAAAAAGGCTAGCGGGAACAACGGCCGCTTGACACCCGAGAAATTGATTTATGCGAGAATCTCCAACACCGAATCGGCTATCGAACTGCCAATAGCCAGAGACGCCGTTGCCGCTGGCGATGGGGCGTTGCACAAATTGAGTACGCGGCCATTGCGGTGGATATAAAAGTCGTCAATGAGTCCACCGGTTCGGTCGCACGCTTGGGCCCGAACACCTGCCTCGGCTGGCACAAGGTGACTTGCTTCAATTTCTGGTACGAGCCGCTTCAGAGCCCTGGTGAAGGCCGCCTTGCTCAACGACCTGTAATACTCACCGACTCCAGTCTTCCAATATTTGCGCGCCACTTTGCGGAATCCCGGCCAGGTCAATGACTCCCAGAGATCAGTTAGGTTGATATCAGTCTTCCGATACCCCTCGCGAGCGAAGGCCAGCACAGCATTCGGTCCACATTCAACCCCGCCGCCAATCATGCGTGTGAAGTGGGCTCCTAAAAATGGAAACTCAGGGTTTGGTACCGGGTAGATCAAATTATTGATGAGTGCTTGTCCCTCTGTAGTAAGCGTGAAGTATTCGCCACGAAACGGCAAAATCCGCAGGTCATTGTCCGTTCCTGACATCTTGGCGACACGATCAGATTGCAGGCCGGCGCACGTGACCACGGCAGCAGCGTGCCACGAAGACGTGGTGCTCTCCACGGTGACTCCAGATTTATCCGCCTTCACTACCGTCACAGTTTCACCAAGTTTTACCTCGGCACCATGCGCTTTGAGTCGTTCCACGTATTTTGCGGCGACGGCGCCATAGTCGACTATCCCAGTCTGTGGGACAAAGAGACCCCTCAACCCTGCGCAATGGGGTTCAATCTCACGAATTTCATCTGGCGACAAGACGCGAATTCCGCGCATACCGTTTGCCTCACCTCTGCGCACGAGTTCGTCAATCTGTGGTAGTTCATGTGACTGAGTGGCAACAACGACCTTTCCGCAGATTTCGTGCGGAATGTTTTCGTGCTGACAAAACTCAAGTAATCGTTGATATCCATCACGACACATTTGAGCCTTGAGCGAACCTGGTTTGTAGTACAACCCAGAATGAATGACTCCACTGTTGTGACCAGTCTGATGTGTTGCCGGTTTGTTCTCTTTCTCAAGAACTACGACACGCATGCCGGAGCGTTTTTCGACGATTTGCAGCGCAGTCGCAAGTCCTACTATCCCCCCACCAACCACGACCACATCAACATTCGACATCTTGATCAGCCTGACACCGGAAAAGTCGAAATACCTAGAACGGGCTGGAATCCACCTTGATACCCGGTCCCATCGTGGATGAAATACTGATTTTACGCAAGTAGCGACCCTTGGCCGATGACGGACGGGCGCGCTGGAGTTCGTCAATCACAGCGGTGAAATTGGCTTCCAGGGCAGATTGCTCGAAACTTGCTTTGCCGATCGGCACCTGCACGTTTCCATAACGGTCGGTGCGATACTCAACTTTTCCGCCCTTAAATTCGATCACCGCGCGAGCCACGTCCTGGGTCACGGTTCCCGTTTTGGGGTTTGGCATCAGACCGCGAGGTCCGAGTGCACGACCTAACTTGCCAACCATCGGCATCAGATCAGGGGTGGAGATGGCGATGTCAAAATCCATCTTGCCCTTTTCAATATCGGCGGCAAGATCATCGGTGCCAACAATGTCGGCCCCAGCGTCGCGAGCCGCTTGAGCGGCTTCACCAGCGGCGAACACTGCTATCCGTACTGTTTTGCCTGTTCCCGATGGCAAGGCGACGGTTCCGCGAACGGTCTGATCGGGTTTGCGCGGGTCGAGCCCGAGTCGAACAGCAAGTTCAATGGTTTCATCAAATTTCGCCGTAGCCATGGCTTTGGCCTTGGCAATTGCTTCGGCTGGTGTGAACTGCGCCTCTGGGTCGAATGATGCAACTGCGGCGCGGTATTTTTTTCCTTGTGGCATAAAGCCTCCCTCGTGGTTTGGCCGGTCGAGCGAGGTGATCTCGACTCGGCAGATATGTGGATGTTGACGATACCGACTTAGACGACAGTTAGCCCCATCGAGCGAGCGGTTCCGCGAACTTGCATTTTGGCGGCTTCCAGATCATTGGCGTTGAGGTCTGGCATTTTGATCCGTGCCACTTCCTCAATGTCCTTTTCGGTGACGCTCCCGGCGACTTCCTTGCCCGGATTCTTGGCCGCCTTTTCAAGACCTGCCTTCTGGCGCAGCAGAACCGGCGTTGGCGGAGTCTTGAGGATGAAACTGAACGAACGATCCTCGTAGATGGTGATTTCCACCGGAATGATCGTGCCTGTTTGTGCTTCGGTGGCGGCGTTGTACTGCTTAACGAAGTCCATGATCTGGATGCCGTGTGGTCCAAGTGCCGTACCTACCGGAGGGGCGGGGGTTGCCTTGCCAGCCGGAATTTGAATTTTGACGAGCGCTTTGACGTCTTTTTTTGCCATGACAGTGATTCTTTCTTTCTTGAGACTAAGTGACTACAACTTGGCGACTTGACTGAAATCCATCTCCACCAGGGTCTCGCGACCAAAGATGTTGACGAGCACTTTGAGCTTCATATGGTCAGCATTGATTTCTGCCACTTGACCGGAGAAGTCGGCAAACGGACCTTCCTTGACGCGCACACCCTCGCCCACTTCGTATTCGAGTTTTGGTGCCTTGCGCTTAGGCGCATCTTGACCGTCTCCCTTGGCCGAGAGGAAGGTTTCAACCTCACGGCGCGACAATGGTGTTGGCTTCTGACCCTTTTGGCTCTGGCCGACAAATCCGGTAACACCAGGAGTGTTGCGAATGCAGTACCAAGTGTCGTCGTCCATGTCGCAACGGACAAGCAAATATCCTGGAAATACTTTCTTCTGCACGGTCTGCTTGCGGCCACCTTTGAACTCAACAACGTCTTCCATCGGGATCACAATTTCGTAGATTTTGGTTTCCATGTGCATTGAGGCAATTCGCGCGTTCATGTTGAGCTTGACCTTCTGCTCATAGCCAGATTGCGAATGCACGACAAACCACTGTCCCGGGCGCAACCAAGGACGATCAATTTCTTCCTCTTCAACTTCTTCACCCTCGGTGAGGTCAAATATGGCGTCGGGCGCGACAGAGTCAGTCGCCTGTACAAGATCGTGGGTGAGAGTTACATCGTCAGTCATACATGTGCCATTCAGTCTTTATAAAGCCAGCCTGAAAGTATGCCAAAAACTGAGTCCAACCCCCCCACAAATGCAGTAATCACTACAACAGTTATGAGAACAATGATCGAGTAGCGTCGAACTTCCGGCCATTTTGGCCAGGCCACCTTGCGCATTTCATCGCGCACTTCGCGGATGTATTGCAACGGACTAGTGCGCTCTTTAGCCTGACGGGTCGCCACAGCGGGGCGTGCCTGACGAACTGGCGCGCCTTGGTCGTTGAGCGCACCCATTCGTTTCATGCTGCGCTTCTGTTGTCGATTGAGATCCATTGACATAAGGAGGCTCCAGCCTAGCGGGGCATGATCGGTGGCTAACAGGGTGAAAATAGGTGGGGATGACGTATTTGCAGGGCAGGAGGGAGTTGAACCCCCGACCGTCGGTTTTGGAGACCGATGCTCTACCAGCTGAGCTACTGCCCTCTGCAACACTTGCGAAAACAGGCTACCAGCGAGTTGGACTCCGCTCGCAGAGCCACTGCATGATCATATGTCCGATGATGAGTTGCAGATCCTCAGCAATTTGCATGTCGTCAATCGCAAAATGGATCGGGTGCTGAGTAACCTGCTTGCACTTGCCACCCGAGAATCCGAGCACCGCAAATGTATGCATCCCGAGATCATTTCCCATCTCCAGTGCCTTCACGACATTCGCCGAGTTGCCACTTCCAGAAAACACGACCAAGACGTCACCAGCATCTGCCTTTACTCGCAGTTGCTCCGAGTAGATGTTTTCGTATCCGATGTCATTGGCCAGGCACGTCAGCACCGACGGGTTTGCACTCAGTGACTCAACACGCAATCCACTGCCAAATTTGAGGCCGGCCCCATAGGTGAAGTCATTGGCCAGATGATTCGCATTCCCTGCTGAGCCACCGTTGCCGCACAAATAGATCGACTTTTTCATTCCCCAGGCCACACGAAATGCGTCTGCCAACAATGGCACCTCATCAATTGCAGGAAGCGACATCGCTTGACAGAGACGTTGTGCATAGTCGTTGATCATTTGCTTCATCAATTAATCCTTAATATGGCTACGAATCCAAGAGCAAACTGAACTTCCGTCAGATAGTCCATGAAATCATCTACCCTTGGAAATATTTTGAGATAATCCGGTTACGTTAGTAGACTCACCGCCGGTACCAAACAACATTAGTGCGAGAATTCCACAGAGGTTTCGGCCCTCACGGCGAGCGAGAGTACCTCAGCTATTCGCGGCGTCGAGATACGACTACTTTGTTCCAAGAACATTACTAATCTAGGTGCTCATGTGATCAACCTGTTCAATGAGTTGATTCCCAACTCACTTTGTAGCGGCGACCGGATTCGAACCGGTGACCTTCCGATTATGAGCCGGATGCTCTCACCAACTGAGCTACGCCGCCGTGGGAATATCGCCCGTTGGCGGAGCCCTCTGTGGGAATCGAACCCACGACCTCTTCCTTACCATGGAAGTGCTCTACCAGCTGAGCTAAGAGGGCGTTTCCCGCTGAGTATGGCTCAACAGAACAAAAAGCAATCATAGCGTTGGTCAAAGTCGACTGCAATGTGGCATTGGGTCTATTACCAGCATCACCCGCTGGAAGAAAAGTGATCTGCTTTGGAACTTGAATTTGCGCTGCAATTTCAGGCGAGGAACCATTCACCATTTTCACGCAAAAATACGGGGTTGAGTTGTGCGGTAATCCGACCGAATGTACTCATGCCACGGTCACCCATTCCCGCTTCAATGATTTGTTGCGCCCGACAAGATGCAGCGTGATCAGTGGGTGACATTTTGAAACCACTTTCAACGAGATCTGCAAATCCACAAACGAGGTTATCAATTACCTTCGGACTCGATCTGACTGATTCAATTTTTTGCCCAGCAAATTCATTCGGATTCTTAATCCATGCAACTCCACTTGAGACAATATCTTTGAGAGTCATTCGCAGCCCATTTCGGTGGAGTTCAGATGGGCTCCAATAGGCAATCTTCGTCCCGAAAAAGAATTGGCTATACCGTGTCACGTCGATGTAACACACAGGTCGTCTAAAAGCAAGACAGACGCAATCGGGACCTGTCTGCGTTGACACGGCAAATTGGCAATGTGCCGCAATAAATACGTCTAGGAATTCTGATCGATGCGGCGATAGTGCATAATCAAAAACGCCATCAATGTGTAGCCCGATAGGTTTTTCTGATCCGGTACCCATTCTCATTACCTGATATCCACGAGCGGCCAGACTTGCTGCTGCAACTTTAAACGATGAAATATCGAAATTGAAAATTGCACTTTCATCTTTCTCTAGTTCACCTCTGGATGCGTAATAACCTTCATCGCGAACAATCAAGCACACCATTGGCCGTTCAAAGTTGATACCCAGTTTCGTTAGTTCGGTCCGACCGTGGTTCATCTCGTCAGTCGAAAAGGACAAGTGTGGTCGCGAATCATCAAGCGAATTTTCCTGGCTTTGGATGGACAGTTTTGGCGTACCAAGCTGCAACCAAGGAAACTTTTCACCGGCATGTACCAGCGAATCAACACACCAACTTGGCGGAACCAGCAACACTTCCTTCCATTTCTTAGCCAAGAAGTGGTTGGGTTGAGCCCAGGCAGGGCCAAGACTCCACAATCGAAGAGTCTTCGGCAATCGCGTTCTCGGTACAAACTTCGCTTTTTCAGATTCAATACGAGAGAGAAGCACCTCTGGTTCGAGCGCAAGGTGCCCATATCGGTGAAACGCCACCACCAACAACTCAACTCGCACCAACGGACTTAGCACTCGCAACACGAATAGGACCAATACCGAAGGGACCAGCAAGATACTCTTTGCGATTGTCCTCGGTTTCATGCTTGCGGTTTCGTTAACAGTTCAGAAAGTCGTTCAAACGTATACGGCTCTATCGCAGTCAATGCACCTTGTCCCACTTCTTTTAACTCTCTATTGGAGGGGAAAGCACTCAATCGATCAATATCAAAAACAGATTCACCATGTTTCATCCATTTCGGCGAATAGTGATCGACATTTGTGATCACTGCACATCCATGTGCCATCGCACTCAACACGGTCGTGTTGTTCTCGCGAACTCCAGCCGGAAAGAATGCAACCAATGCATCGGCAGCACGCATGCGACGTGAAACCTCGGCGTCGGCTAGAAAACCCAGAAAACGAACATTTCCCTGGAAAGCCTCTGATATATCCGTATTGACCGAAAAGAATTCTTCGCTGAACGAAGTCCCTTCGTGAAGAGCCGTTGAAATTTCCAACTGCATGCTGCGGTGGTCTGTCCGAAGAATCTGTCCGAGTTTTCGATACCCTCCGGCACGAATTTTATGGGCCATTCCAAATGTCAGAAGCGACAAGTCAAATGATTTGCTCTCGCCGGCCGGCAAAGCTCCAGGGGCGAACAGCGTAACTACGTCATGCCGTAACGAACGTATTTGATCGGAATGTTCAGCCGATGCGACAATCACCTTTCTAGCACCCAAAAGAAATCGGTGCTCCAATTCCGAGCTTTGGATTCCGTGGAGAAAGAGATCAAATTTTATTCCTCGTTCCAATAACCGATCGAAAAGCTCTTGTGCCATTTGCTCCGACATTTCCTCAAGTTTGAGTGACAACAAGGGAAGATTGACAACGTCTGAAACAAATTCTGCCACCGAAATCACATCGACGCCAAATGACCGCGCCAGTGACTCGTTGAATCGCGCAATCCCGCATGTATAAGGGTTCGTATGATACGAAACGATACAACCGTATGTCATATGGGCAAACTAACTGTTTTGCTCACTGGTTCGTGAATCAGACCATTTGGCCAGGATCCGCGATGAAGAATTAGACACCGTATCCAGATACTTGATCTCAATCCCTAAGCGATGACATAACAGTTTCTCATCGGCTGGTACCCCACCCCGTGCGAGCCAATCATTTCCCTTCACATATATGCGTGGTCGAAGCAACTCAAGAACATTGCACGTCGATGCCAATGCCAAGTGAACGTACGAGATATAGCGAATTGCATCAATGACAATTCCTCGCTGTGCCTGACTCAACAACACAGCGTGTTTCGAAACAGTCCACACATCTGGAGCCACGTTACACAACACTGGAAGTCCGAATTCGGCTGCATCACGGAAGTAGGAAATATGACCTTCATGAAGTGGGTCGAAACTGCCGTCGACCATTACCAGCTGACCGGCAAAGTTATGGAGTTGATCAGTAGTAAGAATCATCTGTGCTGAGTTTAGTTGACTAAATATTTGCGCTGACTTCAATGTTTTGGTGGGCCGGGAAGGATTCGAACCTACGTAGGCATAAGCCGGCAGATTTACAGTCTGCTCCCTTTGGCCGCTTGGGTACCGACCCCAGGTCGGAAATGCTAGCGGACTGGCTAATCTTTTCCTTATGCCAAGTTTCGACGCTGTTTCAGAAGTTGATCGTCAAGAGCTACGGAATGCCATCGACCAGGCGCAACGAGAACTCGCAAATCGTTTCGACTTCAAGAATACAAATTCTTCTATCGAACAAGCCGAACTGGTGCTCACTCTGCGAACTGCGAGCGAAGATCGACTTCGTGCCTTACGCACACTGCTCGAAGAACGCCTTGTCAAACGTAACGTGTCGTTAAAGGGTCTTGACTGGGGAAAGATCGAGCAAGCCACCCGCGAGAGTGTCCGTCAAGTAGTCACCGTCAAAGTTGGGATCTCGTCGGATAAGGCTCGGGAAATCAACAAGATGATCAAAGAACAGGGTCCGAAGGGCGTATCTAGCCAAACCCAGGGGGATCAGATTCGTGTGACGAGCAAGAAACGAGATGACCTACAAGCGATAATGAGCATGCTTAAAGGTGCAGATCTTGGTATACCAATTCAGTTCAGTAACTTCCGCGACTAGTCAAGCAGAATAATTACTCCAGGAACCATTCGGCATTTTTGGTGAGGAATGGCTCACTTATCCTTGACCGAATCTCTCCATGCCATTTTGCACCTAATTCGCCCATCGCTTCGGTCATCGTTAACCGATACTGACTTTGGGGATCATCGGGCACGTTACTCTTCCCGTGGTCAACCCATTGCAGCATGTCAATGAGGTAACTCTTAATCTCCATCGGAGTGCTTCGAAGGATTTCATACCCTCGCTCTTCGAACTGACTGTCTCTCCAAAACCAACCAGCCCCTGCAGCAAAACTCTGACGCAACGAAAGCCTCTTAGAGGTCGTTGTGTCCACAATAATTGCCGGTGTCCAGGTTGTAAGTTTTGTTCCGGAAAAACATAACGCATAATTCGCAATATCGATATACAGAACATTTCTCCTAAGGGCCAAGCACGTTGCATCGGGACCCGAGAGTGTCGAGACAGCAAACTTGCAGTGAGCCAATAGAAAAAGGTCAAGAAACTCGTTTCGCTTTCCACTATTTGCGTAGTCACACACCAGAGGATGTTCCACGTGAAGTGGCGCTGCGTTATGAGAGCCCATACTGACTACGGCGATTCCACGAGCAGCCAACTCGGATACTGCGCACTCAAAGTCGTCAATCACACGATTTCTTAGTGCATGATCCGACTTTGGCTGGTTCCGCACAATGAGACAGACATATGGGATATCCCTCTGCAGTCCTAAACTCTCAAATTCTCTCCAGCCCGCTCGCAGTTCTCTCTCAGTAAACGACAGGTGCTTGTCAGACTTGTCGAGATATTGATCTACAGAAACCAATGTGCTGAAGCGGTATTCGGAAATGACCTTTTTCCCGGTCAATTCATTCGCCCCGAGAAGCATGCCGACAAGAAAGCTCGGGGCCCAGTTTAATTGCCGCTTCCACAATTTGACCAACTTCGTATTTGACTGGTCCTTCTTACGACCAAACGTCCAAAGATCTAGAGTCCTGGACTCAGGAGTTATGTGATCCCGATCCCGAATATTTTTCCAATCTTTTTCGCCAACAAAATCAACTTCATAAAGTTCCATTTTCGCATCGCGTGCCGACAAGTATTTCTCAGGTTCAAGTGAGAGATGTCCAAACAGCTGATGGTGATTCTCCATCACACGAACGCGAAACCTTGGTTTCAACGGCCACAAAATCAAAATGATCGGCATGCCGAAAACTGCGCCAACCCGCCTCACAAATTTCTTTAGGAAAGGCATTTCAGTAAATTAACAATCGGTAGGCATCAACGTCGAATGTCTCATCCATGCCACGCAAACTCAGTGGCGTGCTACGACTTCCACTTTCGGAAGCGGGAAGAGCAGCGTCTGCCCCGCAAACAACTCACTGGAGAGGAAGAAGTCGCGGAAGTGCCACGGAAGCACGAGCAGGTAATCGGGGTAGGTTCGCAAGACATCAGGTTGATTGATGATCGGGATTTTACTTCCAGGCGTGACCCGTCCAAACTTGTCTGGATTGATCTCGGCAATCGACTCGACGTGTGAGGAGTTGAGTCCCGTGAACTGCAAAAGCGTGTTCCCCTTCGTTGAGGCACCGGCGCCGCAAATACGCCCGCCTTTTTCGCGTGCAGCAGTGATGAAAGAAAAAAGTTCCTCCCGCCTCTGACGTGTAGTGCTTTCGAATTTCACGTACGGATCAAGACTGAGTAGGCGGATTTGTTGCTCACTCAACAGAGTTTCACCAACCATATCTTGTGTTGGTCTATTAACATTTCCAGCTGGTGTGGCTACAACCGAGAAACTTCCACCGTTCGTGTCGTTGAATTCAACATCTGTCGCCCGGAAACCCACCTTTTCCAGAATCCAATTGATTTGGTGCAATCCGTAGTACTCGACATGTTCATGGCATACGGTGTCGTATGCTGTTCGCGCCAACATCGACGGCATGTAACTCTGCTCAAATACCCAAATTCCATCATCTGCAAGAACCGAGCGAACTTCGCGGGCAAATCCAACCGGATCCTCAAGATCGTAGAACATCGAATGCGAAATGATGACCTTCGCCTTCTTCGAACCAATGACATCTACGACCGCCCTTTGACTAAAAAATTCAGGGACCACATGAATGTGGGGTTTGTAATACGATCTAAACTTTTGCGCAGTCGGGTCAATACCGATCAAGAAGAGGTCTTCGGAAAATGCCGCAAGTGACGTTCCATCGTTGCTACCAACGTCGATGACGATGTCACCTGCAACGAGTTCAATCTCCCTGCAGATCTTTTCGACCTTGCCCCGCAAGTGATTTATCATCGCCGTGTTGAGCCCCGACCGATAGCCATAGTTCTCGCCGTACATCTCCGCAGGATCATACGAATGCTCAAGCTGCAGGAGGCCACAAACTCCGGGTCCACCATGACACTTGACGAGATTCAGCGGGCCTGCTGGCACGAAATCGGCTACTTCGGGTCGTGGAAAGACACCCGTCATTGATTGGATACCGAGCGATAACACCGGTACCAGCTCGGAATTTCCGCAAACTCGGCACCGAATGATTTGTCGATGCATAGTCCTCACTTTAATGTCCGAAACAAAGATTTCGTCCTTCAGCCACATCCCGGAACAGACGTCGCATGATCTTGCCACTGCGCGTCTTGGGTAAATTGAGCGTGAAATAGATCGTCTTTGGTTTGACAATCGCACCAATCTCGGTTGCCACATGATTCCGCAACACCTGCTCGTCAACCTGGGCACCACCGCGCAACGTGACATAGGCAATGATCGCCTCACCCTCATGGCATCATTAACGGCAAAGGGAAGCTTGCCGAACGTGCCTTAAGGTCAACAACTCGGATTCAAGAGCCAGAACCCGTTTCCGGCTAGATACACCCTCGCGTGGTCACTGCTTGAAACTCCCGCTCGTTGTCTGCGAATCATTCAGTTCTTGGTTGATCGGACCCCTTTAGTCGGTCCACTTGTTATGAGACTAGCCGCTGGTTTTGTTGTCGCCAGTGTGTCGCGTATTCAACTGGTGTGAGATACCCAATGGAGCTGTGTGGCCGGTAATGGTTGTATTCGTTGCGGTGGTCTTCAAGCATGGTTCTGATTTTCCAAATCGAATCAAAAGCTTCTCGTGACAGTAACTCGTCTCTGAAGTGTCTGTTGTATGATTCGATGTGTCCCTTCTGCCATGGTGATCCTGGGTAAAGGTACTCAGCATTGATGCCTGATTCTTTGCACCAGTCTTGCATTGCGTCGGCAATGAACTCTGGTCCGTTATCCATTCGCAGAAATTGTGGCGTAACTCCACGCATGTCACAGACATGTTCCAAGATGGCCACCGTGCCAGCTGCTGAGATGTGTCTTGATGGTGTTGACGCCAATGCTTCCCGTACGAACCCATTTGTCACGTTCAAGATTTTGACGGGTCAACCATCAGCGGTTTCATCAAACTGAAAATCAATCGCCCACACATGATCCGGGTACCCGGCTCGAACCTGCACCTGGTTGCGTCGGGTTTTGGGTTTACGGCATTTGCGTTGCCCAACATGTAAACCCTCATCACGCCATAAACGTTAGATCCTTCTGCGGTTGCAATGGAACCCATCCCGGATCAGCATCACATGGATCCACCGGTATCAGTAACGCGGGAACTTGACTGCAATCACCCGCAGGCGTTGACGCAGAAACACTTGTTCACCAGAGTGATGCAAACAATAACGTTGCGTTGAACGATGCTGACCTAACACATGGCAGGCTTTTCGTTGAGACACACCGAACCTGTCTTGCAACACCGCCACTGCGATACGCCTCTGGTTCGGAGTCACCACTTTCCCTTCGCGACCTCCACCAACATGTCATTATCCAACTCTTTTTCAGAAAGCAGTTTCTTTAACCGAGCATTCTCACGCTCAAGGGTTTTCAGGCGTGCCATGTCATCTGGTCGAATAGCCCCATATTGGATCCGCCACCGGTAAATAGGTCTGATGCGACACCCCAAATGTCGCACCACCTCATCAAGAGGCATCCCCTCAACAAGCAACCGATCAGCCTCCCTTAGTTTGCGTACTATCTGCTCGGGCGTATGCCTGATCCGTTTCATATCGTCCACCTCCCGCCCTCTTTGAGGGCAATTGGCTCGTAAGAGATGGACCGAAATTATGGGGTCAGGTCACTGGTTGCTTCAGTTATAAATCGCAAAGTCACTAATACCCAAATCAGATGCAATCTGGGCAACCAACCGGACAGCCCTGACAAGATCAAACACCTTCTTTGCGAAGGAGAGACATGTGAAAGAAACAAATCCCAAAATACGAGACACATCAACAACTGCATCACGCCCGGGGCAGACCCCCAGTGCGGTTCAGCCTCCTAAATGATCAGAACATCTGTGTATGAGTCTCCGCTATCTAGAGTCGTAATTAAATTCATCAACTGATCCATACCCCTTTTTTGGGGTTGGTACTCCGCGAGATCCCAAAATCCTTCATAGTGTTCAAATAAAACTACCAATTCATTAAATAGACAATGGTGTTTTAGATGATTAGGAGATAATTCCATCACTATTGGTATCTGAGAACGGAGAACTGCTTTAGCCCCAAGTAAAGCATGGTATTCATATCCCTGAATGTCCATCCAAAGCAAGTCTTTATCGCGGGTTAGGTTTGGAGCTAGTTCATCTAGGAGACGCACTTTTACATCGATAGTGCGATCAGAATTCTTTGGGTCAATTTTCGAAGATGCGATTTGGTGATCACCGAAATTAATATTTGACAACTTGAGTTTGAGTGACTGACCCGAGATGGCTCCAACCGCTACTTGGTGGCAATGAACTTCTTGGACCAAATTATTGAGCAGAATGTTTGTTTGCAGGATTTGAAAATTCAGTGAGTCCGGTTCAATCGCGATTGCACGCTTGGCGAGTCCTCGTTTAACTGCGACAATTGAAATTTCACCAAGATTTGCGCCGACATCTACGATAGTTTCAACTTGAGACCTTCCAAGCAAGTCTAACACTGTTCCCAATTTGTGGGAATCATGTCGGCCATGTCGATAGATACTCCGACTGATTACTTGATCGTCAAGACTCAGTAAATACGTTTCGTTTCTCTGCACGACGATAAATCTGGAGTCTGATTTTTGAATTGAGTTCCATCTCCATCCTCTAAGGCGAATTAGGGGACGTTTGTAAATACGAACCCGCTTAAGTTTTCGCTCATGACGTGTGGCACTCAGATATCGCTTAAAGGCAGAGCCAACAACTGATCCAATATCACTTGTAGGAGCATCGTGTGGCGATGAATTTAGAAAATTATTTATAATTTTCATGGTCGTTCAAAAGTATACTTTACAAGACACTTTGAGCCCACCGGGTCTGCCCATGGTGCGGCTGATTGTTTTGATAACACGATCATCAAATTGTTTTGGGGCCGTGTGCAAGTAGAATTACTCAACCGCCGCAAATGGCGTACCCCTATCGAACTAGCAAACGCAATCTATGGTTACCTCGAGATCTTCCACAACCAACAGCGACGGCACAGTTCGCTCGGGATGCTCACCCCAATTAGAACATGAAAGAACCTATTTCGGCAGACTCATCTAACCCCACCAAATATGGGGCACATCAATAGTTAGGGCTAGCATTCACATTTACTCATTTCGATCGGGATTGCGAGTCAAATCAACATGCTTGAACAAATTAAGCAAACAGCAAATGAATTTATGATGCAATCAATCCCGATTAAGTATTCTTACAACTTCCAGTGGATGGGGCGACCGATTATTCAATACCCACAAGACCTGATCGCGGTTCAAGAGATCATATGGAATGTCAAACCAGATCTGATTATCGAAACTGGCGTAGCACACGGCGGCTCCGCAGTCTTTTATGCGTCATTGCTCGAACTGAATGCGCAAAGTGGTGGTCCAAAAAATGCAGAGGTCTGGTGTATAGAAATTGATTTGCGGTCCCATAACCGTGAGGCTTTATTGGCCCATCCGATGTATCCACGCCTAAGAACTATCGATGGATCAAGTGTAGATGAGCAGATTGCAGGACTGGTCTCAAAGAAGGCCGCTCAATGCCAGCGGGTGCTTGTGACTCTAGATAGCAACCACTCGCACGACCATGTTCTGAGAGAATTGCAATTATATGCACCACTTGTATCCGTCGGAAGTTACTGTGTCGTCTTCGACACCATAATTGAAGACTTAGAAGGCATCGAGAACCCCGATCGACCCTGGGGACAAGGTGATAATCCGAAAACGGCGGTGATTGAGTTTCTTTCCTCGAATTCTGATTTTGTTGTCGATGAAGATATCGATAACAAGCTCTTAATCTCCGCCGCGCCGAGTGGCTATCTGAAGCGCTTAAAGTAGTCTCGTGATTTCCGACCAATCGGAACAGCATGACTGGTATCTACCTGGATGTGATTTCGTTCGAGGTGGTCGTGAGTTTGTGGATTTCTTTGCAGCAGTGAACTTCACAGAGGCCGACTTCCGTGGTCTAAAGACGAATCGCCTTCCTCAGTTGAAGACGTTTTTAATAGAAATAGTCAAGTAGGCGTCGTGATTGCAAGAGAAATTTTTTCATCCGAGCCATCTTACAGCACGATCCAACGATGTCGTCTGTGTAACGAGGAACATGTAGACGTAGTGCTGGATCTTGGAGACCAACCACCAGCGAACAGTCTCTACAAGTTGGGCGATAAACCACCAGATGCCGTTCCTTTGCGGTTAGGACGGTGTAGTTCATGCGCGACGATTCAACTTTTGGAAACTGTTAATCCACATCAGTTATTCTCACGGTATGTGTGGCTCACCAAAACTTCTGCAACTGCCGTGGAATACGCTGAAGTCTTCGCAGATCGCGTGGATTCGCTTAGTAAGGGCAGTGATCTATCGATTCTCGAAGTCGGTAGCAACGATGGGACCTTCTTGAATGCACTCCGCAAGAGAGGACACACGGTATTGGGCGTCGACCCAGCGACCAACATTGGAGAAATCGCACGATCTTTGGGAGTACCAACAGTCTCAGAATTCTTCAGTGTCGAACTTGCCAAGCGTCTAATCAAACAGCATGACAAGTTTGACATTCTGATAGCAAGAAACGTGCTTCCACATGTAGCAGATCTGCACGGTGTAATGTTCGGAATTCGGGAGTCACTAAAGCCTGGTGGAGTAGCGGTATTTGAGTTTCATCGTGCTGATCTAATTATGAAGGAACTGCACTACGACTCGATTTATCATGAACATTTGTATCTCCATTCCCTGCAGTCCATGGAGTATATTGCGGGCAAGTACGGCCTTTCAGCATTCGATGTTGCAGAAAGCCCCATCAGCGGGGGTTCATTCGTGGTCTTTCTCACCGACAAGCCAACCAAGGAAACAAAGGCTCTGAAAGTTGCGCGAGCGGAGGAATCTTCATCTGGGGTTGGCTCATTGGCTGCATGGCAGCACTTCGCCAAATCGGTGAAAACTCACATTCAGTTGTTCAGAAATATTATCTTGGACCATTCGTCTGCCGGGAAAAGAATCGTCGGATTTGGGGCTTCAGCAAGAAGCTCGACGCTTTTAAATGCTTCTGAAGTTAATAACTCACTCATCGAGGTGATTGCTGACAATAATGAGTGGAAGCAAGGTCTTTTGACACCTGGAAGTTCTATAAAGATTGTCTCCCCGGCTGAAGCATTCAAGATTCAGCCAGATGTGGTGGTCCTTCTGGCGTGGAATTTCAAGGCAGAGTTGATCGCACAGATCAAAAGAATGGGTTTTCGAGGGGACGTGGTAGTGCCATTACCTGGATTGCCACACATCGAGACGCTTTGATGTAATAGCCCGCTTGAGGACCAACAACTCAGATTCAAGTGTCACAATCCGTTTCTGGCTAGCAACAAACTCGGCACGGTTACTTGTTAAAACCCCCATTCATTGTCCGCAAATCATCCAATTCCTGATTACGCCAACTGTGAATCGTTTGGTCACTACCATCCATATCGGATGCAACCTCAGCAGCCAACCGGCACGACCTAACAAGATCAAACACTCTCCTCGTAAACTCTGACAGATATTTCCTTGGCATGTTCCCCTTCATAAAAGCATGAAATTCAAGAAAATCCAACCTCACCAAACACGGGGTACATCAGAACAAGACCCGAAGCGGTTCAAATGCCTTAACAATCAGTTTGAATTATTGGAGTGGAATCGATTCACAATCTCGATGATTTCAGCAAGTTCACCGGCATTAACACGGATACCACTAAGTTCCATCTCCACCCCAACGCGGCTTAAGGCAACCACAGAAAAGCCAAGTCTGCCTAGAACCTTTCTTGGCAAATACCCCTTTAACAAGGTGCGAATACTTTGCGGGGTCAGTCTCCGGAGGGCACGATGAATTCGTTGCTTTCGATTCCAAGTATAGTTCTTTGGTCTGCTACCAGATATTTGACGCTCAATTAGGAAGTCAGCAATTCCTTCCACGTCAATCTGCGATATCTCACCAGAGGCAAAAACCTTCAGCAACTTTACAATGCTCTCTTTCCATGCAACAACCTCACTGGCATTCTGTACATCATCGAACCAAACATGAAGTGGAAGTCTTCGATTCCAAGTACCGGATATATTTTCTTCTGTTTCACTACTTCTCATCCACAACAATTCATTAATTGTGTCAGTAAGTCCTACATACGGTGCGATCATCTGATAAGTCGCTTCATAAACATACGGGCACGAATAGTCATTCGAATATAATTGCGACCAAATATTTTTCCAGTGTGTTGTTCTCGTGACACCCAGCATCATGTAGTGCGGCATCTGAAACTGCTTTGTTCTTGCAAGTTGCGACAAAGATTTTGCCGACTCTGGATAATCCGAATACCCTTTGTTGTACCATTCCTGCCCGTACACTTTGTCGGACTTCCAATAGAAGCGGACAACTTTACCCGTAGCCGCCCAATACTTTGGATGACTATCCAAATAGTCAATCACTGAATTGAGTGCGGATGGTAAGTAAAACTCGTCATCTGACATCTGTGCTTGAAATTCTCTCTGAACAATGGAGGCACCGAATTTCAACCGCTCTTGATACGAAACCGGAAGATGGTAGTACTCAATGTTTCGCCCAAAGCTCTGAAGTAGGTGGGGGGCAATAGGGACGGTGGAGCCGTCAAGAACTATTAAGTGAACGTAACGGTTATTCCAATATTCCATCAACCGAAGCGCGTAGTCCTGGCGCTCATAGGTTGGCACAACGAGTTCTAACCGATCTAAATTGTGGAAATTTGAGACAGTCATTCTAATTTTCTTCACAAATCAAAATTGGTAGTTTTTCCAACATGCTTACGGAAAAATTCGACAACTTCTTATCTTTTTCTGAAATCACAACAGGTTCACTTGGCCACGAAAACTGAAACTGAGGATCGTTGTAATAAAAACCTACATAACTACCGGGCGAGAACAAGGTACTCATGTAATAGTGGACTATCGTGTCGTCAGTTGTTGTGAGAAAAGCATTAGCACAGCCCTTTGGCAGGTGAATGCTCCGAAGCGAATCTGCAGAAAGTTCAATCGCTTCCCATTCCATAAACGATCTACTTGAAGGCCGTAAATCCACAACGATGTCAAAAATCGATCCAGTTACACAACTTATTGTTTTAGCTTCTTGGGCATCGCCTACTTGAAAATGGAAACCTCGCAAGGTTCCCTTCAAATTATTGTGAGAAAAATTTCCTTGGACAACCATCGGGTCAATGCCATGAGAACGATACTCGTCTGCACAATATGATCGCCGAAACAGGCCACGTTCATCCGTAAATGGCTCTGCATCAATCATCCACAAGCCGTCAATTTTTGTCTCTATAAATTTCATCAAATCCTCTTAGTTTGAATCTCGCTAGGTAATGAGACAATTAGAGTGCCACTCCATCTAAACATTTGTTGAAGTGACTCTTTCAACTCTCCATAAAAATTCCGTGCCATTAGAGAAATCTTACCTGGAACATTCTTATATTCTCGATCAAGGGAATCGATCTCTATCTTTGGACCGGATGCGTACGTTCCATGCTTTATAGAATTGTTATCATTGATCATCGCCTGTTCCAAATTGTTAATTCACGAAATATTGAATGTGTTGATTTCGCGTGATAAAGCTCCGACTCTCATAATTCCTTTTCCCACTAGCTTCATTTTGACCTACAGCATTCTTTGGAAGTATTAGATGTTGACGCACTTCGTTTGCAAACCTATTCCAGATTGATAAGTCATCGAGGTTCTTTCCTTTCTCCATATTCACCGCTCTCTCAAAACACTCGTGGTGATGATTAAATCCATGTTTAATAAACAAAAGATCCTCTGAGTGGGTTCAATCGGTCAGCGCAATGAGCTCGGTGAGTTTTTCTACTGGCATCAGATAGTTGAGCGTTTCGCGGGGTCGTCCGTTGAGACTGCGTTGAATTTGGAGTAGGTCGTCGGCAGAGTGTTTGGAGAGGTCTGTGCTCTTGGGTAGGTACTGGCGTAGCACCAGTTGGTGTTCTCGTTCGAACCGCGTTGCCAAGGTGAGTGCGGGTCACAGAAGTAGATCGGGACACCGGTGGCAATAGTGAATTCGACGTGTCGGGCCATTTCACTGCCTTGGTCCCGAGTGATACTTCGCATCAGTTCGTTGGGCAGTGTGGCGATGGCGTGTCGCATTGCTTCTTCGACGGCTAGTGCCCCGTGATCGTTTGGAAGATGCAAGAGTAAAACGAATCGTGTTGAACGTTCCACGAGTGTGCCAACGGCGCTGGTGCCACGGGCGCCGATGATGAGGTCGCCTTCCCAGTGACCGGGGACTGCTCGGTCGTTCGCTTCGCTCGGACGTTCACTAATCATCACCTTGTTGGCTACCGATCCGGGATGCTTGGCTTGCCCCTGAGGTCGGCGTTTCGTTCGTCCCGATCGCAGACATCGAGTGAGTTCTCTACGCAGTTCACCGCGTCCTTGGACAAACAGCGACTGGTAGATGGTCTCGGGACTTAATTGCATTGTCGGGTCATGCGGGAAGTCTTTACGTAGTCGATGAGCGAAGGCCGCGACCGGAGAGTCGCATTGCCACAACGATTCGAGCCATATCGTTACTTTCGCACATAATGCCTCATTGCTGAGTTTGGAGGGTTTGGGTCTCTTCGCGCATTCATGAGCTCGAATGTGAACGGGCCAGATTCGATAGCACTCGCGACCGCCGTTGGCCTTCACTTCTCGGGTCACCGTAGAAGGTGACCTGACCAATTGCTTGGCGATATGGGTCAGTGACTCCCCTCGGTGCAAACCAAGCAGGGTCTCTTCTCTTTCGTCAACGGTGAGTCGACCTTGGCGAGGAGTCCAAGTGATAGGTCTCGCCGCTCGGGTCTGACCTCGCTGCATCACATCAATGCCCGAATGACCACAACCAACCTCCTTAGCGATACCTCGAAGACTCATGCCCTTGACGCGTAGCCAGTGAGTCAGTGCTCGTTGCTGAACTGTTAGGTGAGCGGTCACTCGTTACCCCTTTGGTTAGGTCAACTCTTTAAAGTCGCCTCACCAAACGTTGCGCTGACCGATTGGAACCACCACCTTACAAAACAGCAATAATTCGGCTTCCCCTTGGCTCAGGGCGAACTCGAATTTGTGTAGCAGGACTAAGCGCTCGTGAAATATCTGAAATAGCGCTCTGGGGGTAGACAACCATCAGGAAGCCGCCTGCACCCGCACCACAGATTTTGGCACCGTAAGCACCAGCTTTAAGCACAGACTCGCACATCTTATCGATGATGCTCCCCGAAACATTGCTAGCTAGTTTCTTCTTCAGATTCCAACCATCGCTTAAGAGACCTCCAACCTCAGCTGGCAGATCGTTCCCTTCTAGGAGGACCCTGACACACGCATCTGACTGAGATCGAATCTCACCAAGTAATTCGAGATTTGTTGGGATACTTTTCTGCTGCTCGGTCAAAACTGTATGTGACTCGCGTTGTACGCCAGTCCAAACAAGTGATAAGCAATCGAACAAGTCTTCAACTCCTCCATCTGATCGCCAAATTGGTCGGACCGCGACCAAATCAGTCGTCTCAAATCGAAATGCATTTAAGCCACCAAAAGCAGCCGCGAACTGATCTTGTTTGCCTATTGGTCGGTTCAAAATTCCAATTTCTATTTCGCATGCTTCTTCAGCAAGCTGTCCCGCCGAAACCGATTCCCCCCGCATTGCGTGCAGCGCGAGCAATAGACCAACAGCAAAACTGCTCGACGAACCGAGCCCGGATGAAGCCGGCACATCAGACGACGTTGAAATATGAAGTGGTCCTTCAACCGGAACTAGTCGAAGACATTCTCGAGCAGTTTCATTTCGTATTTCTTCCACAGACTGTACAACTTCGGACTCAAAATAGCTGAGCCGATACCTTTCATTAAATAATCCTTCCTCACGACGAAATATTGTGACGTATACAAAGCGATCAATTGCTGAACTTACAACCTGTCCTCCATGATTCAAAAAGTAATCAGGTAGATCAGTCCCACCACCCGCAAAACTTACTCGTAATGGCGTCGCTGTACTGATCATTTTTGGTGTCGACGTCAAGTTCACCATTCATTCATCATGTCATATTGCCGTGCAATTAGCGGAACAAGATCAAGCAAATTGTCCGCCCTAAAATTCGGCTCAGTAGATAATCTTGGCAAATCCATATTTGAATGCACGCCTACTAGCGCACTCATACATCCTGCGTTACCCGCTGCCTCAACATCACGCCAATCGTCACCCACATAGATTGTTCGCTCTAACAAGAACTGATGGTCTTTGCTCGCTTGAAAGAACATTCCTGGATTCGGCTTCCTTAAAGGGTCATTCGAGTTCCAATGAGCATAACAGCTATAAATATCAAGCAGATGAGCCCCAATGTCTTCAAAATCATTGCGCATTTTCTCATGAACCTTCTGTAAGACATCGGGGTCAAGGTCTCCCGTAGCAATTCCAGCCTGATTTGTAATGACAACGAAAGTGAATCCCAATCTTGCAAGTTCATGGATAGCAGTTCGCGAATTCTCTAGCCAATGAAAGTCATTTACACTCAATACATATCTACCATTGACTGGAGTTCTATTAATTGTTCCATCACGATCAAGTAAAAGTATTTTCTTTCCTGCGAAATATCGTATTGTTAGTTCAAGCCTTGATTTATCAGAGATACTGAGGTAATCACCGCGAATTTCAACTGCTCCGAGCCGTGCAGTTTCTCCAACTTTTTGAATTACGTCCGCAAACTCCTTGATTCGCTCCTCAAACAGGAGCCTCCTTATTGCTTTGAAATTAATCACCATGTATCCAACTTCAACAAATGGGTCTTGAGTAAAACCACGATCACGAGAGTAAGTAGCGACGCCTTGGTTGAGCGCTACATTTCCGGGGCTCTTTCTAGCAACACTCAGTGTTATATTGAATTTTTCCTGAAAGTGGGTCAATGAAAGCTTCGAAAAGTCAACGTGGGCATAATTATCGGAGTACATCAATAATGCCGTATCATCAACTTGCTCTATTGCATTTTGCAGTCTTTGAGATGTTGTCCAATTGGCTGGACCATGCGAATATTGAATTGTCCACCCGAATTCAGATCCGGTCCCGAAGTATCCAGATATCTGATCGCCCAAATATCCTGTCAACAGAAGAAATGACGAGATTCCATTTCGTGAAAGTTGATCCAACAGATGATGCAAGAACGGTCGACCATTTACTTCCACCATTGGCTTTGGACAATGTGCAGTGAGAGGCCAAAGTCTCTCGCCTAAACCCCCACACAAGATTACCGCTTGCCGCACTTCAAAAGTCATTAAATCTCATCCACACGTAATGATGCGATTGTTCGCGCCAAGCCATCGGTGAACTTTACTCTTGGCTTCCATCCAATCTCATTTTGAATCTTTGAAATATCAGCCCAATAACCGTCAGTTCCAGAATGTTCCAAAAACATTTCCGACTTGCCACACTCTTTCGAAATACGGTTAACAATTGATCCAACAGAAACTGATATTCCGGATCCAACGTTATAAATTCCCGTCCTACATTTCTCTGTTGTTAGGCGCGCAAGAGCCGTTGCCACATCATCAACATAAACCATATCATTGCACCAATTCGGAGTCTTAACTTGAGGCTCTTGCCCCTTCATCAAAGCTGAATATGTTGCGGGTATCAACGATGTCAACCGCTGACCCGGTCCATAACTAAAGAATATTCGAGCATTTACGACAACAAACTCTTTTCCGCTGAACACTCTCCTCGCGTTGTTAAAAATCGCAGTTTTCGCTATGGCAAAAGACGTCGGGGCTACAACCGGTTGACTTTCTCTGATTAACCCACGTACATTTCCATATTCCCAACAACTTCCAGCAAGCACAATTTTTTTGGTATTACTCGAATGTAACGCGTCAATAAGTGTGAGCGATGATAAAACGTTTCGGCGAGTATTTTCTGGAGAGTAGTCGGGAAGTCCACTCCAAGCAAGATGAAGGCATGCGTCAGGTGCGAACCTCGATACAGATCTATTGACCGCTTCACGATCATCTAAATTGATATTTTCCCAATGGACTGAACTTGATTCATTGGCACCAGTAGTTGACCTAGTGAAAGCCAGTATTTCATGGCCACCAAGGCACGTCTCTACGTGTGAGCCGATGAACCCACTCAGACCTGTAATCAGAATCTTCATTTTGTATCAAGAATATTCGTTCTAAACATCCGTTGAGAAGCACTCACTGAGGAAGGTCGCTCCAAATTTCCTTCAAGCGCAAGAGGCGATTCGTCTTAGGCCCCTTAAAGTCCTCTTCGGTAAGTTTCACAGCATCAAAAAACTGAACTAACTCTGCTCCACCCCGATCGAGATTCCAACTTGGGCGATAGAAATCTTTCAGTTCGTTCAGAATTCGATCAAAACTTACCCGATAGGTTCGTTCATCATTTCCGTGCACACCAGTGTAGATAATTTCACTCCCGGGAACCGCTCGCTGTGCTGCCTCTGCGAGCTGTCGTACAGTAAAATTCCCGTTCGGAATACCAACATTGTAGGATCGACCGTTCACTAGGTTTGCAGGCGCTTCTAAACCTGAGGAGAATGCACTACAAACATCCTTGATATGAACGACTGGACGCCACGGTGTTCCATCGCTCTTAATTTCTACTTTGCCAGTTGTATAAGCGCTTGCAACCAGATTATTAAATACGATGTCGCACCGCATCCTTGGACTCACTCCGAATACAGTCGATGGTCGCATACATGTAACGATAAATTCATCTGACACTAACTCCTTAATTTTTACCTCTGCTTCCCACTTTGTGCGTGCATAATCCGTTAACGGATGCTTCTCGCTATTGTCTTCTTCGATCTCATCATCGTTCTTTGCAATTCCATACATGCTTTGCGAAGAGGCATACACAAAACGTTCGACACCATCACTCTTTGCTTTCTCTGCAAGTCGTATGGTCGCACGAAAATTGATCTCATCGGTTAATCCAGGTCGAAAAGCTCCAAGTGGGTCGTTTGAAAGCCCTGCTAGGTGAACAATCGCATCAAATTTCCTAAGGTCGAGCGATTCAGTATCACGAATATCGCCCAAAATCTGGTCAATGTCAGCATTGACTTCACCGAAAACAGATTCCGCAAAATAGCCAATATCAAAACCCACTACCTCGTACCCCATTTGTTGCAAATAGGGGCCCATTACAGAACCTATATAACCAAGATTTCCAGTCAGCAATACTTTCATATGGTCACACCATCTCTCCGTCAGTCGAATTCGACTTGGGCAAGTCATTCACCAAACTTCCATTTTGTAATCTCAAAATAAAATCACAATCGCCAAGACTCGATGTTCGATGAGCAATTGCGATGATGGTCAGGGATCCTTTCATCAACCGGATCGAATGCATCACCTCTCGCTCTGTTTCGCTATCCAAGGCGCTCGTTGCCTCATCAAGTATTAAAACTCTTGGATCGTGATACAACGCTCGTGCAATACCTACCCGTTGACGCTGGCCACCCGACATTCGAACCCCACGTTCACCAACTTGAGTCTCCAGACCAGCCTTCTGGGTTGACACGAAATCAGTCAACTGCGCCAACCTCAGTGCATGCAAAACCTGCGCCTCATCAATTTCCTGCGATGGAATACCGAAAGCAATATTGTTCATAATCGTGTCATCTGAAAGGAAAATAGTTTGCGGAACATAACCTATTTGTGATTGCCATGATCGGAGACCTTCATTAATGTTTGCATCATCAAGACAAATTGACCCATGACGTGGCGGTAACAAACCCATCATTAGATCAATCAGCGTGCTCTTCCCCGAGCCACTTTCTCCCACAACGCCTACAAACTGCCCGCTTTGTATTGTAACCGATATGTTTTGCAAGACAGACACTTCGGTGCCTGGATACGAGTATTCGAGATTCTCTACCCTAAGCTCCGACCACGATCTATTCATTGGTTCATCAGGTTGAATTGGGGTAGGAAACCTTTTTAGAACATTGAATGTGTTAAGGATCATCGGAGCGTTGTACCTCGCACCCTGAACACTCGCAGATACTCGGTTAGCAGAAGGAATAACTCGAAATGCAATGGCTACAAAAAGCCCTAGGGTTGTAATTGTTTCGGTACCGGTTTTGCCTTGATAGGTCAAGACTGCGACAAGAACGGCAAATGACAAAATACTAATTATTTCTAGCCAGACACGAGGAAGTGTTTGCAGCAGACCGTACTTTCGCACTATGTGACCTTTTAGGACTGTTGTTTTCTCAAACTCACCAAGAAAATATGCTTGTCGGTTCAAAATCAATACATCTTTAATACCCGCGAAGCCTTCCTGTAGGCGCTGCAAACTACGAGCCGTGAGATCATTTGATACCTTTCCCCACGTTTCAATTCGCTCTTTTGTCATTCTGTACAAAATGATTGAACCAGTTCCCAGCATGACCACAGTCAATAACGATCCAAGCGGTTGCACGTAAATAAGAAATCCCAACAACCCAATCGCTATTAGGCCATCTGTCACTAGGGTCAAGAACGGTTCAATACCTCCGTTAATTACTCCTGATGAATTCTGAATATCACGTATTAAATTTGCTGAATTATTTTGAAGATGAAATTCATAAGGTCGCGCCAAATAAGTCCGAAACACATCGCTCTGAAGTCGGACCCCAATTCGCATTGAGTAGCCTCGTTGGAGCCAAGTCACAACCAAGACAACAACACTCTTCACCAAGAACACTCCAACAAACAGAGCCAAACCAATGAAGACTAAGGAAATACCTCCCAACCAATCCGACAAGATTCTTAGAATTTCGGGCCCCGTATTATTGCTTTCCGGCTTTGTTACGAGAGCAATTGCAGGAATTAGCAATCCTAGACTCAGCATCTCAAGTGACATGCCTAAAAAAACGAGTACCACCATCAGAATTGTCTGTCGCTTTTCAGACTGATTAAGAATTTGCCAAACAAGCTTCCAGTTTTTCAAGGATGTACTCCGTCTGCTTGCACCTACAACACGATAGTCCTTATTCGACTATTCTCCCATTCGCTGTATTGCTATTTCTCTAAATACGAATCCATATTCTTTCGAAGGAAACGGAGACTTACAAGTGATGCAAGAAAGCCGTGGTCTTGGCGTCAGTTGTGCAGGATTTCGAGGTAGTCTAAGATTACGTTTACTAGTTCGATACGGGTTTATCATTTGTCACCGTTGAGTAATTCTAATTTCATACAACCCAGAATGATTCGATGATCGGATTATCAAAATAATCAAGAGATCGAGCCCATTAAGGGAACAATCCCAAATTATTGAGCGTCTCGGGTGAACGCCGTTGAAGTGAACCGGGTGTCATGAAGGCGCCAAGCCGCTTCAATGCTTGATTGTGCCTGGTGATGATGCTCGATTCTTGATTGCCAGTCCCAACGGTCCAGTTGCCAGTGTGACAGACCGTGTTGAATCAATAGACAATCCCGCTACATGTCGCAAATACATATTTTTTAACACCATTACGCAAAACACTTTTCCTTCTCTACCATGCCCAAGGGTGTGGATTTGGAATTCCGCTTCAGTTCAATAACTTTAGGAATTAGACTTGAACCCGATCGATCTGTCTGGACCGTTGGAGCGCGTACGTTTCAAGGACAAGTTTTTCAATTCTTCTGAGATCATTGACATCAAATTTGACGTGTTGCCTTTGCAGGCTCCGTACAGTCCTTTTTAGTGGATAACCATTCCAATCGAGTCGCCGAAGGATGAACCGTGGCGCGAATCGCTTTGCGATCAACTTGAGTGATTTGGGACTGTATTGGACGACAGCGTGTCGTAACCGAACCGTCAGCTGGTGACCACGTGCATCCTTTACACGCTGTCGCTCAATTCCGCCGTATACGAAGTGGTCTGCAAACTCGTCGACTTCGGCCGACGAAATTCCATCACCGGTTGCGAGAATGTCCCTGACCTTGTTACGATAATGAAGTAGTTCCGAGCGATTCGCCGGGTTATCTGCCCATCCAACCAGTCCCCCGTCCGCTCGCGGCACGGCATCATCCATGATCGGTGGGTTCTCCATGCTCCGCATCCATAGCAAGTCATTGAGGATTACCGTGCGACCGAGAACTGCTCGGTAGAGATTGAGCATTCGCTCGTAGAGATAACCGCACGAGTAGTAATCGCTATAAGACATCTTGAAGATCTTTTTCCAGTGCTCTGAACGATAGATTCCATAAACTGCCATGTGTGTTTTAAGGGGTGGCAGAACCTGCTTGACCCTATCGGTCGCCGTGACGGCGTCATCGGAAAAATTAAGCCAATCTGTGTAGCCCTGGAATGCGAGGAACTTGCCCTGCTCCACGAAGAAGTAGAGAACCTTTCCGACGCATCCAATATCGTCGGGATGATCGTCGAGGTGACGGATGCACCCTTTGAGACCGGAAGGTACGAAGAATTCATCATCGCTTAAAAGGCAACTGAATTCAGTTTCGATGAGTTGGCCAGCGACTGCAAGGCGTTCATTAAAATTCACTGGCATGTGTATGTACCTCACATTTGTATAAGTGAGATCAAATTCCTTTAAGTCAAGTGGAACCCTAGCGCCGTCAAGAATTCTGACTTCCGCGTCGGTCTGCAACCAGTACTTGATCTGACGACGTACGTAGTCGGGACGTGAGATGGTGGGAATGATGACGGTGAGTCGACTTAAAGAACTGTTCTCAACTCGATTTGTCACACAGGCTGGCACTTAATTTCTTTCGTAAGATTCTTATCTTTTGACGACTTCATAATTTTGTGCACTAATAAATCCTGGTCTTCGGTAGGTGTCTCAACAGCAAACCTCTGTCTATCGCTCATAATCGAAATGTGCGCCTTTGTCAAGAAATTCGTTTCAGAAAGCCACTGGGTGCTACTGAAATCAACAAACGACCATCGATACTCCGATTGACTTCAAAATCAGCATTCTCAAGTCGAAATTCATCAATTGCGCTCAGTGGATTATTGCCGCGCCCCCACGGACGATCCCAATATGTATCGTCCGGCATATGTTCAATGAGTGTATCGAATACCACGCAGTAGCTGCCGACCGAGGTCATCGGTGCATAAATATTGAGCTCGTCGAGTACATGCTGACGAGTGTGATTACTATCAAGACATACCAAAACCCTTTGTCTTAAACTCACTTGATTTTGGACAATGTCTACAACATCTGGATCAGTACTTGATCCTTCCACGAGCATTATTCGCCGTGCCATTGGATGCTCAATGATGGCATGTTTGTTGTGCTCTCGAATGTCGATGTCAATTCCAATGACACTCGCTTCAGTAGGCCCACCACATATTGCATTCAGCTCAAGCATGGACGCATAAAAGATGAGCGATCCACCATGAGCAACTCCAGTTTCAACAATTAGGTCAGGCTTGATTGTCCAAATCAACTCCTGCATGGCAACGATGTCTTGCGGATACTGAATAATTGGTCGACCAAGCCAATGAAAATTGTAGGAGTATTTTGCTTTGGCGGACTCAACGAGAAACTCATGAGCGGTTTCCACGAGCCGCGCGTTGTTCAGATTATCGCGCGTTCGTTCTTCAACTTCATCAGTGAAATTACCCACTTGACCTAACTCCTTCGACCAGCTAGTAAGTCCATCAATTTCTCGTTACTACCCCAGAATGACTTCGGCTCGTACTCAGGATAAGGTAGAATTCCCCGCACAAGATTAATCGATGCATTCTTCTGCAAGATGATCGATTCCACGAATGCGTTAACCGAAACTGGTTCATCAGAACATACGTTGACAACCCCGATATCAATATTCAATAACGCCAGATCCACCAACATCCTAGCGACGGTTTGAACGTCAAGAAAATCACGAACCTGTTCTCCTTTTGACATCTTGAATTCCTGCTCCCCTGAATCCAAAGCCGAACAAAGCGACGAATACAGCGAATTCGACGATTGTCCTTCGCCAAACAAATAAAATAATCTAGCCCAAGTCAGATTGAACTGTGCCCGATCGATACGGCTCTCGATCCATTTGCGCAAGTCGTCCTTAGCTCTCCCATATGCGGTTGCCGGTGTGTTAGTTGCCGATTCAACCAACCGACCTTCCTGTAATCCATACTCAAAGCAGGTGCCCGTCACGACAAGCGACTTCAGTCCTCCGTCAATGAGTCGACCAAGGAAGTTCATCTGCGACGGCAACTCTTTTACAATGTGACGTGACGACTCGTAGTTGGGTAATCCGCCCCATGCTAGGTGGATAAAAACACTTGGTTGTCGGAGTTGTCGATAGATGTCGGCGTTTACATCAGCGATATCGCAAACTTTGACTGTCTCATTGCTTGACAACTCTCGTGGATCAATGTGGCGCCTAGAAAGAAGGATCGTTTCGATATCACGACCGGCAAGGTCTTGACGAACATAACGACCGAGAAATCCGGTTGCTCCGGACAAACCGACCAACATCAATCAATTTCCAAGTTTGGAACCGCGGTTACAAACTTTGCTCCCCACCCCCGTACGTATTGAAGTTGGTCCTTTACCTCCGCACTCAAATTCCACGGAAATATAACAACATAGTCCGGACGCTCAATAGACAAAACAACCTCATCAACGATCGGAATCCGACTTCCAGGCATGAATCGTCCCTGTTTCGCCGGATTTCGATCGACAACAAATGAAATCAAGTCGGAGCGAACTCCTGCGTAATTGAGAAGTGTGTTGCCCTTGGCTGCTGCCCCATACCCAGCAACCTTCTTTCCTTCAAATTTCGCTGTCAGCAAGAACTCCAAAAAACAATTCTTGGCCTGATCAGCGCGCGACTGAAACTCACGATAAAAATCAAGTGATCTTACTCCTGACCGTAATTCAAGGTTCACAAGGTCGGCCACTGCAGGAGTTCCTTCGTGAGTTCGGTGATCACTACGTTGAGCGAAGACACGGAGGCTTCCACCGTGCGTTGTGATATCTTCAACATCAAAGATGTCGAGACCATTTTTCGCGAAAATATCACGTACGGTCGTGAACGACAAGTAAGAAAAATGCTCGTGATAAATCGTGTCAAATTGATTTTCCGAAATGAGCCTGTACAGGTGTGGAAACTCAAACGTTGCAACCCCGTCTGATTTAAGCAGAATTGCATGACCCAGAACGAAATCCGCGATATCGGGAACATGTGCCAGAACATTGTTGGCAATCATTAAGTCTGCACTTCGACCAGTTGCCACTAGTTCCTTCGCCAGATCTTGGCCAAAGAATCTCTCGATTATCTCAATTCCCTTTTGCCGTGCAGCATTTGCAGTATTTCTGGTTGGCTCAACGCCATAGCAGGGGATATTTTTTTCTTTAATATATTGAAGCAAGTAACCATCGTTAGCGGCAATTTCTACGACAGTGGATGAACTTGTAAAGCCAAAACGGGAAACCACATCATCCACATATCGCCTCGAATGGTCTAACCATGCAGTTGAGAACGAACTGAAATACGCATACTCCTCGTTGAAGAGTTCCGCTGCTCTTGAATATGCCTCCGCTTGTACCAGCCAGCATGTCTCGCAAACATATACCTTGAGCGGAAAGTACTTTTCTGGTCTACGCATTGTGACGGTTGTTAAATACGCGTTTGAAGGCGGAGCGCTGCCTAAGTTGATGAGCACAAACTCAAGATGAGCATGACAATGACGACATCTCACTTCCTCTAGTCTAGTCCTCGGAAGGGGTTTCAGCCGCTCGCTTCTGCAATTCACTCACCACGGACGCATCTGCAAGCGTCGTCGTATCTCCAAGATTGCGACCGTCGGCCACATCCCGCAACAGACGTCGCATGATCTTGCCACTGCGCGTCTTCGGTAAATCGGGTGTGAAATAGATTTTCTTTGGTTTGACGATTGCGCCGATCTCGGTAGCCACATGATTACGCAACACTTGCTCGTCAACCTGTGCACCACCGCGCAGTGTGACGTAGGCAATGATCGCCTGACCCGTCATGGCATCATTAACACCAACAACAGCAGCCTCAGCGACACTCGGATGCGACACCAAGGCCGACTCGACTTCGGTCGTCGAGATCCGATGCCCCGACACATTCATCACGTCATCCACCCGGCCGAGCAGCCAGAGGTAGCCATCATCATCGGTCTTCGCCCCATCGCCGGCAAAGTACCGACCAGCGAATCGACTCCAATACGTTTCGCGGTACCGCTGCTGATCGCCCCAAATACCACGGAGCATGCCGGGCCAGGGTTTGGTGAGGGTGAGATATCCACCGCCCTTAACAACCGGCTTTCCGCTCTCATCCACTACTTCGGCACTGATACCCGGCAACGGAAACGTTGCCGAACCCGGCTTCGTCACGGTGACACCCGGTAACGGAGAAATCATGATCCCACCGGTCTCGGTCTGCCACCATGTATCGACGATCGGACAGCGCGTGCCGCCGATGTGCTCGTGGTACCACATCCAGGCCTCTGGATTGATCGGTTCACCAACGGTGCCAATGAGTCGAAGCGATGACAAGTCGTGTATTGCGGGTTCTTGCGATCCCCATTTCATATAGGTACGAATCGCCGTGGGTGCCGTGTAGAAGACCGTCGCCTTGTATTTCTCGATGATCGACCACATCCGATCATTCGCCGGATAATTGGGAACACCCTCGTACATGATTTGCGTCGCACAATTAGCAAGTGGGCCATAAACGATGTAACTGTGTCCAGTCACCCAACCCACATCTGCCGTGCACCAAAAAATGTCGGATTCGGGCTTGTGGTCAAACACATACTTGAATGTGTAGGCGACATGAGTGAGATAGCCAGCGGTCGTATGCACGATTCCCTTTGGCTTCCCTGTGCTTCCAGAGGTATATAGCAGGAACAACAGATGTTCTGCCTCCATCGGTTCGGCTGGGCATACCGGATCGGAGTGAACAATGAGATCGTGATACCAATGATCCCGATCAGGTGCCATCGCTACTTCGTTATTCCCACGTTTTACGACGACAACGTGTTCGATACTGGGTGTTGACTTGAGGGCTTCATCTGCTTGTGGTTTGAGTGGAAATACTTCACCGCGACGCCAACTGCCATCCACGGTAACGAGACACTTCGCTTGTGCGTCATTAATTCGATCGGCCAGGGCTTGCGAGGAAAAGCCGCCGAAGACCACACTGTGCACGGCGCCAATGCGCGCACATGCCAGCATCGCCACGGCCGCTTCAGGAATCATCGGCAAGTAAATATTGACTCGATCACCTTTTTCGACACCCAAATTCTTGAGGGCATTGGCAAGTCTCTGCACCTCGTCGAGCAACTGCGAATACGTCACGACACGAGCATCGCCGGGTTCGCCTTCCCAGTAAAAGGCAACTTTGTCGCCCTTACCGGCCAGCACATGACGATCCAGGCAGTTGTACGACACGTTCAGTCGACCATCAGCAAACCATTCGGCATATGGAGGGTCCCAATCGCATATCTTGGTGAAAGGTGTCGACCACTCCAGGAGTTCGCGGGCTTGGCGAGCCCAAAATGCCTCACTATCCCGTTCGGCCTCGTCATAAAGTCTGTTGTCGTTGGTCAGTGCATGTGCGACAAACGACGGTGATGGCGCAAACCTACGCTGCTCATATGAGAGCGCATCAATTGCATGGTGGCTATCAGTCATTTTCGATCGGATCCCGTTCGCTGAGTTGTGTACACAGGTGCGAGACTAGCGAACCGTAATGAACCTGCGAAAGTCAATGTCCGCCGATACGCACTTGAACTTCGGTCCCTTTGAATGGACTCTTTCCATTGGACTTGCACTGACATGGGGCTCGTCATTTCTGCTGATCAACCTGTCGATCCGACATTTTGATGCTACGGTTGTGCCATTTGCTCGCACAGCGTTTGGAGCATTGGCGCTCGCATTTCTTCCCGGCGCGCGACATAAGATCGCTCGACACGATTGGCCACTGGTGTGGTTTCTTGGCCTGGTATGGATGGCCGTACCGTTTTTGCTCTACCCAATTGCCGAACAAACCGTGTCGAGCAGCATCACCGGAATGATGAATGGTGGTCTTCCAGTTGTCGTCGCAATAGTGACTGCCATCTGGACGCGATCACTGCCCAGTCGACGACGTATATTTGCGGTCGCCATTGGTTGTGTCGGCATCGTGCTCATCGCCCTACCGTCAATTGCTGAAGGATCATCTGCTGATGTTCGTGGAATCCTGCTTTTGCTAATTGCACTTGTGTGTTACGCAGTTGCCGTAAACGCAGCACGACCATTGCAAAACAAGTATCGTCCAGTCGCCTTGATGCTGCGTGTCGAACTGGCCGCTTGCGTGATCTCGGCACCACTTGGTCTTGGCGGACTCACGAAATCAGAATTTTCGTGGGTTTCTCTTGGCGCAGTTGCTGCCCTCGGTGCACTAGGTACAGGTATTGCCTTTACCTTGTTTGCGATGCTTGCCGTACGAACTGGTCCGGTCCGAAGCATGATTCCGACCTATTTCACACCAATTGTCGGCGCGTTCCTCGGTGTCGTAGTGAATGACGAAACACTCATCGGACTTTCAATGCTCGGAATGATCGTCGTGATCATCGGAGCGTGGCTCACAAGTCGACCCGATGTTGGCACAACTATTTGGAGGTGATTGGACCCAAAATGACGTAGTAGCCGTCGAGGATGAGCGCCCGCGATTTGTCATCAAGACGCCCAATTGCGGCTTTCCAGGTTTCTGGGTTGGATAAGACATATATCGCATTTACTTCAAGGTTTCCGCTTGTCAACTCGCGAGTCATTTTTGTGTTGGTTTGCACCACATACTTTGTTACTGGTCTAGTGAAGTATCCGAAACCGGTCGCGAGTTGGTTATCAACTGCGAAACGCGCAAAGTGGTACCATTCCCCATTCCAGAACTCGGCATCGGGTGAACCTTCGCCAACTTGTAGATCAAAATTCGGAAACAAATTGATCTTTTTATATGACCTGGCGAGATTGCTCCACTCGGGATCCACCAGGGGTGAGTGATATGGAGGTTGGCTGGACAACTTGCGGTGGGCATACGCCAGCCCTGGAATCTGATCAAATACGTGGACCCCCACCAGCAAAAGTATCGCAATAATTATCGCCGCCCGACCGCGCACAAGCCTGACCATGGCGACAACTCCGGCAAGCGTGAGCAAGTAGTACATCGGCCAAGCGAACCGTGTCGCTGCCCGAAAGGTCTGACGCAGATCGAGGATGCTGCTCGGTAGCCAGTAGGTAAATTCGTGGCGTATAAAAACGACACGGTTTGACAGTGCGACGAGGAACAGAAAGACACATACAGACAGCAATGGGAATACTGTCTTCCACCAAGCCGCTGAACGATGCTTAACCACGTATACGACAAGAAATGGAAGGCTGAGAATAGTTCCCAACCCTAGATATCCGAACCCTTCGCCTTCCTCGGCAACCAACTGCCGTACTCGTAGTGGACTAAAATGACTCAGGACGAATGAAAATGAATCTTGCGCCGAGAACTCTGGGTTAAAGAAAGCCAAGGCATTCAGTCTGAAGAAACCAGTCCCCTTGGCCGAACTCCCAAATTCGAGATATCCCATGGCGATGAACGTCAATGCCCCAACGAGCGGAGGTATGAGCACGAGTCGTCTGACGCCTAGCGCGCGTCTCGCATCACCATCAGTCAGTAGCACCTTGCCGACTGAAGCAAGATAGATAAAAAGCACCATCGCCGAGATATAAATGTTCACCGTTAATGCAATTGCAATGAGTGTTGACCATGCAACATAACTCTGCCGATCACTGAAATAGAGGTAAAACGCGCACAGAATAAGCCAATGCGCACCAAGATTCGGGTGACCCGCAATTCCAATGCGAAACAAAAGCACCGGCGAAATCACAAAGATACTGGCGAGAACGAATCTGATGAGCCGGTCTGACACGAAGTGAGACAACAATCTTGCTGCGAAGTACCCCTGCAGAACAAAACATCCAACAATCCACATTCCGATATATTGAAAATTTGACGGAAGAATTGGTCTCAAGAACTTTAGCGGCAGTTCAATTACAGTCCTGCCAGATTGATAAACAGTGTGAAACGAAACGCCGTAATTCGGAACCGCTGTCAGGGGCCACTGGATCAGCGGCGTCTGCCGGAAGAATTCCCAGCCGAGTTGGTCTGCAGCGAGATCACCTCTATTCAGCCAGTCAGTACTTCCTGGCAAAATATTTCTCGGCCCAAGAAACCACAATCCGAAAATTAGACCGCCAATGGCCGCGGCAATAGACGTCAGGTCTCTCTTTAGGAACCATTTCCGTAGTGCTTGTTTGGACATGTAATCAAGGAGCCTAGTCGTGGCTGATAATGCCTCTCTCCACCCGCATCCACTGCAACACGCTGAACGAGCCGAGACCACTTTCATCACAAAGCGCTTCGGCTTCGCTCACTCGACTGCGCATTTTCATCGCCATCAGATCGGGCGCACCTGTTTGCGCCGACCAGTAGTCGCGCCCCTCATCCACCAATCGGTCAAGTCCCCATTGGCGAAGAAATTCTGCTTGGGAGCACATCGACGTTGGCGTCGCTAGCTGTTCGATGACGACTTGGCTGGTGATGTCCTGATCGCCTGGTTCCAGCAGGTAATGAACGCCCCGTTCGTGTTGACGAAATGTGCGCAACCACTGGCGCCACGGGCGAGTGGCTAGTTCCGTCGTCGTGGCAGTGCAGTAATCGATAGCGACGAGTCGTCCGCGTTCAATCAACTCGAGCGCACTACGAACCCAATTGGTGGCCATGGTCTGCACTGGTACACGTGCCCCATGTGGTGCCGTCGTCGGTAAGAACCAAGGCACAGATGCGCTGCGCAACACCTCAGTGAATCGACCATCGTCAGTCACTCCCACAAATGCTTGCTTCCATTCATCGTCAAAGACGAAAAGTTCGAATGGCAGATTGTCGAGCAACTCGTTCGCCAGAACTACACCGACAAATGGACGATCCGGCATCGTTGCTCGTGACTCAATGCTGGCGGGATGTAGTGCTCGTTGCGACGGCGACAACTCCACCGCCACATACCGAAGTGCGGCCAGACATTCAGGCTCAGCCGCGAGCATACTTCGGGCCAGAGTGCCCGGTCCGGCGCCAGCATCGACGAAGGTGAACTCTGCTGGCTGGCCAAGGTCACGCCACCAAGCATCAAGTGCACCCGCAATCACCGTGCCGAACAGCGGCCCAACTTCAGGCGAGGTAATGAAATCACCACGGCGGCCGGCCCTACCGGTGTGTGAATAGAACCCGTACTCGCCGTATAACGAAAGACGCATGAATTCGCTAAAGGGAATCGCTCCCCCTGCGGCGTCAATTGCCGCCGTGATCTGATCAGCCGCCGAAGGCACCTGTGATGCGCGCAATGTCACCGAAATGCAGTGCGACTCCTGGAATAATGCCAAACACGAGCGTGGCCACGCTGGTGATGCCGAGTGCGAGAGCAAGTGAACCATGGGTGTGAATTGGGGTGATGTCACCATCGGGCACTGGTCGCATCCAAATTTCGCGCATCACGTTGCCGTAGTAGCCGAACGCGATCACTGAGTTCACGGCACCAATCACCGCCAGAGAATAGCCCCAGCCCGAGCCTGCACTGATCAGCGACTGAAAAGCAGCAAACTTGGCGATCCAACCACCCAGTGGTGGAATGCCGGCCAGTGATGCCAAGAAGATAGTTGCCAGCGCACCGAGAGCCGGCGCGTAGGAGAACAATCCGCCCCAACTTGCGATCTCGCCACTGCGAGTCTTACGCGACACGGCAATGATGACCGCGAACATACCAAGGTTTGTCGCGGCATAGATGATCATGTACACCACGACGGCGCGCAGCGCCGAGGCCGATGTATCGAGATGACCTGCCACCGCAAGTGGCATCAACACGAAGCCGCCTTGACTGATCGATGAATAGGCGATCATGCGGACGATATTTGTTTGGCGCAGTGCAACGACGTTGCCAACCGTCATCGTCAATGCCGATAACACCCAAATAAATGGCTGCCACACGCTGCTTGCGGATGGAAAGGCGACATACAGCATCGTTACCAAGGCCACGAACCCCGCCGCCTTTGACCCAACAGAGAGAAACGCCGTTACCGGGGCGGGGGCACCCTCGTAGGTGTCTGGCGCCCAGGTATGAAATGGGACTGCCGAGATCTTGAAGGCGAACCCGACAACCACAAACACCACACCAAGGGCATGTAGCGAACTGAACCCACCTGCGACTGTGATGCTCTTACCCAAATCAACCAACAGGGTGCTATTGGCCGCACCATACAACAGCGACATTCCGTACAACATCACGGCCGAGGCAAAGACGCCAAGGAGGAAGTACTTGACTCCCGCTTCATTGCTCTTGACATCACACTTACGCCATGCGGCCAGCATGTACGCGGGAATCGAGAGAAACTCATAGGCCACAAAGACCGAGACGAGATCGCGTGCCGAGGACATCATCACCATTCCGAGAATGCTGGAGAGCAACAAGAACCAAAATTCACCGCGCCAGTAATCGCCCTCCTCCACATGTGCAGATGACAACAGCACCACGACATAACCAGAAAGCAGGAAGAGACCCTTCATCACCAGACTGAAATCGTCGACGACATAGCGACCATCGAACATTGACCACACATTTTGGTCATTGAGACCAAGAATGATCACCGGCAACATCGCACCCAACAGCGAGAAACCCGCAATTGACGACAACACCCACTTGCGGCGATCATCCAAGAAGAGATCGGCAAGTAAGACAGCACAGATTCCGGCCGACAACACCAATTCGGGTGCTAGCGCGTAGTAACTCACCGACGGCGATGTCCACGGGAGCATGGCAACAAGTGTGGGTAATGTGTTCAACACTTGTTCAGCCTCCAACGGCGTGCAACACGCTCTGTACCGCAGGATCGATGACCTTGAATAGGAGGTTCGGCATCACACCGAACACAAGGATTGCCACGAGCAGTGGCGTCCAAGCGAGCCACTCAATTGGCGTGACATCTTCAAATGCGTGGTGCTCGGCACCTTCTGCCTTGGAAGTTGCAAACTCGGCCTTGGGTTCGCCGAAGGCAACACGCTGAAACAACCACAGTAAATAAGCCGCGGCGAATACCGTGCCCACTGCAGCGACCACCATGTAGACGCGAAACACGTTGTGATTTAATCCCGCTGCCGGGCTATATGCCGAGAGGATGGCTGGGAACTCCCCCCAAAAACCTGCCAGCCCGGGTAAACCAAGCGATGCCATGCTGGCGAAGCCAAGAATCCAACCGAGATGTGGCATCTGCACGAGCAGTCCACCGAGACGCGAGATCTCCAGTGTGTGATAGCGCTCCTTCATGCTCCCAGCGATAAAAAAGAGCATGCCGGTAATCAGACCATGGGCGACCATGCCATATACGGCAGCGTTGACACCGAAACTTGTCAGCGTGGAGATACCGAGCATCACAAAACCCATGTGCGCGACCGATGAAAAGGCGATCAATCGCTTCATGTCCGTTTGTGCCAAACATCCAAGCGCACCGTAAATAATGCCGACCACTGCCAGCGCACCGATGTACGGGGCCCACTGCCTGGCCGCCGTTGGCAAGATTGGAATGGCGATCCGAACAAAACCGTACGTACCGAGTTTCAGCAAGATTGCGGCAAGAATCACCGAACCTTGCGTCGGGGCCTCGGTGTGAGCATCGGGCAACCAGGTATGAAACGGGAACATCGGAACTTTCACTGCGAACCCGACGAACATTCCGGCGAAGATCCAGATTTGGACGTTCTTGGCGATCGAGCCACCGTGTTCGACCAAATACGGGATGGAGAAACTCTCGGCTCCGGTTTTGAAGAACACCGCGAGAAAAGCCACCAACATCAGCGCCGAACCAAACATTGTGTAGAGGAAGAACTTCATCGATGCGTATTGACGCTGTTCTCCGCCCCACACGCCGATCATGAAGTACATCGGCAACAGCACAAGTTCGAAGAACACGAAGAACAAGATCAGGTCTTGAGCGATGAACGTACCGGCCATGCCTACCTGTAACACCAGCATCAGGATGAAGAACGCCTTCGGATTTCCCGGTGCCGGAATGTTGTTCCAGCTGTAAATCACAACGGCGAGTGTGATTACCATCGCCAGGAAATACAGCGGAAGACTAATGCCATCCATGCCGATGAAATACGTACTCTTGATCACCGAAATCCAATTTGTTTGGGCAACAAATTGCATCGTTCCGGCATCTTGATAGTTGAACTTCATCAACGTGTAAACACCAACACCGACCGTCGCGATCGAGGTGATAAGTGCAATCAACTTGATGAGTTTCTCGTCGGTCTTGGGCACGATGAGCAGCGCGAGCACGCCCACCATCGGCAAGAACGTGCCGACACTCAATACCCAATTTTCGTCACGGAGCATTTCCATGGCGTGTATCTCCCTTACCTAGTTGTAATTATGTGTTGACCATGACAAGAACAAGCGCGGCAACTGCGGCGGCACTGAACAACAGCGCACCATACTGGCTCACTCTTCCTGACTGCACGGGTTGTAACGCACCTCCGGCGGCACGTGTTACGTTGCCCGAATTATTTACCACACCGTCGACTACCTTTTGATCGACGTTGCGGTACACCCAACCCGCAACCGCCCTGCTGGCAGATACGAGCGAATGCAAGATTCCATCCAAAATATTCTGATTGAACCAATATGCACCCTTGGCGATCGGCCCAGCGATTGACCGTACGATCACATTCTCATACAGGGCATCCAGATAATACTTATTAGCCAGAAAGTTGTACCCAACTCGCATCACTGCATTGCGTTGTGTGAGTCCAACCAAACGGCGATCTTTGCGCGTATATAACGCCACGCTCACACTCCAACTCAATAAGATCCCGGCGAACACAATTGCCAATGACATCCCAGCCTTCGACCACTTGAATGGTGCGTGATGGAGTTGCGGTGCAAAACAGACACCTTGTTCTGGTGCTGAAGTTCCACAGACCGATTCAGCGTGAGCTTCTTCAACTGCAAGCGCACTTGTAGCCGTCACTACCACGGGTCGTGGATCAACCCATTCGTTGAGTCGTTCCCACTTTTCGCCAAACGGCGAGGCATTGAGAAAACCGGAGCCGAGTGCAAGCACCGCAAGCAGAATCAGCGGCACGGTGATCAGCCAATTACTTTCATGTGGTGCGTGCGCACCACCTTCATGAAGTGCGTGTGCAGCCGCACCTCGTGGCGAGCCAAAAAATGTAAGGTAAGTCGCTCGTGTCATGTACGCAGCGGTCATGAATGCGCCGATGAGACCAATGATCATGAACGTGTTGTATCCGTTGTGACCAACATTGTCGATGATCTCATCTTTGGAAAAGAAACCCGAAAATGGAAATACGCCCATCAGTGCAAATGTGGAAATCATCCATGTGGCGAAGGTGATCGGCATGTACTTGCGCAGTCCTCCCATGTCCCGCTTCATGTCAAAGGAATGATGGGAGGAACTGTGGCTCACCGAGCCGGCACACAAGAAGAGACAAGCCTTGAAAAATGCGTGGGTGAGAATGTGAAACACGGCCGGCATCCACGCCCCGGCACCGAGCCCAAGCATCATGTAACCCAATTGGCTCACGGTGCTGTAGGCCAGAACACGCTTGATGTCATTTTGAACAAAAGCCAGAGCGGCCGCAATGACAATCGTGATCCCACCGATTACGGTGATGAAGTTGCTACCGGTTCCAAGAATGTCGAAGCCCGTAAAAAACACTGGATACAGCCGGGCCACGAGAAAGACACCGGCCACAACCATCGTGGAGGAGTGCAACAACGAGCTCACCGGCGTCGGGCCGGCCATCGCATCGGGCAGCCAGGTATGCAACGGGAACTGACCGCTCTTGCCGATCGCGGCAATGAACAAGGCAATCGCAATTATGAGAATGACCTTGCTGTTGGGTTCACCCGACAGCGCCCAAGCGCTGATACCGCGAATCGAGAAACCGGAGACGCCAAGATTCTTCATTGTCCATTCGTTGGCCGAAAAATACAGCATGCTGATACCAATAAGTAATCCGACATCACCGATACGCACGGTAAAAAATGCCTTAAGCGCCGCTCGGCTATTTGCGTCGTCCTCCCACCAATGACCGATCAATATGAATGAGCACAAGCCCATGATCTCCCAGCCGAGCAATAACAACAGCATGTCTTCGGCCACCACCATCGCCAACATGCCGGCGGAAAACAGCGTCAGTGCGGCAAAAAAATGCGTGTAGCGACGATCGCCGTGAAGGTACTCCACCGAATAGATCTGGACGAGGGTGGAAATGAACGCCACAACGACCAGAACGATGACCGAAAGTCCATCAATGGATTGACCAATCGTGAACGTGTGTCCAGCATTTTCCCACCACGACCATGTCCGTACGACCGGGGCGATAAAGGTTTCTTCGCCGCCACTGTGGACCCGTTGGATCCACTGGTACGCAGCGCCAACAGAAATCACCAGGCTTGCCACCATTGAGATGATTCCGACCTCGCTGCCCTTCAGCGGCAGTCGTTTGCCAAATAACAGAATGACGGCAAATGCAATTGCCGGAACCAACGGCACCAACCAGGCGTGGTCAAGAAACCAACCAGCGGAGAGCGACTCGAGCACTTCTTCGGCGTGAGAGATCATGCCCATCAGCCCTTCATCTCTGACAAGTCATCGACAGAAATACTGCGTCGATTGCGATACACGAGCAATACCAAACCCAGACCTACGCCCACCTCGGCGGCGGCAACGGCAATGACATACAGGGCAAATGTTTGACCGTCCACGCTGCCATTGCGCATTGAGAACGCAACCAGATTGAGGTTCACGGAATTCAAAATGAGTTCGATCGACATCAGCACCAACACGGCATTCTTGCGCACGATCACGCCATAAACGCCGATGCAGAAAATGACGGCGGCGAGAAAGAGAAACTGATTAACAAGCATGATTGTCGCTACTAGTCCTTTCTCGCCAAAACGATTGCGCCGATGACGGCAGCCAACAGCACGAACGACAACGCCCAAAACGGAAGAAGGTATGGCCCGAAGATTTGATCGGACACTTGCTGCGTGGAGACGACGCCTGCATCGGCTGGCATTTTCTCTGTTCCAAATGAATTCGCCAGTGCAATCGCCATCGCGGCAAACACAAGGAGTGCAACCGGGATACCCAACTTCCAATAGGTGTTGTTGAGATCGCCCTGTCGGCCAATTCGTGATCGGGTGAGCATCGTGCCGAAAAGAAACAGGACCATCACTGCACCGATGTACACGAGTACCTGCGTGATGGCCACGAACTCGGCGGCAAGCAATAAATATTGCGCGGCAACCCCGGCCAGCACCACCACCAACCACAACGCAGCGTGTACAACGTTGCTTGTGGTCACCACTCGCAACGCACCCACGACCATCATCACGGCGATGATCGCGAAGCCAATGTTTTGAGCAACCATGTCTTGACCTCGCCTACTTCTTCTTCTTATCGGCGCCGGCTTCAAGTGCGGGCGCTTCAGGAACGGTTTCCATCCACTCGCTCAATTTCGTTTTGTCATGAAGCAAGTCGGCAATGTTGGGCTCTGAATATTCGTATTCAGGGCTCCAGAACAACGCGTCAAATGGACACACCTCGACACAGATTCCGCAGTACATGCACAATGCATAATCAATGTCGAAGCGGTCAAGTTTGTTCACCTGACGAACCTTTCCGCCTTCGCGACGGGGCGGCGCAACATCTTTGTGTGCTTCGATGTAGATGCACCAGTCGGGACACGAGCGCGAGCACAACATGCAGGACGTGCAGTTATCTTGATGAAGCGCAATCACGCCGCGGGAACGAACTGGCGGAATTTCTTTCTCGTGCGGATATTGCACGGTGTTGGCACCTTTAGAAATTGTGCGCATCATCGTGCCAAAGGTGACGCCGAGACCTTTGACTAGACCGGGTATCTTGGCCATTACAACGCAACTTTCAATACGGCTGTAACCATGATGTTGGCCAGCGACACCGGAATGAGAACCTTCCAAGCAAAGCGTTGCAGTTGATCTTCGCGAAAACGCGGATAACTAAATCTCACCCACATGATGAGGAAGACCACGAGCATCATTTTGGTGAAGATGATCAGCGGACCAACCAGATTCATCCAGTTCGCTACGTCTTCAGTCGATGTCCATCCGAACCAGGCGAAGGGCACTCCCCAACCACCCAAAAAGAGCACCGAGGCAATCATCGCGAACACTCCGGCGGTAGCAAACTCGCCGATGAAGAAAATAAGGAAACGGAAACCCGAATATTCAGTCATGTAACCCGAGACAAGTTCGGACTCGGCAATTGGCATGTCAAAAGGTGCCTGGGTGAGTTCGGCTTGGATCGCAATCATGAACACGATGAACCCGATGAACTGGGTGAGCAGATACGGGTTACCCAACCCACTGAAGCCAAACATTGAACCGACATTTTGGGCGACCACGATCTGTTGCATGTTCATCGTGCCCGCCTGAATCACCACTCCCATCACCGCCAACACCATCGGCAGCTCATAGGCGATGAGCTGGCCGGCGGCTCGCAGTCCACCTAGCAATGAGTATTTATTTGCGCTCGCCCATCCAGCCATCAAGATGCCAAGCACCGATATCGACGACACTGCCAAGGCGTAGAACACACCGGTATCGAAGTTGGTGAAGTAGGCGTCAGGGCCAAATGGAACCACGACCACAAGCAAGAACGTGCTCACCAATACGACGATCGGAGCAATTTTGAAGATGAATTTGTCGGCCCGCTGGGGAACGATGTCTTCCTTTTGCAACCATTTACCGACCTCGGCAACCAATTGCAGCGAGCCATACGGGCCGGCCTCCATTGGGCCAAGGCGGCTTTGCATAAACGACATCATCTTGAACAAAAACAGATAGACGATGGTTCCGGCCGGTAGTAACACAGCCACCAATCCACCCAAGACGCGCAATAGCGACTGGCCCCAGTACGGGACAACGACTAGAAACAACGACTGCATCATCGATCGATGTCGCCAAGAATGAAATACAGCGAGGCCAGAATGGTGATGATGTCCGGCACATAGACGCCACGCAATAACCATGGTGTGATCGAGATGTTATTGAAACTTGCCGAGCGAATCTTGACTCGAAACGGGCCAAGGTCACCGCGTGACACGACGTAGTACCCCATTTCACCGAGCGGATTTTCCGTGGACACCCACGCCTCGCCTTCTGGAACCTTGATGATCTTGGGCACCTTGGCCATCACTGGGCCGCTTGGAATTCCGTCCAGCAGGTGGTCGACAATGAGCGTTGCCTCGCGGGTTTCCTGCAATCGGATCCAACAGCGAGCAAAACAGTCACCATCGGGGTGGGTCCACACCTTGAAGTCGACCTTGTTCCATGCCATCGCAATGTCTTGGTCGCGACGAAGATCCCAATCCACACCGCTAGCCCGCAAGTTCGCGCCCGACATTCCGTATTGCAGGGCTACGTCCCGTGGAATGATCCCAATGCCACGTGTGCGTGATTGAAAGATCTCGTTACCAAAGAGCAATGCTTCGATCTCACCACAGAAATTTCGCATCTTCTTCATCACCGCTTTGGTCTCATCTATAAAACCGGCTGGCAGGTCGTCTTTGAGTCCACCAATTCTGTCGAAGTTGGGGTGGAAGCGACCACCGGTTGCCGACTCGATCAGGTTCAATACATACTCGCGGTCACGGAACGCGAGAAACACCGGCGTGATTGCGCCAAGCTGCACGCCCAGATCGCCCAAGAACAGTGACACGTTGGCAATCCGCGACAACTCAAATAGAATCGTGCGAATCCATTGGGCACGCGGCGGCGCTTCGACCCCCATCAGTTTTTCTGCCGCCAAAATAAACGGCACTTCGTTGGCAAAACTTCCCAACCAGTCGATGCGATTGACCAGTGTGGTGACCTGTGGGTAGGTGCGCACCTCGGTAAGTTTCTCGTACCCACGGTGCATGTATCCGCACGACGGTTCGGCCCAGACCACTTGCTCGCCATCAAGCCGGGCGATGATTCGCAATGTGCCATGTGTTGCCGGATGTTGCGGTCCGATGTTCAACGTCATGCCTTCGGTTTCAAGTTCCAAATTCACCCGCGCGTCTGCCGCCTGTCCGGCAATGTATGACAGTTTCTGTCGATCTCCGAGGCGGTCACTCGTCATCGTCACGTGGCTGCCTCGTCATCACTTGCTGAGCCCTCTGGCAATGGCTCGACATCCACGATGCCAGGCCACGGTTTGACCATCCGCGCAAGCAACGGGAAGTCCTTACGTAGTGGATGACCCTCAAAGTCCACCGGTAAATAGATGTTTCGCAAATCGGGATGTCCGAGAAAGCCGATGCCGAACATTTCATGCGCTTCACGTTCGTGCCAGTTTGCACCGCCAAACACATCTGCGATCGATTCAATTGACGGTGCATCATCAGCGACATCGGCCTTGAGGGTGAGACCCAATCGGGTTTCCGAATTGACAAGCCGAGTGAACACCTGCATGCGAGTGTCACCGCCGGCGTATCCGGATCTAATCGTGGTGTCACGCACGGGTGGGGGCTCGGTGGGGTCGTCTTCACCGCGACCGTACGGCGATGGCATCCAGTCGATGGCGGATAGGAAACAGAAATAATTGAATCCGAGCCTGTCGTGAAGTTTGTGGTGAACCTCTCGCCATGTCTCGGTGCGCACACGGACCCAAATGTCATCGCCTGGCTTGATATAAACATCCACCACGGCATCACCAAGCGCGGCACGAATGTCAGCCGCGAGTTGTTGCCGTGCAGTGTCGACAACTTCCGGCAGAGTCGTATCAGTGTTGGACGACAACTGGTTCACCGCGCCTCTCTGCCTCGGCCGACGCGATCAGTGAAGCGTCCATTGATTTTGTTCCTTCGCCGCGCCACCGCGCGCCCATGTCTTCGTTCTTGATCCGCTGCTGTAACAGCACGATGCCTTCAAGCAAAGCCTCGGGCCGAGGTGGACAGCCCGGAACATAGATATCCACCGGAATAATCTGATCGACACCCTTGGTGACCGAGTAACTGTCCCAGTATGGGCCGCCACAGTTGGCACAACTTCCCATCGAGATGACGTACTTGGGTTCCGGCATTTGCTCGTATAAGCGTTTGATGGCCGGGGCCATTTTGTCGGTGACTGTTCCAGAAATCACAACGAGGTCTGCTTGACGCGGACTCGCCGGAAGCGGAATTACGCCCAGACGCATGACGTCGTATCGCGGTGAACCAAACGCCGCACCCATCTCAATCGCGCAACAGGCAAGTCCCCACTGATACACCCACAGGCTGTATGTTCGACCAAGATTGAATAGCGAGACGAGTGGTTTTGGTAGACGACCGCGATCTACGAGACCCATATGGTTACACCCACCGCAACACGCCCTTGCGCCACGCATACACGAGACCCAAGAGCAAAACGAATACGAAGATTCCCATTTCCAGCAGACCGAAGGCTCCGTACCGTTCCAGTTGTGTGGCCCACGGGAAGATGAACACGGTCTCGACATCAAAAATCACGAACAGCAAAGCGAAGATGTAATAACGAATCTGGCTCTGCGACCAGCCTTCCCCGACTGGGTCGACACCGCTTTCGTAGGTGAGCAACTTCTCACGATTGGGACGTGACGGCCGGAGCAGTGAAGAAATCCACAACAACAGTCCGGCCACGAGAACGGCTGCCATGCCAAACCACGCCACCGTGAGAAACGACCGAAGAAAGGGGGACATCAGCGCTCAAAACTACTACTTGGACTTGGGGCGGGAAGAACCTTCGACCTTGGGCATTGGTGTGTTTGCGACATTGTGCAAGAACCAGTCCACCACCTGCGCTGCCGCCGGACCGCTGCGGATAACTTCCCTGCGAGTCTGCTCCATCAGAGCTGACGGCATAATCCCCTGAGCGGCAAGTTCGGCGGCCCCGCCTCCGCTCATCCATCTCGTGACAATTGCCTCGTTGGCCTCGGGGTGAAATTGGGTCGCAAAACTGCGACCGATCCGAAGCGCCTGGGGGCCGACATCACTGAACGCCAACACCTCTGCCCCAGCAGGTGGCGTAAAGGTGTCGCAGTGCCATTGCAGCCACAAGCCAGCCAGCACCGCATACGTCGGTGTGGTCACAACATCGTGCCATCCGATTTCACATTTCTTGGCTCGCTCGGCGCTACCCCCAAGTGCCGAGGCAATGATTTGTGCCCCGTAGCAAATTCCAAAGAGTGGGATTCCGCGACGATGGGTTTCGCCAATGAGTTCCCGTTCAGCAGCCACGCTTTTGGAGACATCACCCCAGTACACCGACCATTCGGAACCAAGCAGCAACACCAGATCGATACCGTCCAACGTTGGCCACTGCGCCGGGTATTCGCGTGGGAGATGCTGAAATTCGAAATCAAAGTCTGCAAAGCGCGCTCCGACATAACCAGCATCGGCATCCCCGGTGTTGGCGATGAGGAGCGCACGCATAGAGATACCGTAGACGCAGTATGACAAAAAGTAAGAACGCGGTGGAAATCACTCTTGATGACATTCGCCTGGCTCGGGTCGTAGGTGCCGGTACCGTCGAACACACTCCGGTAACCCCGTCGGCGTACCTCAGCGAACGTCTCGGTGGCAAGATCGTGCTCAAGGCAGAGAACCTGCAGCGAACCGGCGCCTTCAAGATTCGTGGTGCACTGAACAAGGTGACCCGTTTGGGCGTAGTGGCTCGCAATGGTGTGGTTGCAGGAAGCGCAGGTAATCACGCCCAGGCACTCGCACTTGCGGCCCGACAACTGGGTGTGCCGTGCGAGATTTTTGTACCAAGGGGTGCATCACTTTCCAAAATTTCTGCATGTCGAAGTTACGGTGCCACCGTGCTTGAAGGTGGCGACAATGTCGAAACCGCTGTCGCCATGGCACGCTCACGCAGTGACGAAGCCAAGATGGCGTTTTGTCATCCATTTGACGACATTGATGTCGTTGCTGGCCAGGGCACGTTGGGGTTGGAACTGTTGGAAGATATCGATGATCTGACCCAAGTCGTTGTCCCGTTAGGTGGAGGTGGCTTGCTCAGCGGCGTTGCAATCGCCTTAAAACTACAAAAACCGAGCATTCGCGTGATCGGGGTCCAGATCTCATCGTGTGCACCCTATATATATGGTCAGATGCCAGCGGGACCGGTGCTCACGCTTGCCGATGGCATTGCCGTCAAGCACCCTGGCGTGATCACCGCACCCCTCATTGCCAAATGGGTCGACGACATAGTCGAAGTAGATGAAGACAGCGTGGCCGACGCGATGATGCTGCTAATGGAACGGGCAAAACTTTACGTCGAGGGAGCCGGCGCCGTTGGCGTGTCGGCACTACTCGCCGCACGGGTGAGCCCGGCAAAAACCGGAACTACATGCGTCGTGCTGTCCGGCGGCAACGTGGACCTCGGTCTGATCCCCAACCTCGTACGTCGCCACGAAACAAAAGCCGGCAGACGCCTCATCGTCTTTGTCCGAATTGCCGATCGACCCGGTGGACTGGCCCGACTGTTGACGATCTTCGCCGATCTCGGCGCCAATCTCATTGAGGTTCAACACGTCCGAGATGGACTTGATCTACATGTTCGTGAAACCGGCGTACAGGTCGCGCTGGAGATCACTGGCCCGGATCATGCCATCTTGCTACTCGAGGCCGCCAAAGCCGAAGGCTACGACGTCACTGCGATCAAGGGCCGATAATGCCAGTCGTCCTCATACCGAATCGACCCTTGCCTGAAGCATACGAAATGCGTGAGGTCATAATCAATGCAACAAATAAATAATATCTCAGCCAGAATCGCCAGGCATCTTCAGCAAATCACGGCATCAATTGATCGTGTGATATCAAGCGGATTCTTTGTACTAGGGCCTGAAGTTACGCAATTTGAACGATTGTTCGCCGTCTATCTCGGTGCACGTCACTGTGTGGGTCTCGCAAACGGAACGGATGCCATTGAGCTATCCCTGAGAGCCATGGGCGTAAGCACTGGCGATCAAGTTGCAACGGTGGCCAATGCGGGCATGTACACCACGACGGCGATGCTAGCAATTGGCGCGGAACCATATTTTATGGATGTGGATCTCGATACTCGAGTTACGACACTTGAAGAAGTGACGCGCGCAGTGAAGGCGGGTGTAAAGGCCGTGGTGGTTACTCATCTATATGGTCTTGCCATACCCGAAATTGCACTAATTAGCGAATATTGCATTCAGAACGATGTTCCATTGCTAGAGGACTGCGCCCAGGCACACGGGGCACAAGTCAACGGCCAAAAGGTAGGTACCTTTGGTGACGCTGGCAGTTTTAGTTTTTATCCCACCAAGAATCTTGGGGCATTGGGTGATGGCGGTGCAGTTATTACCAACAATCTAGATATTGCCGAAAAGATTAGATCCTTGCGACAGTACGGCTGGACGGCAAAATATGAGGTACAATTTCTCGACGGGTGCAATAGCCGTCTAGACGAAATGCAGGCTGCCATACTTTCTGATTTTCTGCCGCATCTTGATAACGCCAATGCTCGGAGGAGAGAGATTGCGATTCGTTATAGTTCACTAATTTGTCAACCAAATATTGCAGTTCCTCACTATGACGGGACAGATTATGTAGCGCATCTCTACGTAATACGTAGTAAAAAGCGAGATGTGTTACGCGAACATCTACGCAATCTCAATATTGGATCAGATATTCACTACCCGATTCCGGATTATCGACAACCTGTATTTGCAGGTCGTTTTTTAAAAATTCGTCTTGAAAATACTGAACAATTGACCAGCGAGATTCTTACCTTACGCTGCTACCCGGAGATGACCGACGACGAAGTCGATCGCGTTATCACGACCGTAAATAGTTGGGAAACATGAAATACTCACTTGTGATTCCTGTTTACAAGAATGAAGCTTCCATACAGCGCATGCTTGATTCGTTGACCGCCATAAATCAAAAACTAGGTGGGCAGTTGGAAGCGGTGTTCGTTGTGGACGGCAGCCCAGATCAGTCATATGCACTCCTGCGCGACGCGATTAGTAATCTAAGTTTCGCCGCACAACTGCTGACACATTCACGAAATTTTGGCTCATTTCCTGCCATTCGTAGCGGCTTAGCTGTCGCGCGGGGGGAATATTTTGGGGTTATGACTGCGGACTTACAGGAGCCACCTGAGTTATTTATTAAATTTTTTGAGATTCTGACCGACGATGGTTGTGATGTTGCCATTGGAACTCGCAGCCGGCGGAATGATGCACTGATATCACGATTAACTTCCCGTCTTTTTTGGAAACTCTATCGAAGGTTGGTAGTTCGAGATATGCCCCATGGCGGCGTCGACGTATTTGGATGTAATCGTAAGTTTCGAGATCATTTGCTTCAGCTCGAGGAGTCTCGCACCTCTTTAGTTGCGCTTATCTTCTGGCTGGGTTTCCGTCGTAATTTCGTGGATTACGAACGTCAAGCCCGCCAAGAAGGTGAGTCATCTTGGACACTAAGCAAGAAATTCGACTACATGATGGACAGTATATTTTCGTTTACGGACTTACCTATTCGTTTGCTGATTCGAATAGGAGCGACTGGCTCGGTACTCTCGATAGGGTTTGCGTTTGTAGTGCTAATCGCTCGCTTCTTTGATGTGATTAGAGTGCCTGGCTACGCACCGACTTTGCTAGTCATTCTCGTTCTGGGCGCGCTCAATTTGTTTGGGCTCGGACTTGTTGGATCGTATGCTTGGCGGGGCTACGAAAACACTAAGCGTCGGCCACTTGCAATTGTCGCCTCAAAGTTTTCAAACGATCAAAATTAAGAAATACACGAACATGCCCTTGTCGGAGAAAAGCGGATTTTATTCTCCCTGTAGTTTTCTGGCCGACCCAGCAACGTGTGCAACAGATTTTATTAGCAATCTGAAAAAGGATTTTGCCGAGGGTAAAGTATCCCGATTCAATGCCAATGACGATATCTGTATTTACTATAAAACATTAGACTGGGATACCGAATTTTTTGGCATACCAATATTTAGAATCGACTACACAGAGTTGCCTCCTAACGTACGGTTTTTATCCGTTCAATTAGCATTCACCAAATTTCGCGAGTACTTGTCAACTCTCTGCTCCGACTTCCACCTGTTTGCTGAAGTGCCATCAGAAGATACCACGGTAATTATGGGTATGAGCGGTTCCGGCTGGCGTTTGATTGAAACCAGAATCACTTGCTTTAGAGACGACCTACAAAACTTCACCTACCAAACTCGATCGGCCACAAGGAACGCAACGAAAACAGACATCCCTGAATTACGACTTGCGGCAGTTCAAGCCGTCAATCGTTATGACAGGTTCCACGCAGATGACTTCTTTACACCGAAAGAAGCCGATGATTTCTTGGCCGTCTTCATCGAAAACTCTGTCAATGGTTTTGCCGATGAGGTAATTGTTCCTGCAAACGGACCAGCGAATGCTTTTCTTACCGGAAATTACCTCGCGGCTCCCCCTTCGCTTGCAAGTCGGACGATAGGTAAAATCCCTTTGTTTGCAGTATCTTCGGCTCGGAAAGGTTGGGGAACGGAGTTGTTTAGGGCCATGAACCTTAAGTTCAAAGAGCATGGACTCGATACCGCTTTCATGACGACACAGGCAACTAACCGCGCAGTATTGAAAATATTCTTCCAACATGGATACCGTTTCGGACGGTGTACGCATATCTTTTCGACCTACACGAGGACACGATGACTCGATCGAAGCGCAACACGAAGTTCCACATTTATGACGCTTTTCATTTTGGATTACAAATTTGACACCACCAAATAGCAAACCCTGGGATAGTGAAGTTGATTTTCCAGATGCACAAGTGACCACTCGCCTCGGTGTCGGTGATGTGACTGTGCATCGGTTCAAGTTGGTTCGCGACCCGCGCGGCGACCTGTCGGTTGGGGAATTTGTCAATGAAATTCCTTTCGAACCCAAGCGGTATTTCTTGGTCTTCAATGTTCCGAATGAACAAATTCGCGGTGAGCACGCACATTACAAATGTCATCAGTTTCTGATCTGTGTCAGTGGCACCTGTACGGTAATAGTTGACAATGGTCAGTCACGATGCGAAGTACCGTTGTCTTCGCCAGACATGGGAATTTATATCCCACCTCTTACTTGGGGAGTTCAATGTAAGTACTCGAGTGAAGCCGTACTGTTAGTATTTGCATCCGATATCTACGATGCAAGCGACTACATCAGAGATTATTCCGAATACAAGAAATACATCTCAACCCATCAACATCGCGCGTAACAGTGCGAGGCATGCTCGGTGACTGATTTGATTCACAGAATCAAATCAGTCCTAAGGCTTGGTCTGAGCATTTTTTAAGCTCTCCGCAGATAAGAGTCAGCGACTCGGGGAAAAAGCCGAGGGTAGTCCCGTCGTTACTGCCGATGTCCACGACAAGGTCACCCGGTTGAAGCTCAACAGAGTTGAGGATTCGTTCCACCTTGGCTTTGAGGTGTTGAACCATTCGGTAGTTGAGTCCGAAGCGATAACCATAGTTAGCCCCGTACACCAGGTGCCCACCCACGATGTACGGAGATGCACCGATCACAGTAATCGTGATTCCAGAAAGGATGATCACGTATCTCTTGTCTACAGAAGTACTTCCCTTGTGAGATTTCCAATACCAGAGAATCAACCCAGCACAAACAAGATCAGCGACGCTCTTAGCATTCCCAATTTTTACGGCTTGTACATGGTGAGATAACCACCCTGTGGCGGGTTGTAACGACGGTCAACAATCCAATAGAGAGGAGCTAGTGAAGCAAATAATGCGCATGAAACGAATACGATTCGTTTATTGGACGCTGGAAGTGACAACTTCCTGTAAATCAAGAGTGATCTCCACCGCGTTATTACTTTTTGTCATACTGCGTCTACGGTATCTCTATGCGTGCGCTCCTCATCGCCAACACGGTAGCGTCATCAATCCTTTACTCAAGGCTAGTTTCGGCATCAATTTTTCGAACCAGTGACAAAATAACCTAGCGGATCCTCGGAGGCCCCACCTCCAATCAACTCCGCAATGTGTGCGGCAATGAGAAAAATGGCAGTTACCGGGATAAGTATCAACCCTGGACCTAATCGAAGTAGCCACCGAAAAGAAACCGACGGCCTTATCAGGCGAATATTCGATATTTCAAGTTTATTTGCAATGACCGAAATGTCACTTCCCCGCTCCCTAATTTCGACTTTTGAAAATCCGCAGGATAAAAGCATCACACTTAATTGCTCGCGTGTAAACCTATGAAAATCGTATGGAATATGATGTCTCCGCGCAGACCATGGGACGGAAAGGATCAATCGCCCGCCGTTACGCATCACACGGAACGTTTCAGCAATGAGCAATTCAGGATTCGAGGCGTGCTCGAGGACTTCAATACATAGGACACATGAAAATTTGTTCGATTCGAGTGGAAATCTATCGCCGTTGTAGTAAACGACGTCCTTTTGGTCGGCCATCCCAAACTCATTCGCATTGCCTATATCTAAACCGAGATAAGTACCGTGCTCTTGGGCGAGTGACTTCCATGGCTGTTCACCAGCGCCTACATCAAGAATCAATTGCTCCCCAACCAATTGTGATATCTCCTCATTGAGATCTCTAAAAATCGTAGCCAATTGCAAATCAACTAGGCAACGAAGTCTAAAAAGCGTGGGGTGTTTCCTCGGATCCTTAACCGAAATTGGCTTAAACTTTTCATGCAGTTTCAAGCGTTCCATCTTTTCGTACCAACGACCAATAGATTACCTACTCTAAGTGAAATTGCCCATGACAATAGCCTGCGAATTCTTCTTCGCTCGATAAAGTCTTTCATCGACTTATTAATAGGTGACAGCGATAGCCAATACGAAATTGGATATCTGTTGGAGATGGACTTAACAGATACGTCATCAAATCCACGTTTTTCGAACAAAACTCTTGCGCCCATTCGAGTCAGAATTTGAAGGTGTTCGATATCGAATATCGGAGACCGGCGCCCCAATAACTTATTTACTAATGAATTTCGGTTATGACAAACCATTACAAGGCGTCCACCTGGGTTAAGCAAGTGGTACACACGTTCGAACAAGCCGCCAATATCACGCAAATGTTCAATGGTTTGAAAACAGGTAATTAGATCGAATTTCCCTTCGACCTGAGCCTCTTCAAACGTGCCGCGGATGATCAAATTTTCCACACTTTGGCACGCATTTTCAATTGCCTTCAATGACGGTTCAATTCCCGCAACGACGGTGCAGCCAAAGGCTAAAACTTCTTCAAGGAACGCTCCATCAGAACATCCAATGTCCAGCAAACTGTCGTGCGATGCGAGTCCAATTTTTCGTAATTCACGAATATAGGTTTTTGCCGCAAATACTGAATCTTCCTTTGATACAAATTCTGCCTCTGAATAATTATTTGCCAATTGCGATAGTTCTGGTCTTTCAGCCACAAATAGTGACTTGCATGAAACGCATTCGAAGTAGTCATAGTGCATGAACTCAGGTCGCTTACGCGATGAAAATGATTTATTAGTTAGCTTGGACTCATCCAACTCTTGGGCGAACTTCAAGCGACCAATACCTCCACAAACTGGACACTGTCGTAAAGGATTTTCGTCCATTATTAGTCCATGGTGTCGAACACCGATGATTGACCATTCCTAGTAATCAATTCGGTAACAAATCGCGGCCGATTTTTGGTTTCTTCCAGAATTCGTCCAACATAAGCGCCGACTATAGATATGGCAAGGAGATTAAGCGATCCAAACAAAGTGCTTACCGTGATCACAGAAACGATTCCAGGAGGAGAACTCGATGGTACCAGTAGTCGAAATATTACCTGACCAACAAGTCCCATAATGCTTAAGCCAAACAATGCCGATCCAACCATGCTCACCAAAGTAAGTGGAGCCTTACTAACTGCAAGAAATCCTCGGACTGCCCAACCAATATTCCGCAACAAATTATTCGATGACTGACCAAACGTTCGCTCGGGCCTCACATAATCGACCCCAATTTGACGATGACCTAAATATGCTCGACTTGCGCGCAAAAAAAGCTCTCGCTCCGGGAATTGGAGTATTTGGTCAATAACTCGACGGCTCATAAGGGAGAAATCACCTGCGTCCCTTGGAATTTCAAATGATGACACGCTCGCAAGTAACCGATAAAACATCCGATACGCAATCCGCATAAACCATGGTGCGTCACGTGAAATTCTTCTTCCGTAGACTACTTCGTAGCCATTTTCCCATTGCATGAAAAATTCAGTGATGAGTTCTGGTGGATCCTGAAGGTCGCCATCTAATAAAATACAAGCATCGCCGGTTGAAATCGTTAAGCCGCTCAAAAATGCAGCTTGAGAACCAAAATTGCGTGAATGAGTAACCCCAATGACATGATCATCATCTTTTGATAATCGTTCAATTTCATCCAGCGAATTATCTGGGCTTGCATCATTTACGAAAATGATCTCGAAATCAACATTTAAACTCTCAAACGTTGACCGAAGCCGCGTATACATAATCGGAATTGCTTGAGCGTCTTTATAACACGCGATAATTGCTGAAACTTTCTTACGCCTGACTGATCTTGATTCAGACATAACATCAACCGAAAGATAACTCAGTGCATCGTTTTCGAGATACCAATTTCGTGTAAGTTCCAACCCAGTTTCGAATTGCGTAGATACTGACCAATCAAGATCCTTTAAGATCTTGGACGGATTTCCGTACCATTTCTTCAAGTCCCACAAACGCATCGGCTGGCCGTAAACTGGGTCTGCAGAAATCCCAAATAGCGCTTTCGTTGCATTTGCAACTGACTCCATAGTCGTTGCAACGCCTGAACAAACGTTATAAATCTGAAAGCCTCCGACTGAATTGCACTGAAGACCAGCCGTTACAAATGCGTTCACTACATCGTCTACATAAACAAAATCCCTAGAGACATCCCGCGGTGAGAACGGTGGCAATTCATTACTCATGCCATTACGAATAAGCGCAGGAATTAATCGATTCGGATCTTCAAGAGGGCCGTAAACAGAGTAAAGCCGAAGGACATAGGCGGCTAATCCAAACGATTTGCTGTAGTACTCAAGTGCCTGAGTAGCAGACAATTTCGTTACCGCATACAAACTGTTCGGTTCCATCGAATCTGTTTCAGCTGGACCAGAACAGTTTGTGCCGTATTCCGACGAACTTCCAGCCTGAATGATCGAACATTTGTTTCGGGCGCTCCACTCAGCGATGTACTGAACTGCTTGAAAGTTGACTTTAGTAATTCGATCTGAGTCCGTTTGGTCGGGATAGGAGCCATGAGCGGCAAGATTGAAAATGGTTTTGGGTCGGATTCGGTCAAGTTCGAATATAAGTTCTTTTTGATCCGTCAAATCAAGAACCATTAGATTTCCATTGGAAACCGACGACACTCTCCAAGAAGACGAATGATAAGTCCCGTATACGTCATTCCTGTACACAAGAAGCTGTTTGAGAAGTGCGGCCCCAATAAATCCTGCGGCGCCGGTGACGAGAATCGGACCGTTTAAGTTCTTGATTTCTTTGCCCATTCGATCTGAGAGATCATCCATATTCGATCAATTTGCTTCATGGCTCAAGGCAACCTGAGCGACAACTTCATTCGGTGAGGTCATGAATTCACTTTCTAGGAATCGTGAATCTCCATAAATTCCGATAGGAAGACGTTCGACCCCCATTCGAAATACGCGTACGGCAAAACCTCGTGTTGCGACAGCCTCGCATACGAGTGAACCAAGACCTCCGGTGATGAAGTGATTTTCAACTGTTATACAAATGGAAGTTCTTGACAGATGTCGAGCGATGTCACCGATTGTAGATTCATCGAGTCTCGTCACTACATTATGGCTACATCGAATTCCACGTTCGTGTAAAAGTTCCTTTACTCGACTTCCAAGTGAGTGTGCGTCACCCAAACTTAGGATTGCAACGTTATCTCCTAGCGATGTTGCCTGGTGAAGTCGATTCTCACTGCAGAGATTACCGCTGCGTAGAAGTCGGATATAAGTCGGCCTTGGATCATTGTGAATTTCTTCCAGATCCAACGTAACTTCACGCGAATCAGCTGGGGCCCATATTCCAAGCCCGGGATTGGATCGAAGTGCCGAAATATCGTCAATTGCAAAGTGGGTCAACCCATCAAATCCATAATCCATCCCAGCGCCCACACCAATTATCTTCACCGGCAATTTATGAGCCACCGGACCATTCCTTATGAATTCCATCGCTCGTAAGGACACAAATGTTCCGATTGAATAGCAATATGGAATCATCCCAGCCTCCGCCATCCCCGTAGCCGCCGCGATCATTCCTTGCTCGGCAACCCCAACGTTAAAAAAGCGATCCGGAAACTCCGAAGCAAACTTCTCGACCACGCCGAAACCAAGATCGGCCGTGATGAACGCTGTCCGTTCATCTTTCCTCGCGATTTCAGAAAGCTTTTCCAATAACTCAGATCTCATACCACACCGCTAAATTCAATTTTGTTCATTCGAGTTAACACTTCTCTTTCAGCATCTTCGAACTGTGAAGGAGTCAACGGCATGTAATGCCACTCAACTTTTCCTTCCATGAACGAAACACCTTTTCCCGCCGTGGTCTCGGCAATAATAAGCAAAGGCTTGCCGGAACCGAGACGCGGTGCTACGAATGATCGAACTAGTGCATGAACATCGTGTCCATCAACTTTTACGACATTCCATCCCACTTCGCTTAAAATATTGGGGACTCCCTTCAAATTAAGGACATCTGAGGTCTTACCCATTGCTTGTTGACCATTGAGATCAAGTATCACAATGAGATTTTCAAGCTTTTGGTGGCCCGCCAAGAATAGAGACTCCCATGTCGAGCCTTCATTAAGTTCTGAGTCACTTAGTACGACAAAGGTTAAACGAATGATATTTTGGATTTTCGCTGCCATTGCTGAGCCGACGCCAAAACCAATCCCTTGTCCAAGCGAACCCGTCATAAAATCGCTTCCACTCTGTTCCGAATCCGGATGCGTTCCATATTTAGTCCCGTTTGAGCCGTATGTGAAAAGCTCCTCTTCACTAATAATTCCGAATTCAACAAGCGATGCGTACCATGAAATCGAAGCATGCCCTTTAGAAAGAACGACACGAGATCGCGAAGGTGACTCGGTTCCAACGCCGACCGCCACTTTGTGAATTGCGGTAACAATCTCACATATTGAGAGAGCGCTTCCAATATGGCCCTTGTTGGCCCTGAATGAGGCTTTGAGAATCCGCATTCGTATTCGTTCCGACTCGATTGTCATACCGGTAGCCATCAAGTTACTTTAGCCTGCCAAGAATCGACACGGTATCTCCTGAATCTCGAAGTTAATTACCAGATTGTCTCATTGTGTCAGTCCGCTCCAACTCACGTTGAATATTGAATTGACACCCATGACTCATCCATTCATAGAGCCGAACAGTTCCGGAAGTGTGGCGCGGTCAAATCCTTCGGCCAAACTTTTTGAAAATGGCGTACTTCGCATGACAGACTGAACCCAAGATTTAAGGCATGAGGCCGAACAGATCGTTCACAATTTCCGCGAAACGGACCGACTACTTTTTGACGGCACTCCCACTGATGACATGGTGCACGTTCCAAAGCCGTCGACCCAGAGACATAATCTGATTATGTACCGAATCCTCAAGATCTCGAGCCTCGGAACAGGCAGTATGTTTCTGTACGATAAAGTACTGCTACCACTTTCAGAAGGCATCTCGCGTATTACACGGAACCGCATGATTGGCAAGAACCTCATCGTGATTGCGCGAATTCCAGACACTGTACCGGCTGGCATGTCTCAGGATTAGCGTGGAATCATGACGCCATTTGTCTTGCTTCCCGGTCGACTCTCACCTGAGGCCAAGGGCGTGCGCGAGGCTGCCATTGCCAGTGGTCGGCGATACTCCGAAGCAATTGCCCGCGCCGGTGGTATCGCACTTACGGTTCCACCACTGGAATCAACACTTTCACATATTGAGTCACTCGTCGAACGTGCCGATGCAGTATTGCTCCATGGCGGTGGTGACCTTGACCCGACACTCTACGACCAACAAAAATCCACCGACACTATCTATGGCATCGTTGCCGAGCATGATGCACTTGAGCTTGCAATTGTTCGTGCGGCGATAGCAATCGATAAACCAGTTTTGGCAATCTGTCGAGGAATCCAAGTTCTCAACGTGGCCCTTGGTGGCACCCTACACCAACATCTTGCTGACACCATCGCGGAGAGCGATTCACACTGGGACACCTACCACCCTGTTGAGGTAGTTGAAAGATCACGAGTTGCTATGGCGATGGGCACGACGAGACCAAGTGGCGGCCATTCGTATCACCATCAATCCATTGATCGGGTCGCGATTGATTTGCAGGTTGTCGCACTCAGCAATGATGGGGTGATCGAAGCGGTTGAGCACCGCACGGCAAAATGGATCGTCGGAGTGCAATGGCATCCTGAAGACGATGCAGCGACCGATAATCAACAGCAGGGTCTCTTCAACGCCTTGATTGCGGCCACACGCCGCTAACCAAAGGCACCTTGACGATTTTAGAACTAATCCACCTCCCCACTCTGCAAGCAAGCCTGGCCCAGATCGCCACTTGGGTACCTTCCAAAGAGATCGATCACCTTCTCACAGTCGGAAAGTATGAGTTGGCGTTGGGATGTTACCGACGAACGCACTCCGATTATAAAGCGAAATGTTGATGCAAGCGTTTATTTCAGACACTCGCCTGGACTGATGATCTAAAGACTGTCCCTGTGCACAAGGTGAGAATTGCAAGTGGTTGCCAAATTTTCGAAGCAATCGTGCACACGGATGGTGTGACGCTCGCCATTCCATAACATCTCGAAGGTGACACCGGCAATGGTGAATTACATCAAGAAACTCGACGCATGTTATCGTGGAAACGTGCGCAAGGTAATTGGAGCAACCATTCTCAATACCCTTGGTGAATCTGATTCAATCACTCCAGTGCTTGAAGAAGCGAGTCAAGCAATCACATTGTCCGCTCAGTCCAAGTACGCCATGCCAATCCTGATCGTCAGTGGCAGCCTAGACAACGGAATTACCGATCGCCAAGCAATGCTTCCAGAATTGCCTGATACCCATCACACTCATTCGGGGTCCGAACCCAAGGCTTACAGCTAAAGGTGGCAGTTACGAGTGGCAAACGAGAATTCAAGATGAGTAGCGGAAAGCAAACCCTTGATTTCGTTTCGGTAAAAGTGGTAGCAAGAACTTTCCGCCGACTTGCTACTGAAATTCTTCGTATGGGAATTGTCAATTGAGTTCTTCACCATGAAACTACCCGCCACCAACAATAATATCTACACCTCAGAAAGTGAGGCTAGAACAAGTCCAGTATCGGAATTTAGCTTGGCTGTAAGTGACCAATATCAATATTTATTTAATTTTGAATTTACTGAACCGACATATGATCCTCACCGATATCAGAACGAACAAGCGCTCTCGCCTTTTTTTAAAAATCACTTGTTGAAGGTTGCCGAAGTGCTCGCTGACAGATTTGGAACAAGTGACTTCGTCTGTGAAGTTGGGTGTGGAAAAGGTTCATTTCTTGAGATTCTTGAAGAGAGTGGCTTTGACAATATTGTTGGTTTTGATCGAGCCTACGAAGGTGACAATCCTAAAATTATCAAGGACTACCTATCGGTAAGAAATCAACCGCTAAATGCTGATGTCGTAGTTTTGCGCCACGTTTTGGAGCACATAAGTGATCCAATACGTTTTCTTAACGAGATTGAGATCAACAACGGACAACCTTGTAAATTTGTGATTGAAGTACCCTCTGCGGACTGGATTCTGAAAAGCGATTCCTTCTGGGACTTCACTGCAGAACATGCAAATTACTTCACAAAGGAGTCATTTCATGCAATGTTTGGCAACCTTGAGCTCGTAGAAATGTTTGGTGGTCAGTACCTTCTGGCGCTTTGCGAGTCATCAAATTTGAGAATAAATGGGCACAGATCATGGACAAAGTCCACGGTCCTTGAAAAAATGATTATGGATTCGACCAGTGCACACCACGCAACTCGGATCTTACGAAGTGGAAGGTACTGGGTCTGGGGGGGGTCAGCAAAAGGGGTGATGTTATTATTTCATTTGTCGCAACTTTTGGGAACAACATTTCACCAGCCTGAAGCAATTATCGACATCAATCCGGCAAAGCAAGGTTCATTTGCTGCGGTAACGGGTATACCGATTGTCGCTCCGAGTCGACTCTATGAGATGGCTCTTGATGGCGACACGGTATTGGTCGTCAATCCGAATTATGAACATGAGGTTCGAGCAATGATCAAAACTTCGTGTGACAAGAGCGTTACCGTGGTCTCTCTCTGATCGCCGCCACACGACGCTGATAACGGACAGGATTAGCGGCTGGCGAATTGGGCTAGATCACGGGCGGTGTCAAGCAACCACCCGGGCACTAACCCGACCAGCAATGTAAACGCCACTGCAATACCAATGGCGAGACCCGATGCCACCGGAATTTCCAATGTGGCGTCAGTTGCTGGAGCATTCAGCCACATGCTGACCATGATCCGCAGGTACAAAAACGCTGCGATCACCGCCGAGACCATCGCCACAATTGCCAGGACATAGCTACCTGAGTTAACAGCAGATTGGATCACACCAAACTTGGCGACAAAACCACTGGTGAGCGGCACTCCCGCTTGAGCCAGCAACAACACAGTGAGTCCGAGCGCGATCACCGGGCGTCGCTTGGCAAGGCCGCGCATATCGTCGAGCGATGTCGCCGAATCACCTCTGTCTGCGACAAGACTCACCACACCGAAGGTACCGATGACGATGACCGAATAGAGCAGTAGGTACGTCAGTGATGCTGACACGCCAGTGTTTGTGTCAATTGAACCGCGGTGCGATGCGGCTTCCAAACCCACGAGCATGAACCCGGCATGACTGATTGACGAATAGGCGAGCATTCTCTTCACGTTTGTCTGCACCACGGCAAGGATGGCGCCGATCAACAACGTGAGCACCGCAAGCACGGTGATCGCTGGACGCCAGTCGTCCATGCGCGCCGGGAAGGCAACAACGAATACCCGGATGAGCGCGGCCAGGGCGGCGACTTTGCCAACTGATGCCAGGTACGCCGTCACCGGTGTCGGTGCGCCTTGGTATACATCGGGTGTCCACATCTGGAACGGAACGAGGGAAACCTTGAAGGCAAAACCAACAAGTAGGAGCGCAATACCAACGAGGAGCAGCGCATCATTGCCCGGAACCGTTTGTTCATTGGCCAGCACATCGGCGATCTTGCCAAGATTCGTCGTCCCAACCGAACCAAAAACTAATGCCACTCCGTAAAGAAAGAATGCCGAGGCGAACCCACCGAGAATGAAGTACTTGAGGCCAGCCTCTTCGCTTTCGCCTCGACGCCGATTACTGGCGGCCAACACATACAGCGACAGGCTCAGCGTCTCCAATCCCAAGAACAGAACAATCAAGTCGTTGGCCGAGACCATGATGATTCCGCCGATTGCGGCGATGAGATACAACCCATACACCTCGGGAGCATCCTCACCCTCGCGGTGGAGGTGATCGTTGGTGATCAGCGACACCAACACCACAGACACACAAATCGTGATCGTTGAAAACAAGGCGAAACGATCCAGAGAGATCGCCCCACCAACAAGTGTCATTGACTTGCCGTCGGCGACATCGCCCCACAAGATGAACGAAAAGACTCCTGCTGCAACAGCTGTTAGACATGACACCCCTGCATACCAACCGCGTGGCCACAGTGGAGTAAGCGCCCCTCCAAGTAGGAGTAGTAACGCTCCGGCTAACAGTGCAAGTAACGGGCTGATGTTGAACCACTGAATTGCTGGACCTACAAAGGGTTCGGGTTCGGCAATCACTTGGAGGCCTCACCCACAACTTGAGGCTGGCGATAGGTGGTGCGTTGCTCGACGTGTTCGAGTAGCGCCTTGACGCTTGGTTCGATGCGATCCAGCATCGGCTTTGGATACACACCGGTGAACACGATGATGGCCACGAATACTGAGAGCAGTGTTCCTTCCCGCAGCGTGACGTCACGGAATGAACGATTGGCTTCATCGGGCTCGCCGTGGAACACACGTTGGTAGGCCCACAGCAAATAGAGAGCGGCGAGGATGACACCAGTGGTGGCGACCACCACCCACCAACGAGCCGTGGCAAACGACCCGATCAGGATCAGGAATTCACCAACGAATCCGTTGAGTCCGGGCAGACCGATGGATGAAAGCATCACCACCATGAAGAACCCGGCAAAGATTGGCGCAACATGTTGAAGACCACGCAATTCATCGATCTGGCGCGTGTGTCGACGCTCGTAAATCATGCCCACGAGCAAAAACAGTGCACCCGTGGAGACGCCATGGTTGACCATCTGGATGACACCACCACCGATGGATTGTTGGGTCAAGGCAAAGGTGCCGAGCACGATGAACCCCAAGTGAGCAACCGATGAATAGGCCACGAGCCGCTTCAGATCGCGTTGCATCGTGGCAGCAATTGCGCCGTACAGGATGCCGATCACGGCCAGTGTGTACATCACCGGACGAGCCCACACGGATGCTTCAGGAAACAGATAAATGCCAAAGCGCAATAATCCGTACGTCCCCATTTTCAGCAATACAGCGGCGAGGATGACCGAGCCGCCCGTAGGCGCTTCCGTGTGGGCATCGGGCAACCAAGTATGCAACGGGAATAACGGAACCTTGACCGCAAATGCAATGGCGAAGGCAACAAATAGCCATCGACCAGTACCCGTTGAGAAATGCGCCTTTTCGGCGATGTCGATGACGTTGAACGTGAGCGTGCCGATGTCGCGACGTGCCAGCACGGCGGTAGTAATGATTCCCACAAGCATGAAGGCCGAACCAGCCATTGTGTACAGGAAGAACTTCGTCGCCGCATATACACGCCTGTCATAACCCCATCCCCCGATCAGGAAATACATCGGCACCAGGACGATTTCGAAGAACACGAAGAACAAGAAGAGATCTAAACTAAGAAAACTTCCCATCACACCCGCTTCGAGCAGCAACAACCAGGCAAGGTAGGGCTTTTCATCGTGATGGACATCGACTCCGGCAATCACGAGCGGGAATAGCAACCCGGTGAGCACTACCAAAAACAGCGAGATGCCATCCACACCGAGATGCCACGAAATCCCCCACTGGCTGATCCATGAGTGTTTGGACACGAACTCGAATCCAGCCGCACCACTGGGAAACTTCACCAGCATCCACACTGACATTGCACCTGTGATGACACTTGTAACAAGTGCAGCGAGTTTGACCCACTCGGCTCGGGAACGGTTGATGAGTGAAACAACAAGTGCACCAACCGCTGGAACGACGACGAGCATCGTCAGAATTGGAAATGCAATCACTCCGGATTCAACAGCGATCATGCGATGCTCCTCCAGGCGAACCAGGCAATGAGGGCTACTGCTCCGAGACCGATAACCGCGGCATACGTGCGTACAAATCCGCTTTGAGCCTTGCGTGTGATTCCGGCCGTACCGCGTACCAACGTTGCCACACCATTCACTGCACCGTCGACAATATTTGTGTCAATCCAGGCAATCGCGTTGAATGCAGCAGCACCTGGGCCAGCCACTACTCGACTCGCAGCGGTGTCGTAGTACCAGGCCTGTTCGAGTAGGCGTGGTTCGATGGGTTTGACGATGCGCTTGGCGTACACCGCAATGGCCGCACCGATACCGGCGATGGCAACGACGACCGCGACGATTAACAGAAGGTATTTATTGTCCGATGCCCACGTGCCGGTGATGCTGGCTTGGGATTCTTCCACCACGGGTGTCAGCCAACGCTCGAGGAACTGCAAGTTCGAACTAAACGGTAACTGCAATGCTCCACCCACGACCGACAAACCGGCCAGCACGACGAGCGGAACGAGCATGACTCGTGGACTTTCGTGTGGGACGAAGTCGCCGTGGGCACCATGTTCTTCGCTGTGATCGTGCCAATGGGACTCACCGAAGAACACCATGATCACTTGTCGAGTCATGTAGTACGCCGTCAGCAAGGCGGTGACGAGTCCGACTGCATAGAGCCCACGGTTGTTTGCATATACGTACAGCAGGATTTCGTCCTTCGACCAGAATCCGGCAAATGGTGGTACTCCAGCGATCGCCAACCATCCGATGATGAATGTTCCAGCCGTGACCGGCATGACAAGGTGCAATTTGCCCATGCGGCGCATGTCTTGCTCGTGATGCATCCCGTTGATGACCGAGCCCGACCCGAGGAACAGCAACGCCTTGAAAAACGCGTGCGTGATCATCAGAAAAATTGCCGCGACATAGGCACCGGAACCTATAGCCATGAACATGTAGCCAAGTTGTGACACCGTGCTATAGGCGAGCACACGTTTGATGTCGTTTTGGGCTACCGCCACGGTTGCCGCATACAGCGCCGTGACCCCACCGACAACGGCAATGATCGTTGGTGCCCAGTGATAACTCGCCGCCAGCACGGGTGCAATCCGGATCATCAAGAACACGCCGGCTGTGACCATCGTGGCGGCATGGATCAGTGCCGACACAGGTGTCGGACCTTCCATCGCATCGGGAAGCCAAAAATACAGTGGCAATTGGGCACTCTTGCCACAGGCACCGAGAAATAACAACAAGGCGATTGCCGTGGCGGTCACTGGGGCCAACGCGCCGCCATGGGCAGCTTCGTTGATGCCGGAATATGACAACGTTCCCAGTGTGCTGAAGGCGAGAAACATCGCAATCATCACCCCAAAATCACCGACGCGATTGGTGACGAAGGCTTTCTTGCCGGCGACCGCTGCACTGTTGCGGGTATGCCAAAACGAAATGAGAAGATAAGAGCATGCACCCACACCCTCCCACCCCAAGAAGGTGACGAGCAGATTTTCACCGAGCACCAACATCAGCATCGAGAAGATAAACAGATTGAGATACAGGAAGAATTTGGAAAACTTCGGATCGCCGTGCATGTAGCCAATGGCATAGAGATGAATGAGCGAACCAACTCCGGTGACGAACAACGCCATGGTGATACTCAGTGGATCAGCGAGGATCGCCATGTCAACGTGCAACGAACCAACTTGAATCCACGAAAACAGGTGGACAACATGATCACGCTCATTAGCGGGTCTAGACAGCAGATCAACAAATACCCCAACCACGATGACAAACGATGCTGTCGGCATGAGTGTGGCCAACCAGCCTGAACGTGGATCGCCGAGGCGACGTCCCAAAAACAACATCAGGACCGCACCAAGAAGCGGGAAAGCGGGCACGAGCCACAACAAATTCACCATGATTCGCCGCTCAACCCTTTAGATCCGCAAGATCATCGGCATTTACGCCGGTGCGGCGGCGCATGATCGCCACGATAATGCTCAACCCGACCACAACTTCAGCCGCGGCAACAACGAGAACGAAAAACACGATCGTCTGGCCGCTGATGTTGTTGAGTTGGCGACCAAGAGTAACAAACGTGAGATTTACAGCATTGAGCATCAACTCGATGCACATAAACATGATGAGTGGATTGCGGCGAACGAGCACGCCCGTAGTCCCAATGACAAACAGCACAGCGGCAAGCAGCAGATACCACATTGGTGTTGGTTCAACTACAAGTGCAATCATGACGGTCGGTCACTTACCGGTCGCACATCAGTGGCGTGACGCCTGGAGAGCAAGACCGTGCCAACGACAGCCACAACCAGTAACACCGAAGTAACTTCAAAGGCCACGACGTAATCACCAAACACCGATCGCGCAAGTTGGACGATGTTGGCGTCGGCAGACTCTCCCGTTGCATTGGTGATGCCATCACCACGAATGATCACCGCGTCAGTTCCACGAACAATGGCCGCCACGAGCACACCAAGCAGTCCAAGACCGACCACGACGGCCAGGCCCCGCTGTCCGCGCAGCGGGTCGGTGCGAAGATCTTCGGCCCGATCAACTCCCAACAACATCACCACGAACAAAAAGAGCACCACGATCGCACCGGCATACACGATTACCTGCACCGCAGCCAGAAACTCTGCGTGCTGAGCCACGAACAGCACGGCGATGCCAAACAGCGTAAGTACCAAACTCAGCGCGGCATGTACCGGATTACCTCGCACAATCACGCCAAGGGCACCGCCAATCACCATGATCGCGGCACAAACGAATACGAAGAGTTCCACCTAGTCACCACTCTTTTCCGGTGCTCGCAAGCCGTAACCCAACTCGCCACTCCAGGCGACGACACCATTGAATGATGCGTCGCCACTCGACGCCGTGGCCCGCATCCAACCCGAGGTATTGAGATCCTCACCTGGTCGCCAGTCTTCCCACGGCAATTGCCGCGGCTTTCCGGAGGCATCCACCAACAATTCATCTCGTGTGTAGATTGCATCGCGGCGATTGGTGAAAGAGAACTCGAATAATTTGGTTTCGGTGATCGCCTCGGTCGGACAAGCCTCGACACAAAGATCACAATGGATGCAGCGCAAATAGTTGATCTCGTAGATCCACCCGAAACGCTCGCCGGGCGAAGTGGGATTTTCAGGATCGTTGTCGGCGCCTCGCACATGAATGCACTTGGCTGGACATACTGCGGCGCAAAGTTCGCAGCCGATGCACTTTTCCATTCCATCCTCGTAACGATTGAGCACATGACGACCATGCAGACGTTCAGGTTTGGGAATCTTGGCATCCATCACTTGGGCTCGTTTGCTGGCCACACCGTCGCTGGATTTCTTCTGGCTGCGACGAAGCACTCGCCCACCGGAATACTGAGTGGTGACTTGATTTTTTGCACCACGCTGACGCATGGTGACAAGAAATCCTCCGAAGTAGCCCATTAGAACATCGACCCTTCCACGTGGCGATGATGCGCGCTAACCCGCAGTGAAAGCTGCAACAGTCCATAGGCAATTGCCAAAATGACCCCGGACACCAACGTAACGGCCACGGAGTTCCAACCCTGATCACGACCGACTCGTTGCGCCGCAAGCAACATGAACCATCCAAGGGATGCCGGAATGAGCACTTTCCAACCAAAATCCATGAGTTGGTCGTAGCGGAATCGCGGCAAAGTAGCGCGCAACCATACGTAGATGTACAGGAACACGAGCACCTTAGCGAATAGCCAAATTGTTCCTTCAAAAGAGTTGGGAATAAACGGAATGTCCAGCACGGTGCCGCCAATAGCAATTGGTTGTGGACCACCAAAAAAGAGCGTAACGATGAGTGCCGACATGGTAACGGTGTTCATGAATTCGGCCAGATAGAAGAGCGCAAATCGAATCGAGGAGTACTCGGTATTGAAACCGCCGACGAGTTCTTGTTCGGCCTCAACGAGATCAAACGGTGGTCGATTGAGTTCAGCCGTTGCCGCGATGAAAAAGATCAAAAATGGAACGAGACCGGTGGCAATCACGTTCCAGCGACCAATGCTTGATTGAGCGGCGACAATGCCGTTGGTTGACAATGTTCCCGAAACCAGCAATACAGAAGCGAGCGACAAGCCGAGTGCGGCTTCATAACTCACCATTTGAGCCGAGGCGCGCACCGAACCAAGGAGTGGATACTTTGATCCGCTCGACCAACCAGCGAGCATGATTCCGTACACGGCAACCGATGAGATGACAAGTGCAAACAACACGCCAATCGGCGGATCTGCAAGTTGTACGTGGGTCTGGTGACCAAACCACGTGACCATACCGGCGTTACCGTCACGGAAATTACCACCAAGTGGAATAATGGCAAAGGCAAGAAACGCGGGCACGAAGGCCAGGAATGGCGCGAGTTTGAATACGAAGCGGTCGGAACGTTCGGGGATCAAATCTTCTTTGAAGAACAACTTGATGCCATCGGCAAGTGTTTGCAACAAACCAAACGGACCTGCCTTGTTTGGTCCGATACGGTTTTGCATGCCTGAGATCACCTTTCGCTCGAACCACACCATCAGCATGGTGGCGACGAGACCGGTGACGAACACCGCGAGCACTTTCAACAGCACGATGATCAACGGTGTCCACAGGATTTCTCCGTTCAGGAGCGGATCAACTGCAAAGAGTGTGCCCATCAGATGTGCTCGATTCGAACGTCGCATACGTCTGACGACAGATCAAGCAATTCACGCACATCGGCACCGGGTTGATTGAAGGGAACCCAGGCCGTGCCGATCATGACATCTTCCGATTCATGCAGTGGCAGCACCAGCATCGCCCGAGCGGAAGTTACCTTGACTTCGACACCGTCGGGAACGCCAATGCGGGCCCGATCGAGCGGGTGCACATAAACACCTGCGCCCCCGGCCAGCGCGGCAAGTGAAGGACTCTTGGCTGTACCTTGGGCTCCGTCGTACAACTTTCGACTGACAACCAAGCGGTGCTTAAACGAGTTGTGATCGGCGACGCTCAGTTCGGACCTAGCCAACGTAACTGGATGAGGGTGATCCATCAGCACACCATTGTGACGAACACTTTTGGCATGGCGCGCTGGAGCGAAGGCCGGAATATTGTCGATCAGCATCCGGTGCACATCGGCGTAGTCAGATATACCGAGATCCTTGCCGACGGCAATAGACAGTTCGGCAGCGATCATCCAGTCGGGGCGAGAAGTTCCTGCTGGAGTTGCCTTTTGAGCAACATTGCTAATTCGACCTTCGAGGTTCGTCGTCGTGCCTATTTTTTCGCCATACGCAGCCGCTGGAAGTACGACATCTGCTGCCGAACTGGACGCTGTGAGGAAGGTGTCGATGGCAATGATGCTGTGCGAGCCGGCAATACCGCGACGAGCCAAATCGGCATCGGGTACATCAGCGAGCGGATCTGCTCCGAGCAAGACGAGACACTCAATTTTTCCGGCGGCAGCGGCAGCCAAAATATCGGCAGTATCGCCGGCCTCCGATTGCGGGGTCAGACCAGCGGCAATTGCTCCGCGCACGTTTCCCCGTCGCAGCGCCGGCAAAACGCGGGCATGGGGTGCGAGATGGAGAACTTCGGCAAGTGCATTGATCACAAATTCTGGCGACTCGGCAAGGTTCATGCGGCCAACAATCACCACAACGTCGCCACGCTGCAATTGCTCGGATATTTCGGTCACCGCGCCAACTTGATGAATTGCGGCGGCGAGTTTGCCACCCTCGGTCAGGGTGCTATGCCAGGCATAGGGCGTCAAGCCGGTGTTGTGTGTGGTGAACTCGATGATTCGCGCCGTGCGCTTTTCTGCGGCATGACGAACGCGCAGAAACAACACGGGAAGTTCTTCCTTGAGATCCGGAGCAAGCAAAATTATCGTCGTGGCACGATTGATGTCGTCAATGGTTGCCTGCGGGAGGGCGAAGATCTCCGGTGGTAAACCATCGGCTAGTTGGGAGTCACGCTGATTGATGCCGAGTGCGTCAGCCAGCATTGCCCAGGCATAGGCATCCTCGTTGGTGCCTCGGGCTCCCCCAATAATTGCCACGGACTCTGGACCCACGGCCAGAGCCGTGCGCAGCATTCGAGCCGCAACATCCAAGGCGACCGCCCACGACGAATCAGCCAAACCAGTGTCGCCTCTGATCAGCGGTGTGGTCAGCCGCTCGGGGCTGTTCACCGATTCGAAGTTGAAACGTCCTCGATCGCACAGCCATCCCCAGTTCACTGGGTCGATGTCGACACCCTGATATCGCACTAGTTCATCGCGGCTGCTTTGAACCACAGTCCGACAACCCACCGAGCATGTTGTGCAGGTGCTCTCCTCTTGCTCAAGATCCCACGGACGAGCCTTGAAACGATACGGCTGCGCAGTAAGCGCACCAACCGGACAGATCTGCACGGTGTTGCCTGAAAAATAGGAACTAAATGGTTCGTTCGGAAAGGTGAGCACCTGGGTATTGCTGCCACGACTGATGAAGGTGATCAGAGGATCACCAGCAACTTCGTCGGCAAAACGAGTACAGCGGTCGCACAAGATGCAGCGCTCCCGATCTAGATACACCAAATCGCTGATTGGAATCGGCTTTTCAAAATGTCGTTTCTCTTCAACAAACCGACTCTCCCCCGGGCCATGGCTGAAGGCCTGATCCTGCAGCGGACATTCGCCACCTTTGTCGCACACTGGACAGTCAAGTGGATGGTTGACCAGCAACAGCTCCAACACTCCTTGCTGCGCCCGCTTGACATCATCGGTTGTCGTCCGCACCACTTGACCCTCGACGACCGGCGTCATGCACGACACGACCATCATTGGGCCGCGCGGGCCTTCGACTTCCACAAAACATTGACGACACATCCCCACTGGTGTCATCCGCGGGTGGTAACAAAAAAATGGAACGTAACTGCCGGCATCTTGGCATGCATCGATGACCAGTTGACCGGGACGAGCTTGATGAGCCTTTCCGTCAATGGTGATCGACAACGTTGCTTTCACGTCATCAGACATGAGCACCAGCACTTTCGGGGCGCAGAACCACCTCAACACCATCTGCCGGTCGACCATAAGCGATGTAGTGCTCGAATTCGGGGCGAAAACGTCTCACGGCAGAGGCGATTGGCGAAACCGCCGATGGTCCGAGCGGACATATGGTGGTTTGGCGCGGCGGCCAAGCAATGCCGGGGCTGATACTTTCGCTGATTTCAAACAGCAAATCGATGTCTTCGTGACGACCTTGGCCATCCAAGATGCGACGTAACACTCGCTCCAGCCATGTCGTTCCCTCTCGACATGGTGTGCACTTGCCACACGATTCACGAGCAAAGAATCTGACGATGCGCCAACATGCGGCGACCATGTCGGTGGTCTGATCCATTGCCACAATGGCCCCAGAGCCAAGCATGGAGCCGGCCTTATCGACCGTTGGTTTGTCCAAAGCCAAATCCAGGTGTTCGTCGAAAAACCACATTGCCGAAACCCCACCTGGGATGAAAGCCTTGACGGTGCCACCATTGCGGACACCGCCGCAATACTCCGGGGCTTCGAACAACATCCGAAACGTTGTCACCCCGTTTGGAACTTCGAACACACCGGGGCGATTGACATGGCCCGATACCGAGAACATGCGCATACCCGTCGAGGTGGGCGCACCAAGTTCTCGGAACGCATTACCACCGCTGTTGACGATGGCGGGCAGGTTCGCCAATGTCTCCACATTGTTGACAATGGTGGGTTGCATGTACAGGCCCTTGACCGCCGGAAAGAACGGCGGCTTCAACCTTGGCATCCCACGCTCGCCTTCCAAACTTTCAATCAGTGCCGTCTCTTCGCCCACGATGTAGGCGCCAGCGCCCGATGTAAGAGTGATATCAAGTGAAAACTGCGAGCCACAAATGTTGCGACCCACCAAGTTGTGGGCATAGGCATCGTTGAGTGCCACGGCCAAGCGCTCTTGGGCAAGTGCCATTTCGCCGCGAACATACAAAAATGCTTGTGCCGCGTTGATTGCATAACTTGCCAACATGATGCCCTCGATGAGTTGGTGCGGATCAAGTTCCATCAGCAATCGATCCTTGTAGGTTCCCGGTTCGCTCTCATCGCCGTTAATGACCAGATAACGCGGGTGAACGTCGGGGGGCAAAAATCCCCACTTTGTTCCAGCAATAAAACCGGCTCCACCGCGACCTTGGATCTCGGCTGCCTTTACTTCTTGATGCACCTGTTGCGGGGTCATTGAGGACAGTGCTTTGCGTAACGCGGTGTAACCCCCGGTGCGAACGTATCCATCGTAGGTATAGCCATCGGCGATATCAAAGCGACTGGTGATGAGTCGTGGCCCAGTGGGCACTTGGCCCGGTGTCGAATAGATGGTGCTCATCGGTTTCTATCTCTCATCGACAATCGCCTGCGCTTCGATCCCGTTGTTCGACCACATATCCCCAGTGCGCTGGCGCACGCGGGAAAGTGTGCCAAACGGTGGAATCTCTTCGTCGGCACGACCGCTTCGCAGATCATCGATGAGTTGATCGAAGTTTGCCGCCGTGACTTTGTAGCGGTAGCGGTAATTCACCTGTACTGCCGGTGCTTCAGTGCAGGCTGCAATACATTCAACATCTTCCAGTGTGAACATTCCGTCAGCCGTGGTACCACCGGCTTTGATTCCAAGTCGCTCCTCGGCGTGGTGCAAGAGATTCCACGCACCGACTAGGTGACACGAGATGTTCGTGCAAATGTTGATGGAGTATTTGCCGATCGGTTCGAACTTGAACATTTCATAAAAACTTGCGGTGCCGTACACATCGGCTGGAGTTACGCCGAGTAATTCGCCGATGTGCCTCATCGCCGCGTTGCTCACATAGCCGTCTTGCTCTTGGGCTAGATGCAACAACGGAATCATGGCCGACTTCGGCCGAGGAAAACGGGCCACGATTTCCTTGGCCACCGTGACATTGGCGTCGTTCAAGCGACTCATCGATCGACCTCGCCAAGCACCGGGTCCACCGAGGAAATGACGGCTACGGCATCAGCAACGAGACCACCACGCATCATGTGCGGCAATGTTTGGATGTTGGCGAATGACGGCGCACGTACATGCATGCGATACGGCGTCGCTGACCCGTCGCTGGCAATGTAACAGCCGATCTCGCCACGTGGACTCTCAATTGCCATATAGACCTCGCCTTCGGGAACCTTGAAACCTTCGGTGAAGATCTTGAAATGGTGAATCAGCGCTTCCATTGATTCGTCGATTCGGGCGCGCGGCGGTGGCGTGACTTTTTTATTCTGGATGCGATAATCGCCTCCTGGCATCCGATCGAGAATCTGGCGCACGATCTTCATTGACTCACGGATCTCGGCCAGGCGAATGGCATAGCGATCGTACGCATCGCCGTAACTGCCGACGATGACCTCAAATTCAATCTCGTCATAGTGCAGATACGGCATGTCACGGCGCAGATCCCACACCACACCGGTGCTGCGCAAAATTGGTCCGGTTGCACTTAGGGCAACTGCCTCTTGCTGAGTGATGACACCGACACCCTGCAGGCGTTCGCGCCAGATGGGCTGATCAGACATCAAAATGTCATATTCGGCCAAGCGTGCCGGAAGCATGTCGAGAATGCGGAGCACATCGGCGCGCCAATCGGCAGGTAGATCGGCGGCCACCCCGCCCGGCCGAATGAAGTTGTGATTCATGCGCAGGCCGGTGACCTTCTGGAAAAACCGCAACACTTCTTCGCGTTCGCGCCAGCCGTAGAGCATCATCGATACCGCCCCGATATCCATGCCGTTGCTGGCCATGAACAACAGGTGACTACTCATTCGATTCAATTCAGAAAGCAGCATCCGCATCCACACGGCGCGTTGGGGAATGTCGCCGTCAATGCCGAGCAACTTCTCGGTGGCCATTGAAAATACGAGTTCGTTGTTGAGCGGCGAGGCATAATCCATTCGGGTCACATTGGTGCCACCCTGCATGAACGTCAGCGACTCGCCCGTCTTTTCCATCCCGGTGTGCAGATATCCGACAATTGGCTTGCATCGCAACACGGTTTCACCTTGCAGTTCAAGCATCAGGCGTAACACACCGTGCGTGCTCGGATGTTGCGGTCCCATGTTGATGATCATCGTTTGGTCCTCGGCGGCCACTGTGGCAACTTCAGCGAGAAGTGCGGCGTCGGTTTCACTCATCCGCAACACCGCACCGACCTCGCGCAAAACTTCTTTGGCCGAAAGCACTGTTCGGGATTGCAGTTCTTGACCACCTTCAAAGGTGTTTGCGGAAATCACATCATCAACGTCGGTCATGAGGCGGCACCCTTGAACTGAACCGGAATCCGACCCTGTGCATAATCCTTGCGCAGTGGGTGACCATCCCAATCTTCTGGCATCAGGATGCGTGTTAAATCAGGATGATTATTAAACGCGATGCCGAACATGTCGTACACCTCGCGCTCCATCGCCTCGGTACCGGGATAAATGTCAAATGCCGAATCGATGGTTGCGTCGGCTTCGCTCACCTGCACCCGAAGTCGTAGCCGTTTGTGGTGACGCAGTGACAACAGGTTGACCACAACTTCAAAACGTTCGCTGCTCATGCCTGTCGGTAAGGTTCGTCCCGGGTGAGTAAGAAAGTCAACAGCCGTGAGATCTACGCACATCTCAAATCCGTCAGCGGCAAGGCTCTGTAATGTGGCCAGATAGCGATCTTTGCCAACGAAAAGCACACTCTGACCAATGCTCTGAATGAGAGGCGATCCGTGCATCATCGAGGGTGCAATTGCATCGGCTAATGACATCGATTACTTCGATCCGAGAACAACTGGCGTAATACTTCCTGCCGGAATCTCTTGCACGTGCACACCGGCACCGACTCCGCTTACCGAGCGACGATGCATGATGTCACCGTCTTCGATGAGCTGATGCAAGGTCTCGATGGCATGAATCAATGTCTCTGGCGTGGGCGGACAACCCGGCGCATACACGTCAACCGGAACGATCTGATCGACTCCCTGCACGATTGCGTAATTGTTGAACATGCCGCCACTACTGGCACAGACTCCCATCGAGATCACCCATTTAGGTTCCATCATTTGGTCATACACCTGTCGCAACACTGGCGCCATTTTTTGGCTCACTCGACCGGCAACGATCATGATGTCAGCCTGCCGGGGTGAAGCCCGAAATACTTCCATGCCGAATCGGGCCAGGTCGTAGTGCGCAGTCCCAGTGGCCATCATCTCAATTGCGCAACAGGCCAGGCCAAACGTTGCGCCCCAACTTGAGCGGGATCGGGACCACTTGACCACGTCTTCGATGCGCCCAGTGAGGAAGTTGTGCTCTAATCCGCCGAGCCCGTCGTCGAGGACATTACGAACGGTGCCCATTACTCGGACGCTTCGTTCATTCGGCCATCCAGGCCTACCGTGCGTACTGGGTAACTTGGTTTTGTCATTGCCGATGCAATGTCATTGCTACCGTTTTGATCGAGTCGAACTGCCCGTTGAATCGGACCCCAATCCAACGCTCCACGCGCGATTGCATACAAGAATGCAACGAAAAATACGAGACTGAAGGCCACCATCTCAAAGAACGCGAACGAACCAAGTTCTTGTCGACTGACGGCATAGGGATAGGCGAAGATGATCTCGATATCGAACATGATAAATAGCATCGCCACGATGTAAAAGCTCACCGGAAAACGTTCTGGCGCTTCGCGACTGGGCACAATGCCGCATTCGTACGGCGCAGACTTTGCGCTATTGGGTCGCCTCGGAGCCAACAATTTGGACGTCACGGAACTCAACGCTCCAAACAGGGCGGCCAGAAGTAACAGAGCGAAGATCGGTAGGTATTGACCCACGACTTAGCCCTTTGTCAGCGAGCGTTCAGATACAAGGTTGGCTCGAAATGCAAGATCGCGGCGATGCAACACCCAGCAGAGCAAGAAGAAAATAAGTCCAGCCCCGAAGGTAATGAACATCGCTGGCTGTCGCTTGGCCCCGAGATCGCGCAACATATAGACGTATCGGTGGGGTTGCGTCGAATCGATTACGGGGCGGGCCGGGGCCCGACCTGGTTCCGAACGCTGGGTAACAACCGGCACAACTTCGACCAATGCGTAATGTGGCTTGTGGAAGAAGGCGACGAAATCAAGCGAGTCATTGATCTTTGGCCAACGCTCACCACCACGCTCGTAAACCGCAACGGAAAGATAATCGCCCGCGGAAAACTCATTTGCTTCAAATTGTAAAATCTCGTCAGATGACGCAACAGATTGACCACGCTGCGGATCTGCCTCATCCAGCAGGTGCCACCCATCTTTTTGCAGCGCCTGTGCGGCTGCAACGGCATCGGATTGTGGGTCGCCACTCAATGTGATGGGTGACGTCACAAGACTCGCGGTTTCAAATTCCGACGCGTCACGAATGATCGTAATTGGACTGGCCGGCTCCCAGGTAGGAACCGGTCCCTTGAGCCCGATGCCATACGTCCACCAAATGCATCCCATCACCATGATCCAGCCAAACAATCCGGCCAAGATGATGAGCACTCCGAGACGCGCCCCGACATTCGTCCCAACCACCAAATACGGACCACCAACAAGCACACCGAGAGCGATGAGCACAACGACGATGCCGCGCAACTCGGGTTGCCACGCAATTGCGAACAGTGTCGACAGCATCTACAACCCCCGCACATAGTCGACGATTGCGTTGATCTGCTCATCGGTCAACATCGCGCCAAACGCCGGCATTCGACCGCTGCCTTGGCCCTGCTCCCCGTAGCGCTTTCCAAATTCACTGCCGCCCTTGATAAAGGCGATCATGTCGGACTGCTGCGGAAATTGACGCACGCTCGACCCGCCGGTGAGGTTGGGTCCGAGTGCGCCACCGCCGATAATTTGCGGATCGCCGTATGACCAGCCCTTGGTGTGACATCGCGAGCACGAGAAATCTCCACCACCGAGATCAAGATTGAAGAGTGCCTCGCCAAGAGTTGCGTACGTGCCTGCCCTGACCAAGCGCTCGGCCTCGGCTTGGATTTCGGCCTGCTTGTCTTTGGGTAGGTGTCCGCCATCACACAGGCGCGGGTCGTCCGCTGGCTTGGCACAATCTTCCCGCGGGATCTGAATACTTTGCATATATTCGATCAGGGTCTGAACCTGTTGCTCATTCAGCGGCCCACCACCCGCAAGACCCCATGGAGACATCGGAGAAAATGGACGACCGTATTCGAGAATAAAACGCACTTCCGATTCGCTATGGCGATAAAACAGAGTGTTGAGCGCTGGAGCCTTCCAGGTCACCGACTTCACCTCTTTAGTAATTGGATCCGTGATCACATACGCCGAAGATCCGCCCGAACCGGTCATTCCGCCGTGGCAACCCGCGCAGTTGTACCCACCTTCTGAGGTGGGAACAAACATCCTGCCTCCCCAGGTTTCAAAACGATGCTGGAAATCCACTGTTGCACCGGCTTCGCGACTTGGTTCAAGGATCCAGTAGAGCGGCAGGGAAATGGTGATCACGGCGAGAAATGCGATCCCGATTAACTGCGTGCGCTCAATCTTTTTACCTTCAAGAATGTCGTCGTCGTAATAGGGCTTGCGATTCGCCGCAAGATGGATCTCCGAACCGATTTCAGCACGCCCGCGACGAGCATTTCCGACCAGGTAGACAACCCAACCCAGGACCGAAACGACGAGAATGAACCAGGAAACGCTCGTTGTTGTGTCGGCAAACATCATCCGTGACCACCAAGAGAACCAACACAATGAGGACCTTCTGCTTCTTGACCTGTGGTGTTCGTGCCGATTGCCGGACCACCAAACACAGCACTCGTGTCAATCACAAGAATGTCGTTGGCCATCGAAACTCCGAATCGATCCATTCCGCGCGGCGCTGGACCACCCTTCTTTTCACCCACCCGGTTGAACTGCGAACCATGACATGGGCATTCAAACCATTGCGAACTTGCGCACGTTGGTACCCGACAGCCGAGATGTGGGCACTTCTGGTACAACGCAACGAGTCCCGCTTGCATTCCGGCAAATACCCCAGCCTGATTTCCATACGCTGTCTTTGCTTTTGGCAGGGCTTCCTTCGGATACTCCGTGATCCATGCACGCGCTTGCGGCACGTATAAAAAACCCTTGTTCGCTCGGATTTCGGTGATTACGTCATCCACTTTGCCCACAGTGATTTTGGATCCGAAACCACCCGAAGCGCCCCGCCAGAGAAAGGCGATGACCGCGGCACCGAATCCGCCAAGGCTTGCACTCATGAGGGTGACCGTGGCGCGATTGAAAAACTGACGACGCGACACGCCAAGCGCTTCTGCATCTGGTGGCGTCCACGGGACGAGATCCGGCATTGGTTTCGGAGCAACCGCAACACTTCGAGCGGCCACGGCAGCCAATTCAACGTCGCGACTAGATGTTGGTGAAATCGCTACTTTGCCCCGATCGTTACGACGGGTCCGGCGAGACAAAGAACCAACACCGCGTGCCTCACTGCGACGGGAAGAAGTAAGTACAACGCCCAAGCCAAGCACGACGAGTACTGCGACCGTGATTGCGAGAATAGTGGTGGTGTCCATAATTTGTCCGATTTAGAGGTCGAAGAAGATTCCATCACGCCACGGGAACGTGAAGTTGAAGCCCGGACCGCGGAAGAACGATCCGATAATTACCAACACCGACCAAAACATCACAAATGCGGTGAACAAACTAATGATGAACTTGCGATCTTCCGGTTTATTCGACGCGTTGCGATCGAGAAACGGAGCAAACATCAGCCCGAGGATACCCACACCAGGAATTGTCACGCCTGCAATCATCGGATGAAACATTGTCAACAACTCTTGGAGTCCAAGGAAATACCACGGAGCCTTTGATGGGTTAGGTGTCTGGTTGAAGTTGGCGGCCTGGAGTAACGGTGCATTCACAAACCAGGAGAAAATGAAGAGGAACGCGGTGCAAGCAAGAGAGGCCACAAACTCAATGGCCAATAGGTGTGGCCACGTATGCACCTTGTCGATGGGAACAGACTTGACATCTTGAATCGACCCAGACTTCACTACGGTCAGCAGGCGCTGAGTGTGACCGCCGGGGCCGGTTCCAAGTGGTCCCGAAACTTGTGCCGCCGCGCCAACGACCCCCGTTGGTCGGTCGGCAACCGCGACACCACCTGTTGCCCCGCCGCTACGGGCAGCCTTACTTCGGTCCAGCAAATGTTGCGGGATGCGCGGGTCAGTTGTCGCCGTATCGGTAATCGGGGTTGCGGATGTTGAGTCTGCACTTCCAGCGGCCGCCTTCTCACGAGCCGCTTGGGCCCGCTTGAGCAGGTGTTCGGGGATTTCGGCCATCAGAGTGGCCCCGAGATTCCGCCGTCTTTACGCACACGCCAAAAGTGGATCGCCAGAAAAATCACGGTGATGAATGGGAATAACAACACATGCAACACGTACCAACGCAATAACGTTTCCGCACCAATTTCGGTACCGCCGAGTAGAACGAATCGGACCTGCGAACCAATCACCGGCGAATAACCGATCATGTTCGTTCCAACCGTGACTGCCCACAGTGCCAATTGATCCCACGGCAACAAGTAACCAGTAAATGACAGCATCAGTGTGAGGACAAGCAAGATGACACCGACAACCCAGTTGAATTCGCGTGGTGCTTTGTAGGCGCCGTGATAAAACACGCGGGCCATATGTAGAAACACACTCAACACCATCAGGTGAGCGCCCCAGCGGTGCATGTTGCGAACCATCAGCCCGAAAGTCACCGACGTTTGCAATGACTGGATATCCTCCCAGGCATTAGTCGCTGTCGGTCGATAGAAGAACATCAAGAAAATTCCCGTCACAGTGAGAAGAATAAAAAGGAAGAAACTCAGCCCACCAAGACACAGCGTGTAGCTCACCTTGACGGCATGGCGCTTCACCTTCACCGGATGCAGGTGATATAGCACCGAGTTCATAATGACGTATGAACGATTACGCGGGGAGTCGGTATAGCCCTTGCGGAAAATCGAACCGGGACGAAAGATCGAGTTCCAAGCCTGACTGGCTTGCACGGACTTGCCAATCTTTGCCGCGCGCTCCTTCACCGAAAGATGCGGTGTCTCATCGATAGTTCGTGCCATGTTTCGTTCTCCTTAGAAGCGCAGTCCATAGGCATAGCCGTGGTTATCGGTGCGCAAATGCAAGTCGCCAGTTACTCCGGGCGCTCCAAGTTTGCCAAGAATGATGACTCCCGTGGGGCAACGATCAACACATAGTGCACAACGTGTACAGACATCGTCGTCAATGAGGAACAAGACTTTGTCCGAGGGATCAGAACCAGGCATTTCGGTTCCCTCCGCTTGGGCAATTGCATCGGGTGTAACCATGTGAATGCACTTCCACGGGCAAATGTCAACACATCCCTCGCACATGATGCATTCACTTTGATCAATGTGAATGAACTGCTTTGGTTTCACCGCTTTCGAGAGGTATGCAGTATCAACCTCGACGAGTTGATACTCAGATGACCACTCTGGCATCGGTGGGTTGGCGTCGGTCTTTGTCATCAAGCGTCAGTTCGTCTTCACCAGTGGACGTCCGTAGGTGGAAGTCTCGATTTCTTTTGGCTTGACGGCACCGCGCTTTTGCCACCACGAAAAGAGATATATCATCGCGCCGATGTAGAAGGCATGAATGACCACGACGACGATGTCGCGCAGCGCTTCGTAACTAATGGTGAAGGGAAACGGACCATTGAGGGCTTGGGGCTTGAGTAGGCCAAAGGGTCCAAAGACGATCTTGTCACGACGCCAGCCGAGATTCCTATCAGCATGATCGATGAACTGATGCGGCACCACTCCAAAGGCAAGAAACAACACGGCGAACACAAACACCCCGCCGACCATCGCCTCACCCCAAGTTGCCTTGCGATCAACTGGTCGACGCTTGCCGATGGGTATGACAAGAAGAGCCAAACCCGTGGTCAGCAGGAAGGAAAAAATGAACGGTTGGTTCATCCCTGGCCATTTGAGAATGTCGATTGCCAGCATCGGTCGTAGGGGTACCTTTCCGAGTAAATTCCCTTATAACCATAGTCCGATTGGGTGCGATGTAGCGAAAGGACAGAGAATGTGCATTCGTGCAATCCTGTGACGTTGCACACGCTTTCGGGATCAAGGTTTCACATGCGAACTAGAGCGTCTAGTCGTGCTTACGCAACCGTGCTCGCCCGCCTTTCATGTCTATTCTTATGGGGACCCCTCAACGGGCCCACATGCGAAAAGGATTGTCGTGACCGAAATTCCAGAGCACCTGCTGAAGCGCTCCCAAGAGCACCGAAATGCATTAGGTGGATCTGAAACAACCGCGGCATCAACTGCTCCGGCGTCAGCACCGAGCACACAACCCATCGATTCGGCAACAGCGACTATTGAGCCGAGTGCCCCAATTACCCCACCGCCACCGCCAGACCCGAGATATGTCGTTGCCGCAAAGTCACGAAAGAAAATTCCGTTTTGGGCAATGGCCACACTCAGTTTGCTTCCGCTGTGGGCGTTCGTCTATTTACTCGCGCTGCGTCCACAAGAGAAAACCGTCGAAGGTCCGCTCGCCGTTGGTGCCGGATTGTTCGGATCATGCGCCAGCTGTCATGGAGCCGATGGGCAAGGTGGCACTGGTCGAGCGATCCACCAAGGCGAAGTGTTGAAAACCTTCCCGAAAATCGAAGATATGCTCAATTTCGTCTACACCGGCAGTCAAGCCTATGTCGCCCAAGAGCTTGCAATTTACGGTGACCCTGATCGCGCCGGCGGCGCCCATGCGCCAATGTCCTACAACGGCAACCCGATGCCACAACAGGGCGAGAAAGCCGGTGGTGGACTTACCGAAACAGAAATTCTCGCTGTCGTCTGCCACGAGCGGTATGTGATTAGTGGTGCCGATCCAAAGAGCCCCGAGTGGGCACCGGAATTCGACCGCTGGTGTGCGCCAAGTTCTGAAATTTATGCGGCGCTAGCAGCGGGCACTGCAAATTTTGACAACCTTGCCGAGACCTTCCTGGGATTGTCTGATCCGCCGGTTGTGGTCGGCACGACGCCGCGACCCTCCGGAACGTAACTCACGCAGGCAGGTATGTAGCTCACGCAAGTCTGCAACCTACAACCGTACGCTAAGTGCGTGTCAGCGCCACGACAAACTTTAGAAACGGAAGTACTCGTCGTTGGTGGTGGCCCCGCAGGAGCCGCAGTAGGTTTTTGGTTGGCGCAACAGGGTCATCGACCGGTCATCGTCGAGCGCAAACACTTCCCCCGCGAAAAAACATGTGGCGATGGGCTCACTCCGCGGGCAGTGAAACAAATAAATGACATGGGACTCGGTAATCAACTTGCACAGTTTCATCGCTACGAGGGTTTGCGGGCCACGGCCCATGGTAAAGAACTTGAACTGCACTGGCCGAGCCACCCCGTTTATCCACAACACGGTTTTGTGGTGCGACGACGGGATCTGGATGCGATGGTCGCCCTGAACGCGCAACAAGCTGGGGCAACTCTGTTACAGGGCCACGAGGCGCTCTCCCCGATTTTCGAACAGGGCAAAGTTTGTGGCGCATTGGTTACCGATCACGATGCCAATGAAACATTTGAAATTCGTTCCAAATTTGTCGTGATTGCCGATGGTGCTAACAGTCGCTTTGGCCGCGCCCTTGGTACGTCGCGGATCAAAACGTGGCCATACGGTACCGCGATCCGTACGTATTGGGAAAGCCCTCGACATGCCGAACCGTGGATCGAGTCGGCACTTGACGTCAAGGATCGCGATGGCAATTCGATGCCTGGCTACGGATGGATCTTTCCGGTTGGTGACGGCACCATCAACATCGGTGTTGGGCTGCTGTCGACGTTCAAAAAATTTAAGGATGTCAACACCTCGCACCTACTCACTAGCTACGCACACATGATCGCCGACCGCTGGGGTATCAACCCTGAGCAGCCGCAATGCAAGGCCACGAGTGGAAAAATCCCAATGGGCGGTTCGGTTGGTCCTAAAGTCGGACCGAACTATCTCGTCATCGGTGACGCCGCTGGAAGCGTGAACCCATTCAATGGCGAAGGCATCGACTACGCCTACGAAACCGCTCGAATGGCGGCCGAAGTCCTGCACGATGCCCTCGATAGTGGCGACATCTCCGCATTACAGCAGTATCAGAATCGCATCGACGATGAATATGGTGAGTATTTCAAGGTGGCACGTTTGTTTGCTCGGGTCATTGGCCGACCGATACTGATGCGTGAACTTTCGCGAGTCGGAATCCAGAGTCGAACGCTAATGGAGTGGGTGTTGCGGATCATGGCCAACCTGTTACGACCTGATGAGACTGGACCGGCAGAAGCCGCCTACAAAGCAGCAGCAATAATCGTTCGGCTGATGCCAAACGCTTAACCTCTCATCGATAAAGGGGCCAGGCTCGAATTATTTGGCGCCTGGAATCAGAAGTTCAGTTCTCCTTGTCCAGTGTTGTGTGATAAAGGGGCCAGGCTCGAATTATTTGGCGCCTGGAATCAGAAGTTCAGTTCTCCTTGTCCAGTGTTGTGAGATGGGATTTCATCGTGTTGCACACGTGGTCTGCCCCGCCGTCTGGCTTCCCGCCTTTGTCCGGTTACGGATTCGATCTTGGAGTAGAAGCGTGAATTACCCAACGGCTGATTCTGATTAAGCGCAAGTCGGATATCGTCGACGGCCTTGCTGTCTAACTGCGCTTGGAACAGGTCGCGGTAGGCGGCTTGTCTTTCCGAGTCGTTCCGTCCGATTGCCAAGTAAAGAGGGTGCGGCGTCAGATATGAATTAGCCTGCCCGAGAGCGTTGTGGCAATAACTGGTCCAGCGGTAGTGGGCAGGGTCGACCACCATGGCGGCCCTCACCGGATTGAGTTCGATGTAACGCTGACAGGAAAGCAGGTAGGTTTCGGCCTGGATCAGTGAAGACTTGTAGCGGCTGTCCCACAGGGTACCGGAGCGGTGGTAGGTGGTGTTGATGAACTGTACGTAACGACGCCCAAGGGCAATGATGAGCCGAGGGACGGCATCTTTATGGTCAGGCGTAATCAGAAGATGCACATGATTAGTCATGAGGGCATAGGCGTGAAGCGCACAGTGCTCTTTTGTAAGCGCCTCGCCCAACCAATACAGATAAACTTGGTAATCTTCCTCGCCAAAAAAACAGGGTTCATGATTATGCCCTCGCTGCACAATGTGCAGGGGTACGCCATCAAGATGAACGCGTGGGCGTCGAGGCATTCCGGGATGATAACAAAAACAATTCGAGCCTGGCCCCTTTAGCTCTTTAGCCCTCATTAGTTAGTTGTGGCACACCACTTCGGTGATCTCGTCGGAAATCAGATCCAGTACCGACGTGCTGGCGTCCGGTGAAAACTGGGTGATGAACTCGCGCAACGTCTTGGTTTCGGTGCCACATGTGCGTTTAGTCGGAGTTGCCAACTTGATCACCCAACCGTTGGCCAGAACGCCAAGATTGCCTCCGTCAAGCATGTCAACAACAGCCGGCATTGTCAGATGGGTAAGTGGACGTTGAGAATCTGCGGTTAGCAATGCAAACCAGACGATCGCACCGCCGAGGGTGTCAGCGAGAAGAACGCAACCAGACGGCGTAACAAGATCGGTGCAGGTGATTTCACCCGGCGTATCCGGAATAATACGTAGCGTGCGACCATCATCGAGAATCGGGGACGCGTACCCGACGGTCGCGCCCACTCCAGTTGCAATACTCCATCCCTTATCAGCCTGAAGGTTCGATACCGATGCAATGAGATTGATCGTATGTACATCGGGAACTCCGACTAGTTGCGAGGATTCGTCATTGGTGAGGGAAAATACCGCCAACAAACCGGCGCCGAGCACTGCCAGGATGCCAATAGCGATCCACAAACGTGCCGAAAGCAATTGACGCATAGATCGCGCTAGATACTCGTCGCAGCAAGCGCCGCAGCATTGGCCGCGACGGCAAGTTGGGTGATCACTTCGTCGGTGTGGCCAAGTCCGACAAAGAGCGCTTCATAGGCACCCGGTGCCAGGGCGACACCATGATGCAACATTGAGTGGAAAAACCGTGCATACATTTGTTCGTCTGTTTTCTTCGCCTCGTCAAAATTGGTCGGAACCGTGTTACCAAAAAAAATTCCGACAAGCGTGCCGACCACAGGGAATTGGACCGTCATGCCAGCCGAAGTGCATGCCTCGCGCAATAATGCCGATAACGCTCGCGCTCGAGCAGCAAGTTCAATGTAGACATCAGGGGTGAGTTCGTTCAGCGCAGCAAGACCAGCCGCCGTTGCCAATGGATTTCCGGCAAGTGTGCCAGCGTGGAACACCTTGCCGAGTGGTGTGAGATGTTCCATCACCGCAACGGATCCACCGACTGCACCAATTGGTAGCCCTCCGCCGATTACCTTGCCAAAGCAGGTGAGGTCGGGCCGAACGTCATATTTAGCCTGCGCACCTCCCAAACCAACGCGAAATCCAGTGATTACCTCGTCAAAGATGAGAACGGCCCCGGCCCGATCGCATCCGGCTCGCAATCCTTCAAGAAATCCGGCGGCCGGCGAGACCACACCCATATTCGCAGCGATCGGTTCGACGATCACCGCAGCAACGTCTTTGCCGATCTCGGGTACACGGTTATATGGCACCACGAGCGTGTTGGCAACTGCTTCTTCCGGAACACCGGCGGTGCCTGGAATCCCAAGCGTCGCAATACCGCTTCCACCGGCGGCTAGCAAGGCGTCGGTTGCGCCGTGAAAGTTGCCAGCAAAAGTAATGATCCGTTTTCGGCCCGTTGCCCCGCGGGCCAGTCGTACCGCTGTGCTTGTGGCTTCGGTTCCGCTGTTCATCAGACGGACTCGCTGGCAACTTGGCACGCGTTCACGAATTGCTTCGGCAAGTTTCATTTCTCGCGGCGTGGGCGCGCCGTACGACGTGCCATCCCCTGCGGCATTGCGCAGCGCCGAAGTGATTGCCGGATGGGCATGCCCTAAAATGATCGCTCCATAGCTTTGGACCAAGTCGATATATCGCCGACCTTCAACATCGATGACATATGGGCCTTCCCCTCGGGCCACGATGTATGGCTCTCCACCGACGGCTTTGAAGGCACGAATTGAACTGTTCACTCCACCGGGTATTGCTCGTGTCGATCGCTGATAGAACTCATGATTTGAGGCGATTCCCGCTCCCTTGCATACCGTGGCGGTACACCCTGCCGACACACACAGTGTTTCGTCACACAACGGAATCATGATGTGTTTACTGATTCTGTTCGGCGAACCAGCGAGCAAAATACGTAAGAATGATGTCGGCACCGGCACGCTTGACGGCGGTCAGTTGCTCAATCGCAACGGCGTCGTGGTCGATCCAGCCATTGGCCGCGGCTGCCTTGACCATTGCATACTCCCCACTCACGTGGTATGCGGCAACGGGAACATTGACTCGGGCTCGGACCGCGGCGATGACATCTAGGTAACTCATCGCCGGTTTCACCATCACGATGTCGGCACCTTGTTCGATATCGGCATCAACTTCGCGCAACGCCTCCCGAGAATTGCGCCAGTCTTGCTGATACCCCTTGCGGTTACCGCCGTCGGCAATTTGCACGTCCACTGCATCACGGAATGGCCCGTATAGACCCGATGCATACTTTGCTGAATACGCCATGATCGCGGTGTTCGTGAATCCGGCACCGTCGAGGGCGCCACGTATCGCACCGACTTGTCCATCCATCATTCCACTCGGTGCAACAATGCTTGCGCCGGCTTGGGCTTGAGCAAGAGCGGCACGGCAGTACACATCGAGCGTTGCATCATTGTCAACATCGCCGTGCGGATCGAGCACGCCACAATGGCCGTGAAGTGTGTACTCATCGACACATAGATCAGCAATGAGCGCGATTCGATCGCCAAGATCGTCGGCTAATTCTCGTAGGGATACTTGAACGATGCCGTCAGGGTCAAAGGCGCCCGAACCGATTGCATCTTTAGAGGATGGAACCCCAAACAAAATGATGGCAGGAACACCGAGTTCGGCCAGTTCATGAACTTCCTTGCGCAATGACTCGCGAGTGTGTTGCATCACGCCGGGTAACGACGCAATCGCTTGCGGTACGGAAATTCCTTCACGCACGAACAACGGCGCTACAAGATCGTGGACGCCCAAATTAACTTCAGCAACCATGTCTCGAATCGCCGAACTTTGACGCAATCGCCGAGGTCGAGTAACTGGAAACACCATACCGAAAGGTTACGGGTGGCGCCGCGAGAAAATGTCGGCAAGCGTGTCAAGCACACAAGCCGGTGTCGGTTCAGCAGCCACCGCAGTAACGCGAATACCGACGAAATCCGCAACCGTCGCAGTCGACTGTCCAATTGCCACCACGATGGGTGGAGTTTGGGTACCGGCACTTTGTACCCACGAACGCGCCGCCGAACCCGATGCCAGTACCAACGCATCTGCCACAAGTGCACGTGAAAGTACGTCAGCGTCTGGAGATAGCCAACGAGTTTGATACGCCGCAACTGCAGTGACATTCCAACCGCGCGATTCCAATGTTGATCCAACGACACCATTCGTGACTTCGGCTTGGACGAGCAACACTCGCCCACTACCAATCGGAAACTCCGCGGCAAGTACATCGCCACGAGCAGAGGACGGAACCAAGTCTGCAATTGAGCCCAACGCCTTATTCGTGGCCGCACCAATCGCCGCAACTCGCGGACGTCGAACAAGATTGCCCAACTCGTCTGCCACCGCCGCGGCCCCATTGGCCGATGTCACCACGATCCAGTCGAACGAATCAAGTTCCGTAAGTGCGTGGCGCAAAGCAACTCCACCGTCGCTGGGAGCGCAAATTTCGATCAGCGGCATCTGCAGTGGTTGCGCCCCTCGCTGTAGTAACAGTTCAATCAGTGGGCTTGACTGATGCTTTGGACGGGTGATGACAATGCACTTACCGACCAGCGCATTGTTGATCATGACACTGCGTCGCGTGACTTCCGCGCCAACTCGCTGGCGAATTGGTACGGATCGACAACGTTCGTCAACAATTCGCGGAAAATCACCCAAGGCGCATCCGCCTCAACACCTGCCGCCAAGAATGTAGTGAGCACATCGAATTCGTCGACGTACGCACCGACTGGCATATTGCAACCAGCACCGAGTTCGGCCAAGAAGGTACGTTCAATTTCCACCACCCGACGGGTTCGCGGATGGTCAATGTGTCGGAGCAACTCCTGGGTGGAATGATCATCAGCGCGGCACTCGACGGCAACACATCCCTGACCAATCATTGGCACCACAACATTTGGATCAAGGATTTCTGCGATGCGCGCGGTGAGACCGAGCACTTGTAACGCCGCCACCGCCATCACAATTGCACCGCCTTCGGGAATCTTCTCCAATCTGGTGTGAATGTTGCCCCGCAAATCAATAAATTTTAGATCAGGACGTAGTGAAAGCAATTGCTTACGGCGACGAACCGATCCCGTCGCCACTGTTGCTCCGTGTGCCAAGTCATCAAGTCGAGATCCGACCAATGCATCTCGCGCATCGCGACGCTCGCACCATGCCCCAACAACGAGGTCCGGTGTCGACATCGACGGTAAATCTTTGGCCGAGTGCACCGCGATATCGGCTTGCCCATTGAGCACGGCGTGTTGGACCTCCTTAACAAACACGCCTTGACCACCGATGGTGTGAAGCGGAACATCAGTTCGTCGGTCGCCAAGCGTTTCCACAAACACGAGTTCAACCTGTTCGCCGCCAGACGATGCTGTCAAGGTCTCGGCGACCACTTCTGATTGCCTACGAGCCTGCGCACTCGATCGAGTGGCGAGTCGAATCATATGCGGATTAGCTCATTCAATATCGAACAAGTCACGCAACGCAGCCGAAAGTCGCTCACCGTGTGGAGTCCCGGCACTATTTTTCAATTGCATTGATGGCGAGTGCAACAACTTGGCGACGATCGCCTTTGTCAGAACCTCAATATGTTCACGTTGTTCGGCGCTCAGGCCGGCAAGGCGCGATGAGAAACGATCGATTTCAATTTGTCGAAGCGTCTCCACTCGTTGATGCAATTCGGCGATCAACGGTGCAGCCTGACGGGCCACGAAATCCTGCCCAAATCGCTCGACTTCGTAAGCCACAATCTCGCGTACCTGTTGCGCCTCAAGTTTTCGCGCGTCGATGCCGGTTTGCGCCCAGTCCCGCAAATCATGCAAGTCGCGCAACGTCACGCCCTCAAGACCACCGACTGAATGCTCAACATCGCGTGGCATGGCGATGTCAACAATAAGCAATGGTTGCCCAGTAGCGCGCGCCGTCTTGACCATGTCTTTGGTAATGATCGTTTCACCGGATCCGGTACAGGTCAGTACGACGTCGGCTGAGGTGAGTGCTGTGGCCAAGTTGTCGAAATCGCCAACAATGGCGCCAACGCGCTGAGCAAGTTTCGTTGCCCGTTCGGTGCTCCGATTGAGCACGACAATGTCCGTCGCCCCAGCACCTGCAAGTGCACGCGCGATACCAGTGCCCATATCGCCTGCCCCGACGACAAGCATTCGCCGACCACTCAATGAGCCAAGTGATTCCCGAGCCATTTCGACTGCGGCGTGTGAAACCGACGCAGTCGAGGAACTGATTGCCGTCTCGGTGCGCGCCCGTTTGCCTACTTCAACCGCGTAGCGAAACAGCATATTGAGGGTTGTGCGGGCCGTTGTTTGGTCGCGGGCTTTCTCCCAGGCGACTTTCACCTGCCCCAATATTTCGCTTTCGCCAATAACAGCAGAGTCAAGTCCGCAAGCAACTTCAAATAGGTGGGCAACCGCTGCTTCGTCGTGCTGACTATAGAAGTGCGGGTGAAGATCGTCTGCGGATAGCCCAGAAATTTCGCAGAAGAAATCTCGTACGTCGCCATATGCGCCGTGGAACTTTTCGGCAACTACATAGACCTCAGTACGGTTGCAGGTCGAGAGCACAACGGTTTCGCGAACATTTTCGCGTGATGCCAAACCATGAAGCGCCTTTGGCAACGCACTGTCGGAGATGCTCACGCGTTCGATTACATCAAGCGGTGCAGATCGATGGTTGATACCCATTACCACTATTGACATGCGGCTACTTCTCGACGATTGAGTTGTTCGTAATAACCCAATATTTGCAGTTCAACACCGAGATCTACACTACGCACCGAAATATGACTGGGCACCGACAAGACGACCGATGCAAAATTCAGAATTGATCCGATTCCTGCGGCAACGAGCAGATCTGCGGCATGTTGTGCAGAATCAACTGGTGTTGCGATTACACCAATACTGACAGATAATTCGCGAACCATTGTGGCGAGTTCACTCACATGCTGAACCCGAATTCCACCGACGACATTGCCCACTTTCTTGTCATCAATATCAACAATTCCTGCAACCGGAAATCCACGGGAGGCAAAACCGCTGTAGTTTGCCAATGCGTTTCCGAGATTGCCAGCGCCAACTACAACAACGTTCCAATCATTGAGCAATCCCAATTCGCGTTTAATTTGATACACCAGATATTCAACCTCGTACCCAACGCCACGAGTTCCGTAACTTCCTAGGTAGGAGAGGTCTTTGCGCACCTTGGCCGCGTTCACTCCCGCCAACGTGGCAAGTTGATCGCTTGACAATTGATGAACGTCTTGCGTGACCAAACCGTTGAGGATCTGCAGATAGACAGGCAGACGGGCCACGGCAGCATCGGGAATTGCTCGACGCAGATTGACAGCCACGTCACCAAGGGTAGGCGTTCGTGCAGGATTTCACGAAGTCAACCCAAACCGGCATCTCCTAGCGAGATACGACTTTCGTCACTGCCCCTGAGGATCCGACCAAGGAAGATGCGAACTAGCCTGCCTGAGGATGCTCGGCATCCTGGCCATCGAACCTTCATCCAATACTCTCAACAGTGCCCTCGCTGGTGGTGCGGCCCTGGTGGCCTGCGCCTTTGGGCTTTCGACCTTTGACCGCTGGTTGCGACGTCGCCAACCCCATGAACTGGCCTGGAGTATCGCCATGGCACTCTTTGCCGTCGGCTCACTTGCGCTGTGGTGGGCGGAAAGTATCGGCTGGACTATTGGAATCTTCCGGCTTTTCTTTCTGTGTGGCGCGGTGCTCAATGTGGCTTGGCTGGCCCTTGGCACGGTGTATCTGCTGGCCGGAACGCGAGCCGGAGACATCGTCCGATCATGGCTCATTGCTGCATCTGGTTTTGCCGCGGGCGTTGTGGCCGTGTCACCGGCCAAGACTCCACTATCTCGCACTGAGTTTCCCACTGGGCGGGAAGTGTTTAGTGCCGCACCACGAATACTGGCGGCGGTTGGTTCAGGTGTTCCTGCACTGATCATCGTCGCTGGGGCTCTGTGGTCGACATGGCGAGTCCTGCGTCGAAATTCCCCAACACTGTCAGGCAGTACCGCCCGCGATGTGGTGTCACCGGGGCGTTTGGCAATGGGAAATATTGTCATCGCCTTTGGCACGATCATTTTGTCAGCCAGCGGACTGTTCGCCGGTCGACTCGGCCAAGATCGGGCCTTTGCGATCACGTTGCTCATGGGTGTGAGTGTGCTCTTTACCGGATTTCTCGTTGCCAGCAACTCGACACGCGGGCGGTCAATGCAACGCGCGACGCAGTACCTTGCCGGTGCCCCCAACGGGTAGGAAATCAACGATCAATACCTTCGACGGACATTTGTACCGGGCCAGGTGGCGTTGACAGAATTCAATCACGACATCTTCATCCAGATGAACCCCAGGTGATGGCACGATGAAGGCCCGAACGGCTTCGCCCGTATGCGGGTGAGCCACACCGACCACGGCTGCGGCGACAATGTGGGGGTGACTGTGCAACACCGTTTCGACTTCTGCCGGATAGACGTTGAATCCCGAGACGATAATCAAATCTTTGATGCGGTCGACCAAAAACGCGTAACCCTCGTCATCAATCACTGCGACATCACCGGTGCGCAACCAACCATCTTGAGTGAGTACACGCGCAGTCGCTTCTGGGTCATCCAGATAACCCAAAAAAACATTGTCACCGCGCACCCATAATTCACCGGCGTCACCACTCAATGAATCTTCACCATTTTCATCCACGAGTCGAACTTCGATTCCGGGCAGTGCATGTCCAATCGACCCCACTTTAAAATCACGACCCATCGACATTGAAACCACCGGCGATGCTTCAGTGAGTCCGTAACCTTCGTAAATATTCAGACCGAATCGCTCCTGAAACAGCCTGGTGACATCCTCTGGCATCTTTGCGGCGCCGGTAAGAGCGATACGGACGCCGGCAAACGAGCCTGCATTCAGTCCAGGAAGTTGGGCAAAGGCTGACCATACCGGTGGTGCACCTGGTACCACCGTGACGTTGCGCTCGACAAATGTTTCAAGTGCGGTGACCGGATCAAAACGCTCTACCAATACGACACTGGCACCGACAAATAGCGTGTATCCGAGCATCACGTTGAGCCCAAAGATGTGAAATAGCGGGAGCACGCCGTAGACGACATCATTAGTGGTCATCAATGCTGAACTACCGAGTTGTCTCACATTGGCAAGCAGATTCTGGTGCGACAACATTGCGGCTCGCGGTGCGCCAGCAGTACCGCTGGTAAACATGAGAACGGCAAGTTGATGCGAATCAACTGGAGTAATCGGAATGGCTACATGCTCAAGAAGATCGCGGAGAGTGAGTGCGCCTTCGACTTCGTGACCGTCGGTGGCAATTACTGTGGTCAGGGACGGCACCGCGCTGCGGTCAATGTTTCGCCACGCCGATATCACCGTTGGTTCAATCAAAACCGCTCGCGCGCCGACGACACGGAGTTCGCGTTGAAGTTCGAGCGCTGGGCTGGCAGGGTTGAGCGGCACCACGACCGCACCGATGCCAAGACACGCTAGGTAACCGATAACAAAATATGGACTGTTGCCACACAGCATGGCGACGCGGTCGTCCTTGCCGATTCCAAGATCATTCAATGCTCCACGGAGGCGTCCAACCTGATCCCGTAATTCACCGTATGTCGTGGCAACACCCCGACTGACCAACGCATTCGAGTCCGGCGAATGCCCCTCAATAATCTCCGCAAAATTCATCACAGCGAATGTCTCCATCGTCGCTTAACGCATCACTAACGAGAGCACTCCCGCGGTAAGAATGGCAATAAGGAGTAGCGCAATGGTGAGGGTGGTGGCTGGGCGCATATGGCAACAGTATCGTCACGACCGGACGACCGAGTCGGCCCTAACCCTGTCGACCGATACGTACGCTCGTTGTGACTATCGATGCGGTCGGCGAATCGGGCGATAACGCCACAAGGTCACTGGAACCAAGATGAAGTTCCAACGCCGCCGACCCGCGATCAACACAGATTGCCAGCAAGCCGTAAGAGTCGACAACGAGAGCGATGCCGCCTCCAACTTGTGAATAATTATCCACAACACGCAACGACCTCACGACGCGCTCGCTCGTCGCCTGGTTGGTGATCACAACTCGAATCTGTTCCCCCCATCCGGCAATGTCGTCGAGACTGATGTTGAGTTGACAGTTTCCGAAGCGATCCACCCATGTCACCTCGCCGTGCAAACCATCTTCTTTTTGGATCGGCAGTGGCACGACTCCGGGCAGCAACAGAGCCGAGTCGATCTCGTCGCCCAGTTCGCCGAGCGGAACTCCGTTGCACAGATATGCCGCCGCGGGCGCAAAAATATCTCGTCCAGCAAATGTGTTTCCCGGGGCAGCAAGTTGATACTCGGAATTATTGAGTACGACTGCCTCTTCGGCTCCCCCAGCAAGGGCGATGGCAGCGGCAAGCAAACCGTTATCGGGACCAACGAAAATCCCCGTGCCACCTGCCACTGAAATGGCAACCCCACGACGAGACGAGCCAACTCCCGGGTCAACAATTGCGAGCACGACACCTTGAGGAACGTATGGAATACACCGAGCGAGAGCGAGTGAACCAGCGCGAATATCGAACGGAGCGATCTCATGAACCAAATCGATAACACGGGCATGGGGAGCAATATCTGCAATTACGGACTTGACGACACCAACGAACTCGTCGCTCGTACCAAAGTCGGAAAGAAAAGAAATGGTGTCGAATCGTTGTGTCATGGTTTCCTCACGCTATGGCTGATCAACCACGGGTGAACACCAATAAAACGAATGGGCCGATGCCAACCCCCCGACGGCATCGGCCCAAACGGCGCACTCTTTCAAGCGCGACTCCCGGCTGGGGGGTAACCCCGCCCGGTGATCGTGACCCGTGACATACCCTATTCACCTTTTCGACGGCTACGAAAAAATCTTGCCACTTTTTGAGAAAAATTGTGCCCCGGCTCAGGCACCCAATTCACGACTTCGGCCAATTGCTGCCTCCACCGCTGCCGCAATCGCCTCCCGAAATCCGGCGAGTTCTAGCGCCTCGATTGCCGCCGCAGTGGTCCCCCTCGGCGAGGTCACTCGTTCTCGCAGGGCGGCGGGAGTCTCGGAGCTTGCAGAAAGTAGCCCTGCTGATCCCACCAGCAATTGCCGTACCAGACCATCGGCAACTTCAGGTGAAAGACCCTGATTCACCGCTTCGACGATGAGAGCCTCAGCGAGCAGGAACACATAGGCAGGTCCAGAACCGGAGATGGCTGTCACCACATCCATCTGCTGCTCAGGCACTCGGACCACTGTGCCAACAGATCCCAATACCGTTTCGGCCCAGACAATGTCGGGCTCGGTACAGCGGCTCGAAAATGAAATTGCCGCCGCACCCTGGCCGACAAGTGCGGGGGTGTTCGGCATTGCCCGAATCACGACGACGGAATCTCCGCATGCGCGCTGCAATGTGTCAATGCTGATGCCCGCGGCAATGGACAACACTCGGCTTGCTCCCGCCGCAGCGGCTGTCTTGCACGCATCGGCCGCCGCTGGTGGCTTTACGGCGATAACCACCGACTCACATGAGACCAACGCATCGGATACTGATACGTCGGGAAACATCTGATGCAATTCTGCACGTCGGGCATCTGACAATTCCACGACGGTGATAAGCGACGGAGCCCAACCGTTGTTAATGAGTCCGCCAATAAGGGCAGCACCCATGTTGCCGCCACCAATGAAAGATATCGATGACGGGTTCATCTCAGGAAGGTTACAGAGATGCGCCCGAGTCAACTTCACGTCTTCCCCGACCGCTGTCAACTCGGGCGCCAGAAACGATGTGTGAGGTGCTGATATAAATTTGCGGGAAAATCCGATCCGCAGAAGCGGCTTAAAACATTGCTCAACAGTCGAATAGAGGGTGCCGATGATCCGATCGAGTTCACCTTCCGTCAGGCTGGAAAGAAACAATTCACCCCGCAGAAATACCGCATCTTCCACACCGATGGAGAACCGGGCGCCAACAAGTTTCTCGTTGCGGCGCAATAACAATTCGTAAAGTTCTTCGGTGTTTTCCGTTGGTGCAGGCATCACATAGGTCTCATAACGAAGCGTGCGCTGACCCAGTGTGAGCCACACCGTTGTGAACTCCTTTTCTTCACCGCGCATGCGTACATACCATCGAATTTCATCAACCTCGCCACGGTCGATGGCGCTAATCGTCTGGTTTTGGTCCCGAATACGGCCGAGCCATTCATCGATCTGTCGTTCAAGAACCGCAAGTGCCGATTCGTCGAACAACTCACTCATTTGAGTCGAAGTTAGTTACATGCGACGAGATCGCGAGCCAAAAGTTCGCTGTATACCTTGCGAACCCGTAATGCCGCGGACTGCCATGAATACTGCTTGGCGAGTTCCGCTGCTGAGGTTCCCATCGACAACGCCAACACCGGATCATCAAGCAATCGCGCCGTATACCGAGCAAATCCAATGGCATCACGTTGAGGAACAAGAAATCCGGTACGTCCGTGATCGACTAGTGAAAGCAGTCCCCCGACCGCGGTTGCCACGACTGGCACGCCGCACGCCGCCGCCTCAAGCGCGACTAGTCCAAAACTTTCACTTCGTGACGGAACGAGCACCACATCAGCAGCGCGATAGAACGTGGAGAGTAAATGGTGCGGCTGAGGATCGTAAAAATGAACTTGTCCGCCCACGCCACAGTCGTCAATAGTCACCTGTACTCGACGAAGTTCGGGTTCACCCTCGACTCCGCTGACACCGCCGACAACAACGAGATGGGCATCGGGTCGATTGAGTTCGCTCAGGGCCCGCACTGCCACATCGAGGCCCTTGAGCGGTTGGATTCGGCCAACGAACAACAACATCGGTCCGCTGCCAAGGCCAAGTGCGCGACGGGCACCGCGGCGATCGCCAGGTGAGAAGAACGCCCGTTCAACACCCGGCGCCACGACCTCGATTGCTCCGGGAGAATTTCCGTAGAGCGTTTCGAATTGAGTCTTTTCCTCTGTGCAACTCACAGATATCGCATCCGTACAGCCGATGATTTCGAGTTCCGCTTTTTCGCGGATCGCTGACTCGGCATCGCCACCGAGGCTTTTTACTCTGGCAAAGGTGTGAAATGTGGTGATCAGTGGCAAGTTCAACTCATGCTTAAGTTTGTGGCCAGAAAGTCCTGACAGCCAATAGTTTGCGTGTAGCAGGTCCGTTCCGCCCGTGTTCGCGATATCTCTGGCAACCCCATCGGTGAATTCATCCACTACGCCCAACAAATTGTCTTTAGGCAGATCGAATGCTCCGGCAGGAATATGCACAACACGATGATTTGGCTCGACGGAGACAATCGCGGGAAGGTCCGCCTTCCATGCCCGTGTATAGGTAGTGCACTGCACCCCGCTGTTGGCCAAGGCCGAAACAAGTTCGCGCACATAAACGTTCATTCCGCCACCATCACCGACGCCCGGCTGGGCCAGAGGTGAGGTGTGCATGGAGAGCACCGCTACACGTTGCATGGGTGATAAAACCTATCTTGTAAGTCGGTTATTCCGCCTCATCGGAAACCGTATCGCTGGTGAAACTTCGGTACACGGTAAGCAAGGTGTGCTTTTGCTCGGCATTGAGCCTGTTGTCATTGGCGATGGCATCAGCCACGCGATTGGCGGAGGGCTCTTGAGGATCAAGCATTCCCGCTCGTTCATAGAGCGTTCCAGCCGAAATCTGCAATGCACGCGCTAGTTGCTGAAGAATTTCGGCAGACGGTTTGCGTAACCCACGCTCGATTTGCGAAAGATAGGGGTTTGAGACACCGGCAATTTTTGCCAAATCACGGATCGATTTCTGCGCAACTTCGCGCTGTTGACGAATGAAGTTGCCAACATCGGGCAATCTCCGTTCGCTCGTCATGATGTCATTCCGTTAATCGTTCAGTAACGAATCAACGTCAGCGCCATCAACTTTGTACCGACGCACGAGTTCGACAGTAAGTGCATCGATCTGATCGAATAACTGTCGCCGTTCAGCCGAACGCTGGTTTTCGAATGCCGACAGTGACTCAATGATCTGATCTAAGGATTCATTGTCAAGTGTTCGAAGCGATCCGAACCCGAGGTCTTCGCACAGTCGCTCCAGTTCGCGTACCAAGACATGATCCGGCGAAACATTGGTTTCTCGTGGCGGTCGTGCCGAACCACCACCGTGCTCTTGACCAAAAATTCCTGCCAGATTGCTTGTCACAGTTGTTGAAACTGGCGTGTTATCAGCGCGACGACGCTGTTCATCCTTGGCAATGTCGAGTCGGCCTTGGGCCATGCGACGGACAAAAGATACTGCATCTTCTTGGGCCTGCAAATCGCTTCGCTGCTGTCGAATCTCGACCAGCGAGAGCGACGACAAATCGGAACTGCTCATATTGCCCCTCCAGAAACCGGTGGCAATACGGCGACCTCGTCAAGGTCAGTCACTGGTGTCGAACCACTCACCTGCTCGCCATTCATCCATACTCGACAGGTGTCCAACACGGTGGCAAATTCAGAACCAAATCGGGCCACAGCCGCCGCCAATACTTCATCAACTGTGGTACCTGGCACAATGTCATGGGCGGTGCCAGCAACTTCCCTCGCCGAGGCGAACAATCGTAATTGAGCCACATTCACAGCGTACCTTTGCCACTACCCTGCCTTGACGTGTCTCGAAATGCGATCAGTAGGAGCGGAAATGGTGGCCGCGGTAGTGAAATAGTTGCCCGACTGCTCGTGATTCGCCATGGTCAATCACTGTGGAACATCCACGAGCGGTGGCAAGGTCAGGCCAACATCGATCTCAGCGAAGAAGGAATCACCCAAGCCCATTCGGCAGCAGGAAAACTTGGCACCTTTGACATCATCGTTGCCAGTCACCTCACCCGCGCGTTGCACACTGCTCACATCATTTCCGAATCACTTGGCATTGGTCCTGTCGAGGTCGACGAGCGTTTGCAGGAATCAAACATTGGACCGTGGGAGGGTCTCACGAGACATCAAATCGAAGCTCGCTGGCCGGGGTATCTTGCAACACGACAGAAGCCCGACGGGTTCGAATCGGATGAATCCATCGTTCAACGATTTTCTGCCGCCATTAGCGACATTGCAGCTCGTTGCCAAGATGGCACTGCGCTCGTTGTCAGCCATAGCGGAGTAATTCGCACATTGCGTCATGTTCTCGGCGTCAACAATCCGAGGCTTCCAAATCTTGGTGGTTGTTGGTTCCATGTTCATCGCGACGGTCGGGTAAGCGCCGGTGACATCGTCACTCTGCTCGCCGATCTTCCGGGCGGTGACACGCTGTAGCGTGAATTGCCGTGCTCGGCGGACGACTTGATATTACGTATGCGCCGGAAGTACGCGACAACATCACCGCGATAACCATTGCTCGCCTAGTTACCAACGCGTGCTATCGATTCGCTCCACCATTTCTTGCGGTAATCGCCAAGGGATTCAACATTTCGCTTCCAGAAATTGGCATCGCCATGTTCATATCAGAACTCTCCGGCTTGGCTTCGCCTTTCATCGGGCGGTTCGTGGATCGAATGAGACATCGAAACGCAATGCTGGTCGGTCTCGGAGGCACCGTTGTAGGCACGACGATGGCCGCAATTTCACCCTCGGTAGTGTTTTTCGCCATCGGAATCACCCTGATGTGCACCACAAAACTATTCTTCGATTTGGGTCTTGGAGCGTGGATCGCCGATCATGTCCCCTACGAACGACGCAGTCGAGTCGTTGGCTTCACGGAAATCGCATGGGCGCTGGGGTTACTCATCGGTGTTTCAGCCATGGGAGTCGTAACTGCGCTCACTAGTTGGCGCGGCGGTTATGCCCTTGGAGCACTCGGAGTTGTCGTAATGATGGTTGTCATCGCGGCTCGAATTGCCTCCGAACCACGAGTTGTTCACCTTCGCGAGATCGATCACATTCACCGAGTCACGGGTCGGGGTTGGATCATTGTTGCCACGTCGTATTGCATCATGGCCGCCAGCCAATGCATATTTGTCACCTTTGGAGCCTGGCTGGGAGATGAATTCGGTTTTGAACCTGCTGGTATTGCCGCGGTCGGATTTGGTTTAGGTGTCGTTGAACTTTTCGCTGCGCTCAACAGTGCCAGAAGAACCGATTCATGGGGTAAAGAACGCAGCGTGGCCACAGGTTCATTGCTGATGTTGCCAGCCGCTGTCTTGTTGGCAATTGGATCATCACATCTCGTCATTGGACTCGCTGCCTTGGCGATCTACTTGATGGGTTTTGAATTTGCAGTGGTGAGCATGATTCCCATTGGTCCGCAGCTTGTGAAAAACAGTCCGGGCACGGGAATGGGATGGGTTCTCGGTGGCGGAACGTTAGGTCGGGCCTCAATGTCGCTGGTAGCAACATCGGCTTACGCCAATCACGGTATTTCTGCACCCGCACTTATTGGCGGTGGTTTCGCAGTGATGGCGTCAATTGCGATCTTGTGGTTTCGTCACCTCGGCGGCGTTTACGACACTAAAACGACGTTGAATTAACCCCGATATAGGTTTGTAATCGGAAGTCGACGGTCTTTGCCGAACGCCTTCATCGTCACACGCACACCCGGCGGACCCTGGCGTCGCTTGTACTCGTTCATATCAACAAGGCGAGCCACGCGACGCACAAGATCGGCATTATGCCCAAGCGCGATAATTTCTGCCGCAGTGTGATCGCCCTCGACATACAACGACAAAATTGCATCCAGCACGTCATAGGGGGGCAAACTTTGGTCATCTCGTTGGTCTGGGCGAAGTTCGGCAGATGGCGGCTTGGTAATGACGACCTCGGGAATAAGTTCTCGGCCTTGGCGACGGTTGATGTGTCGGCATAGTTCATACACGGTCGTCTTCAGCAGGTCTTTGATCACGGCGTAACCGCCGACCGAGTCGCCATAAAGGGTGAAGTATCCAACGGCCAATTCACTCTTGTTTCCTGTAGTTAGCACCATCCATCCGAACTTGTTGGATAATGCCATCAACGTTGTACCGCGAACCCGGCTCTGCAGGTTTTCCTCGGTGAGATCGGCGGGTTTGTTGGCAAAACTTGGCGCACACATCTCGAGATATGCCTGAAACGCTGGCTCAATGGAAATTGTTTGCATCTCAATGCCAAGATTTGTCGCCAGCAGCGCCGCATCGGTCTGGGAACCTGCACTTGAATACCGTGACGGCATCGAAACACCGTGGACATGATTTGCCCCGAGGGCATCGGTTGCCAGCACGGCTACCAGCGATGAGTCCACACCACCCGACAGTCCAATCACTACGTCGGTGAAACTGTTCTTTCTTACGTAATCACGCACACCAGTGACAAGCGCCCCGTACAGCTCTTCAAAATCTTCACAGCGAGGCGCAATTGTCAGAATTACCGGTGACGCGTGCACCTTGCATGTCGCGGTGACATCAATAACCCGTGCCTCACCACTCGGTTCGCTAAAGGGAAGATCAAGATCGGCCACGAGGATGTCGTCGACGAATTGAGGTGAGCGCGAAATGAGTGTTCCGTTCGGCGAAAACAACATTGATCCGCCGTCGAACACCAACTCATCTTGACCACCAACCTGGTTCACGTAGGCAATCGCACAATTATTCATACGGGCCCGTTCGCTCAACATCTGCTCTCGCTCGCCGATCTTGCCACGATGGTATGGGGATGCGTTGATGTTGACATTGAGTACGGCGCCGGCTTGAGACTGGGAGCAAACTGGTCCGGTTGCCGACCAGATGTCCTCACACACGGTTACTCCAACAAGGTGGCCACCGATTCGAAACAATGTTGGTGACCCGGTCACGTCATTCCCGGATGAAAAATACCGCTCCTCATCAAACACGCCGTAATTAGGTAACAATTGTTTGTTGTATGTACCGCACACTGCTCCACCAACACAAACAGCGGCCGCGTTAAACAGCCGACCTTGAGGATCAACATCGACAAATCCAATCACGGCGACACAATCGCTGGTGTGCTCGGCGCAGCGTTGCACAGCGACTCGATTGTCGGCGACAAACCCGGCTTTCAACACCAGATCTTCCGGTGGGTATCCACTGATGCAGAGTTCGGGAAATGCAACCAGGTCACAGCCCTGGGCGCGTGCCCGGTCGTAGGTGTCAAGGATCAACTCGACATTGCCGGCGAGATCTCCGACTACGGGATTGATCTGGGCCAGACCAATTCGCAGAGCGCTCGGGGATGCGGCCACAACATCAGGCTACGGCTCACCGTGAAGCGAATAACTTCATGCTCCGTTCACAATTGAGCAACGGCAGAGAAACCCGCTTCAACAACAATTGGAGAATCCCTGAGACGGGCATAAAATCGGTACAGCATCATGCAACGTCTCCCAACCGGAAGGAAATGCAATGGCTTATCAGGCTGAATACATCTGGCTCGACGGCCACAAACCGACACCGACGTTGCGATCAAAGACAAAGATCATTCCCAGCGGGGAAAAGACTCCACCCATTTGGGGCTTTGACGGATCCTCCACTGAGCAAGCAACTGGCGAGTCATCGGACTGCATCTTGAATCCGGTATTTAGTTGCCCCGACCCGATTCGAGGCGGAAAAAATATCTTGGTGATGTGCGAAGTTTTGCTGGCATCAACCGGCGCGCCGCACCCAACCAACACTCGTGCTGCGTGCGCAGCCGCGGCCAAAAAATTCGCGTCGCACGGAATGATCTACGGCATCGAACAGGAATACACGATGATGCGACTTAACGGTCGACCGTTGGGATTCCCTGAATTGTCTGGCGAACCAGAACCACAAGGTCCCTATTACTGCGGCGTTGGTGCCGGCCGGGTCATGGGTCGTGAAATTATCGAAGAGCACACACAGGCATGTTTGGACGCTGGATTAGACATTTCCGGCACAAATGCTGAAGTGATGCCCGGTCAATGGGAATTCCAAATTGGTCCATCCGACGCACTCAGGGTGAGTGACCATATGTACATTGCCCGTTGGTTGCTGAGCCGAATTGCCGAAGACTTTGGTGTCGTCATTTCTCTGGATGCAAAACCACAACAGGGTGACTGGAATGGCGCCGGAGCCCATACCAATTTCTCGACCAAGGCAATGCGGACAAGTTACAAACCAATCGAAGACGCATGCAAGGCGCTAAGTACGCGGATCATGGAACACGTCAGCCACTATGGACACGGCATCGAAAGTCGACTCACTGGCAAACACGAAACCGCGCCATTCAACAAGTTCACCTTTGGTGTATCAAATCGTGGCGCCTCTGTTCGTATTCCGTGGCAGGTTGCCCGTGACAAAAAGGGCTACGCCGAAGACCGTCGCCCGAACGCCAACTGTGACCCATATGTCGTCACCCGACTCATTCTCGAGACGGTCTGTGGTGCGGCCAAGACTCCAGTAGATAAAAAGAAGGTAAGCACCAAGAAGTCGAGCAAGAAGAAGTCCGGAAAACAGAAATCGGACAAGTGATGCCGGCATCTGTGATGTCGGCATAAGTAAAAGCGCCGGTAGCACGGCACACTTAAGGAGTGTCCGACATGCATCAACAACAGCGCGACTACGTACTTCGCACAGTTGAAGAACGCGGGATTCGACTCGTTCGACTGTGGTTCACCGACGTTTTGGGCAACCTCAAGAGTTTCGCCATCAGCCCAGCTGAAATGGAAAATGCATTAAACGACGGTATGTCGTTCGACGGTTCATCCATCGATGGTTACAGTCGGGTCCAGGAAAGCGACGTTCTGGCGATTCCGGATGCCAACACCTTCGAGGTACTCCCTTGGGTCGACCCAAAGGGTGCCGAGGCACGCGTGTTTTGCGATATTGCTCGCCTCGACGGAACGCCATTCGATGGTGATCCGCGCCAAGTACTGCGACGAAACCTAGATCATGCACGTAAAAAGGGCTACTCGTTTTATATCGCGCCAGATATCGAATACTTCTACTTTGCTCCGCCCGTGTCTGGACAACAGCCCGTGCTTCTGGACGAAGGTGGATTCTTTGACCTGACAAGTACCGACATTGCCAGTTCGCTACGCAAGGAGACCATTCGCACCCTGGAAACGATGAGCATCCCGGTGGAATACAGCTTCCACGAAGATGCACCGAGCCAACATGAAATCGACTTACGACACACGGACGCCCTGGCGATGGCGGACAGTGTCATGACCTTTCGTTTTGTGGTCAAGGAAATTGCCGCACTCCACAATGTGCACGCAACATTCATGCCCAAACCTTTGGAAAACATCCAGGGATCTGGCATGCATTTGCATTTATCGCTATTCACAGGAGAAGACAACGCATTTCACAGCGTGGATGACCCATACAACCTGTCACCGACAGCCAAGCAGTTCATGGCCGGGTTGTTGCGGCACGCCGCAGAGATTACGGCGGTGACCAACCAAACCGTCAATAGTTACAAACGACTTGTTCCAGGATTTGAAGCCCCCGTCCACATCTCGTGGGCTCGTAACAACCGCAGTGGACTCATTCGAGTACCAATTCCGAAACGCCAGAACGAATCAGCAACGCGAATCGAATATCGATCGCCAGATCCTGCCTGCAATCCATATCTCGCATTTTCTGTCATCCTTGCCGCTGGGATGCGAGGCATCGAGGAAGAATATGAATTGCCGGCCGAGGCAGATGCAAATTTGTTTGAAATGGACGATGTCTTGTTGGCCAAACTCGGTATTGCCCAACTTCCTCAGTCACTATCCGAGGCGCTACATGTGATGGAAAACTCGACGCTGGTTGCCGAGGCTCTTGGCGATCACATCTTTGAGTGGTTTTTGCGCAATAAGCGCGACGAGTGGCGTGACTATAAAACACACATCAGTCAGTTCGAACTTGGTCGCTACCTGCGCGCTCTATGACCAATTATTCGTCTTACAACGCGACTGGCGATGAGGTGAATAACATGATCGCCGTGTTCCCGGCCCCACCGTCGGTGGATCTGGCTCGCACACTCGATTTGGCTGGCTACCGCTGGAAGGCGACTGCCTCGGGTGCCGAAGCCGCTAAAAACGAGCCAACCCAAGGTTGGGCTGGCGCTGTCGTCATGTGCGATGACGATCCGGAGGGTGGTTGGGCAATGTGTCGATCACTGCGTAAGCGCGACGTTCCGGTGCAGCGGGTCCTGGTGATGGTGAGCGGAGCGCAACTTCCCGACCTTGAATTGCGCGATGATCTCTTTGATGATTTTTGTCTGGCGCCGTTTCACCCTCGCGAACTTGAAGCACGCCTTCGCCACTTGTTCTGGACAGAATTTTCCGGCAAGCACGAGGCTCTCGTTGAGTACGGCGGGCTCGTTCTCAATCTGGAAACGTATCAAGCATCATTTGGTGGGCAGCCGCTTGATCTCACGTATATGGAATATGAGTTGCTGAAATTTCTGGCGCAGAATCCAGGCAAGGTCTTTTCGCGCGAAACGCTGCTATCGCGAGTGTGGGGGTATGAGTACTTCGGTGGAGCGCGAACCGTTGATGTTCACATTCGACGACTTCGCGCCAAGCTCGGCGAAGAACACGCCAACCTCATTCAAACGGTGCGTAGCGTCGGTTATCGTTTCGGTCAATCGAAGTGGTCGGCCTAGAACGCCGACGCGACGAGCGCCGACGCGCCGATCACGATGAACATAATTCCAGCAACTCGATGAATGACTGGCAACGGAATATGTCGTGGTAGCCACGAACCGGTGAGCACACCAATCCCTGAGACGCTGCTCAGTGCCAGAATCGCTCCAATAGCGACGGCTAACGGATCGTTGAAGCGAACAGCCAAGCCCGCGGTTGCCAACTGAGTGAGATCGGCAAATTCCGCCACAAGGATGACTGACGCCGCAAGCCAGATGACACGAGTTGAACTCAACGTAGTAGTCGGACGATCCAAGCTGGCATCTTCGCTGTCGTCATATTTCCGCAACGTCAGAATGCCCCCCGTGATGAATAGCACCCCGACCAACACATGGATCGGTCCACGGGGAAATGTTGTAAGCACGGCTCCAAACAACACGGCAACGATGACATGAGTGGCGTACCCGAGCGTTACCCCACACCACACGGCGAGGCGATTCTTGTAGCGGGTCGAAAGCATAAGTGTTGCCAACATCGTCTTGTCCGGCAATTCAGCGAGTGCAATCACAAAATAGGTGACGACCGCGTGCTGCAACATGATGACCGAGGCTAATTGACGAGTTGTTGCATTCGAGCCGCAAAGAGGCGATGGCGTGCCAGCATCTCATCAACTCGTGGGCTGACAAGTTGACCACCGCGCACAATCACGCGACCATGGACAATCGTGTCTCGAACCGAAACTGGTCCACAGCGCAACCATGCCTCAATCGGATCAGCAATGGCTCCGGCAAATTGTGGACCACTTAGCGACCACACGGCAAGATCGCCCACCGCTCCAAGGCTAATTTCGCCAATTTCCCCAACACGACCAAGACATCCAGCGCCGCCTCGGGTCGCAATTTCAAGTGCCATTCGGGCAGTGCTTGAAGACGGCCCACTTCGTAGCTTGGCTAGCAACATCGCTTGGCGAGCCTCGAGCCATAGGGATGCCGAATCGGCCGACGACGAGCCATCTACGCCGAGACCAACATGAACACCGGCAGCGCGCAAATCCACCACCGGTGAAATTCCCGACGACAAAATGAGATTGCTGCTCGGGCAATGAGCGACACCGATGTGGGCCCGACCAAGTCGTTGCACTTCATCGGGATTTGGCATCACACAGTGGGCGACCCACGCTCGATCCGTACACCAACCGACTTCTTCCAGATACTCAGTTGGACGACAGCCAAATGTCGCCAGCGAGAATGCATCGTCTTCGACGTTTTCTGCAAAATGTGTGTGTAATCGAACATCCAGTTGCTCTGCTAACTGTGCAGACTCGATCATCAACCGTTTGGTGACGGTGAACGGTGAGCACGGTGCCAGTGCAATACGTACCATTGCGCCATGATTGCGGTCGTGATGCAGTTCAACTGCGCGTTGGGACTCGGCGAGAATCAGATCATGGTCTTGCACCGCGCTGTCAGGTGGCAATCCGCCGTCCTTTTGGGACAACGACATCGAACCGCGGGTCGGATGAAACCGCATGCCCAGTTCCACCGCCGCAGTGATCTCGGCGGAGAGTAAGTCTCCTGCCCCTTGAGGGTGCATATACAGATGGTCGCTCGTGGTCGTGCAACCTGATAGTGCGAGTTCGGCCAATGCAACCCACGCCGATACGAAAGCAGATTCTTCATCCAGCGTGTTCCATAGTGGATAGAGGGTTTGCAACCAGCCGAACAATGGAGCGCTCGTCATCGGTGGGTATGCGCGAGTGAGATTTTGAAACATGTGGTGATGTGCATTCACCAACCCCGGCGTCACCAAGCAATCGGTCGCATCGATGACGGTTTTAGAAGTCGGTTCGGTCCCACCATGACCGACTCCGGTGATCAATCCGTTGGTAATGGCCACCCATCCACCAGGAATTTCGCCACGTTGATCATCAACTGTCGCGATCAACACTGCGTTGCGAACGCAAAGATCAGCAGTTGTGGTGCTCAGGTATTTAACTCAACGAGCTCGCTGCCCTCATGTCGGATTTCAGCATCCCTGCACAGAAAATGGCCAAGGAGTGCAGCGATTGCCGCGGTTGACATCCCGACAACAATCGGAAAACCAAGTAATGCCACTACAAGTATTGCGCCACCAGCCATGGTCATAACCTCGCTGGCTTGTAGGCCCACGCTTCAATTTCAACGGCACCACCAGCCGGCAACGAAGCGACTCCAATCGTGCTACGGGCCGGACGACTTGAGCCGAAGCCGGTGGAATATGCGGCATTGAACGCCGCAAAATTATCCATATCGGTGAGGAAACAAAGTGTCTTCTTCACATCGTGGATTGTTACACCAGCCGCTTTCAAATGAGCCTTGAGATTGACAATGGATTGAGCCGTTTGCGCCGCGACCCCGCCGCCAACAATTTTGCCGTCCAACAAGCCGAGTTGACCAGAGACGATGATCCAATCTCCCGCTCGAACTACCGGCGTGTAGGGCCCGATCGGTTTCGCGCCACTTGATTCCTTTTTCTTTGATGAAGCCATAGTGACCATGGTAGACCCACGTCCACCTCCTACGATCTATCAAATGCCAACCTTCTCGCGTCGCCAACTACTCATTGGAACACTCGGCACTCTGGGTCTTGGCGCGACAACACAACTGATCAGTTCATGTTCATCTGGGTCTAACACGGCGCGAAAACCATCATCGCCCGAATTGCCAGATGATGTGCAATTGGTGCAACGTTTTCCTGGGTTGCTCACGCCAGGCAATGTTCGCATGCCGTTGTCGCTGGCCAATCAACAAGGACTTCTCACCGTCGACGATGGCCCACAACCCGACGTGCTTTCCGCTCAACTAGTAAATGCGGACACCGGAGAAATCGTCGTTGACTCGCTATCGGCGGTAAAACATTCCAACGGCCTAACCATTGCCTATTGGCCATTTCGCGCTGATATCTCCGAACCCGGAATTTACTCACTTGTCGTCGACGGCGGCCCAGCCGGAGGAGTCGCGATTCAGATTCTTGACGCCAGTGAAGTTCTCGTGCCGACAATCGGTACGGCATTACCCGGTTTTGATACACCAACATTTGATAATCACCGTGGTGTCGATCCAATCTGCACCCGAACGCCGGAGCAGTGTCCATTTCATGACATCACACTCAATGAAGCCCTGACGATTGGTAAACCAATCGCCTATTTGGTCGGCACACCAGCTTTTTGTGAAACTGGCGCGTGTGCTCCAGGCCTAGAGGGACTGATCGCCGCCAGCAAACAATTCGGAGATGCATTCACCTATATTCATGCCGAGATCTATGTCGACAACACAGCGACCACGGTTGCTCCTGCGGTGCAAGCCCTCAAGATGACCTACGAACCAGCGCTGTTCATCACCGACAAGCAAGCATTGGTTACGGATCGGCTCGATGGAGTTTTTGATGCCGACGAAATCGTGGAACGACTTACCGCGATAGTTTTGTAACGAACTTCAGCTAAAGCTGTTGCCACAACCACAAGTACGAGACGCACTCGGGTTGTTGATTTTGAAACCAGCATCTTGCAAACCGTCTTGATAATCCAGGCTGGCACCAACAAGCAACTGTGACGAGGCCTGGTCGACAACAACCCGTACGTCACCAAATGTCATCGTCTGATCTTCGGTTGAAATGTCGCCGTCAAAGAACATCTCGTATGAAAACCCCGAGCATCCGCCCGGACGAACGGCAACGCGCAATGCGAGATCGGTGGCACCTTCGGCCTCCAACAATTGCTTGACCTTGGTCGCTGCGGTGTCAGTGAGGGCGATCATCTCTCTTACTATACTGCTTCGCTGACGCTCTGCGCCAAGCACCATATGAATTATCTTGTATCCGAGCGGTAACTTGTAGTGATGACCGAACGACGGGTGGCACCTCCGAGCGTTGATGAAATACGCAATCTCCTGCGGGCGGTGGTGGACCCCGAGTTGGGCGACAACATCGTGGATCTGGGTATGGCCACCGGGGTCAGCGTGACTCCCGAGGGCGTGGTTTCGATCGGCATCAAACTCACGATCAAGGGATGCCCACTGCGAGCCCAGATCAAAAATGACGTGGAGAGCCGCGTCAGCAGGCACCCCGGAGTGAGCAAGGTGATCATCGAATGGGGCGAGATGACTGCCGACGAGCGAACCAACGTGATGACCCGGGCCCGATGGAATGCCCGCGAGCAGGCACCCGATACACAGATTCCATTGAACACCCGGATATTAGCAATTGCCAGTGGCAAGGGCGGAGTGGGAAAGAGTTCGGTCACGGTCAATCTCGCCGCAGCGCTAGCCGATGAAGGACACATCGTTGGCGTGCTGGATGCCGATATTTGGGGGTTCTCCATTCCGCGCATGCTTGGAATGTCAGATCGTCTTGAGGCACGACGGATCAACGGCGCTGAAAAACCGCAAATCATTCCCAATGAACGGGTCGTCGGTAACGGGTTGCTCAAGGTGGTGTCAACGGGAATGCTCGTCGACGACGAGAGCACTGCGTTGATGTGGCGAGGACTGATGCTGACCAAAGCAGTTGAACAATTCCTGAAAGATGTTCACTGGGGTGACCTCGACTACTTGCTCATCGATATGCCCCCAGGGACTGGAGATGTGCAAATGGGGCTCGCCCGGATGCTGCCACGCACGGATCTGATCATTGTTACTACTCCAGCGGTTTCGGCCCAGAAGGTAGCCATTCGAGCCGCCGATATGGCCCGACGAAGTTTTCTGCGAGTGGCTGGTGTGATTGAAAACATGAGTTCGTTCACTTGCCAGCATGGAACTTCATATCCACTCTTTGGTCAAGGTGGCGGTCAGGCTCTCGCCGATGAGATTGGGAGCGAATTGCTCGGTTCCGTGCCAATCGAGTCCGCGGTTGCATATGGCGGCGACAGCGGCGAACCCGTGGCAATTAGTGGAACGAGTGCCGCGGCACACGAATTTCGAGCAATCGCTCAGCGCATCGTTGCGGAAACAATTCCGGCAACTGATATGGCGGGATGTTCGGCACGCTTGCTTGATGCAGTCGAAGTTGCATTCAAGAAAAAATCAACTGTTCAGATTGACTAGTCGGCTAGTCGCTAGCCGACAGAATCGTCATAGCCGGGTTGACCGGGCATAATAATACCGATCACCTTTCCATTGGCATCTGTACGCAATCGCGGCAAGATAGTTGTTGGCACGCCAATCCTTGAGGCCGCATCGAGAACATCTGCGGTGGTTCGGTGATCGGCAAGAAATTCGAGATTATTGATCGTTGGCCAAATCATCGCTAACTCTCCGCGTGTGCGTCGTGCCAATGCGTCCCCAGGTTCGACCCACAGACTGGCAATCGTTTCGCCGTCGTCGTGCAACGGTTCCTGGGCTTGTGGGGCACGCGCAACGAAAAATCGGGTATCAAACCGACGAGTTTCTCCAACCGGAGTGATCCAGTGACTGACGTAATGAATTGAATCCGTGACCAACGTTAAGTTTTCCCTGGCACACAGTTGGATCAACGTCAGAGTGCCGTCATAGATCTGTTTCCGGGCTTCGGCGAACTTGGCCACCACGTCCGGATTGTCAAAGCGAACGATCTTCTGGCTCGATGCATGTCGAGCGAGAAGTACGCCCGCCTCTTCAAAACACTCACGAATTGCCGCCACCCAATAGGCCAATCCACCCACAGGAACTTGCAGCAAACTGCTCGCCTGTTCATCACTCAAACCATCGCACAGATCCTCGAGTTCATTTGCACTATCGCCCTCATCAACCCGCCCACCCGGAAACACATACATGCCTTTCGCAAACGCTGCTGACAATGTGCGCTGAAGCATAAACACTTCGAAGGCCGCCAATGTCCGATCACGGATCAGCATCACCGTGGCGGCTGGCCGGACTGGAACTTCTGGGGACATCGATCGAACTCTATTCAGCGCACCGCCGTGAGGAACTACTGGCACAAAATGTCATCTTGTGCATCTGGCAGTAGGTTGCTGGCATGGCTGAATCTTCAATGATCTCTGCCGATCAACGGCCGCCATCGGTGGACTCCTTGGCTCGTGAACTTGCCCTGCAGAATGACCTACCTCATGCCGTGCTTGTTGACTGCGCCCGAATCGCCATCGCCCGTGGAGACGCTAAACAGGCATCACAATTAGCCGATGAATTTCGCCGTCAACTCCTGACCGATGTCATCAATGGCACGGGAGTTCTCTTGCACACCAATTTGGGTCGGGCACCACTTGCCTATCAGCACTCTCAGCGCGCAAACTCTCTGGAATTTGATCTGCTCACCGGTGAACGTGGTTCTCGGCAGCGCGGTATCGGCAAACTCCTGGCTTTACTCTGCGGTGCCGAAGCCGCCCTCGTCGTCAATAACAATGCTGCTGCGATCCTGCTCGTGCTCAGTGCACTGGCCAATCAACGCGATGTCGCCGTTGCCCGTGGCGAAAGCGTCGAGATCGGCGGCGGTTTCAGAATTCCAGAGGTGCTCGAACAAAGTGGATCCCGACTCGTGGATGTTGGGACCACCAACCGAACACGACTTCGCGACTACAGCAAAGCCATCGAATCGCGCAAGAACAACATTGCACTTGTGCTCAAGGTACATCCCTCAAACTTTCGCGTTGAAGGATTCGTCGAAGACACCTCCGTAGATGAATTGGCAACTCTCGGTGTCCCCGTTGTCGCCGACATCGGTTCAGGACTGATCGACAATTCCTGTCCGTGGCTTACTGGACCAACACCCGCTTGGCTTGTGAACGAACCGGCAGCCAAACAAACACTTGCTGCCGGCGCATCCCTCGTCACTTTTAGCGGCGACAAGTTATTGGGCGGTCCACAATCCGGGATCATTGTCGGGCGCGCTGATCTCATCGATGCCTGTGCCGTGTATCCCCTGGCGCGGGCACTTCGACCCGGAGCACTCACTATTTCTTCCCTGCAACAACTTGCACTGTCGTACTTAAAGCGCACAGTCTGCGACGACGTGCCGTTCTGGAAGATGGCAACTGCGTCGCTGGACTCCCTTGACCGTCGTGCTCATCACATTGTCGAGGCAACCAAGCGTGGACGTGTCGTTGGCTGCCTGGCAATTCCAGGTGCCGGATCAACCCCTGGGGCAACTATCCCCTCCCGTGGAATATCCCTGATCGGCGATCATCTCGACGCGCTACGCGCACACGAGCCTCCAGTCATTGCGCGTGTCGCAGATCAACAAACGATGATCGATTTGCGTTCGGTACATCCCGATGACGATCCGATGCTCATCTCGGCGCTCAGTGCACTTCCCGCGCGGTAGAAACGACAACGTTCCATGCGTGTCGTTGCCACCGCTGGACATGTGGACCACGGAAAATCTTCACTCGTACACGCCCTGACAGGTATTGACCCCGACCGCTGGGAAGAAGAAAAACGCCGAGGTCTGACCATCGATTTGGGCTTTGCCTTCACAACGTTGCCATCTGATGAGGTGGTGAGTTTCGTGGATGTGCCGGGGCACATTCGCTTTCTACGCAACATGCTGGCCGGAGTTGGTGGAGTTGATGCATGTCTGCTTGTCGTGGCGGCAAACGAAGGCTGGAAGCCACAGACCGAAGAACACTTGCGGATCATTGATCTTCTCGGAATTAGTTACGGTGCCGTCGTCCTCACCAAGACCGACCTGGTGGATCCCTCAACGCTGGAAATGACCATTGCCAACATTGGTCCACATGTCAATGGAACGTTTCTCGACGGTGCGCCGGTAATTCCTGTATCGAGCACTACCGGTGTGGGTCTCGAAGTCCTGCGGGAATATCTTGCTCAACTTGTCGCCCACACGTCGCGAACATCGAATCGCCACCGACCTCGTCTATGGATTGACCGTGTCTTTGCGGCCAAAGGTTCGGGAACGGTCGTAACTGGAACACTCACCGATGGTGCCGTGCAGGTTGGTGACGAACTGGTGGTCCTACCGAACAATAGACCAGTAAAGGTGCGAGGCATTCAAACTCATGGCCGAGCCGTTGACATACTTGACCCCGGACAACGTTGCGCGCTGAATCTGAGCGGAGTTGACCACCATCAATTGGCTCGTGGAGCAGTTCTGGTACAAGATCGACAGTGGAAACCGACGCGCTGTTGCGACGCAACACTTACCGTGCTCGCCTCACTCAAGCACGATGTTGGGCGCCGGGGGAACTACATGATGTACATCGGATCCGGGGAATTTCCGGTCTCGTTGCGAGTCATCGGTACCGATCTCGTGGCACTCGGCCAAACCGGACCGGTTCGCCTGCGCTGGAATACCGACATACCTATTCTTCCCGGTGATCGATTCATCCTCCGCGAAACCGGACGCGATGAAACCATCGGAGGCGGCCAGGTGCTGGATATCGACCCGCTCTTGCCTATAGCACGAGCGATCCCCGACCGATCCGTGGAGCGAGTGGTTAGTGAACGTGGATGGATTTCACAACATGAACTAGAGGTGCTGACAGGTGAGGTCGTAGCCCCGACCGTTGGCGACTGGATCGTGTCACCGCCTAAGTTGAAGTTCGCACTCGATGCGGTACAACAAAAAATTGCCAAATCCGGCACTCTCGGCGTGGAGTTGGCGTCGTTTTCAGACCACGAAAAGGCCGTAGTTGCTCTGCTCCCAGACACTCAGATCATCACCGGACGGGTGTTTCCACGTGCCGATGATGGAATTGCCAACCACCGTTATATTGACAAATTCTTGCGCGCCGGATGCGCTCCACCGGATAACAAGGGTTTTGATGCCACAATCATTCGGCAACTTGTTCAACGAAATATTTTTGTCAATTGCAATGGAATTATCTTTCACTCTCACGCAATTGTCATGGCCACGACTGCGGTAAAGCATTTACTCCAAGTCCATCCGCAAGGCTTTGCCGTGTCACAATTCCGCGAAGCACTCCAGATCACCCGTAAATATGCCGTACCTCTAATCGAGTATCTCGACCAGCAGGGCATCACCCGACGACGTGGTGATTTACGTCTCGCCGGAGCCCGACTAAATTTATAAATAATCTATAAATGTCTCACCCTCAACCAGTGTGGTTGAGGATTTCAATTCGATTCTTCCCCAAGAAATCTTTCGTCTTGGCATAGGCTTCATCGGAATAAGCGCCCAAGCCCAGTTTCGGCTGCCGACCATTGATGATGCCGATTTTCGCTTCACCCATGTTGTGGTAGCGCAGCAAGTGAATCTTCCGTCGGTTCAGCAATCCCAGGAAATCGGAGATCGCCCCAAGGTTGGCCGGGGTATCGGTAAATCCGGGAATCAGCGCCAACCGGAACTCCACCGGGTAGCCGTTTTCAACCAGCAGTCTCGCGTTACTGATGATCCGCTCGTACCCGCCGCCCACATACTTGCGGTGCCGCTCTGCGTCCATGAGTTTCAGGTCGAAATAGATCAGGTCCAACTTGCTCAGAATTGGCCGCCATCGCTCAAACGGGAACGAGCCAGCGGTTTCCATGTTGGTATGCAACCCATGTTCTCGGCACAGCGTCAGCATGCGGTCCATGAAATCCGGATACAACGTAGGTTCGCCGCCGGTAAACGTGATACCGCCGCCGCTCCGATAATAAGGAGTATCGGCTATGAGTCGGTCCAGCAGTTGTTCGGGCGTCAGGTATTCGCCCAGCGTTTTCAGGGCGTCATAGACGCAGACCTCGGTGCATTTGCCGCACAAGGAACAGTGCTCGTAGTCAATACGGAACGAGTCGACATCAATCGCGTCGTCGGGACAAACGTCCAGACAATGGAATGTCCGGTGGCAGCGATTCGCATAAAACCCGACCACCGGTCTGGCCTCCTGCGATTCCGGGTTCTGGCACCAGACGCAGTGCAGGTTGCAGCCCTTCAGAAAAACCAGCGAGCGAATTCCAGGGCCGTCGTGGATGGAAAAGCGCTGGATGTCTACGACCGGCGCGACGATGGGATCGTCCGCATCCATGACGACCTAGTTTCTTTGTGGGGTTCGGGCAATGATTTCCCGCTGCATCTCGGGGGTCAGATCAACGAAATAGGCGCAGTAACCCGAGATCCGCACCAGCAGGTCTCTGTGGCGTTCCGGGTGTTGTATCGCATCTTCCAATTCGCCAACGTCGAGCACATTGATCTGGATCTGCATGCCACCTTGCTTGAAATAACCGGTGACCAGCGACCGGAGAATGGTGCCGCCATCGGCGGCGTTCAAGGTTTGCGCGTCGAACTTGAGGTTCAGGTTGATGCCGTTGCCGAAGCGTGTGTGATCCAACCTCGCCACAGAATTCAACGACGCAGTGGGTCCCAGACGGTCCGTGCCGTCCACTGGTGCAAGGCCATCAGCCAGGGGTTCGCCGGCGCGTCGACCGGACGGTAGCGCGCCCGTGCGACGACCAAATCCCTGATGGCAGGTCATGGAGTAAAAGCCGGGCATCCAGCGTCCGCCGCGGGTATTGAGGTGCCGCGACACATTGCGGTCGAACATGACCGTAACTTCGGCAGCGAGTTCATCCACGCGTTGTCGATCGTTGCCATACTTGTCGATGTTCAGGGCCCGCGCCCTGAGCAAGTCGTTGCCGGCGTAGTTGGTGGCGCAGGCATCGGCTATTTCTTTGAGTGAATGGGTTTTCCTTTCAAATACCAGTTGTTCTATGACCGCCAGAGAGTTGGCTAGGTCGGCCACGCCGACACCTTGAATTCCGGAAGCGTTGTAGGTGGCACCGCCAGCGCTCAAGTCGGTCGCGCTTTCGATACAGCCCCGCACCGTCAGCGAAGACAAGGGCGTCGGGAAATACCGGGCGTTTGATCGTTCGATGTGATCCAGACGGTGCTTGAGGTCGGTCAGCCGCCGTCGCATCTCCGACTCAAGGGTTTCCAGCAATACCGGCATGGTCTTGATGCGATGCAGACGCTGACCGTCGCCGAGCACCCGTTCCAGGTTGATCGGCAGGTTGAACAGCGCCGCGTCCGAGGAGGTGAAGCTCTCGCCTGGCAGCGCCGGTTCCACGCATCCGACCGTGGCGTAGTCCCAGACTTTGCGGGCATCGGTCCCGCGTTGTTTCATCGCCGGGATGATGACGTCGTCGTTGTACAGCGCTGGGGAACCGCCTCCTCGGGCCAGCACCGTCATAATCCGCTCGACATAGTCGACTGGCGATGCCTGACTGATCCGCGCGTGCCAGTTGGGTTGACGGGTTTTGAACTTGTCCAACACGTCCAGCAGGAGGAGGGTCAACTCATTCGTCGCGTCCTCGCCGTTGGCATCCACGCCGCCGAGAGTCAGGGCTTGCCCGCTGGGCAGGCCAGCGTACATCTGCGTGATGCGGCTGGAAAACATTGGGATGACTTCCGACAACTTGAGGAAGAACGCGGCAAACAAGTCCTTGATCCGGTTGGGATCGAAATCCGTCTGGCCGCGTTCTCGGAGGTACAGCGGATACAGATACTGATCCATCCGTCCGAGGCTGATGCCCTGATCCAATGATTCGATCTGGATCGCCATCTGGAAAAACCAGATCATCTGCAGTGCTTCTCGCAGATTGCGAGCCGGTTTTTGGGGTACCCATTCCAGAGTCTTGACTAGCAGGTTGTCGTTTTCCCTCCGCGCCAACTCCAGATAACGGCTAGCAAAGCCATCCAGGCCGTCAAGTACGATCAGTCCGGCGTCCAGAAAATCAATTTGTGTCGGCGACAGCCCGTCGCCGCGTGCCTGTCGCTGATGGATCCGCTCGCGCAAGCCATCTGTGCCCATTCCGATCAGTTCGGCGTAGTCGGGCAGGAAGTGGGCAATTCCTCCGGATTCGTTGATCACGAAATAGGTTGCGTTTAACTGCTCGTGGACAAACCTTAACTTTCCCCTGAATCCAAAAGCCTTCATCGGTAAGGTACGTCCGAGCCAGTATGGAATCACTTTCCACATCAGTTCACGTCGGGCTGGCCGACTGATCCGCAAAGGATTTGTTTCGCGGCGTTCGAACCTGAATAAATCCTCGAGCATGGCGAGACCAGCCTTTTCGACATGACAGATCGCGCCAATCCGGTGTTCGGTGTGAGTGCCAACGATCATCTCGCCGTCGTGGATGCGAATGCTCCTGCGGGCCAGGTGGTCGGCGAGGCAGTGTGCATTGAGCAACTGCGTGGAACGGTATTGTCGAGCAAATTTTTTGTAGAACTTCGTGTAATGCAAGGCTCTTTCCACACCCACGGCCGGCGCACAGGCGTTATGGTCGGACTGCAGCCGACGAATATTTTCCGACGGCACCCACGCCTGCAAACTTGCATCTTCCGAAGTCTGGGAGAGTGATGGGGTCATTCCTGCCGCCTATGACTTTCGACGCAACGGCCGGAAAGCCGTTGTGGAAAACGCCAGAATCATACAGCCTCGATACCCCTGAATGTCAAGAGTGTCGTTCTAGATAGTTATGCGCCGATATCTCGCTATCAACTGGTTTTCACGCACCGCGTTTGCGTCGCCCCAGCACCCACGCACCAAGTACCGCGACCGCACTACCGAAGATGGCAAGAATCGCAACGTCTTCCCGCGCAGAACAACTCCGAGAAATAGAGACACAACAGGCATGAGGTACAGGCTGGCCGATGCTCGCGTTGATCCGATACGTCCGGCAAGGGTTGCAATCGCGTAGTGCGCCAAGGCCGTGCCGAACACACCGAGCACGAGGACAGCGACAAATGGTCTCCAGGCAAATTCGCTGTTACGCAGAGAATAGATACCCATTGGGGCAAGCAAGACAACGGCGACGATTTGTGCTCGCCACAACACCGGTAGCGCACCGAACTCGCGCTGCAGTGGTGCGACAACATTTAGGGCAACCCCGTAGAGCGTCAGTGCACCAAGTACCAACATCGTTCCAAATGTGCTTGATGAACCTTGATTGATGGTGGGCAGGGCGATACAGAACACACCGAGCAAACCAATCACTAGACCAATTACTTGTCCCCTGGGCGGAAGTCGTCGCGCAATTGCCACCGCAACAAGTGCAACAAACAGAGGTGTGGCACCGTTCAACATTCCGACCACACTGCTTGACACATGCTGTTCGGCGAACGGAAACGCAGTGAGTGGAATTGCCAGCCACAAAATGCCAAGCAGCACAATACTGCGCCATGCCCCTCGCGGAACTGGTGCCCTGGCTTTGGGAAAGGCGCTCAGTGTGAGAAACCCAATGAGTACTCGCAGCGGAGTAATCAGCCCGGGGAAAAACGAATCAAGACCGATGGCAATAAAATAAAAACTTGAGCCCCAAATGAGGCCCGGAACAGCCAGGAGCAACCAGTCAATGGGCTGAAGTGTTGCGGTTTCGGACGCAACACGACGCGCAGCGTTGGCGCTGTCAACTACAGCCATTCTCCGTTACTGACTATCGGTTGACGACGGCGTGGTTTTGCGCATCTCACGATAATCACGGGCCGCACCTTCCAACGGTTCGACATCGAGAGTGACGCCATCAATCCCGACCACACGCAGCGGTGACCCTACGGTTAGGGGCGTGGCACGATTGGTTCGTGCACGCCACGACGCGTCGTGAACTTTGACAATTCCCTCGGGGGAAATATCGGTGACTGCAGTGCCTGGCGAGCCAATCATCCACTCTCGTCCAATAGTTGGGGTCGCAAACCGAGTTCTCACAATCGAAGGCATCCCAACGATAAACGCAAGCGACATCATGGCGATGCCGGAAATGAGTGTTAGCCACGACAATCGCATGTCGGTACCATCAATTGGTCGGTACAGGGAAATTGACGAGATTACGAACATTCCGAGTCCAATTGCAGTCCACAATCGAGGGACGCCAACTTGGGCATCGATCGCCAGAGCGATCACGGCGAGGATCAGCAATGCAATGCTCCAACCACGGACAGGTAGCGCCGCTAACCCATAGCAACCGAGAACGGTACATACGGCACCCACTCCACCGGCAATTCCAATTCCGGCCGTAAAGAATTCAAATACGAGCAGGGCGAGACCAATAGCGAACAAAAGATATGCCACCGGAGGGCTTGCCACCGTGTGCATCAGTTGAGCCAAAACACCAAGTTTAAAAAAGCGTGCGGTCGTAGTTTCGCGAACTACTTTGCCACTTCCATTCAAAGTGTCGACAGTGGTCTTCAAGACCTTTCCGTCGATATTGAGACCATCGAGCACATTGATCATGTTGCGTACGACGGGAACACCCTCGTCGGATCCAGAAAATTTGAGCACACCCAATCTGCGCGCGTCGACAAATCCGAGTGATGAGGTTTGCAATCTCGTTCCAGTTTCACCAAATTTCAGCTCACTACCACGCACCACAAGAGGCGCCCCGGAATAGCCAACGCGTGTTCCTGGGGCCATCGCACTGACGTCGGCGACCGCTAGGAGTTGGGCGGATAGTCCATATGCACGTGCACCAGATGGGCCAACCCACACCGCGACCGGAATATCTGCTGCGGCGATGCGCTCAAGCAACTGCGTCATGCGTTGGTTTGACACCACGGCACCGTACGAATTCACCTGCAAGATCACCGCTTGAGCACCGTTGGTCGCTGAACGATCGAGTGATTGCTCAATTTCATGGGCAACCACTTCGTCAATCAGCCCACTTACGGCAACCACATCTACGGGTGCCAATTCAGACGCCGAATCTCCGGCGTTGGCAGGAGGTGCCGAAAAAAACATCGAACCACATAGCAGCGCAGTGGCAGCAATCGTCATTACTCTGAGTAACCTGCGCAAGGAAGCCTCCGGAGGGCGCGTGGACCAATTGACATTCTTCACCGCATCCCGCATCGTAATTGTTGCGGGAAAGGGCGGTGTCGGCAAGACAACCGTATCTGCTGGACTTGCCATGGCAGCAGCACAGATCGGACTCCGTGTGTTGTTTGTTGAACTGGATGAAAAACCCGGTGCCGAACGAATCTTTGGTTGCTCAACTCCACTTGGTTATAACCCGATCGAGATTGACCTTATCTCTGCGCAATGTGGCACCGGCCACATCAGCGCTCGACGGATCACCGCAACTGACGCCCTCAGCGATTATCTCGATTCACATGGTCTCGGCAGAATTTCGCGACGGCTGATGAGAAGCGGAATCATTGACATCGTTGCCACTGCCGCACCGGGAATCGACGACTTGCTGGTTCTCGGCAAAATCAAAGCCCTAGAGAGCGAGGATGTGGCCGATCTCATCGTCGTCGACGGACCTGCAGCCGGACACGCGATATCAATGCTGATGGCACCCCGGGCATTACACCAATCTGTTGGTGGTGGACCGATCCATCAACAGGCAGAAGAAACTCTGGAACTCCTTGGGGATGGTTCGCGTTGTCAAGTGATGCTCGTGACACTTCCGGAAACAACTCCAGTCAACGAACTTATCGAGACCGCATTTGCTCTTGAAGACAAGGTCGGCGTACGACTTGCGCCGGTTGTGATCAATAGCGTCGAAGAACACGGTGCACTGACGATTCCTGAGTCACTGGATCCCAATTCAGATCTTGTTCGGGCCGCACAGTTCCATAATTCTCGCGTTCAACTGCAAACACAAGAAATTGCGCGGCTCAGGAAGAATCTCGCACTCCCAACCCTGACACTGCCATTCTTCTCGTCAACGCGCAGTGACGTCATTGCCGCATCACTTCTCGATCAGATCCGTCTGCTGCCATGAGCATCGACCCAGCATGAGCATCGACCCAGCATGAGCATCCGTCGAATCATTGACGAATCTTCGATCATCATCTGCTGCGGAAGCGGCGGCGTTGGCAAGACCACCACCGCTGCAGCAATTGGTATCGCTGCGGCGCGAACCGGGCGCAATGTTGTCGTCGTGACCATTGACCCGGCGAAACGACTTGCCGATGCATTGGGTCTGTCCGACGAACTCGGAAACGAACCACACCGCATCGATTCGGTTCAAGGGACTCCGGGTGCATTGTGGGCGATGATGCTTGACACACAGGCAACCTTTAACGACATCGTTCGCACCTACAGCGCGAACAAGGAACAGGTTGAGCGAATCATGACCAACCGGTTCTTTCACAACATTTCCAAGAATCTGAGCGGAACACAGGAATACATGGCAGCGGAAAAGCTCTTTCAACTCCATGGCGACAGACGCTTCGACCTCGTCGTCATCGACACTCCCCCAACACGTGATGCACTCAGTTTTTTGGACGCCCCAAGTCGACTCATTCGATTTTTGGATCATCGCCTCTACCGAATTTTGCTTGCGCCGGCGCGTAGTGGTTTTAAAGTAGTCGCCACGGCAATGCAACCAATCGTCCGGGCCATCGCCCGCGTCGTTGGGGCACAGGCGCTTGATGACGCATTGACATTTTTTCGTACATTTGAGGGAATGGACGAAGGCTTTCGACAGCGTGCAGGAGACGTGGTAGCGCTTTTGCGCTCACCGACCACAACCTACATTGTGGTGACATCACCCAATGTCGAAACCATTGATGAAGCCGATTTCTTCGTTTCTAAACTGCACAGCGAGGGACTATCCGCCGCCGCGCTGATCATCAACCGTATCCAGCCATCATTTGACACCGATCTACCAAAAGACGCTATCCGTCAGAATTCCGGACACGACTACTTGACGCTGCAATTTAATCTTGATCAACTCAATCAGCGTGCCCGTGATCAACGATCGATTGTCGCCGGACTTATCGTCCACGTTGCACCGGCTCCAGTCACGTTCGTACCGTTGCTCGCTCACGATGTCGCCGACACTGACACTCTCGGAATCGTGGCCTCATACCTTGCTCGCGATGCCTCCGATCTGACTAGATAGTATTTTGACGTGCACATTTTGCTGGCAACCGATGCCCAATGGGTACTGGATGAAGTTCTGGCCGCCCTCGGAACTCCAGACACTTCTTTCACCGTGTGCCGAAATGGTCGCGATGTTCCCACCGCAATTGCCCACCGAACTCCCGATCTGGCCGTGCTGGATATGCAAATTGGATCGATGGGCGCAATGGCGGTGGCGATGGACTTACGTCTTGATCACAGTGATGGTCGCATCCCCTACATTCCTGTGCTGATGTTGCTCGACCGCCCGGCCGATGTTCACCTGGCACGACGAAGTGGTGCCGAAGGATGGCTAATCAAGCCACTCGATGCGCTGCGATTACGACGTGGGGCCCTTGCCGTTTCACGCGGAGAGGTGTGGCACGAAGGCGATACGGAAACTTCGAGCCACACCGAGGCCACGAGCAGTTAGGCTTCGAGCGCATCACACCGGGGATTAGCGCAGCTTGGTAGCGCGCCACGTTCGGGACGTGGAGGCCGGGAGTTCAAATCTCCCATCCCCGACTCACCCTCTATCGACCTCAGTCGCTGCGACCTGTCAGGTCGTCGTCCACCCGTTGCGGGTGAGCGGCATCCCACTCGTGCCGCTGGCCGCAGGGAGAACACCCAGAACCTGGTGGATAGCGAGGCCACCATCTTCAAACCCGACCGCTGAAGCGGCCATGTACAGCCTCCACACACGCGCCCGCCCAACCCCGACGAGGGCGACTGCGGCATCCCAGTGCTCCTCGAGATTGGCGACCCACTGACGCAATGTCAGCGCGTAGTGTTCGCGCAGCGACTCGACGTCACGTACCTCTAAGCCGACTTCTTCCATCGCCACAACCGTGTCACCAACGTCAAGCAGCTCTCCATCGGGGAACACGTACCTATTCATGAACGAGCGCTTCCCCAGTTTTGAACCGCCAATTGCCGAAATTGCGTGATTGAGCAGTCGGCCATGCGGCGACAACAGCGACGCCAGCGTGGAGAAGTATTCGCCAATGCGGGCCTTGCCAACGTGTTCGGACATGCCGATCGAGGAAATGGCATCAAACTCCTCGCGAGAGAGATGGCGGTAATCCTTGAACCGGATCTCGATGCGGTCGGCGAGCCCGGCTTGTTCCACGCGTTGGATAGCCGCCGCAAATTGCTCTCGGCTGATGGTCACGCCAACTACGCGAGCGTCATAGCGACTGGCGGCGTGCATCGCCATCGAACCCCAGCCGCAGCCGACGTCGAGGAGTCGCATCCCAGGCTGCTCGTGAAGGCCAAGTTTGCGGCACACAAGGTCGTCCTTAGACGCCTGGGCCTCCGCTAACGATTTGGCTGGTGCGTCGAAGTACGCACAGGAGTACGTCATTGATGGCCCAAGTACGAGTCGGTAAAAGTCGTTGCCGACGTCGTAGTGGTGGCCAACGACTTGAGCATCGCGAGCCAAGGAGTGGAGTATTCCCCGAGGACGTGTCTCTTCTGGGGGAGGTGGCGATGGCCGTCCGATCACCCCCACGCGTACGGCCGTGGCGACAACTCGTGGCAACATCCGCAGCCCACTGTGCAGGCTTTGACCGCCTGGACGTAGCGCTCGGATCGTTTCCACGATATTTCCCTCGATCTCGATCTCGCCAGTAACAAATGCGCGGGCTAGGCCAAGTTCTCCAGGCGACCAAAACAACCTCCGCAGCGCGTTCTCGGACCGCAAACAGATTTTCCCGACTCCATCGTTCGGACCCCATGTCGAGCCATCCCAGAACTCGAAACTCACGGGCGCGCGCCCAACGAGTGATTCGAGGAGTGGCCCGACCGACTTCGCGGCACCGCCGCGAACGACCGACTGCCCGACCATCCGGTTGGTGGTCTCGGTTGACGCCCTGCGACTCGTCATCGTTTCGGATAATAGCAACACCGACCGGTCTCGTCATACTGAGAACCAATGGATTTTCTACTAACTAGTGAATGAGCAACTCGGCAATTTGTAGCGCATTGAGTGCTGCACCTTTGCGCAGATTGTCGTTGGATACGAACAAAACGAGTCCTCGATTGTCCTCAACCGACGAATCTTGCCTGATTCGTCCGACGAAACTGGGATCTTTTCCGGCAGCCAGCAAAGGAGTCGGTACATCCACCACTTGTACTCCTGGCGCGTTACCGAGTATCTCGGTTGCCATGGCCGGTGTCATTGAACGGGCGAATTCGGCGTTGATCGACAATGAGTGTCCAGTAAAGACCGGCACTCGAACGCAGGTTCCAGAAACCTTGAGATCAGCAATGTGAAGAATCTTGCGACTTTCGTTCCGAAGTTTCTGCTCCTCGTCAGTTTCAAAGGTTCCGTCATTGACAATTGAACCTGCCATCGGCAACACGTTGAAGGCAATCGGGCAGGCGAACTTTGTCGGTGCGGGAAACGCAATCGCATCGCCGTCATAGGTGAGTTCATGAGCCATTTTGGCTCCGAGTCGTAGTTGTCCATCTAGTTCCGCGACGCCGACTACTCCCGCACCGCTCACTGCCTGGTATGTGCTCGCAACGAGTCGAACCAACTGTGCCACGTCGTGAAGCGGCTTGAGCACGGGCATCGCGGCCATCGTCGTGCAGTTTGGATTGGCGATGATTCCCTTGCGTGCTTGTTGCACATCTTCAGGATTCACTTCGGCAACAATGAGCGGTACATCGGGGTTCATCCGCCAGGCCGACGAATTATCAACCACCGTCGCCCCAGCGGCAGAATACTTTTCGGCAAGTGCTCGCGATGCGCTGGCACCGGCAGAGAACAACACCACATCCAAACCATGTGGGTCGGCCTCAGTGGCGTCTTCGACGATCACTGAAGATCCGTTCCACTCGATTGTGGATCCGGCCGATCGGGCCGATGCAAAAAGTCGCAGTTCGCTTACCGGGTATTTTCGCTCCAATAGTAGTTGGCGCATGACGGTGCCGACCATTCCCGTTGCCCCAACAATCCCGACACGCATGAAATCAGGCTACTTGTTGATCTTTGCGACTAACCACCAGTGACTCGAATTGACGCGCTTCAGCGTTTGGACATCAACACCGGCTGTCTTCGTCGTCAGCGATCGAAACGGTGAGTGAAACACCCGGACTTCAGACAATGAACTAAACACATCGGGTTCAGTGCGTAGATGTTCAAATACATCGTCGGGTCCTAATCGATTCGCCTGCCACCCCAACCTTGTTGCCCATCGCCACAACGACATCTTTCGACCGATCACCGGTAATCGCCACAACAGCCGCACAAGTATTCCAAGGGGTACCAACAGCGCATCACTTGGTGTACGGAGTCGAAAATTGAGCAGGATTGATCCACCGCTACGGGTGACACGAATTGCTTCGCGGGTCAGGTGGAGCGCATCCTCACAGTCGCAGTGCTGCAAGGTGATGTAGGAAAACGCCAAATCCACTGAATCATCGGGAAGCGCCAATGATCGACCGTCTGACACACGAGATGTCTGCAGATGGTCCACCCGACCATGCATACTCACGGTCTCACGACATCGCTCAAGAAATGCGGCATCCACATCGGCGGCGATTACGCGCGCACACTGATTTGTAAATGACGAAGTCATTCGACCAATTCCGCTGCCGATTTCCAGCAACGTGCGCGTCGCCAATAATTCGGGGGGAAATCCAAACTGCCGCATGTATCTACGGGCTTCGGCATCGCCAGTTTTTACGAATGATTCAAGCGTCAGCGAGTTTCCAGTCTTGTTGTTGAAGACCCAACCAGTTTCGCGCACAACTTCGTCAAAATTGATACCGGTTTCGGTGACACTTCCTGCACTTCGCCACGGAACAAAGTGAGTGCGACGTCGTGTCATGGGTCGAAGAACTTATTTTCGTTCTGGAAGTGGAGCCGAATATTCCTCGCCACTATCCAGATCAAAAGCAGTATGCAGAGCCCGAACTGCCGATTCGAGTTTTGATCGCTCGACAACAACAGATATTCGAATCGTGCTCGTCGAGATCATCTCAATATTGACGTCGTTGTCGGCGAGCACGCGAAACATCTTGGCCGCCACCCCTGGACTCGATTTCATACCGGCACCGACAAGGCTGAGTTTGACGATGTCCGAGTCTTGCGTGACGCCCGCTGCCCCAACTTCAGCGCCGACACGCTCAACGATCGGTACCGCCGTTGCTACGTCGGCGCTTGGCATTGTGAAGGAAATGTCCGTCGTACCGTTGATCGAGGTGTTCTGCACGATCATGTCGACATTGACATTGGCAGTAGCCAACGACTCGAACAACAGTGCCGAAACTCCCGGTCGGTCAGGTACCCCAAGCAGCGTGATCTTTGACTCCCCGACATCATGCACGACACCAGAAATTATCGGATCTTCCATCTTCTTCATCCTTTCATCGTCGACACCAAGTATCCACGTGCCTTCTTCCCATGTGAAACTGGATCGAACATGTATCGGAACATTGTGATTGCGTGCGAATTCGACCGAACGTAGGGCCAGAATCTTGCTGCCGGCACCTGCCATCTCCAGCATGTCGTCAAAACTCAGCCGGAGAATTTTGCGCGCCTGGGGAACCAGGCGCGGATCGGCGCTGAAGACACCGGTGACATCGGTATAGATCTCACACACATCGGCCTGCAATGCGGCTGCCAATGCAACCGCCGTTGTATCGCCTCCACCACGACCAAGTGTGGTGATTTCACGGGCGGTACTTACCCCCTGAAACCCAGCAACAACCGCAACTTTGCCTTCCGCCAGAGCGTCGCGCACACGGTCGCCCTTCACTTCGAGAATTTTGGCTTTTGTATGTGTTGTATCGGTAATGATGCCGACCTGACTGCCGGTAAAACTCACGGCATCGCAACCCAGATCATGCAATGCCATACACAGCAGCGACATCGAGATGCGCTCTCCTGTGGTGAGCAACATATCCATCTCGCGACCCTGTGGAGAATTGGAAACTTGGCGTGCCAAATCCATGAGATTGTCGGTCGCCTTGCCCATTGCCGACACGACCACAACGACGTCGGCACCTTGTGCACGCGTCGCAGCAATGTGACGAGCGACATTGCGCATTCGCACTGGATCAGCAACTGAGGTACCACCGTATTTCTGAACAATCACAGTCACAGGTTCTTAACGCTAGCGGTGCGCCAGTAACCTTGGGGAGCTATGGGCACCGACAAGCGAATACGTAAAAAAGAAAATCGTCGTCAACGACTCAGTGAACTTGCTACGCAAGCACAACGACAGCGGTTACGCAAGCGTTCAATCAGGGTTCTCATTGGTCTTGCCCTTGTTCTTGGACTTACGGGAATCATTTTTGTCTCAGGTGGAGATTCCTCGTCTACGACTGATACCTCAATTGTCGACACAACAGCAGTTGACACCACGCCGAACGCTCCGACGACAACAGTCGCGGGTCGGGCGATCACTGGGGATACGCCATGCCCTGCTGTGGATGGCTCAGAAACTCGGGCGGCATCGTTTGAAAAGGCTCCACCAACGTGCGTTGATGCCACTCATATCTACTCGGCAGTGGTGACGACGAACAAGGGCGATTTCACCATCGTGTTCGATGCCATTAAGGCGCCAATTGCAGTAAATAGTTTCGTCACCCTCGCTCGCTACCACTTCTTCGACGGAACAAGTTGTCACCGAGCCATCCTCGACTTCGTCGTGCAATGCGGTGACCCGACGGCAACTGGCTCTGGTGATCCCGGCTACGAGTTCGCTGACGAACTACCGAGCGCGGGTGAGTACAAGGTTGGCTCGCTGGCCATGGCCAACTCCGGTCCGAATACCAACGGCAGCCAGTTCTTTGTGATCACTGGCGCGGACGGAACCACCTTGCCTCCGAACTACACGTTGTTTGGTCAAGTGACCGAAGGTCTCGATTCCACAGTTCCGGCTCTCAACAATGCAAGCAACCCAGATCCGGCCGCCAATGGTGTTCCGCCGTTGGAGCCGCTGCTCATCATTTCGGTGACCATCACCGAGACTTAAATCCGAGCTGGCAATTTTCCGTGCACAATGACATTTCCGTAGTGATGCCAACTGTGTCGGCGATACACCAATGCGGCACCCGTTGGTAACTCAACGACCGGGCAATTGGCCAAAGATCTGCTGCGCGCTAGACGCTCTGGCGACCACGACTCTGACTCCGTAATCAGGGCCATCTCGCTCACGACTCCAAGACCAAGTGTGTAGGCGCCGCCGCGCGGATCAACCATCGGGTCACAGAGCGCCGCAGCACTTCCGCCAGTGGCGACAACAAGTCGACTACGAGCAAGATCACAGATGGCATCTAGCGCCGGCGTATCAGTCAGCGTCGACTTTAAATGCATCGGCGAGTCACCCACGATATACACCGCCGCAGCACCAGAAATTACTCGTATCAAGGCCGCCTCGGAGGCATCAGTTCGGGTGAAAAGTCGACACACTTTTGTCTTGACGCCAAGTCGATTTGCCCATTTCTCACTTTCGGCAATGAGCACTTCTGGATTTTCAAACGCATCCGCAGTCGGCAAGATCGCCACATATCCATCAATTCCTGACAGCACCTCCGCATCGAGGGAGTCGTTACTTACAAACGGTCCACCTCCCTGAAGCACGATGACACCATTCATGTAGGCGTATTTCTACTCGTAATTTCAACCCACCTCAAGGAGGGCGTGTTTCAATTGATTAATCGTGGACGTATCGACACCAATCTCACGAACAAAGCGGGCAACCGAACCGTGTCGATCATGTAGTTCACGCAGAATGATGGCCATTGCCCGTGGGTCTGCGGCAAGGAATACGTGGGGAATGTCCCGATATCTGGCCGCAAGTTCCGGCATGTGCACTTGCGACCAGGCAATGGTCCGAGTCATTGCGGCCTCGGTGAGGCCATAGTCGGCACAAATAATTTCGTCATCTACCCCGAGTGACGATAACAAAAGTGCGGCAAGTATGCCGGTGCGATCTTTACCCGCAGCACAATGGAACACCGCCGGCAACACGTCCTCACGCGACAACAGCTCGAGTGCCTCAGCAAAACGTGCCGCACCGATATCGAGAATTTCCCGGTATCCCCACACCAAGAACTCCACTGCGTTGTCAAATAGTGGCGTTTGTGTGTCGGTCCATGTCACATCAACGATCGACACATGATGTGTTTGCACCACGAGATCCTTAACCGGGAAGACACCGCGTTCGCGTCGTTCTCGCTCAGTGCGTAAATCGATGACCGAACGAAGTTGTAGACCACGAAGGTGAACAAGATCGTCATCGCCGAGACGATATAGGCCGTCGGCACGAAACAGAGTGCGCCATTTCGTGCACTGACCGTCACCGTTCGGATACCCACCCAGATCACGAAAATTATGAACATTTTGTAAATCAATACGACGACGCGGGTCTGAGACCAGATCGTTAATAGATATTGATGTCACCTCATCAACCTAGTCAGGCAGTGTGAGGTTTAGATGAAATTCATCTCGCCGTTTGGTAAACAGTGCCCCATTCACTACAGTCGCTCACCATGTCCGGCAACACTTTTGCAAACTTTGCCCAAGTTGGTATCTGTGGCTCTGGGACAATGGGTGCTGGTCTGGCAGAAGTTGTCGCTCGTGCTGGCATGGATGTGATTGTGTACTCCCGCACCACCGAAAGTGCCGAGACGATGCTTGCCGCAATGACTACCCACCTAGCGAAGCAAGTGGTCAAAGGGAAGATGACCGAAGACGAAAAGTCGAAGGTTCTCTCTCATGTTCGAATCACTTCTTCGCTTACTGATCTCACAGATTGTGATCTAGTTATCGAATCAATCGTTGAAGATCTTGCGGCTAAGCAACAACTCTTCGCCGAACTCGACAAGGTCGTCAACAAACGCGCAATTCTGGCCACGAACACGAGCACGCTGGCTGTTTTTGACATGGCACGGACGACGCAGCGACCCGACCTGGTATGCGGTATTCATTTCTTCAACCCTGCCGTCGTGATGTCGCTGGTTGAGATCATCAGACCGATAACCGCAAGCGACGACACGATTGCACGAGTCGTGGCCTTCGTGCAAGCCTGCGGCAAAGATGGTGTTCATGTTCTCGACCGAGCCGGATTCATCGTCAATGCACTTCTATTTCCATATCTCAACAATGCCGTTCGAATGCTTGAGGATGGCACTGCATCGATGGAAGACATCGACATGGCGATGAAGGGTGGCTGCAACTTCCCGATGGGTCCATTTGCCTTACTTGACCTCGTTGGTCTTGATACCTCGGTCTCAATTCTGGATGCGCTCTACGCTGAGTTCAACGATGACAACTTCCAAACGCGACCCAGTTTGCGACGTCTTGTGGCCGAAGGAAAACTCGGTCGCAAGACAGGACAAGGTTTCTACACGTACTAATGGATTGGCTAATGAATTGGCTGGTTGTCTAGTCGTTGTCCCAGAGCGACCATGACAATTCACACCAATTGGAATTCACCCCCAAGCGAACTTGGTCCATGCCGATGGGAATTCCCTCCCAGCGAAAATTGGCCGGACAGCGACCTCGTCGGAAGCGGCGCAGATCTGGAACCAGCGACGCTTATCCACGGCTATCGGCGTGGAGTTTTTCCAATGCCCGCGGAGCCGGATACTCGGTCTCCAGATCTGGCCTGGTGGTCTCCACTCACTCGAGCAATTCTTCCACTTGACGGCCTGATCATCACGCGTTCAATGCGTCGCAGTTCGAAACGCTATACCATCCGAGTCAATTCGTCATTTGAAGCAGTCATGCGGGGCTGTGCTGCACCGCATCGGCCGGGAGCATGGCTTAATCAAGAATTCATCGACGCCTATGTTCGCTTACATGAACTCGGTTGGGCACACAGTGTTGAGGCCTTCAATGAATACGACCAACTCGTCGGTGGTCTCTACGGCGTTCGCATCGGCAACTTCTTTGCCGGAGAGTCGATGTTCCACCTTGCTCGCGATGCTTCAAAAATCGCTCTGATGACTCTCGTAAATATGATGACCGAGTCGTCCATGTGGCTGTTGGATGTGCAGTGGCAAACTCCACATCTCGCCTCACTCGGTGCGGTGGAAATTGGTCGTCACGACTATCTTGCTCGCCTCTCCCTAGCGGTCACCCCGTAACCTTTGGTCATGACCGATCGCCCCCGAAGGCACGCTAAAGGCGATGAACCGTGGATGATGCGTACATATTCGGGGCACTCGAGTGCGTTGGCCTCAAATGCGTTGTACCGCTCCAATCTGGCCAAAGGTCAAACTGGACTTTCCATCGCCTTTGATCTGCCGACGCAAACCGGATACGACCCCGATGATCTTCTGGCCAAAGGTGAGGTTGGCAAAGTTGGCGTGCCGGTAGCCCATCTCGGTCATATGCGCACTCTGTTGGACGGCATTCCACCCGGCCAAATGAACACCTCGATGACGATCAATGCCACAGCGGCTTGGATGCTCGCTTTGTATGTAGCGAATGCCCACGAACTTGGCGTACACGCGAGCGAACTGCGTGGCACAACACAGAACGACATTTTGAAGGAATATCTCTCGCGCGGTACCTACATTTTTCCACCTGCTGCGTCGAAACGAATCATCGTTGACATGGTTGCGTGGTGCGCCCAACACGCTCCCAAGTGGAACCCCGTCAATATCTGTTCATATCACTTGCAAGAAGTTGGAGCGACGCCTGTCCAAGAGATCGCATTTTCTCTTGCCAACGCAATCGACATTCTCGACGCTGTGCAGGCCAGTGGTCAAGTTCCCGATAAACAATTTGCCCAAGTATTCGCGTCGATTTCGTTCTTCGTCAACGCCGGAATTCGGTTTGTTGAAGAACTGTGCAAAATGCGCGCATTCACAGAATTATGGGACCGCATCGGTAGCGAGCGCTACGGCATCACCGATGCAAAGTCGCGAAGATTTCGTTATGGAGTCCAGGTCAATTCGCTCGGACTCACCGAAGCGCAACCCGAGAACAATGTGCAAAGAATCGTGCTCGAAATGCTCGCCGTCACCCTCTCGAAATCATCCCGTGCCAGAAGTATCCAACTACCGGCATGGAACGAAGCACTCGGATTACCACGACCATGGGATCAACAGTGGTCACTGCGAATGCAGCAGGTATTGGCTTTTGAATCTGACCTCCTTGAATATGACGACATCTTTGATGGTTCTCGTGTGATTGAAAAGGTGACCTCACAACTGCGCGATGAAGCATGGAGCGAACTCACCGACATCATTGAACGAGGTGGAGCCTTTGAAAACGTTGACGATCTAAAGGGCCGTCTGGTGTCGTCGATGGCGGAACGAACTCGGCGCATCGAATCGGGGGATCAAATCGTCGTCGGTGTCAACAGGTTTACCGAAACCACCGAATCGCCACTGAGCGGGGCCGACAACTTCCTCAAAGTTGATCCGACCATTGAAGCCCAACTCGTCAACGATGTGCGATCATGGCGTGCCCAACGAACGCAAAGCGATGTGGACGTCGCCCTTGACCTCCTGCAACAGGCCGCTCGCACCGGAACCAACCTAATGGAACCGTCTATCGCCCTGGCCAAAGCCGGCGGGACCACTGGCGAATGGAGCGAAGTCCTACGTCGCGAATTTGGCCAATACCGGGCACCAACCGGGGTGAGTGCCGCGGCAGGCCGGCGGTTGAATGAATTGAGCGAAGTTGCAGCCTTTGTGCGCACGATTCCCGGGGGACCGCCAAAATTTCTTGTCGCCAAACCAGGATTGGACGGCCACTCAAGTGGGGCCGAACAAATTGCTGTTGCCGCCCGCGACGCTGGGATGGAGGTCGTCTACAGCGGTATTCGCCTGACCCCACAACAGATTGCCGCATCGGCGCGCGATGAGGACCCCGACGTAATTGGTCTTTCCATTCTTTCCGGTTCCCACCTGGCTCTGATTCCTGAGGTGCTTGCCCAACTTCGCCTATGTGGTGTTGATGCGCCGGTCATCGTTGGAGGAATCATCCCCGAACAGGACCGTGATCAATTGTCCGCACTGGGAATTGCCGCGGTGTACACACCGAAGGATTTTGACATCGCCCGCATTATGCGTGAGATCGCCGAAATCGCTCGTACCCGACGACTTGCGACGCACTAGAACTCACTTAGGCAAGGTTCGTTACGGTGCCATTGTCGTAGATGGGGCAACCGGGATGAAACCTGTTGCCGCCGGTAACAGTAAATTTTGCCCAACCTCGACATGATTGGGATCACTAATTCCATTGAGTTGCATGAGTAGCAGCATGTCTAGGTTGAACCTCTTGGAAATGTTGAACAACGTATCGCCCGACTTCACGAGGTAATAGACCGGTTCCACATATGTGGTCGTAGTCACGGGCGGAGTGGTGCTCGTTGTCGTGGTTTCAACCGGTAGTGTTGATTCTCCCGAATCGTTGCGGGCAAGCAACAACGCGATCACGCCACTCAGCAAACAAACGACGAGTAACGACCATTGAAGTCGTCCTCGGATGAACACCACACTGGCAACCTAGCCTGTGAGACATGCGTGTGCTTGCAGCCGTCGACAAGTTTCGAGGTACTGCAACTGCTCAACAGGTGGCGGCCGCCATCGGTCATGCATGTTGGGAATCGGGTCATGACTGTGTTGAACAACCGATCGCCGATGGAGGCGAAGGGACACTGGAAGTTCTCGGCGGACCTAACCGGGAAACTCGTGTCACCAATCCACTCGGCACTCCCGTTGACGCGCAGTGGCGATTTCATCGCGATGTTGCGGTCATCGAGATGGCACGCGCCTCCGGGCTGGCCCTAGTTGGCGGTGCGGCGCATAACGACATCATCGCCGCATCCACCATCGGCACCGGTGAGCTCATTGATGCCGCACTCAATCTCGGAGCCAAACGCATCATCGTGTGCCTCGGTGGTTCGGCGACGATTGATGGCGGACTTGGGGCCGTTCGGGCAATTGGTTCGCCAGCGAGAATCCGATCCGTTGAGTTTCTTGTGGCTTGCGATGTACGCACTCGTTTCCTCGATGCTGCACGACTTTTTGGCAAGCAAAAGGGTGCCACGCCTGCTCAAATTGAGTTTCTTACGGCGCGACTGAATAGTTTGCGACACATGTACCTGACCGACTACGGCGTTGATGTGCAAAACATTGATGGCTCGGGTTCTGCTGGGGGCTTGGCCGGTGGCCTGGCCGCACTTGGTGCATCACTGGTACCAGGTTTCGATCTGGTGGCTGACGAAGTCGGATTGCATGAACTCATCGCTGCGGCTGATCTCGTCATCACCGGAGAAGGGTTTATGGACGAAGAATCCTTCGACGGCAAGGCCGTCGGTGGGGTCAGAGAAATAGCAGATGAACTCAATACACGAGTAGTTGCAATCTGCGGCGATATTGATGAATCTGTGCGGTCACGCATGGAGGCCGTCAGCCTCATCGACCTCTTTGGCGAACAGCAAGCCTTTGCCCAACCGTTACACTGCATCGAGCAAGCGGCAATGCAGATTTTGACGCGGTTCGCCATATGAATACAACAATCCTTGATGCATTTGAACAGGCCCATCGTGCGGCTCGTGTCGTTACCGATGCGTTTCATGGCAATCATGACCTGATCGCAGTTCTTGGCTCGGGTTGGGCGGACGCAACATCAATGCTCGGCGATGGACCGGAGCTGTCAGTCGCAGAGATTCCGGGTTTTATGGCGCCTTCAGCACTTGGCCATCGGGGCACAATCAAATCGATCACCATTGGCAACAGTCGAGTTCTGCTCCTCACCGGTCGGACACATCTCTATGAAGGTCACGGAGTGGCACCGGTGGTACACGGAATCCGTACTGCATATGCGGCTGGATGTCGCGCGGTTGTGCTTACCAACGGTGCGGGTTGCTTGCGCACAGACTGGAAAATCGGCGAGCCGGTGGTGATCAAAGATCACATCAATCTCACCGGTCATTCGCCTTTAACCGGGTCCAATCCACCCGCCCCATACGCTGGTCGATTCGTCGATCTCACCGACGCTTATAGCCCTCGGCTTCGCGCCATTACCAAATCGGTTCAACCGACAATTAATGAAGCGGTGTATCTCGGTCTTCACGGTCCACACTATGAAACCCCGGCCGAAATTCGTGCCGCCAAATCGTGGGGTGCGGAGATGGTTGGCATGTCGACGGTGCTTGAAACCATTGCCGCTCGCCATCTAGGCATGGAAGTTCTGGCGCTTTCGCTGGCAACTAATCTTGCCGCCGGTATCAATCCTCAACCGTTGTCAGGCGAAGAGGTCATCGCGGTCGGTAAGGCCGCGGCCAAACGGGTGGGAGTTCTCCTGCGAGAAATCCTCACTGCCATCGATAGCGCGAAATGAACGCCGATGGGACACGCAACTAAGGTTGTCGGGTGATGTCAACGTCGCGGATCATTGATTGGCCGACTCTGCGTGCGGCTGCCCATGTTGCTCAACGACATGCGTACGCACCATATTCACAGTTTCGGGTTGGAGCGGCTGCACTCGTTGACGACGGTCGGATTATCAGTGGCTGCAACATTGAAAATGCATCATATGGTCTCACGTTGTGTGCCGAATGCGCCGTACTCGGTGCACTGCACATGGGTGGTGGCGGACGCATTGTCGCCATCTGTTGCGTTGGAAACGACAAACCGGTGACGCCATGCGGACGCTGTCGACAACTTCTCTGGGAACACGGTGGAGCGGATCTTCTCGTTGACGTGGAAGGTGAACCTCGGCGGCTACAGGAATTGATTCCATATGCGTTTCCAGAACATTCGGTGTTTGAAAACCCGAGCGAAAATCAACAGGCGTAATTACTGTGTCATTGTTGTCGCCGGCACAACTCAAATCATTCAATGATGATGGATTTCTGGTCCTCCCCAAATTCATTGATGATGCACACTGCATAGAGCTGCGAAAACGAGCGCTCGAACTCGCCGAACAGTATGTCCCTTCTCCCGAACAAGCAACGATCTTCACCGCCGATGCAAATGCCCAACATCAGCGGACGAATACTTTCTCACCAACGGCGACAAGATCCGATGTTTTTTTGAGAAAGATGCATTTGATGACGACGGGAAACTTCGTCATGCCGCCCACTTGTGTTTGAACAAACTCGGTCATGCGATGCACGACCTTGATTCGATTTTCGATCGATTCAGTCGTACACCTGACATGGCCGCAGTAGCCACAGACATTGGAATGAAGTTACCGTTATTGCTTCAATCGATGTACATCTTCAAGCAACCGCACATTGGTGGCGAAGTGAACTGCCATACCGATCACACGTTCTTGTGGACCGAACCTCAAAGTGTGATTGGATTCTGGGTCGCTATCGATGACGCCACGACTGAAAACGGATGCATGTGGGCTTTACCCGGCGGACACCGAATTCCGGTGAAGTCGCGATCCAAACTCAACGCTTCTCGCACGGCGACAATCACCGAAGTGTTTGACCCGACCCCCTATCCGACCGTTGGACTCGTACCTCTGGAAGTCGAACGCAGGACGCTCATCTTGCTGAACGGTTCCCTTCCGCTGCGCGGGTTCGCTGCCTAGAAATCAGGTTCGAAAGTTACTTGTGCTTCGCATCTTGAGCGCCAGCCAGGATTGCCGCAGTTGCTGACGCGCCAATTCGGGTTGCACCCGCCTCGATCATCATCATCGCGTCATCGAACGAACGGATTCCACCACTTGCCTTAACACCAATACTTGGTCCGACGGTCTGGCGCATCAGCCTCACTGCCTTGGCTGTTGCGCCTCCCGCTTTATGAAAACCGGTAGAGGTTTTAACAAATTGTGCCCCAGCTTCAACTGCAATCGTGCAGCAGTGAACGATTTCAGGATCAGTGAGTGCAGCCGATTCAATAATCACTTTCAATATCACGCTGTTGGGTATCACCGACCGAACCGCGGCGATATCGTCACGCACCCCTGTCCAATTTCCGCTTCGAACATTGCCGAGGTTGATCACCATATCGATTTCATCGGCACCATGTTCGTAGGCCTGTTGCGCTTCGGTCGCCTTGATCAGTGGATGATGCGCCCCTGAGGGGAATCCGACGACGCATGCGGTGGCAATTGGAGCAGGTAACTGCAGCGGACCCAACGGCAACAGAGACGGCGAAACACATATTGCCGCGACTCCAAATGTCACTGCCTCATCACAGAGCCGCTGGATATCGGCACCAGTTGCCTCCGGCGCGAGCAGGGTGTGGTCAATATATGAGGCGAGTTCGGCGGGAGTCATAACTATTTCCACTACGTACCCTAGACGCTTCAAACCACATCGGTTTCGAGGGACTACCGTTCAGTGTCGATATGGCCAACCTCCGATTCAATTTTGGCACCATGGGATCAGGTAAGAGCACGCTTGCGCTGCAAATACATCACAACCTCGCCTCGCGCGGAGTGCCGGGGTTATTACTCACAAAACTTGACCGCGATGGATCACAAGTGACAAGTCGTCTCGGAGTTTCTGCTCCCGCAATCGAAATGACTCACGATCTAAATCTGTTTGATCTTGCAAAGGCCAACATGCCACTGAATTACATTGTCTGCGACGAAGCACAATTCTGCACGATTGAGCAATGCGATCAATTTGCCCAGATTGTGGACGAACTCAATGTCGACGTGTTTGCCTTCGGTCTGATTACAGATTTTCGCGGATTGCTTTTTGAGGGCACCAAACGGCTCCTCGAGATTTCTGACCAACGCATCGAAATGCAAGTTGAGGCGCGGTGCTGGTGTGGTGATCGTGCAACCAATAACGCACGGCTTGTCAATAGTCAAATTGTGTACGAAGGTGAAACCGTTGTCGTTGGCGATACAGGTAAATCGGTCAGCGAACCATTATTCGGTGATGAAGTTCGCTACGAACTGCTCTGCCGACGCCACTACCGTCAGGGAAAACTCGGCCACTAAAAACGCGAAGTGCTTACTCGCTCTTCACTCCATCGATGCATTCTCGAACAAGATCGGCATGACCGCAATGCCGTGCGTATTCCTCGATCATGTGGACGACAATCCAACGAAGATTCGGAACGCCGGTACCGACCCACGACTCACGTGCAGCTAGATCATCAAGTTTGAACTTGGCGAGGTTGGCATCGGCAATCGCGATCTCGGAGTGAAGGTGAGCAATCGAATCACGTAACGTATCCGCCGATGTCATGTGGAAATCACCGTCCGGGTCGCCGGTCGGGTGGGAGTCGCGGCAAAAAAGTGATGACGCTTCTTCATTCATGAGGACATTGCGAAACCAGTGCCGCTCAACTTCCGCCATGTGTCGAATCAGTCCCATCAGAGTGAGGTCCGACGGCGGCACCGAAGACATGCGCGCCTGATCATCGGTAAGTCCATTGCTCTTGTCGATAAGCACCTTGCGGTAGGACGCCAAAAAGCCAAGCAGCGTGTCGCGCTCGTCATTGGCTCGAGAAAATTCAATATCAATTGTCATGTCTCAATTATGCCTTCGTCGGTGGGCAAAGGTCTCGAATACCACGAGTACGCCGATCAACCCAATCGCGTTACCAATGAGATCAGTGGCCTGACGGGATCTCAACTCGGTGAACCAGGGTTGAGAAAATTCCACGAATACCGACCACAGGCCAAGAAACATCGTTGCCCACAGGCGTTGTGCACGCGACGAACACGCAACAAGGACAATCACAGCCGTAATTCCCCACAGAACAGCGTGCAAGTCAGCATCACCACTTTGGCGGCTATTCATTACCGATGTTGTGGCATCGTAATTTACTCGCTTGAAAAACGAGACGATATTTGACCACCAGGAAATTGCAATATCCGACCACATCAGCGATGTGGTGCCAACTATTGCACTAGTCGCCAACACCCACTTGAGGCGCACATGCCCCATCATCCAAGTCGGATGGCGCGCTTCACCGGACGATCCCAACCAGGTTGGCCTGTTGGCTTCGGGCTCGGCCACAACCCAGGACCCATTTCCATCATGCCGTGGTGTGCACCGTACTCTCCGAGCAGGTTTAAAAATGGCGCAGCGTCGAACGCTTCGGCTCCGCGTACGCCAGTTCCCTTCCAACTTCCGTTGCACAACAATTCAAGTGCTACGACAGGACAAATTGCAGTTTGCCAGAGCACCGCTTGCGAACCCCAATCACGCATGGTCGTCTCATTATCGGCGACGTGATAGAGGTACAACTCTCTCGGCTTTCCGTCATATGTTCCGCGCACCCATGTTCCGGCGCACGTCTTGCCATGCATCAGGTGTCCCAACCTTGCCGGATTCGGCAGTACAGCGGCAAGCACGTCACGTGGGGCAACTGAAACATCACCGACACGAATGCGTTCCTTACTATCCAGGCCAAGATAGGCAAACGTCTTCAACCAGTCAATGAATTCGGCACCAAGGCTGTACTTGAACGTAACTCGTTTGCAGTCAATTTCGCGTGGGATCAGTACGACCTCTTCGTGTTCCACGTTGACGCACTCGAATGGCCCTATTCCGGCAGGAAAGTGAAAGACTTCCGGCTCACTAAAGCAATCGGTTGTGTAGAGGCCACGTTCGGCTTCCCACACGATTGGTGGGTTTAAACATTCTTCGATTGTGGTCCAGATTGAGAATGTTGGCGCAAAATCGAGCCCGTCAATAGAGAGGTTCGAACCGTCGCGAACACCAATTTCATCGATGGTGTCAAATAAGTTGTCGGCTGCATATCGCGCAAAGACATCGCTCAACCCCGGTTCGACGCCCATGCCCACCAACGCCAGCAGGCCGCGCTCACGCCAACTCTCATCAGCGGCCAACTGACTGTTACCTAATGCCACGCCCACTTCTTCGTAGGGATTTTCGGGGTGCGGCTCACTCAAGTTCATCGCCATATCGATGTAATTGCAGTGTGAAGCAAATGACGCATTAAAGATCGGTTCGTTTAAGCGCGGATCACAGGCATTCACCACTATGTCAATTTTGTGTTCGTGAATGAGTTTGCAAATTGCTTCTTCATCGCGGGCATCGACTTGTGCGGCGGTAAATTTTTCTGCACTATCAAGTAACCCAATTGCTTCTTGAGCCCGTGACAGCGAGATGTCGGCCAGAACAAAGGTCGTGAAAAACGATCGGGTTTCGACGATAGACGCCATTGAGGCACCTACCCCACCTGCTCCAATCACCAAGATATTCATTACTCACCAATTCTTTGTGCGACACAGTTGTGCTGTCACCTGCAATTCTAAGAAATCAATTCTACCCCAGGATGTGTAATTCCATCATCAGCAAGTTCGAATGGTGACCCAGCGTGGTGTTACGTCCAAATTTGGTTCATTGCAAATGCACTATTATCCTCGAAGGCAATCGACAAGGGAATGCATCATGAACGATCAAAATTCAGGTGACGATCGAATTCGCGGAATCTGGTTATGAGCGCAATCCTGCCCACTGATCACCCATACGCGGGTGGCATCCGCGCGCTGTTCCGCACGGCGCTCGTCATCTTCGTCGTCACCGTCAGCATTGGAATCCTTAATGGCACAGACCTCGTCAACTTCGACCACCAGGCATTAATGGGACATGTCCACTCTGGAACACTCGGCTGGATCAGCCTCTCCGTATTTGCCGCTTCGCTTTGGCTCTTCGGCGAATCCGGTTCAGTGGGTTGGCATACTCGTATCGCCCAAGTCCTTCCTGCTTCCGCCATTGTCGCCGTACTCGCCTACGTGGGAGCGTTCTTTCTCACCACTGACGTCCGTCGCCCCATAACGGGAACCCTCGCCCTGGTCGTGGTCGTCGCCTTCTTGGTGTGGGTTGCCGCACAATCGCGACACGTGATTCTGAGCGTTCCCCGACTCGGTGTGCTCGCCGCGGTCGCGACTCTCGCTGTCGGCGCCGTACTTGGTGTCTTGCTTGGTCTCGAGCAAGCCGGCACCATCGACTTCATGCCTAGTGGCGCCTCAAGTGCTCACCCTGCGGCGATGGTCGTCGGTTTTCTGATCCCGATGGGAATGGCGTTGACCGAGTGGCGCCTCACCCCCGAACGCGCAAAGGTGGTCGCCGATCGCGGCGGCCGGATCCAAATCGCCGCTCCGTTCATTGGTGGCATGCTCCTCATGGTCGGTGCATTGCTTGACATCACACCACTCATCGGATTAAGCCTTCCCCTTGAAATCATCGGCATTGTCATTTTCATTCGCCGCCTACGTGCGCCGATGCGCGCGGTGGACTTGACCCACGGTCGATGGGAGCGAGGTTCCGTCGCTACCGCGGTGTTCCTGGTACTCGATACAGCGCTTTTGGTCTACATCATTGTTCGCTACAAAGGTGAGGTCGATGACGCTCCAGCACATCTCCTCTTGGCGCTCGACCACATGATGTTCATTGGAGTGATGACAAACTCATTGTTCGGTCTTGTTGACAGTGCATCCCCACACCGGAACTGGCCCCGCATCGACAACTTGATATTTTGGGCAATGAACAGTGGTCTAGTTGTCTTTGCTTTCGGGCTACTCATTGATGTCACCGCGCTCAAGCGAATCGGTGCGCCAGTCATGGGCACGGCCATTCTCATCGGTATCGCCACCATGATTGCAAGACTCAGCGGACCGGCCCTTCCCGCGTCCTCATCGGCGGGGACCGGAGGTTAACGAAATTCGTGGTGGTACCGTCCAAGTTAACGAACAACTGGGAGGCGCACCATGCCATACGGAAACTGGAACGGCCACATGAATGGCGGATACGGGTGGTGGATTCTGATGACGATCATGATGGTCGTGTTCTGGGGCGGGCTGATTTGGTTCGCGGTCATGCTCCTCCGACGTCCTCACCATACGTCGCATATTTTTGGAGCTGACCTAGTTACTCCCTCAGCGACTGATAAAGCTGCTCGTAAGACTGCCCTGGAAATTCTTGATAAACGACTCGCTCGTGGCGAGATCGAACTCGATGACTACCGTCAACGTCGACAGGCCCTACAAGCGCCGAAGGAGTAAGTCAGCGGAGTCGACGGAAGTCACCACGTCACTTCGTTGCAACCTTGATGATTGTCTGGTTCTACCTGCACTGTGGCGTGGGTGATGCCGTGTCGTTCGGCAAGGAGTGCTCGGGCTTGATCTAACACACCATGAGTGTCGACACCGGAACCGACCATTAGGTGAGCGGAGGCGACATCCATTTCCGATGTCAAGGTCCAAACATGAACATCGTGTACATCGACGACTCCGGCAATGGCGGCAAGTTCAGTCTGCAGAACTGTGACGTCGAGATGTGCCGGTGCCGCCTGCACGAGGACCCGAATCGCGGTGCGTCCCAGTTTGTACGCCCGCGGCAAAATGAAAATGCCGATCACCGCGCCAATCACCGGATCAACCCATGTCCAACCGGTGATTCCCCACACCACTGCGGCGGCGATCACCCCGACGGAGCCCAGCATGTCCGACATCACTTCGAGATACGCGCCATGGACATTGAGACTTTCCTTTGATCCGGCCCGTAACAATATGAATGCGATCACATTGACGACCAGACCAATCGCCCCGACGATCAGAACTGGCGCGGAAGACACTTCGCGGTCTCCGCCCAATCTTCGTACCGCCTCAAACCCGATGTACCCAGCAACGCCGAACAGTAATAACGCATTCGCTAGTGCAGCCAGGATTTCCAATCGGTACAACCCGAACGTGCGTTGTGGATGAGTTTGCGCATTCGACGCCGCCCGAATCGCCGCCAGTGCCATCCCAAGTCCGAGTGCGTCAGTGGCCATGTGTCCAGAGTCGGAGAACAATGCCAACGAACCAGTGATAATTCCGACTACAACTTGCACGAGCAGGAACGAAACAATCAATCCCAGCGAGATCATCAACGGACGGACGTGCCGAGCGCCAGCCCGCAGCGTGCTCGCACCGTGATGATGACCGTGATCTTCGCTCATTGTCGGCAGTCTAAATTAGCGTGTCCGAAAAAAGACAACGTGGGACATGATCGTGGCACGATCATTCCGCTAAGCGAGGTGAAAGTGAATGTCTCAGTGGGGATCTATGTCAGTGATCGAGGGTCTTGAATGGATGGTCACATCGACAAGACGAGACACGCGGCGAAGAAGGTCGTGGCGGGCGCGCTCCGATATAGCATGTGCGCCGGCAAGCGACAAACGACCATCAGAGACGATCTCGACTTCGCCGAATAGTTCGTGGCCGATCCACCGCAGTCGAACTGCTTCAATACGTTCAATGCCATCTGTCGCGATGAGCGTGGATTCGACAATGTCGATCAGCTTCGGGTCGACACCGTCCATGAGTCGCCAATACACGTCACGGGCAGCCTGACGAAGTACGACAAGTATTGCCACGCTGATAAGCAAACCAATGATCGGGTCGGCAAGGCGCCACCCGGCCCACGTCCCAAGTGCTCCAACCACAACTGCGAGCGAAGTAAGAGCGTCGGTGCGGGCATGCAGGCCGTCAGCGATCAACGCGGCGGAGCCGATCCGCTGACCAACTCGGATTCGGTAACTCGCAACGAACTCATTGCCAACGAATCCAATGAGTCCGGCGACTACCACCATTCCGTAGTATTCGATTTCACGGGGGTGAATTAGTCGCTGAATGGCAACCCAAGCGGCGACGCCAGCGGAGAACGCAATCATCAGAATGATAAAGATCCCGGCAAGATCCTCGGCACGGCCGTAACCGTATGTGTAACGACGTGTTGGTGCCCGCCGAGCGAGGATAAAGGCCACCCCCAATGGCACTGCGGTAAGAGCATCTGCAAAGTTATGGATCGTGTCGGCGAGTAGAGCAACCGAACCAGTGATGACGACCACGACAACTTGGGCTGCGGCAGTTAGTGCAAGAGCGAATAACGAAATCTTCAGCGCCCGTATGCCCTCGGCGCTTGCGCTCAGGGCATTATCGATCGTGTCCGCAGGATCATGGCTGTGGGGCGCTACGAGGCTTTTGAACCAGCCAACTATTTGACTTCCGTGTTCATGTTCGTGATTGTCGTCATTGTGATGTTGGTGACCCATTACGCCGAACTCTCCAAATGGTTGACCGGCTCATGGGCAATTACGTCATCGGTGATGTGGTCAACATGAAAGATGGCGTGTTCAACAAGTTGCAAGATGTGGTCGTTGTGAGCGGCGTAAAAGATCCGCACTCCTTGGCGACGTGTTCTGACCAGTCCAGCCAAACGGAGCTTCGCCAGATGTTGTGAAACTGCGGCCGGTTTGGCTCCCACGTGATCGGCGAGCTCACCCACCGAGTGCTCACCGTGCAACAGCGCCCAGACGATCCGTAGCCGGGTCTCGTCGGCCAGCATTTTCAAGGTTTCCACAGCTTTCAGCAACTGGAATTCCGACGGATCTCCGCTTATATGCGCATCCATGCAAGTAACTCTATCACGATCAAGCGCAACGAGGAGCCTTACGACACGTTTCTAGAACACGTTGAGTAGGTCAACCACAAACACAAGAGTTTCACCACCCTTAATCACTCCGCCGGCACCCCGACTTCCGTAACCCATCTCAGGTGGAATCGTCAGCCGTCGTCGTCCACCGACTTTCATCCCTGTAACTCCATCATCCCAACCCGAAATCACTTGGCCAGCGCCAAGACGAAAGTCGAAAGATTCATCACGATCCCACGATGCATCAAATTGGATGCCGTCGCTCCATGCCACGCCGACATAGTGCACTGACACATTTTTTCCTCGTGTCGCTTCGTCTCCCGATCCCACAACAAGATCGTCGAGGATCAACTCGGTAGGCGGTGTTTCAGATGGAATGATGACTTCTGGTTTGGTTGCTGGCATTGTTGCACAATACCAATCCAATCCCTCCTCGAGTCCAGCCACTGTAAATTTCGGCCAGATACAACGAATGTGATCGGTAGACTGAGACGTCGTGGTTGAGAATTTGGAGCGAGTTCCAGTAACAAACAGCCAGCCGGCTTTGGTCGACGTCATTGGCATTATTCCGCAGCACTGTTACCGCAATCCGACGGCCAAAGGTTTAGCCTACGCGGTGCGCGACTTCTCTTTATATGGATTGATTGTGGCTGCGTTGATTTTCACCGATACATGGTGGATTCTCGCTCCACTGTGGTTGATTGCCGGACTCGCAGTAAGTGGCCTTTTCGTGTTGGGACACGACGCTTCTCACGGTGCATTGTTCCGCTCCCGCCGCCTGAATCGAGCCATTGCGCGCGTCGCGATGCTCCCGGCCGCTCATTTCGAGGAGGCGTGGGATCTCGGCCACAACCGAATCCACCATGGCCATACCGTCAAACAAGGCATGGACTTCGTGTGGCACCCGATCACTCTCGCGGAGTGGGATGAGATGCCGCGCTGGCAACGACTTCGGCACAAAGTCGAGTGGTCGGCGATTGGCGCCGGCTTCTATTACGGGCGTCAGGTGTGGTGGAACAAGATGATGATGTTTGCCGCGCCAGAAAAATGGTCGAAGAAAATAAATCGCGGCAGGATTGAGATGCTATCTACGCTGATCGCTGCGGCCGTAGCAATTGCACTCGTCGGATGGCTCCGTGACGACACTTTCGCCAGCGCAGCATGGACATGGGTCAAGGTTGCACTTGTCCCGTGGCTGCTCTTTATCTGGATAATCGGATATGCCGTCTACGTGCATCACATCAGTGAAGATATTCGCTGGTATCCGCGGCGCACATGGACGAAGTTCCGAGGTCAGATGGAAGGAACCACGATCCTGCGTACGCCTCGCGTGCTCAACGTTTTCTTCCACCACATCTTTCTGCATGTGCCGCATCATGTCGACATGCGAATTCCGTTTTACGAACTTCCAGCCGCAGCCCGGGCGATAAAGGCTGCGTATCCCGATGTGGTTCGCGAGCGCCAAATGTCATTGCGTTACTACCTTCGCACGACGAAGCGATGCAAACTTTATGACTTCGAACTCGGTATGTGGCTACCGCTTCCGACCTCTGTCCGATCTCGCTAACCCGGTCGATCCCAAAGTGTCATTCGTAGATTTCAGTCCGACGGCGTCGATGAAAGGTGTCGTCATCGTGGAAGAACATGTGATTCTTCTGCGGAACGAACGCAACGAGTGGGAATTACCCGGTGGGAAACCTATTTCGGACGAATTACCCGAGGACGCAGTGGCACGAGAGATACTCGAAGAGCTGAACATATCGGTGACCGTGGGCGACGTTGTGGATGCGTGGATGTACGAAATTTGTACAGGTGCCACCGTTCGCGTCGTCACATACCACTGCTCACCGATGGCTGCGACGAGAGTCTCGGATCTGCGCCACAGTCACGAACACACTCAACTCGGCGTGTTCAGTGCTCTAGACCTCCCAGAGCTCAGACTCCCTCTCGGATATCTGCGCTCAATCGCCCGAGCAACTGGATGGCCGATCGATCATCAGATTGGGCGCGAACCGTCGGAACTCGCGAACAATAAGGGAACTAAATAACAGTCATGCTCATTGTGCTCGCCCATTACTTCGGGCTGGTGAGCGCAGTGAACTGCCGGGTGTAGGTCGACATGTCGAAGTAGTCGCGCCAGACACTGATCAGACCCTCGTCGGTAACCTCAAAAAAACCAGCAATTGGTAGTTCCAGCCAGCCGTCGCCAATTTGGAAGCGATCGAGGCGTTCGTTGATTACGACGTTGTCTGTCACCACCTGACGCAGCATGCGCCACTCCACTCGTGTGGCAGATTTCAAGAACATGTCGAGGGTGGCTCGCATCGCTTGCTTGCCAACTATCGGGGCAATGGGCACGTTTTCGTACGAGACGTCGTCAGTAACGAGACCAAGTGCTGTGTCCAGATCCTTGGCCTCCACGGCGGCAATAAACGCTGTAACAACTTGTCCGGGATCGTCCACAACAACTCCTGATTGGATCTCTAGTTCAACTTGTGATCAGCGTAGTTCGCTGGTCGTCACTGCGACTCCGCGGACAGTTCACTCTCCATGCGCACCACCATTGGAAATAGCAGGTTGTTCTCCTTGTGGATGTGAAGATGAGTGTCTGCTTCAAGTTCGGCCAAACCGGCAAAGCACGCCTTATACGAAGGACAACCATCCGCAGGCACCTGATAGCCACTGGTAAGTTGTCGCAACTGGGCAAGCAGTTCGCCGACAGCATCGTGTTCACGCAGCATCATCGAAATGGGATTTCGCAATGTCCCGCAGTGGAACGAAGGCGCTGATTTCGCTACTGCCAATTCGCGAATCATCGGAAACAGCACTCGTTCCTCTTTAACCAAATGTGGTTCCAGATCGGCGCGAACTTTCTCATAGCACTCAGCGACCGCACTGAGTTCAGGATGACGTTCAGCGTGAACTGAGACAATCTTGGCAACGAGTGTCGACAACCGTGGCAACTCTTCCCACAAATAGCGATGGTGGGTCGACTCCAAATGATCAACAAGTTCAACCGCTTCCATTGTTGACCACGCGGCGATGACTTCTCCGGTGACCGCGACGGCAAGTTCCGCTGTCGTCGATGACAAATCTAGACCTTTGTCAACACAGGCATCGGCCAAGGTCTGCCTCCCACCGCAGCAATAGTCCAATCCACGTCGTTCTAATACGCGGGCAAGTTCTGGATGAATATTCACCAACTCACCTAGCGTCATCATCGAATCAATAGTTGTCATCAGTACATCTCCTTCTGTATGTGATTGGAACATCTCATATCAGCAGCACTCCGACGGCAGTCACTGCCACTAGTGCAATGCCGAGCGCCATCTGGCGCAACCCCAATACCTTCGGCGCGAGCGGCGTTCGCCGGACCCACACCAACTGCAAGACGGTGAAAGTCAATAAACCAAGTAGTCCAGCCATCATCTGACGTTCCGTCACCACAGCCACGACACCGATTCCGCTCGCAATGGCTTGGGCTGCGTCGCTTGATCTTGTATTCATACTTGTACCACGGAGTCGACTGATCTGAACACGCACGAACGGAATCGCCCCGACGGCCCGCGCAGAAAGTACCAGCCATGCCCCAACAGCCAGACCCGCACTATGCCCACTGGCGAGCACGATTACCGCTACTACTGAGGAAATACCGACAGAGCCGCACAACTCGGGGAGGAGTCGCCGACCACGGCTACGTACATCAAACCAAAACTCAACTCCCACCAGCGGCGCAGCAATCACAACCGGCACAAGCCACGACCAACCCGCCGCCCACAGCGCTGTAGTTGCAACTGCGACGAGCACAACCAACTCACCGATCGCAAACTTCACCGCCAACCGCGAACGATCCAACCACCGCTTTCGGCGTACATCGATGGCGACGAGTTTCAGCGGTGTACGGACAAAGAACGCCACAAATGCTCCTACCCCCAGCACCACGCCAACCAGTGACGGTGCAATCAACAGACCTAGCAACACCGGTTCCAATGTCAGACCCCAACCGCCGTGCTCGCTCGGCACGGCGACCGTCCGCCACAGCGGTCGCTCGATTACCGGCTCAGTAATGTCTGCAACAGTCACAATGTCGTTTCCGCAGTCACATCGGCCAATGACACAGCGCCGAGAACCTTTATCAATTCACCACGAGCCCGTGTCCACGCAACGTGAAGTGCACACGGTGAATCGGAGTCACACAGACGATCGACGACCACGCATCGCCCGGTGTCCGTGACTCCATCTACCGCCTCAACCACATCGAGCACACTCACCTGATTGAGTTCCACACAGTTCGAATAACCACCAGACGGACCTGGATCGGATCGAACCCACCCTGCCTTGACCAACGGTCCGACGACCTGGCCAACAAACGCCGATGTCGTTCCTAACTCGTCGGCCAATACAGAACCCTTAACTCGTTGCGGTGTGCTCCCCAGAAATGCCAATGCTCGTACGGCTAATTCCGCCCGTTTGGTAACCTCCAGTCGCATAGTAATAGACTAGTGGATTATGAGGAGCGACCGCAACTAGGAAAACCCTGGCTAATCATGGCATCACAAAAACTATTGCGACGACTGGTTGAACTGCCGCGCGATTTCTACAACATCGATGCGAACTCCGACTATCAAGATCGTACATGTTCAATGTTTTCTGATACACAAAAACTCGTTAGGTTAACCAAACACTAGTAACACAGAAATGGTACACAATGTGTGACATTAAATTCTCCGCTTACCAGTTCAATTCTGATCTCCAATACGAGAGTCTAAGTTCAATTCGAACTACGGTGATTATCGTTGCGATTTTAATTCGCATTGAGGAGACAGGTCGATGAATCTACCGAGCGAATCAATTCCTAATACCAATGATGGTATGCACGTTTCATCACGTAGAGAAGCACTCATCACCGGTGGCGCAGCAGTTCTCCTTGGCGTTGTGGCGGGGCAACTTCCACTCACGCGGGTTGTCGAAGCGTTCTCACTCCTGCAGGTCAATGAGCCCGTTCCCAATCCACTCGCCGCCTATCCGAATCGTGATTGGGAGCGCGTATATCGTGATCTCTACAGACCAGATTCAACCTTCCATTACCTTTGCGCACCGAACGACACTCACGGATGCCTACTCAAGGCGTCGGTAAAAAACGGAGTCGCGGTCCGTTGCGATCCGTCCTTCGGTTACAAGAACGCCACCGATATTTACGGCAACACTTCATCGGCACGTTGGGATCCACGCGCGTGTATATCGGGTCTCGGATATGTTCGGCGTGCCTATAGCGACCGCCGAGTGAAGAGTTGTTATGTCAGGAGCGGTTTCAAGAAATGGATTGACGATGGGTTTCCCCGCGGTTCCGACGGACAACCACCTCTTCGTTATCGAGAAGGTCGTGGCAAGGAAGATTTCGTCAAGGTCAGTCACGAGGAGGCAGCGGAAATAGTTGCCAAGGGTTATGTCAACATTGCCAAGACCTATAGCGGCGATGAGGGTGCTAAGCGATTATCGCAACAGGGTTATTACGAGCCGGAGATGATTGAGGCGATGCACGGCGCGGGCGTACAAGCGTTGAAATTTCGCGGCGGAATGCCGTTCAACGCCCCATTTCGTGTTGGAGGATTTTATCGATTAGCCAACATGATGGCGCTTCTTGATGTTTCCGTTCGCAATGTGGACGCCGAGCACTCGCTTGGGGCTCGCCACTGGGACAGTTATTCTTGGCACACCGACCTACCGCCTGGGCATCCCATGGTGACTGGGCAACAGACCTTGGATTTCGATCTGGTCAATGCCGAGCACTCCAAATTGATCACCCTCTGGGGAATGAACTGGATCGCCACGAAAATGCCCGAGGCTCACTGGTTGACCGAAGCTCGGTTGAAAGGTACCAAGGTGGTCACAATCGCACCTGAATACCAGTCGTCGACGTGCAAGGCCGACCGAGCGATCATCATTCGTGCCGGTGCCGATGGTGCGTTCGCACTTGGGCTTGCTCATGTCATCGTGCGGGACCGCCTCTATGACGAACAGTTCGTTAAGACACAGACCGATCTGCCACTACTCGTTCGCAGTGACACGAAAAAACTGCTTCAAGCGCGCGACATTATTCCTGAATACAAACTAGCCGCGCTCAAGACGGTGACAGTCGTTGCACCTGGAACAAAGTTACCGCCCGTGGCGGAGCAGGCGACCCAGTTTGCGACTTCAGATATTCGCGAACTGTGGGGTGATCAGGTTGTGTGGGATATGAAGAGTGGCGGGCCAAAGGTTGTTACTCACGATCACACCGGCAAGAATTTCCCCAAAGATATCGATGCTGCGCTTGAAGGTCGGTACCAAGTGAAGTTGGTGGACGGATCAGTCGTCGAAGTTCGCCCCGTGTTCGATGCAATGAAACAACATCTTGATGACACTTGCACTCCCGAACAGATTTCGAAAGTGACATGGGTTCCTATCGATGCCATCGAGGAACTCGCCAAAGAAATTGCCAGCAATCCAACCAAAACACTCTTTGTTGAGGGAATGGGACCCAACCACTTCTTCAACAACGACAACAAGGACCGCGCAATCATTCTCGTCGCTTCACTTACCAACAACATCGGTAATTATGGCGGCACCGTTGGGTGTTACTCGGGCAACTACCGCTTGGCGCTGTTTTCAGGAATCAACCAATGGATCTATGAGGATCCGTTCGACATCACGCTTGATCCCACGGCGCAGGCAAAAATTAACAAGCGGCACAAGGGCGAATCAGCCCACTACTACAACTATGGCGATCGTCCATTGAAGGTCGGCAACAAGATGTTTACCGGCAAGTCACACATGCCGACGCCGACAAAGTCGATGCACTTTGCCAATTCAAACTCTTTGCTCGGCAATGCCAAGGGAGCCCACAACGTGATGGTCAACACGTTGCCCAAGATCGAGATGATCGTGCACCATGATTGGTTCTGGACAGCATCGTGTGAATATGCCGATGTGGTGTTTGGTGTCGACTCATGGCCGGAACGAAAATTGCCGGACATCTACGCATCGATAAGCAATCCTTTTTTGCAGGCTTGGCCAACTACACCGTTGCCCCGCATTTACAAGACGCTCGACGACATGGAAGTCAACGCCCTCATCGCCAAAGCGCTCGCCAAACAAACCGGCGATTCGAGGTTCTCTGACTACTGGAAGTTCGTCTACGACAAAAATCCGGGGGTCTACATCCAACGGGTGTTAGATACCGGAAATTCGACGCGCGGCTATCAATTTGATGACTTGCACGAATCATGCAAGAACGGCGTGCCGTTCTACATGATGAACCGCACCATGCCAAGGATCGTCGGGTGGGAACAAACCAATGAAAGTAAGCCATGGTTTACAAAATCTGGACGACTTGAGTTTTATCGTGATGAAGACGAGTTCATTGAGTACGGAGAGAACCTCACCTTGCATCGTGAACCGATTGACGGCACGGTGTATGAACCGGGTGTGATCATGGCCAAACCTCATCCACTTCTCAATCCCGCGCAACCAGAACAGTACGGTCTGCGTACCGATGACATGAGCACCGAGTCCAGGCAAGTGCGCCACGTAGTTCGCACGCCGGACGAAATTGCCGCATCGTCACACCCTCTTATGGCCGACGGCTTCACCCACGTGCTCATTACTCCGAAATATCGCCACGCCTGTCATTCGATGGGGGCATCGGTTGACTCCGAGGTTCTCATTTTTGGTCCGTTCGGAGATTTCTACCGACATGACAAACGCAAGCCATGGGTTTCCGAGGGTTACGTGGATCTCAATCCTGATGATGCCGCCGAACTCGGTGTCGCAGACGGAGACTATGTGTGGGTTGACGCCGATCCATCCGATCGCCCGTTCAAGGGTTGGCAGGACAAGCCGGAGGATTACAAAGTGTTTCGCTGGCTTGTGCGCGTACGAGTGAATACATCAATCGTGCGCCATATCGCTCGTGCATGGTTTCACTTCCATGTGGCCACCCACGGCAGCGTGGAAGGTCACGAAACGAGAGAGGACGGTTTGGCGCGAAACCCACGTACCAATTACCAATCTGGATATCGCTATGGCAGCCACCAGTCAGTGACAAGGGCATGGTTGCGACCAACCCTGATGACCGACAGTCTCATGCGCAAAGAAAGTGTCGGACAAGCGATCGGCAAAGGATTCGAATTGGATGTCTACGGCCCAGTTGGCGCCCCTAAGGAGTCATTCGTCGAGTTCACCAAGGCAGAAGACGGCGGTGAGTCTGGCGAAGGGCTGTGGTATCCAGCAGCAAAGGGATACCGACCGGGAACCGAAAACGAATCGATGCGCCGATACCTGGCCGGCAATTACGTAGAAAAACGATAGGGGCGAAACTCATGGCTGAGGTAATGAACTGGCAACTGAATCGGATGATGGCCTATCCGTATGAGGAGGCAAGACCTATTCGACAGGCTGCGGCTGTTTTTGATACGAACAAGTGCATTGGTTGTCAGACCTGCACGATGGCGTGCAAAACGTGCTGGACCTCCGGGCACGGTCAGGAGTACATGTTATGGAACAACGTTGAAACCAAGCCGTGGGGTTCTTACCCCTTGGCCTGGGATGTTCGAGAACTTGAACTACTCGGGCCACAACATTGGGATGGCAATACCTACGGCGGCAAGACGATCTTTGAGGCTGCCCCACAAGGCAAAAAGAACATTGGATGGCAGCCCACTGATCTTGACTACGCATATCCAAATCGTGGCGAAGATGAGGTCAACGTCACGCTGACCGTAAAGCGTTACCACCTCACGCTTCCACACGACATGTGGTTCTTCTACCTGCCGAGAATCTGCAACCACTGCACATTCCCGGCATGCTTGCAAGCCTGCCCGAGACAATCCATTTACAAGCGTCCGGAGGATGGGATCGTACTCCTTGATCAAGAGCGGTGTCGTGGATATCGGGTCTGCATGGAGGCTTGCCCGTATAAGAAGATCTTCTATAACCACACGACCAGAGTTTCGGAAAAGTGTGTCTTGTGTTTCCCCGCAGTTGAAGAAGGAATCCAGCCACGGTGCATGCGAAATTGCATCGGGAAGATTCGCTCCTTCGGTTTCGTCGGGACGCCGGAGACTGCGCGACCAGACAACCCCATCGACTTCCTCGTTCATGTGCGCAAGGTTGCACTACCGCTCTATCCGCAATTCGGATTAGAGCCCAATGTATATTACATCCCGCCAGTTCACGTAGCTAGCGACGAGTTCTTGACGATGCTGTTTGGCCCAGGTGCACGAGCCGCAATCAACACCTACCAAAATGCGATGGAGGGCAACGACCCTGAACTACTCGGCGCCCTATTGCTCGCGGTATCAACGGACAAGATCATTAGCCGCTTCAAAGTGGAAAGTGATTCGGTCATTGGGTGGGCAGACAATGGCGACGAGGTTGTCCGCATCCCGCTGAAGGTCCCGGTCATTGAGCGGTCTGCTTTTGACGAGAATCTAAAGGTGTACCGCTACAACATCACATGAGGAGGATCAAGTGGAACGGTCTGACACGGGGACAATAACGCGAAGACAATTGCTCGCAGGAGGGCTTACTGGTACAGCCGCACTCGTTGTCGCCAGTTGTGGACCCGACCCAAGTGATGCAATTCCGAAGGGAGAAATTTTTGTAGCCCGAGTAGAAAAATTGCCGCGCCTCGATCCATCAACAAGTGCTTGGGAACATGGACCGAAGGCCATTATCGAATTGGGACCCCAAGAGATGGTGCTACCAACAAAGAAGATACCCACGGTGACCCAACTCGCGATCAGAGCAGTTCATGATGGCACCTCGATAGGAATTCGAATCGAATGGGACGATGCCGAAACCAACGACCTCACCGTGCGTGTTGACGATTTTCGTGATGCATGTGCGGTTCTCCTGGCTGCTGGTGACGGCGATGCTTCCGTGCGCACAATGGGTACACCCGCCTCGCCAGCGACACTTCTTCATTGGAAGGCTGACTGGGAACGTGACGTGCAACTGGGCGTTCAGGGAATGTCAGATGTGTACCCAAACCTCTCCGTCGACACCTATCCACCTCTCGTCGTTGATAATCCGACGGAAATGACGCCGATGGATTATGTGAAAGCTGGGGCCACAGACTGGTTGCCTGGTCTATCGGTCGGAAATCCGTTATCGGCCCCTACACGCCCAACATCGGTGGAGAAACTTGTGGCAGTCGGTTTTGGCACCGCGACGAGTTGCAAGACCCAGAATGTTGTCGGCGCCGGAAAGCGCACGAAAAAAGGTTGGCGTGTTGCAATCGTCAAACCGATGACCGCCAGTGATGAATCTGAAACCGCCCTCCATGCCGGCGGTATCGCCACATGCGCTTTCGCAGTATGGTCTGGCACCGACAAGGACAGCGGCGGACACAAATCGCCGAGTGTCAACACATTTCGATTGCGACTCGAGGCTTGACATGACAATTGCCGAATTTCCAACCGACCATGTACTTGCTGGTCGCGGAGTGGTGTTTGCGCTCTTAGCGCAACTACTCGGCGAAGATACGGGAAAACTTGGCGACGGCGAAACCATCGGAGCCTTGCGCCATGTGCTCGAGACACTTAGTGAACATGAATCTCTCACTGCCCTTAACAGGTACGCCGATGACCAACTGCCGGATGCAGAGACTCTCGCCGGGAGATGGGTGAGGTGGTTTGATCATGGTCGAGTGTCGCCGTATGAGGGTTCAAATGTTCCCGTGACCGCCGGTGGCACAACGCCACGACTTGCCGATGTGGCCGGTTTCTACAAAGCATTCGGAATGTCGGTGTCGGGCGACCGCCCTGACCACATTGTTGCTGAACTGGAGTTCATGTCACTGGTCACTCTCGCTCAGGCCGATGCCATTGCTCGAGACGATGTGGATGGCATTGAAATCTGTGCCGGGATTGCACGAGCATTTGTTCGCGACCATATTGGCAGTTGGCTCGACGGGTGGGTGGCCAGGGTTGGCGAAGTCGAAGCCTTGCGTCCGTGGTGGCCAGTCGCCGCTACAGCGGCAATGTTCGTTCGCTCTGAGGCACGTCTTCGCAATGTCGTCCCACTTCATGGTTCGACAATGCTCACCGCCGACACTGATGTCCCCGATGATGAGGACGTGATGTTTTCGTGCAGTGATGAGTGCGAGATTTCCTGACCTGATGCACATACTCAGTGTCGATCCATCTACATCCCGCGCCCACAAAAGGCCCCTGCCAATCATCATCCAGGGAGGGATGGGTGTAGCAGTCTCGTCATGGAAGTTGGCGCGTGCGGTGTCGCAAACCGGACAACTCGGCGTGGTCTCTGGAACGGCGTTGGACACCGTTGTCGCCCGCCGGTTACAAGACGGCGACGTAGGTGGTCATATCCGGCGCGCCTTTGAACATTTTCCGGTGTTGCCGATGGCCCAACGAGTGCTGCGACGATACTTCCGCCCGACTGGCAGGGCTCAGGGTCAACCATACGTGTTGGTTCCTCATCTGATTTTGCGCCCGAGCACCGCCGCCTTGGAACTTTCGATTGTCGCCAACTTTGCCGAGGTGTGGTTGGCCAAGGAGGGTCACGATGGCCTTGTCGGGATCAATTATTTAGAAAAAATTCAGATGGCCACTCCGAGTGCGGCCTACGGGGCAATGCTCGCTGACGTCGACTACGTGTTGATGGGAGCTGGAATCCCTGCGGAGATTCCTCAACTCCTGAATCAGTTGGCCGATCACGAGCCGTGCTCGTTGAAGGTGCACGTAGACGGGGCCACGACGGCATACAACATCGGATTGGATCCGCAGATTCTCACCGGTGATGAATTGGCTCCACTGCGTCGACCCATGTTTTTGGCAATTGTCTCTGCCCACACGCTGGCCGCATTCCTGGCACGCGAAGATGCGACACGTCCAGACGGGTTCGTCATCGAAGGACCACGATCAGGGGGACACAACGCTCCTCCACGCGGACATCTGGTGTTGGATGAAGATGGTCAGCCGATTTTCGGTCCACGTGATGATGCTGACTTCGACAAGGTTGCCAAGATCGGACTTCCCTTCTGGTTGGCTGGTGGCTACTCCACCCCGAAGCAACTCAGACAGGCACAGTTATCCGGTGCGGTAGGAGTTCAGGTGGGCTCGCTCTTCGCCTTATCTGCAGAGTCCGGATTCAACACTTCTGTGCGACGGGAGTTACTTACCGAACTGGCCACCGGGAGGCTCGTAGTTCGCACTGATCCGCTGGCTTCACCGACCGGATTCCCGTTTAAGGTAGCGTCGCTACCCGGCACTTTTTCCGAGATGGAAACCTGTGCCGCCCGACCGCGGCTTTGCGACTTGAGTTACCTTCGCGTCCCGTATGAGCGCGCGCCCGGCATCGTTACCTACCGCTGCCCGAGCGAACCAGTTCGTAATTATCTTCGCAAGGGTGGAGTGATCGAAGAGACCGTCGGACGCAAGTGTCTCTGTAACGGACTGATGGCTAGCGTCGGGCTCGGTCAGACCCGCCGCAACGGCTACCAGGAACTCCCTTTGGTAACTCTGGGTGCGGATTTCGGCGGCATCACCGAAATGATCGCGATCCATCCCGATGGTTGGAGCGCCGCCAAGGTTGTCAGTTATCTCTTGTCGTAGCGTTGCCGTTGTTGGTGGTGGCATCAGTGGGTTGACATGTGCGCGCCGACTGAGTCAGCAGGGCGTCCGTGTCACCGTTTTCGAAGCAGCAACAGTGCTCGGAGGCCAGATTCGAACGGTCAACTTCGCGGGACACCTTGTCGATGTGGGAGCCGAGGCCGTGCATACCGCTGCGCCAGGAATGGGCGCCCTCATTTCCGAACTTCGTCTCAGCGACGACCTCATCACATCCAATCCGAGCATGTCGTGGCTGTGGACGGAGCGCGGTCTGCGCCGTCTTCCCGCGGGAGTTGGTCCAGCAGGTCCGCAGCGCCTTCTGCCAATTTTTGGTTCGGGGATGATGTCCGTTGGTGGTTTGATTCGAGCCGGATTGGAGCCCCTGATACCGCGACGGGATATCGGTACAGATATCGGCGTCGGCGAATTCGTCAGCCAACGGTTTGGTCGCCAGGTCGTTGAACGGTTCGTTGACCCGGTACTCGGAAGCCTGCACTCCGGCGATGTCAACCGATTGAGTCTTCGAGTCACCGCTCCGGATCTCGCCGTCGCCGCCGATGCGCGACGGTCCCTGATCCTTCGACGGCGAAGTCAAAAGAAGGGACCGCCGATGTCGTTCGCTACCTGGGACAACGGCCTGACCACGCTGGTGAAGCGAATGTTGACTGATACTCAAATTGAGGTTCGAACATCGACGTCAATCAACTCAGTGACGCCAATGTCGGATGGTCGCTACCAACTCCATTCAACTGATGGTCTTGTTACGGAAGCGGACGCGATCGTGCTGGCGGTTCCGGCGAGGATCGCCGCCGAATTAATCAGACCATTCTCGCAACACGCTGCGGACATGTTGGGACAAGTACGCTATGCCTCCGTGGCCACGGCCGTCGTCGCATATCCGCGATCGTTGATAACGAAAGTTCGGGCACTCACCGGAACCGGACTTCTCGTGCCATCCTCGCGACATCGATTACTCAAAGCAGCGACATTCCTGAGTTCTAAGTGGCCGCATCTGATCGATCCGACCTACGCCCTGGTGCGATTCTCGAGCGGTCGTATTGGCGAACACGAAATCGAGAACCTTGACGATGCCGCCCTGATGGTTCGACTACACAGCGACATGGAAGACGCAACCGGTATCACCGTGAAGCCTGCCGAGTATCACGTGCAACGGTGGCCGGCGGCGATTCCGCAGCTTGAAGTGGGGCACCTTCAACTGGTGGCGAAGATTCGCGCAGACATTGAAAGTCGTCCGGGGTTGGCACTCACGGGAGCGTCGTACGACGGATTGGGTATCGCCGCCTGTGTACGATCCGGTGAGCGCGCAGCGTTGTCCTGTCTTGGTTACCTTGGCGAATCGTCGGGTTGATCGGGCTGATAAAGACACGCCGGATCCTCCCCCAAGGGGTCTCCGGTCGCCGCGAACGCCCGAGCGCGGGAACCTCCGCACAAATCGGAATACTCGCAGTAGCCACAGCGACCGGTGAAATCCCCAGCCCGGATTCGACGCAACAACGGATCGTCCTGATAAATCTGGGCGATCGGAGTGCTCCGCACATTGCCCAGCGAATGTGGGAGGAATCCCGCTGGATAGACGTCGCCGTCATAGGCGATGAAAACGATCCCCTTGCCGTCACGAGTGGCTGCGGTGTGTGCCTTAGGTTGTCTCATCGCCGGACCCATCAATGTCTTCAGCCGTCCAGATAACGCTCTGTACAGATCGCTGTCGGGGGCTGAGTCTCCGGCCTTGCGACGAGCCACCACGCGGCGAAAGAACGGTGCCTCAACGGTGCGAACGATAAAGCCGTAGTGCGAAGCGTCGTACAAGAAGTGACAAATATCTTCGTGTTCCTGAGCACTGACTGCCTCGGTGGCCGTACCGCGCCCGACTTGAACGAGGAAGAAGACCTCCCAAATGTTCGCCCCGGTGTCTGAGACCAATGCCGCGATGTCGGCGAGTTCTTCGGCGTTCGCCCGCATCACCGTGGTATTGATCTGCACGGTGAGTCCAGCCGCCACCAGCGCGCGGATCGCCTGCACAGTGTCGGCGAAGTGCCCCCGGATACCTCGCACTCCCTCGTGCGTCGCGGCCACTGCGCCGTCCAAACTGATTGAGACAGCTTTGACCCCGCTAGCGACAATTCGATCAATCATTTGTGGAGTAAGCGATGGAGTGACTGACGGCGAGAGTGCTACGGGAATGCCAAGACCGGTGGCGTACTCAACCAAGTCGAACAGATCGGAACGCAGCAAGCAATCACCGCCGGTGAGTACGAGAATCGGATAGGGGCGTCCGAAGCCGGCGACCTGATCGATCAGGTCGTGACCCTCGGCGGTGGTGAGTTCACCGGGAAGCGCATGTTCGGTGGCACTGGCTCGGCAGTGTCGACAGGCCAGTTGACAAGCGCGCGTGCTCTCCCAGAACACCAGCATCGGCCGGCGCGTGTAGTCCAAGCGAGTGCTCGGCATGACCGTCGGCATCGCCGTCATGACATCACCTGATTACAGATGATTCAGTATTACCTGATTCGGGCACAACCAACAAGTGACATGCAACCAAATCGTCGGCGGCGGGGTTCTACATGATGTACGAACGATCACGGCCACGAATTGGAGTCAGCAAATGCCTGAACTGGATACGGTCACTATGATCACGCGTGTGCGCAGCGATCTCGCACTCTCGCACAGATGGATGTATGGGACTTGAGCGATGCGGATGCAAACACCGATGCACGACTCGTTCGGCGGCTCGCTGGTGACATTGACGGCACCTTCGAGGATTTGGTTCGTACCCACCAGGATCGCCTCTATTCCGGGATTCGCCGACTGGTCGGCGACTCAGAACTCGCCGCCGATCTCAGTCAGGACACATTCATCCGCGCCTACAAAGCGCTGTGTGGTTATCCCCCAAGCCGTGTTCGACAACTCAAACTTCGCGGTTGGCTATGGTCAATCGCCCTCAACGTCGTGCGAAATAACGCTCGAAGCCAAAACCGCCGTCCTCGACAGAGCCAACTGTCGGCTGAAAAAATTGCCGATGCAAACAGCCAACCCGAAACTCGTGCTCTCAATTCCGCAGATGAACAATGGTGGCGAAATGAACTCGGGCACCTTCCTACTCACCAACGCACCGCAGTCGTACTCCGATATGTGGCCGAACTCTCGTATGCCGAGATCGCGACAGCGACAAAGCGACCGCTCGGCAGCGTGAAGTCCGATGTGCATCGCGGCCTTGCCGTTTTGGCAAATCGACTGAAAGGAAAAATTCCATCGTGAAAGCCCACGGCGAACTTGAAGAGGCCACCGCTCAACTACTCGCAAACTTCAGTGACTCCGCACCCGACACACTGCTTCCGGAAGTTCTGCTCGGTACTGGCGTTGCCGACGGCTATCACTCGTATGACAGCCTGATCGGTCCCATCTTTGTCGCCTACAACCCTCATGGCGTATCAGCCGTTGCCCTCGGTAATGATTCGCGTGCCTTCGAGGCCGACTTTACCGAACGATTCGGCCGTTGCATCTTTCCGACACGCGAGCCAAGTCGAGCCCTCAACCGCCAAATTCGTAACACATTGAACGGCGCTACGACTTCGCGGCCACCCGTCGACCTTCGCAGCCTCAGCGACTTCGCGGCCGCCGTGCTGCGCAAAACTTCGGAAATTCCACTAGGAGAAGTTCGCCCCTACTCATGGGTCGCAGCCGAGATCGGAAGTCCTCATGCCCACCGCGCCGTCGGTTCAACATTGGCATCCAACCCCATCCCGCTGCTCATTCCCTGCCATCGAATCGTGAGAAGCGACGGCCGTATCGGTGACTATCTCTTCGGCACGGAACGCAAACAGAAAATACTCATGCACGAACACGTCAACGTCGACGAACTTGCAGCAAACGCCATCTCCGGCCGCCGCTATCTGGGCAGTGCGACCACACACATCTTTTGCCATCCGACATGTCGTAATGCCAGACGCATCACGCCAACTCATCAGCGGTGGTTTGCAGCCACCAACAAAGCGGTTGATGCCGGCTATCGACCCTGCAAAGTGTGCCGACCTCACGCAGCCTGACGAACCGAAGCAGCGTTATCTAACCGAATGTGATCGGATGAGGCCGTAGCGATGTTGACACTCGGTTACGGTTTGCTCCCGTAGCCAATGGATGAGTTCAACGCGACCGTTACGAATCACAGGCGCGAAGTCAACAGTGATGCCTGCTACATGAGCCGCACTGGCGATACCCACATTCTTGATTCCCGGCATCCGAAGTCTGCAGATCTTGGACTCTGACATTCGTTTGATAAGCGCTTCATCGTTTTCGACTACGACATTGACCTTCGGATCAAGAGCGAGTGGCGAAGGCGTGCTGATAGTCAACGGTGCGTCAACCGTGATTGATGCAATTACGGCGACAACCATGTCGAGAATGACCACTTCATCGGTGATCCGAAGAATTATTTCTCCATCGAATGGTCGATACCGGAACGCATTGGACTCCGAACGAAGACCACTCGGATCATGCTCTATTGAAAACTCTTCTCGCCACCACCGGGCGAACGATCGAGCCGCCGCGGTTGCCGACACCAGCGTCACATCGTCAAGGTCGGCACGCCAGCTTTCGATGGACTCAAGAATTTTCGGGTCCAGCGCCTCAGATTCCTGCGAGTCGGCGATTTGGCGCCACGTGCCGAGTGTCAACACGTAGTTCGGTCCACCGGCTTTCGCCGTCGAACCAACCGATGATCGCTTCCAACCACCGAATGGCTGACGCCTGACAATTGCTCCGGTAATCGTGCGGTTGACATATAGGTTGCCCGCTTGCACTTGTTGCGTCCAGCGTTTGACCTCTTGCGGATCAAGGCTGTGGATGCCGGCGGTGAGCCCGAACGCGGTGTCGTTCTGAATTTCAATCGCCTCGTCGAGATCGCTGACTCGGATTACTCCGAGGATGGGACCAAAACATTCGGTCTGCTGAAACCACGAACCTCGTCGAACGCCTAGGCGGATTCCTGGTGACCACTGATGAGAATTGTCGGGCGAGACGCAAGGAGCCACCAGCCACGACTCACCTGAATCAAGTGTGGTCAGGGCCCGCAATGTTGCACCGCTGGGTTGACGGATGAGTGGCACAATGTCGGTGCGCGAATCCCATGCCGGGCCAACCACCAGGCTTGCCGTGGCATCGCGTAACTGACGGAGGAACGCTGGGTCGTCGTACACAGACCCTTCAACGATGGCGAGACTCGCCGCTGAACACTTCTGACCACTGTGTCCGAACGCCGAGCGGACAAGATCGCGAACTGCTGCATCGACATCAGCCGCGGCGGTGATCACGATTGCGTTCTTGCCGCTGGTCTCGCCATGAAGTTCAAGATCGGGTCGCCACGTGTGGAATAGCTGTGCGGTTTCATGTCCACCAGTGAGAATGACGGCATCAATATCCGGATGTGTCACTAGGTATCGACCAATGTCGTCGTCGGCACATGGTACGAACTGCAACAGATCGCGAGGGACTCCTCCAGCCCAACACTGCTCGGCAAGTAAGTGGGCGGTGCTCGCAGTTTCTGGTGCCGGCTTAAGAATCACGGCGCTGCCCGCCGCCAACGCGGCAAAAACTCCACCGGCAGGTATCGCGTAAGGAAAGTTCCACGGAGGCGTAACGAGAACAACCCGATGAGGTTGGAACGACACGTCAGTGAACGTGTGCAGGATTCGGCTCGACTCGGCGTAGTAACGGGCAAAGTCGAGTGCCTCGGATACTTCTGGATCGCCTTCGAGCACCGTCTTGCCAGCGTCATGAACCATGGTCGCAATTGTCGCCCCACGCTCGGCGGCAATTACTTCGGCAACCTGATGGAGTACGGCACGCCGTTGCGCTGGCGATGTCGCCGCCCATGTCGCACCAGCAAGGCGTGCCGAAGCGACGACTCGATCAATCAGGGCGGTGTCGAAGAGAGCGTTGTCGTCGAGCGACGCGACTGGCGTCGACAGGTTCGCCGCGATCCAAGTCCGATTAGCGGCCAACGAAAAATCAGTGTCGGGTTCATTCTGAAAAGATTCGTCAGCAGAAAATCGGCGCTCTTCACTCAATCGATCCTGAGATCGACCCGAAAGGACAAGAGGAAGATGGCGATCCTTGACCGCTTGCACAAACCGTTCTCGTTCAAGGTTCCACTCAATGCCGCCAACACGAAGCGAGGCGACATGACGTAAATAGTTATCTGGCGCGGTGTTTTCGTCGAGGCGCCGTGCTAAGTATGCAATCGCCGAGACAAGATCGTCGTGTGCAACCGTCGGTGTGTAGAGAATTAAATCACCGGTGTGATCGCGCACAGCGCGTGCCTGCGCCGGGGCCATGCCCTCCAACATTTCGATCTCGAGTCGATGAAGTCCACCTCTGTCGGCGGCAACTACCAGACCCCACGCCACATCAAACAGGTTGTGACTTCCCAGTCCGATCTGCACGGCCGGATCAAAGGTGGGATCGAGAAGCCGATCAAGGAGCCGTTTGAAATTGGCATCAGTCTCCGCTTTCGACCCGAAGGGCGCTTGTCTCCACCCATGGAGTTCTGCATCCACTTGCTCCATTGCCAGGTTGGCACCCTTGACCAGACGAATTTTGGTTCGAGCGCCGTAATTGCGATATCGCTTCACGGCCCACTCGGCGATTTCATCGGCGGCAGCGACAGACTCGGGGAGGTATGCCTGCAGCACGATGCCAACGTCGAGACGAACAAGATCGCCATCAGCAAGCGCGGCCTTCAACACGTCGATCGTTAGACGAAGGTCACGAAATTCCTCCATGTCGAGATTGACGAACTTGGGTGGATCATGCTGAGTCGCTTCGCGATAAATGCGCTGGAGACGCTTCGCCACTTCGGCGACGGTCTCATCAAAGGCGAAAACTTTCATGCGACTTGAAATTGACGACAATTTCACCGAGACATAATTCGTATCAGATCGTTGCAGCAATTGGATAACACGTTCCGTACGGCGCTCAGCCTCTTCCTCACCGAGAACTGCCTCACCTAGAACATTTAGGTTGAGCCGTAAGCCCTGCGCTTCACGCCGTCCAATATGTCGAGCCAACGCATGATCTTCGGCGGGAACCACAACGTAAGTGGCTTCACGCCGGATCCTCACTTGCACCAGAGCCATTACCAGTCGCGGAAACCAAGTAGCAAACCGGCTCGCTGTGCGCAGGAGTGTGCGGTCGGTGATTGTCGTGAATCGCAGATCCGTTTGGGTAACGAGGTTGGTGAACCGATGCGCGGCACGCCGTGGACCTCGAACTCGCAGCACCTCGTCAGTCAGCGCGCTCACAAAAATCTTGCCAGCATCATTATCTAGAAGACTGGCAAACCGTTTCAGACGGCGTCGCTCAGCCCGGTCGGCGGTTAGCGATGCTTGACCGACAAGAGTTGCGGCGAGGCGAACAGCATCAGCAGCGAGTTCCGAATCGTCGGCGAAGGAATACGTGTCGTTCACGCTCCCGCATCCTCTGACTTAGTCAGTGTGCTACCCACGTTCATACGACACCACAAGGAGAGTCCACAATAACAGGCCGCGATCGGTAAGAAACTTAGTTCCGATGCAACCTTCATTTATTCGAACGAGGGACTGTTCCCAAATAGGCAAATCCCGTTCGTACTTACGTATTTGTCAATGTCTGCGGGGAAGGCATCCGACGCGTAAAGGAATGCGACGCGGTTGACGTTGAATGTGAAGCCGAACATCACGTCATGACAGTGCCACCAGAGCTACCCCGTGGAACAATTCGTCAGAGTTTTCAACCACGCTGTTGCTGCACTGACGGACGGATCAGAGACGTTGGGAAGTCCGAGTGGATCGGCAATAGGTTCGTCGGGAACGATTGGACCTTCGTAGAGGCGGCCGCCACGATCGATGCCGACCGCGACAGTGAGGGCGAGAAGCGCTCCGTCCGATAGGAAAGTGACATCGATTGAAGTTGGCACCCCTCGCGTCGGTGCGCCGAACGAACGAGTGACGGCACGTCCCAGGAATGCAATCGCGACCGCCTCAGCGGCGCTTGCTGTTGCACGATTAGTCAACACCGCAACGGGAACCATGCTCAACGGACCCGGAGCAGGTTCGTCCCAGTTGTCGTCGAGTTTGACCACCTGATATGCCGTACCCTGCTCGTTAAGGGCGATGCCCGAAGTCTCGCCGTTTCGGCTCAGGAATCTGCTGACCACGCCAACCCCTAGAAGTGGAGCGAGTGTGGAGAGCATCAAGAAGGCGTTGCCGCCGCGATTGTCTCGGAGATCGATGATCCAACCGCACGTGTCGGCGTGACTGGTCAGCACGGCACGGCCCGCATTCACGTAGGCCATAGACGCTGGCGTTTCGGCAGATACGATCCGGTCGCCATCTCTCGCAACGCCCACCCCAACCGCGGGCAGCATCAAATATCCAACATTCGCAGCGAGAACGTCTCCTATCGGCGGCGGAGTACCTAGTACCAACTCAGATTCGATAGCTCCAGGCACTTGATACGGACGGAGCAGGCGGCTGTGATCATCGGCGAGATCTGCAATCACGTCGTCGACAAGCGAGTAGACGAGTCCGGTGTGGGCTGCTCTCGAGACCTCGCCTCGTCGTGTCTTCCAATCGACGCGATCGCTGAAGTAAGCGCGCGACTCGATCAGGTCGAGCGCATCGAGAACCCACTGCTCCCGTTCAGTGACCGCCGATCCCGCATTCGAACGACCGTCGCTGGAGGAACAGCCAGTCCCGACAAGGCAAATCGCAAGGGCAAGGCACCAGAGTCGCTGTCGCCGACCTCCCGTCACATGCATGCTCGTGCCACCATCAAATTATGCTCGTACTAAACCACAGAGCACAACTGCCAATCAGCGAGCACATCGGTAACGTTAACGCGGGCGATCAGTACCTGGAGCACAACCTAAAAACTCAGATCCGTTGCTGCGTGTCCGGACGTCGCTAGTTGAGAAGATAGGCAACGAGGGCAGCAATTTCCGCCTCACTGAGATTCAAGTCGGGCATTCCCGTCATCGGACCTTGCCCACCGCCGAACGCCGGCGAGATAAAAGCCGACGGTGTTCGCATCGACTCGGCGAGATAGTCAGCCGCACTCATCCCCGGTCGCCGATTTCCGGCCCAGTCCATAGCACTTGTAAGCGGCGGTATCCCGGGCATACCCGAATTCGAGTCCGGACCATTGTGGCACGAAGCGCATCCCTTGGCCTTGAACAACATTGCGCCCTCTAGTGGCGTGTCACCGTCGACGGTCAATTGCGTCGACTCGCTCCATGACGCGAAGGTCAGCACAGTGAGGGCAATAGCGATTACGGCGGCTAGGCGACCAACTCGTGTCACAACAGAGAAAGTCGCCGACGTCGGGCCATGACCACATCGGTTAGTGCCACGAGCCCAAATAGCGTTGCACCGCCAAGTGCGATGTATTGCAGTGACCCCGGTGAACTAACCGTGTTTGCAATCTTCGTCGGTGCACCGACATCGATCTGTCCGAGATCTTGCTCGGCGAATGCTCCTTGGCGAATACTCCACTGGTATCGGCCCTCCGACGGAAATTCCACGCGAGCGACATAGTGGCCGACGGTTTCATCTCCCACGGCGGGGAAATAGTGCGCCTCACCACCGGTAAGTGCGATCGTGATGCCGACATTCTCAGTTACATCGATGGGATGGACGCCGTGCGCGCGGATCGTAAATCCGACGTCGATCGGTTCACCGGCGATCGGAACCGGAATCTCGTCAAGTGTGCTGATCGCCCAGCCACCCGCTGATGCGGCCGATCCGAATCCCAACGCACATACTGCGACGGCGAGCAGGCACGTCCAGACGCGGGTAGCCGGAAAACTTCGAAAATGGCGAGCACGATTAATGGTCATGTCAGTCCGACACCGCACTTCGCGTATGGATTCCAACAAATTCGATCGCGTCCTCGACGTTGTCGAAACCCTCCAGCCGATATAGCACGTCTCCTATCTCCCACAACAACGTGTTCCCGGCGACTCGTTCAACCACAATGTCGCCATCGCTGGCCTCGTACATCACTTCATGTGGTGCGCCATCGATCCACAGACCCAGGTTGCCGGCGACATCGACTTCGATGATCGAGGTGCTCGACCCGAGCGTTTTTTTCATTATTGGCCCACCAATGCGACCGTCGATCGTTGACACCATGATCTCCCGACCATCGAGCATTACGATTCGGCTCTCACCAGGACCTGGAAGATCAAAGGTCGTCGGCGCGGACGGCACATTGAGATCGGGGTCGCGCTCGATACGAACTTGATTCAGCCCGAACCAGCGAGCCACGACATGGCGCGACTCAGGAATAAGAGCGATAGCGGCAACCATGACCAACACGAACGCAGCGACGAGTTGCAGTCGTCGGTGCGCGGACCGTAGACCCGACGACGATGATCGGTCAAGGCGGGCAGCAACTGATTCGGCAAGACTGGCATCGTCCACGTCGAGCACGTGAGCAAGGCCAGCGAGACGGGCTTCAAGATTGGTCATGAACTTTCCTCCCTGGACTCGACACGCTCGAGCTCGCTTTGTAACTTGGCGAGCGCACGCGATGTGCGTGACTTCACGGTGCCAACGGGTACGTCAAGTACCTCGGCTGTCTCAGCCTCGGACATCTCCACCACGAACCGGCAACCAAGCACTTCACGATCTTTCAACTGCAATCGGCCGAGTGCCTCGGCGACGGTCACACTTTCCAGACGCTGAATCGCCGATTGTTCAGTGTCGTCTTCCACTCGCACGAGCAAACCGGCGTGATTGTCCTCGCGCCGAATCCGGCGGATTCGGCTTCGCACGTGGTTCTTGGCATGATTCGCGACCACGCGCAACATCCACGAACGCACCGACCCCGTACCTCGATAGGAGTTGAGTTTGCGATGTACATTTACGAACGCGTCCTGCACGATGTCCTTGGCCTCCTCGGTAGATCCACTGATCACCGCCGCAACTCGCAACGCCGAGTGTTGATGTCGCCGCACCAGTTCGCCGAACGCCAGTCGATCGTCATTTTGCGCGCGCGCGAGCAATGAGTCATCGTCACATTCGGTCAGATCAGGTGAGCCCATTGGTGATCTCAGTCTGTTACAGATCCGACACCGCTGTTCGCTGCCAGGTTCCATCTGATCTGGTGCCTGTGCCGTTTCATCCGTATGTGCATAGAGTGCATTCCGTGTACGGGCAGCGAACGCTCATCCGAGTGACCGGCGCCTTCGTCATCGCCGCCGGCGTGGCCTTTGCACTTGTCAGGTTCTTCGGTGAGCACCAACTTGCTCGGAACCTCGAGACTGCCGTCGGCGCAGTCGCATTCGGTGCCGTAATCGCGGCCCCTGGAGTGCTGGCGCTCCTCGCCCTGCATGATCGCCCGGCGCTGCTGTTGCCCGCGGCCCTGCTGTTGATCCCACTGAGCTTCCTTTCCTTCGCACTCGTGACTCTGCCCTTGCTGATCCCCGCCTTCCTCCTGTTGCGCACCTACGCTCGGGCTGCCGTAAATGGAACAGGCCTGCGGACGGCGGCGACCACGATCGTCGTGCTCCTGCTTCTGGTCGCCGCGCTTGTTGCTCTCCTTGCCCACGAGGATCCCCGCGAGTTCGTCGGCGAGTCCGCCACGTTCGGCACGAGCGACATTGTGACCTACGCCGAGGCGGCTTTGTCGCTGGTCCTCGCCTCAGTCGCTCTCTCCGTCGGTTGGCGGTTCGCTTCCCGAGAAGCTATGCCCGTATAACCAGGCACCGTAGCGTTGTCTTAAAATCCAGACTGTGTTACCATGTTTGGAAATGAAGACACAAGGACAACCTTTTCGCATCTACACTCCGGCCTCGCTCGGTGCTGCCATCCGACATTATCGCCAGGAAGCTGGACTTTCCCAGTCTGACCTAGCAGAACGTGCCGGCCTCAATCGCACCTACTTATCGAATCTTGAGCAGGGACACGAAACCGAGCAGGTCAAGCGAATCCTACGAGTGCTCAAGCAACTCGGCGTCAGAATGACGCTTGAGGAAGCGGACTGGTAGTGGCCGACGAACTTGCTGTCTGGCTGTACGGCGTCAGAGTCGCGGTCATCGATCAACAACGCGGACGACTGCGGTTGGCATACACCAAGGACGCACTCGACCAGCACCCGCTTGGCATGCCCCTACTTTCCTTCTCTCTCGCTCTGAGACGAGAGCGGTACACGCACGGCGTTGTTCGCCCCTTTCTCGATGGACTTCTTCCCGAGGGCGAGGCGAGGAAGACAGTGGCACGGAAATTTGGTGTGAATGGTGACGACACGTACGACCTGATTCGTGCGATCGGGCGTGATTGCGCTGGTGCACTGGTTATCCAACATGTCGACCATGCACCTCCACCGCCGCCCACAACCCTCACAGCCGAGCGACTGAACGAGGAGGAGATTGCAGATCTCGTGGTGAATCTCCAAAGTGCACCACTTGGTGCCGGGGGACGGGTTCGGATCTCGCTCGGGGGCGTTCAAGAAAAGTTGCTACTAACTCGAATGCCTGACGGTGCATGGGGTCGACCGGTGGACGGCACTCCATCAACGCACATCCTCAAACCTGAGATCGCGCGATTCCCAAACACTGTCGAGAACGAGGCATTCTGCATGCGTGCCGCAAAGTACCTCGGTCTCGCGGTTGCCAACGTCGAAACTGCGACTTTCGGCGGTCAAAAACTCATCGTCGTCGAACGTTATGACCGGATCGTTCATTCAGACGGTTCGGTTGAACGCATTCACCAGGAAGACATGTGCCAAGCGATGGGCGCTTTCCCTGACAAGAAGTACGAGGAAGATGGCGGACCTTCGCTGGCGCAAATCGCTGCCCTCCTTCAAGCGACGGCAGGACCCGATTCCGTCGAGGCACTCCTGCGTGCAGTCACATTCAACGTTCTGATCGGTAACGGCGATGCCCATGCCAAGAACTTCTCGCTCTTACATGAGCCGTCGGGCGCGCTGCGGCTCTCGCCGCTCTACGACCTGTTGTCGACGCTCTTCTACGGAGACGAGCA
>CAYHCC010000002.1:0-319904 GCA_964355165.1 uncultured Acidimicrobium sp.
AACATGGCGCCCGAGAAGTTCCACGACGCTAGCGAGAGTCTGTGTTGTCGGGCTCGAACCCAATGACTCGACCCGTGTTCTCATCTCTGCATAAACCTCGTCGTCGGATCGGGCGCCAACTGCCCATATCTCTCCGATTGTGATCATCGTCGAACCTGAAGCGTCTTTGGTGACCCGCCACACGATTCGCCAGTTGCGATCTCCCACCGTTAATTTGCGCCACCCGATGAGACTTCCCAGCAATGGTTCACCGGCATTGGGGTTCCGTTCAATCAACAGCATCTTTTTCACTGCCCAGCGGGCGATCTGTGGATCTTTGGCAATAAGTCGTTGCAAATCGGCGAACGCTGGATCGGTGAGCCTTACGTATGCGGGGACATCCCCTTCGGCCGATACCACCACTTCGTCGCCTCTCAGGCGTCAGCTGCGAGGTCAGCCTCAAGTTCTGCTTCAAGTTCTGCACGATCGAAACCGAAGGCAGCGATCACGGTGTCGAGATCGGTGCGCGCACCCGTGTCAGTGGCGGCACGTGTGAGTACCAAGGCAGCACTCCTCAGATCGGCTTCCAGTTCAATGAGCTCAGCCAGGCGCCACATCCCGACGATCGCGGCCACTGGTCGTCCATGCCGTTCGACAACGACATCACGTCCAGCCTCAGCATCACGAAGTAGCCCAGACACGCCGCGTTCGTTGGCGGCGCTGACTGACATGGAGTGTTCTGCGAGTTGGATCGTCATGGGTGAAATTATACAGATTTCTATACAGATTGCAAGTCACTTGTGGTGAGGCGTCCACCATGTCTTGAGACAGGTAAGCGGGGGTTTAACCGGTGAGCGCAACTGTGCCATCGCTGGTTTGTCTACCAGCGGAAAATCGCGGCAACTGGTCCCGACATCACAGCAAGTTTTGGAACCATGAAGATCTCGACGTCGGTTCGCAGTGCGGCGACGATTGCAGCGTCGATGACTCGAGTTCCAATGGGAATTCGGGCGATCGTTCGTGCCGTCGTGGGATTGTCCAGGTCGTCGTCGTGAACGAGCAAAGTATCAATTCGTCCCTCGGCCGCCGCCTCGAGAATTTCGTGGGCGTCGACGCTTGCAACACTGTCAGCAAGACCGGCGCGGAGTCGTTCCGCGAGTTCGGTGGACTGCACCGCCACGACGTTTGAACGCAACCGCCTGACATGGTTGGCGATTCCGTCTGGTGATCCTTCGTCGATTGAGACAGCAATACTTGCCAGGTCACTCGGCAGTGCTGCCAATACGAAACCTTGTGCCCGAACGTCGCCGGCGACAACAATCAACCGTGCACCCACTTCTCGGGCTAGTGCGGTAACGACTTCGGCGACATCATCTCCATTGCGCTCCCACACACTCTCGGCCCGGCGCTTATATTTGTGCTGAGCCCACCCACCGAACGGACCGCGGTGAATGTGCAGCGTCTCGCCCTGCACCTGCTCGGTGAGGAGTACTTCTTCACCTTGGAACGCGGTGATTTCGGCGCCCGCTCGATCAGTTTCGACAACAATGTGGGAAATCTCTCGCTGCCGGGCTTCGAGGATCGCGGCTAGTCGAGGTACGGAGCCCTCGTGAACCACGACCTGCGGAACTACTTCATCATGGAACTCTGTGAGCGTCACTCCGTGCTGACCGAGAACCAACATGAGGGCTGCTCCGCCATCATAGGAAAGTCCACCGACTAGTTTTTCGACCAATTCCAATTCGTCATCGCTCCATCGATCCGAAAGTCGCTTCCGCGCGTTCTTCCACTCCACTTCGAACCGATAGGCGGAGTCCCTGAATTGAGTGGGTATAGGGAGCGTTATCGTGGCGAACCACGTCGCCGAATCGACCAGTTTCCTGAGGTCGGAGTGCACTTTCATATCACATCTCTTTCACCATCATCGAATTCGTTGGCCCCGGCGCCGACCTCGGGGAGTTCCTGCGCCGATCGGTCGGCGAAGGACTCGTCGGTGACATCTGCATCGGCGAACTGGATCCCATGCGGCGCCTCCGGTGGGAAGTCAACTTCTACCTGATCGGAAGTCACGGGACTTTCACCACCGATCATGTCCTCATCGAAACTCTCTGCCCGATCTTGTGAATCGTCGCTCATGATCTTGACCATACCCAATAGTCAGACCATCGGCGCTACCAGTGAAGGGTTTCAATTCCCCCAAGCTCCACTTACACCCCTACGCTCGGAGTATCCCCGACATGACTGACGACACAGACCGCTTTGACCGTGCGCTGAGTTTGCCGCATGTCACAGCAAGCGGCGTCGGCATCATCGTTGGCGCTGGTATTTATGTTCTGCTCGGTCCAGCAACCGGACAAGCCGGTGGACTGGTGTGGTTGTCGTTTCTCATTGCCAGTGCGCTATGCGCCCTCACGGCATTCAGTTACATGGAACTGTCCTCGATGTTTCCGAAGGCTGGGGCCGAGCATGAATTTGCTCGGCAGGTTTTCCCAAATTGGGTGTCATTCACTACTGGCTGGGCGATGACTGTTGCCCTCGTTATTGCGGCGGCGGCAGTGGCACTCGGTTTTGCCCGTTACGCGGCAGATTTCGTTTCAATTGACCATCGGTTATCGGCGCTGGCGCTGATTATTTTCGTCGGACTCATTTCCTTTACTGGAATGAAAAGCGCGTCCTGGATCATCATCGGATTGAGCGCAATTCAAATCGGCGGATTAGTTCTCATCATTGCAGTTGGGGTAAATCACGTTGGTGAAGTCGATCTGATGACCGGAAAAGGACCATCTGGCGTCTTCGGCGCGGCGGCACTCATTTTCTTTGCCTTCATTGGCTTCGATGAAGTGATTACTTTGTCCGAGGAAACCCATGATCCTCATCGCACGGTGCCACGCGCACTTTTGCTCGCACTTGCGATTTCGACTGTTCTCTATATCGGAGTTGCAATTGTTTCCGTGAGTGTGCTCGGCGCAGACGGATTAGCCCAGTCAGTACGACCGCTCACTGATGTAATGAGTGAAACCGTTGGCGGCATTGCCGTCACAATTGTGGGCGTTATCGCCCTGGTCACCACGACAAACACAACTCTCTTGGTGGTAACTGCGGCTTCGCGAATGATCTACTCCATGTCAGATACTGGAAGTCTGCCCAGCGGATTAGGTCGCGTCCACAATCGCCAGGCTCCATGGAGAGCAATTCTTCTTGTCACGATCACTTCAGGAGGTCTTATTCTCATTGGGGATCTTGAACTTCTTGCTTCGGCAACTAACGCAGTGGTTTATGCGATGTTCATACTGGTGAACGTTGTTGTCGTACTGTTACGCAAACGTCAACCTAACGCAACGCGTCCATTTCGTGTTCCATTTGATGTTGGCTGGGTTCCCGTGATACCAATAATTGGGATCGTCGCCACGGTGGCGATGTCAAGTCAACTGACGGTTTCGTCAATACTTCTTGCCCTGTCATTCATTGCGGCTGGGATTGTTATATTTTTCGCTCGCGCTCTGTTCACCACGCATCGGAAATAAGCATGGATTGCTCATTTAATTTTTGCCAATATCTTGTCGACGAGACCATTCAATGCGTTGGCCTGTGAATCGGACGAGCACGACAAGAAATCGAATATCGTCTTGGTTCGCATGTATGTGATAACAAGGTTTTGCGAGGGAAAACCAGCCGCAATCTGGCCGCAAGCCCCACTGGCCCAGAAAATATCAAGTGGAGCAGACTTATGTGGCGGTCCAGACAATTTCTTCGTGTTCCCGGGAGTCATCCAAGTTCCGGCTCTATTCAACCACCATAGATACCCGTAAGCGGCATTTAATTCAGTAGACGACGTAAGTGCCTCGCGGACGAAGGCTTCAGAGACCAACTGCACACCATTCCATTTGCCGTTCTGCAAATACAACTGGGCGAGTTTGGCCAGATCACGACACGACGTTTGCCAAAACGCGAAGACATACACATTTCCTGCCAAATCGGTGGTCAATTCGGCTTTCATGTCGAGGGGCTTTAAGAGATACGTCTGCGCGAATGCCTTTACCGAGCCTTTAATTGCTCGTTCCAAAATTGTTTCAAGCACCTGAATGGCCGTGCCGTTGTACTCCCATGTGGTTCCAGGCGGCGCTTCTTGACCACGACCTAGAACATAAGGCTCCACATCGGATTTGAGAGCCAACGTAATGGTGTCCACGTCGTCATAAGCCCTTCCCGAGCTGTTCGAGAGTATTTGCTTGATTGTTATTGACTCGCTCGAAGTTCCCTTCCACTCCGAAATGAAGTCTGAGGCTTTCTGGTTGATATTCAGTTTTCCTTGAGTTTGCGCAATTCCTATCAGTGTGGCCGCCATTGATTTCATTGTCGAAAAACCTTCGCTCAACGTCGTAGGAGTGCGTCCATTCCAGTACCATTCGCCGACAATTTTCCCACCTTCTTGCACCACCATGCACGATCCTTCATTTGCAGCAACAGCAGCTGCCAATGATTCATACTTTGGATTGGGACCGACAGAAGCAACTTCCGTCGTCTTGGCCGCCACAGCAACCCAGATCAACCGGTTCTTTACTCGAGTGCATACAACCTGAGTCCGCTTACCTTTGACTGTGATCGTGGCCTTGGCCCCTGCTTTGGTGCAACTTCCACCAATCTTCGACGCAAAAGCGATGCCGGGCGAGCCGAGCATGAGGACCACGACTAATGCAACAACACGTTTACCAATACGAGACATTTCTAGCCTCTCAAGAAATCGTCAAACTAGCCTTGGATGAAGGCTAACGAAATGATGGTCAAAAATTCGAATGAAAACCGCAACCACGCGGTAACCGCGACGATCGTCGTGTTGTCCGATTGTCATCTCGCGCGACTCCCCGCCGACACCGAGCACGGACCGGACCGACGACTGGAACAGGCGATCGAGTTGGCGCGACCGCACCGGCCAGATCTGGTGCTGTTAACCGGCGACATAGCTAACGATGCATCGCCGGAGGCTTACCAACGTGTCCGGGCGATGGTTGCCAAACTCAGTTCACCGATCATCGCCGTTCCCGGCAACCACGATCGTGCCGACACCGTCGACGACGCCTTCGGCCAGGTGCGCGATACGACCGTGGCGAACTGGCGCATCATTGGTCTCGACACCACTATCGCCGGTCGTGAACATGGACGCATCGACACCGAGATCGCCATGACCACACTTAGTTCCGACACGGGCCAACCCACGGTTGTGGTTATGCATCACCCACCGATCACCACCAGTACCCACCCCTGGTTCCAACTCGACGGCGCCGCCAAGCTCGTGGTCGCGCTGTCACAGCGATCCGACGTCCGCTGCGTGATAACTGGCCACCTCCATCAGGCGTTCCACGTCACTCTTGGCGCAATCACCTACATCGGATGCTCATCCACCTGGTATTCGCTTAGCCATCACGGCGAAACCTATGAACTCGACGGTGGCCATGTGGGTGCGCTCATCGTCCACCTGCACCACGACGGCACTTTCGATTGGCAGCGACTCCCCGACCCGAAAAATCCATGACATCGAGATCGGCGGGCGAAAACCGTCCACCGCTCAGCGGTCGTAGGTGTGGAAGCCACGGCCCGACTTGCGGCCCAAAAGACCGGCCTCAACCATTCGACTGAGAAGTGGTGGCGCGGCATAGAGCGGTTCTTTGAACTCTTTGTACAGCGACTCGGCGACGGCCATTGTTGTGTCGAGTCCGATGAGGTCGGTTAGAGCGAGTGGTCCCATCGGGTGCGCGCATCCTTGGACCATCCCGGTGTCGATGTCCTCGGCGGTGGCGAAGCCCGACTCCAGCATGCGGATTGATGCAAGTAGGTACGGAATGAGCAGGGCGTTAACAATGAAGCCGGCTCGATCTTTGGAGTGGATGACATGCTTGCCGAGGACGTCGGTGGCAAAGGCAGCCGCCCGCTCTGTTGTCTCGGGGCTGGTCACCAGCGATGACACCAACTCGACTAGGGGTAGTACCGGTACAGGGTTGAAGAAGTGGAGACCCACCACATGTTCGGGCCGACGAGTGACCATGCCCAACTTCATAATCGGAATTGACGATGTATTAGAAGCCAAAATGGCTTCGGGATCTTCAACGGTCTCGTCGAGCGAGCGGAATATCGCCGTTTTCAAATCCTCCGCCTCGGTCACAGCTTCCACCACCAGTTGCCGGTCGGCCAGTGCGTTCATGTCAGCCGAGAATGTGATGGCCTCAAATGCCCGCGTTTGGGATTCAATATCGAGCTTCCCACGACGTACTGCGTTGGCCAGCGAAGACTCAATTCGCTCGCGTCCGACGTTCAATGCGACTTCACCTGCGTCGACAACCACTACATCGAGACCTGCGCGGGCGCACACTTCAGCAATACCAGAGCCCATCAACCCACACCCAACAATTCCAACTCTTTCGATCTGCACAGCGGTGAGCCTACACCGGAGTGGAAAGTGTCTACTCTGGCGTCCTCACCAAGTGAGGACTACTTTTCCTCGGGCATGTCCTTCTCCCAAGTATCGGAAGGCGTCGGCTACTTCGCTCATCTCATAACGTTTGTCTACAACCGGTGTCACTTTTCCGGACTCAAGTAACTCTCGCATGACCATCATGTCCGCCCTATTCAATTTGGCGATGAAGAACATGACCTTGCGGCTACCATGTATCGCCGCTAGACGTACCTTAACGATGTGACTGAGCGGCCCGATGAAACCGTTACCCTTCGGTGCTCCGACGATAACGAGAGTCGATTTCGGATTGAGTACGCGCTTGATCTCTGACCATGATCTGCTTCCGGCGTTATCGAGCATTAGGTCGTAGCGACGGTCGCCTAGGGTGAAGTCCTCCTTGGTGTAGTCGATGACATGATCGGCGCCAAGTGATCGCACAAGGTCGACATTCCTCGTGCTGCACACGCCGGTCACCTCCGCTCCGAGGACCTTGGCAATCTGCACGGCAAACGTGCCCACACCTCCCGACGCACCATTGATCAGCACCTTTTGTCCTTGCCGAATCCTTCCCTTGTCGCGTAAGCCCTGCAGCGCGGTGAGCGCCGCCACCGGCACTGCCGCCGCCTGGTCAAATGTGAGGTTGGCCGGTTTCAACACGACTGCGTCGCGAACGCACACGTACTCGGCGAGGGCTCCGTTCCTCGCGCCGAACACTTCGTCGCCGAGTCGGAACTGGGTGAAATCTTTGCCGACCGCTTCCACTGTCCCGGCGAAGTCGACTCCCAATCTGTTGCTCTTTGGTTTGCTCAGCCCGCCCTGTATGCGCGCAACGTACGGCTTACCTGTCACGCCATACCAGTCCACCGGGTTGATAGAAGCGGCGCGGACTCGCACCAACACCCCATCGTCCGTGACGTCGGGCTTGTCAATCTCCTGGATTTCCAAAACATCGGGGGAGCCGTACACGTTGTGGACTACTGCTCTCATAAGTTCACATCCTTTCCTCGGTCGCCACTGACTGTCAGGACGACATTTCCGGTTTTCTGCTGCGTTTCGACATATCTAGTTGCATCAACGACTTGCTCCAAGGGGTAGCGACGATCGATGACCGCGCGGTACTTCCCGGCTTCGATGAGACCTTTGAGGAAGAGGATGTCGTTCTTCGTGTAGTGGGGCATCCCCATCCTCACCCGCTTGTTTCCGATCCGTGAAGTCCACAGCATCAGCGTGATGCTCTCGATCATGAACCGCCCCAAGTCGGTTGCGATGTACACACCGCCTGGCTTCAATGAACCTCTGCAGCGCAAAAACGAGGCCTTGTCGACCGCGTCGAGAATGACATCGTACGTCTCGCCGTTCTTGGTGAAATCGTCCTGGGTGTAGTCGATCAGGACATCTGCTCCAAGTGATCTCACGAGTTCAACGTTCTTGGTATTACAGACGGCAGTGACGTGAGCATCGAAATATTTGGCCAACTGCACGGCGGCCGTGCCGCAGGAACCGGACGCGCCATAGATGAGTATCTTCTGCCCTGAGCGAAGGTCCGCCCGTTTCAGAGACGCCAATGCCTGAATTGCTCCGTCGCACACCGCCGCCGCCTCGGCGAATGTCATGCTTATCGGCTTGGGTGCCAATGCGGCAGTCTCCCGCATACAGATGTACTCGGCGTGTGCGCCGAAATTGCCCGGACTGATTCCGAAGACATGGTCACCGACCTTGAATTGGGTGACGGCGGCACCAACTGCTTCGACTTCTCCTGCCAGTTCGGTGCCAAGGATCTTTCGCTTTGGACGGAGAACACCGGCGAAGTACCGCCACATGAACGGCTTGGCTTGGCGAATGGCGCAGTCCGTCCGGTTGACCGTTGTGGCGAAGATTTTGATGAGAACTTCGTCGTCCTTGGGTATCGGTCGCTCAACTTCTTGAACTCGCAAGACGTCTGGACCCCCGTACTTGTCGTGGACGACCGCTCTCATCGGTCGCCGCCGACTGTCAGGACAACATTCCCCGTCTTTTGCTCAGTTTCCACGTATTTAGTCGCGTCGACGACTTGCTCCAACGGGTAGCGACGATCAATGACGGCTCGGTACTTCCCCGCCTCGATGAGATCCTTGAGGAAAAGAACATTTGCTTTCGTGTACTTCGGCACCAGCATCATCACGTTCTTACTGCCGATCCACCGAGTCAACAATGCAAGGAACGGAACGTGCCACATGAATCCCGGGTCGGTTTCGATGTAGATGCCCCCCGACTTCAGTGCTCGTCTGCACCGCCGGAACGAGTGCTTGCCGACCGCGTCAAAAATGACGTCGTACTTCTCGTCGTTCTTGGTGAAATCTTCCTGCAAGTAGTCGACGACTCGGTCGGCTCCGAGCGATCGCACGAGATCGAGGTTCTTGGTGTTGCACACCGCGGTAACGTCGGCGCCGAAGTACCTGGCCAACTGCACCGCCGCAGTGCCGATGGATCCGGAGGCACCGTAGACAAGGATGCTCCGCCCCACACGAAGATCGGCCTTTCTCAGGCCCGCCAGGGCGATGATCGCTCCATCGCAGACTGCCGCCGACTCCTCGAAAGTCATGTTGGTCGGCTTGTGTGCCAGCGCGCCGCTTTCCCGGACGCAGACATACTCAGCATGTGCACCGGCCCTAAGGCCGAAGACCTCGTCACCGACCGCGAACTGGCTAACGTATGCACCGATTGCTACGACCTCGCCGGCCAGTTCGCTGCCAAGGATCTTTCGCTTCGGTCGAATCAAACCGGTGGACAAACGGGTGATGAAATATTCGGTGCTGCGAATGCCGCAGTCCGTCCGGTTGACGGTGGTGGCGCGGATCCTGACGAGAACTTCGTCGTCCTTGGGTATTGGACGCTCGACCTCTTCAAGTCGCAAAACCTCCGGAGACCCGTACTTGTCGTGCACAACTGCTCTCATCGGTTCACTTCCCTTCCTGGGCACGTTGCGGACGTCGAATTGGTCCACCGTATTTCCATGCTCGTTTTGCTCGAAACAACTCGGCGGGTTTTCCTCCGGCGGAGCCGGGCTGAGCTCGGCGTCCGGTCGGGATCACCCAACCTTCCTCCGCGGTGACGCTTCGTCGAAAGTTTGCACCATCAAGTTGCACACCCCAGACGGCCTCGTACACCGCCCGTAATTCGGCCAATGTGAACGTCGCTCCAACAAACGCGGTGGCGATTCCGGTGACCTCGAGTTCGAGGCGAACACGCTCAATCGCATCGCGCACGATTCGTAGATGATCGAACGCCAGATCGATTTTTCCCTTGAGCACGTCCGACACCGGAATCAGAGCAGCCGCCGCCGCATCCGTCCCCGCCATGATTGCCCCCATGTCGCGAAGCACCGCCAGATACCCGATTGTCACGACGTTCATTCGAGGGTCGCGTTCAGGGTCGCCGTAGGCACCGAACTGGGTGAGCAAACTTGCCGCATCGACACCGGTCTCTTCAACCAGTTCCCGTTTCGCCGCTTCATCCAACGTTTCGGTGGGACGCTTGAAGCCGCCCGGGATCGCCCACATCCCTTTGAACGGTGCCTCACCACGACGCACCAGCAATACATGAAGCACGCCTTCGGACATGGTCAGAACCACAACATCCACTGTCACGGCAAATGCCGGGAACCGCGATGGGTCGTAGTCCGCTGGCACATCCCCCACCGTGGTTTTGGTCGTCACGACTCTTACGGTACCAGCAGGTTATAGTCTTGTCAACCCAAACTCTTCCGGCAATGCTCGACACTTCAGTGATCTATCCCGGTGGACCGCAACATAGAGGGTGCAAATGTTGCACTATGGTGATTTAGACATGTATTTGTTGCATATGACCAGCCGTGAGATACAATTGCAGCCGTGAATGTTGCATCCCCTGTTCCGCATGGCGTTTTAGAGTGGGCGACTGGGTCGTCGCGAGCCCGGTTAAGCCGATTAGCCAAATCCGGCAAAGCCATCCGTTTGCTCCCAGGACTCTACGCTGCCGGGGCCACGTTGCCGCCAGAACAGGTGGCACGCCAACACCTGCACGAAATCATCGAACACGTCTGGCCGGGTGGAGTGATCTGCGGGCGGAGTGCACTTGCCGGAGGACTCCCGACAGATGGGACATTCTTCGTCGCTCATCCCGACCCTCCTAGGAAAACGGCACTGCACCTGCCAGGGCTCACCGTTGTCCCAGTTGTGGGACCACCAGCACTTCCCGGGGACATGTCGATGCCAAATGGTCTTGCCCTGTCGGGCCCGGTGCGTGTATTAGTCGAGAATGTCGACGTGCAGGGCCACCCGGCGCGGTTTCGGGCGGGGACGAGAGCGGTCGAAGATCGAATCGACGAACTCGCTCGATCAGGAGGTGCCGGGCGCATTCGCACACTGCTCTCCCAACTGGATGTGCTCGCCGTTTCCTTCGAACCACCTGCGATTGATGCTGTTCGTACCCGTCTCGTCGCACTGCTCGGTTCGTTCACCGAGAAGATGACCGCAGCATCGCCCCGGTTCGCAGCTCGGCTATCCGGATCTCCATTCGACGCACACCGTATTGAGATGCTTGAAGGACTTTTCGCCGTCATCGCGACACGCCCGCCACGCCCTAATCCCGCCGGGCTTCCCCTTTCTCGCTGGGAATGGTTGGCATTCTTCGAGGCCTACTTTTCGAACTTCATTGAAGGCACCGAGTTCGGCGTCGACGAGGCCCGACGTATCGCTGTCGAAGGTGTGATTCCTAAAACACGACCAGAAGACGCCCACGATGTCGCTGCAACCTACCGTCTCGCCGTCGACCCGCAGGATCGGACGCGCATACCAACCTCAGGTGAGGAACTGATCGAGATTTTAAAATCGCGACATAGGACGCTCATGGCGGCCCGTCCGAACAAGCGCCCTGGCGACTTCAAAGAAGTACTCAACTACGCTGGCGGTTATCAGTTTGTCGAACCTGCCCTCGTCGAGGGCACGTTGGTGCGAGGCTTCACAGTCGTGAACCGCCTTCTCGATCCATTTTCACGCGCGGTCGCGATGATGGTGCTCATCACGGAGTGCCACCCGTTCGACGACGGCAATGGCCGGGTGGCTAGGTTGACATCTAATGCCGAACTCTCAGCCGCAGGGGAAGTACGAATACTGATCCCGACTGTGTATCGAAACAGCTATCTCGCGGGGCTCTCCGCGTTCTCGAATAGCGCCGGACGCGGAGAGTCACTTATTGCTGTACTCGAGTATGCGCAACGGTGGACGTCAGCGATCGACTGGTCAACATACGAACGTGCTGGCGAGCTACTCACCACGTCGAACGCCTACCTTGATTCCAGGGTTGCGGAGAGCACAGGACAGAGGCTGGCCTTCCCCGTTTAGAAGTGATTGAACTCGCCTTTCGGATACTTGGGCAGCGAGAACGGAGACACAGAACTCGGCCTGCACATTTCAAACAAGACAGATATCAATGACGTCATGATGGAAGACATCGCAAACGAAGTATCACGTTAGAGAATCCGTTGATCGAGATTGCAACATTGCATTGATGACAGTCGGTGTCGAGAACTTGACCGTGCCTGGTCAGGGCCAGATTGTGGCGTCAGCTGGGAAGTCGCTGGTCTGTGGTGGCACGACGCAGAGAAGATTGCCGGCTGGATCGCGCATAACCCACCAAGTGCTCACCTGTTTGACGCGGGTAGCGCCAAGGTCCTCAAGGCGAGCGACTTCAGCATCGACATCGTCGGTCTCGATGTCGACGTGGAACCGCGAATCGTCCTCTCCCACGCGCTGCACGAAGACGTCCAGACCGCCTACGCGACCGAGATTCAGATACGTGCCTTCGTCATCAGGCTCGGCGCTGCGACCAAGCGCGCCTGCCCAGAAGTACGCGCTGGCAGCATGCATTTTGACTGGCACGTCGATGCCAAGAGCAGTGAGTCGACTGCGGTGCACGATTCCTATCCTACGGAACTCGTTCTGCCTGAAGCGATCTTGAGTGAACGACTGGTGGAGAATTCCGAACCCGTTCCTGGTGTTGAATCTCAGCTGCGCATCAGGCGGGCGATGGCCGAGGTGGCCTCCTCGATTTTTTCTTGAGCTTGTGGTCCACCAGCACGTACTGCGTCGACCACACAATGTTCGAGATGGTCGTGCAGTAGTCCTAGCGACACCTGTTGCAGAGCTTTCGTAATCGCTGAGACTTGATCGAGAATCTCGATGCAGTATCGGTCTTCGTCCACCATCCGGGCAATACCGCGCACTTGTCCTTCGATACGTGCAAGTCGCTTGGTGATTTCTGTCTTTTGAACGTCATATGCCGCCATGACTTGAAACCCCTCCTTACTGAGCGACTGCGTATCCGGCCTCATCCACGGCAGCGGCAAATGCGCTTGGATCTACCGGCCGATCCGATTCGACCTTGACCGAACCAGATGCGAGATCCACATCAACCTTGGTTACGCCGTCCATCTTCGACACTTCTCTGGTGACAGAAGCAACGCAGTGGCCGCACGTCATCCCAGTGACCGTGAATGTTTCTACACTCATCTCAACTCTCCTTTGCGATGTGGCTTCGCTGGTCATCGTTGACCAACGACATACCCACTGGGGGTATGAAGATTACTTTACGCACAATTGAGACGTCGTGCAACATCCCAGTTGGCTCGTGTGTGGTTAGTGACCACCAAGCAGGGCGACGTTGGCGTCGCCGACGGCAAAGAATCCCAGTGCACCCTTCCCCACATTCGAGAACTTGTGGGTGACCATCGGATACAAGCCATCCTCGGCGAAGGTGAATTCAACAAATCCACCCTGTGCCGGCTGGAGATCCAATACCTGTGCTCCACCGCGTCCGCTATCTGGCCGTAGTCGGTAAGCCCCCTCTTTGTACACCGTGTCAAACACGGTGCCAACGATGTGGAATGCAGAGTTTTCACTGGGTCCGTCGTTGAGTACCCACATCCGGTAGCGCGTTCCCGCTTCCACCTCAATCGGATCGAATTTGTACTGGTTGTAGTACCCGTTGAATACCACGGCATCCCAGTCGTCATTCAACATCTTGGTGAGATTGCCCGGCTTACCATCTGGACCGAGGTACAACTCACTCTGCGTGACCACAAACTCTTTGGCCACTGGAGCGAGAACGGGTGGGTCAATGATGATCACGCCGTACATGCCATTACCGATGTGATGCAGCACGGGTGCAGTACCGCAGTGATACATAAATGCCCCTGCGAATTGAGCAGTAAATTCATATATCAGCGATTCACCAGTTTGGATGGTGCGCATCTCATCGTCCCAAGCCACCATGCTGGCGTGGAAGTCGATGGAGTGACCGAGGGCCCCGCTATTCACCAAGGTGACTCGGAATGTGTCGCCCACCTTGCCGCGCAGCACGGGTCCGGGCACCTGGTTATTGAACGTCCACATCTCTTGTTTCACACCCGGTGCCACCTCCATCACCGTCTCGGTGACTTCAAAGGTGACTTCGTGGACGGTGCCGGCTTCTGCTGGCGGAAGGACGGGGTCGCGGCCCTGCCAATCGGCTGCCGGAAACGCCTGGGGATCAATCACGGCACTGTCATCAGCCGTTTCGTCGCTGTGACCATCTGCGGACGCTGCTCCCGCGACATTGATGGCCATCGTCATGCCTGCCTCCATGTGTCCAGGAACCGAACAAAGCGCCTCAACAGATGCATCGAATGGTCCAACCGTGATGGTCTGGCTGGCTCCTGAATCAAGCATCTCGGTGCGCTGAGCATCACTCACCATCAGGTCGTGGGGAATATTCCCGGTGTTGGATACCCGAAGTGTGATGGTTGTTCCGGCAGGCACATCAATACTTGACGGTTTGACAAAAAAGTCACCGAGTTCGATGTCGAACTCGGTCGCTCCGCCACTTGTCGTGACAGTTTTGCTTGCACTGTTTCCAGAGGTACCCGGTGCAACTAACGCGATGACTAGCGCCCCGACCGCAATGACCAGCGTGCTTACCCGCCAAGCAAGGTCGCGATTAATTACGGCATATGTACGTGACGGTTGATCACTCATCTGAGCCTCCAAGCCCTCGTGATGTGTTGTTCCCAACTTACACACCCTCGTTGGTTGGAACTAGCGACGACCGAGACGACATACGTCACACGATTGGTACCTTCGCCAAAAACCAATGCAAACGATCTTAGTTGAGCGCTCGCAGATCATCCAATCCAAGACGACCGGTATACAGTGCCATCCCAACCGCAGCATGAATGTCCATTGATTTGAGTGCCTTGATGTCATCCAAGGTGGTGATTCCACCGGCAGCGGTAATTTCGTGGGTTGTTGCGGCCCGAAGTTGGGCAAACCATTCCAGATCTGTGCCCTGCATCATGCCCTCCTTATCCACATAGGTACACAAGAAGCCACGACAGGATGAGCTGAGAGCTGCTATCGCTTCGACCGCCGTAAATGCGGTCGACTCCTTCCAACCTTTGACAACAACTTTTCCATTTTTTGAATCAAGAGCGATCACAAGTTTCTCGGCTCCCACGGCATCGACAACGTGGAAAAGTTCTGGCGTAAATGCCGCTGTGCCGATGATTACTCGATGTGCCCCAAGAGCAACCAGTTCGGCGGCTCGAGTGGCACTCCGCACTCCTCCGCCGACACGACAGCGAGCCCGCGCGCACAGTTGTTCAACAATCGCGGAGTTGTCGCCAGTTCCGATCGCCGCATCTAGATCGATGACCTGAATTTCTGGGAAGCCAGCGAAAAGTTCCAATGTTTCAAGCGGTGGGGCACCCTCGAGTGCTTGGCGTTCCCCCTGCACCAGTTGCACCACCTTGCCACCCATCAGATCGATGCAGGGAATAATCATCGGCGCACTGCGATGCGCTGATCGGCCAGAAAATTCTTGAGTTCGGCGATAGCAAGGGTTCCAAAGTGAAATACTGAGGCGGCGAGGGCTGCATCGGCAATTCGTAACACATCGCGAAAATCCTCCACTAATCCAGCACCACCCGAGGCAATCACCGGAACACGCGTTGCCTCACGTACCTCTTTCGTCAGCGCCAGATCAAAGCCGCCCTGGACGCCATCAGTATCCATTGACGTCAGCAGAATCTCACCGGCACCAAGTGCGTCTCCGTGTTCAGCCCAGCGCACAGCATCTATGCCTTCATCGTGGCGACCACCCGCGGTGAACACATTCCAGCCCGATGCCGACCGGCGGGCATCGATGGCGAGCACGACGGCTTGACTGCCAAATTCTTCGCTGAGTTCACGCAATAGTTCTGGTCGACGAACAGCGGCAGTGTTGACACTGACTTTGTCGGCACCAGCGTGCAAGATTTTTCGCGCATCAGTCACCGAACGGATTCCCCCGCCAACAGTGAGAGGAATGAACACCTGTTGCGCGGTGCGAGATACAACGTCGATCATCGTTTCGCGATTGTCGCTGGAGGCAGTGATGTCGAGAAACACCAATTCATCTGCTCCTTCGTCGTTGTATCGCTTGGCAAGTTCAACCGGGTCACCCGCATCGCGAAAGTTGACAAAATTGACACCCTTAACAACTCGACCACCGTCCACATCCAGACACGGGATGATGCGTTTGGTCAACATCTATAGCTCGACAAAATTCTGAAGCACACGCAACCCGGCAGGACCCGACTTTTCGGGGTGAAACTGAACGCCAAATATGTTGTCGCACTCGATAGCCGCAGAAAACGACATGCCATGTGTTGTGATGGCTATCGTCGATGCAACGACAGGGCCGAAATAGCTGTGAGCAAAATAGAAATGCTCACCATCGTCAATGCCGCGCAGCAAACATGAGTCGACAGTGATCGACACGCTGTTCCATCCCATGTGCGGAACGCGTTGGGGAGCGCTGAACTGAGTGACGTTGCCAGCCAGAACACCAAAACCAACAACCTCTGTGGCTTCGTCACTGGCCTCGTATAACACTTGCATTCCCAGACATACACCGAGAAACATCGCTCCCGAGTCGATGCGCCCGACAATGGCATCTCGGAGGCCACGAGCATCCAGTTCGCGGGCAATCTGACCGAAGTGACCAACCCCTGGCAGCATGACTTTGCCTGCCGAGCCAATGTCTTCTGCATTACTCACCACTTTGAATGACGCACCCAATGAAGCCAGTGCGTTTTCAACCGAGCGCAGGTTGCCTGCGCCATAGTCGATGACTGCGATCACAGCAGGCCCTTTGTGGATGGCAGTTGCTTCTTCAACTGGGCATCCGTTGAACAGGCATAGCGCAGTGCTCGGGCGAAACATTTGAAGACACTTTCAATTTTATGATGATTGGACCGGCCGTACATCACCTTGACATGCACGTTGGCCAAGGCATGGTTGACAAAGCCACCAAAGAAGTCTTCAATGAGCTCTGTCTGCAAGTCTCCAAGCAGACGGACTTTGATCAGATCGCTGTACACCAATGCCGGGCGTCCGCCAAGATCGACGGCACAGACGCACAGCGTCTCGTCCATCGGCAAAACAAAATAACCGGCTCGATTAATGCCTTTGCGAGTGCCAAGCGCCTTGGCGAAGAGTTGTCCGATCACGATGCCAACGTCTTCAACAGTGTGGTGCTGATCAATATCCAAATCACCCGTGGCACTGATCGTGAGATCAAAACCGCCATGCTTGGCGAACAATTCCAGCATGTGGTCCAAAAAACGAATGCCCGTCGAGATGTCATATTTTCCGTGGCCTTCGATCACCAACTTTGCAGTGATCTGAGTCTCGTTGGTATTGCGCTCGATCGTTGCTCGTCTCACAGTGCGTTCTCCAGTTCATTGAGGAATTGCTTCATCTGTGCCGGCGTTCCGATCGTTACCCGCACACAGCCAGAAATTTCGTAACTACGATCACGAATGAGGATCCCCGTCTGTTTGAGTTCATCGCGAATCGTGGTCGCTCGACTGCCAACATTGAACAGAATAAAGTTTCCAGCACTGGGATACCAGCGAAGTCCAAGTGCTGTCAGACCAGCTTCAACGAGCGATCGAGCCGCCAGCACTTCGTTCACATAGTCACGCACATGGGCCAAATCTTGTACGGCGGCTACTGCGGCGAGAACTGCCACAACATTCACGCTGTACGGTGATTGAGCCTTTCGTAACCAGGCAACATTTTGCTTTTGGGAACACAGGCATCCACATCGAAGACCGGCCATGCCGAATGCCTTAGAAAATGTGCGACTAACAAAGAGTTGCGGATACTCGTCGAGCAAACCCATTGCCGTGATACCCGAGAACTCGACATAGGCCTCATCCACAAGTACGAGTCCATCGGGGACGGCTTCGATGACGGTGCGCAGTTGTGCTTCACTCACCGGCGTTCCGGTCGGATTATTTGGATTGGAAATGCACACGGCCCGAGTGTTCGGACCGATTGCGTCAAGTACCGCGTCGAGTGGGAACGTCAAGTTGTCTTCCACCTTGTATTCGACCTCACGGACCACGGCTCCGGCAAGTTCGGCATAGAACTGATACATCGCATACGACGGGGTAAGCAGAAGTACTTCTGATCCCGCGTCAACGAATGTGTTGAAGAGCAACTGAATTGCTTCATCGGTGCCATTGGTAAATGTCATCTGGTCTTCATTGATTCCTAAAAACGACGACACAATGCTGCGGGCCCGGGTGTATTCGGGATACATACTGAGCGACTCGCCCGAAAGAGCACTCGTAATTGCAGCGATGACCGCCGGCGAACACCCGACGGTGTTTTCATTGAAATCGAGTCGTAACTTACCGCTCCGACCACTCTGTGGTGGTGAATACGCTCTCATCTGTGCCACCGCAATCCGCGGGCGTAATTCACTTGTCATCACGAACCTCCACCGACCTGGCATGTGCTTCAAGACCTTCGGCTCTAGCGATTGTGGTGATCGTCGGCTCAAGTTCACGCAAACCATGTGCAGAGAGTTCTTGGACGGAGATGACCTTGACAAAGTCCGCAGCCGATAGTCCGCCGCGCACACGCGCCTGACCCGAGGTTGGCAAAACGTGGTTAGGCCCACTGGCGTAGTCTCCGGCTGCTTCCGGACTGAACGGTCCGAGAAATATTGATCCGGCGTTGGTGATGCCAGCAAGCCAAGAGGCCTCGTACAACATCAAGTGCTCAGGTGCGAGTGAATCGGAAAATTCGAGCGCTTGGGCGATCGTCTGGCAGAGCACGATTGCACCGTTGTTGTCGATTGCTGCACGGGCAGTCGTCGCTGTCGACAAACCAGCAAGTTGCGTTTCGATCTCGGCTTGTACCGCCGCCGCTAGCGACATAGATGTGGTGAGCAAGATTGCGGATGCATCCACATCATGTTCTGATTGGGCAAGCATGTCGGCAGCAATCCATCGTGGATTTCCGTCTTGCGCAATGATCAGTACTTCCGATGGACCGGCGATGAAGTCGATGGCGCATTCACCAGCGATCAACTTTTTTGCCGCGGCAACATAGGCGTTACCGGGTCCAACAATGCGCTCAACACGCGGAACCGACTCGGTCCCGAAAGCAAATGCGGCAATTGCCTGAGCGCCCCCAATACAAAAGAACTTGCTCACACCCAACTTGGCGGCCGTACCGAGAATCTCGGCACTTGGCCGCGGGCAGGCGACACACGTCGTTGGGACCCCCGCCACTTGTGCCGGAATGATCGTCATCAACAACGTGGACGGAAGCGGATACCGACCTGCTGGAACATACGCGCCCATCGACGCGAGCGGTCGAACAACCTGGCCAAGGCGACGACCTTCGCTGATTTCGATCATTTTGTTCTGCGGAAGTTGCATCTCTGCAAATTGACGAATGTTGCGAACGGCACGTTCGATCGCTTGATCAAATTCCGGTTCGAGCACGCCCTTGGGCACAACCTGCACCGAATCACCGTCAAAGCCGTCGAACTTTCGCGCGTACTCCAGCAGGGCCGCATCGCCGCGTCCGCGTACATCGGCAATGATTGGCGCCACCACCGCTTCGGCGTCACTCAGCAGTCGTGTCTTGCGGGCCCGCACCACACCCGCTTCAGAAATTGGCAGGATCCGAATCATCACATCACGATCTTGTTCAGGGGATATTCAACGATCCCACTCGCCCCAGCCGCCTTTAGCCTGGGCACGATGACTCGTACCGTTGCTTCATCCAGGATCGTGTTCAGCGCCAGCCAATTTTCATCGGTGAGATTGGAGATGGTCGGTTTCTTGAGTGCCGGCAAGACTGCAATGACTGCTTGCAGATTCTGTCTCTCAACATTGAGCATCAGACCTACTTTCCCCATCGCATTAATCGCACCTTCCAGCAGCATCTTGATATCAAGCAGTTGATTCCGTTTGGATTCGTCGTTCCACGAATTCACATTGGCGATGAAGACCGTGTTGGATTCGATCACTGTGTCGACGATGCGCAAGTTATTGGCCCGAAGCGACGAGCCTGTTTCGGTAACTTCGACGATGGCATCGGCAAGTACCGGTGGCTTAACTTCAGTCGCTCCCCAACTGAATTCCACTTTGGCTCGCACACCGTTGGCAGTGAGATAGCGGTTCGTTGTTTGGACAAGTTCTGTGGCGATAATTTTTCCTTCTAAATCACGAACCGACTGCACCGATGACGACTCGGGAACTGCCAGCACCCACCGCACACGACCAAAACTTTTTTTGGCATACACAAGATCGGCAATATTGTGCACGGTGGTGCCACTCTCGGCAATCCAATCCTGTCCGGTCAGACCGGCATCCAGCACCCCATCTTCGACATAGCGGGCCATCTCCTGGGCGCGAATCAGCATGCATTCAATACTTGGGTCATCGATTGATGGAAAATACGACCGTTCGCTGACCGTAATTTGGAACCCTGCACGGCGAAATAAATCAATCGTCGCATTTTCCAGACTTCCCTTTGGGATTCCAAGTTTCAAGATTCCGGGTTTCGGTGTCATTGTGCTACTCCGTAGATGTCATCTGGCTGAAATGTTTGGGCTTCAGTGATCACCCAATCATCGTTTCGTAATTGGCGCACGAAACAACTTTCGTAACCCTCATGGCATACGCCAGGACCAACAGCATCCACCAAAATGAGCAGGGCATCGCGATCACAGTCGGTATTGATCTCGCGCACGGCAAGGCGATGACCAGATGTCTCGCCTTTGAGCCACAGCGTGTTGCGTGATCGGCTATAGAACACGACAAATCCTGTTTCGATGGTCTTGGTGACGGCTTCATGATTCATAAAGCCGATCATCAGCACCCGCTTGGTGTTCACGTCCTGAACGACGACCGCGATTAGTCCGTCTAGTTTCGTGAAGTCCAGTGCCGAGACCGACTTCGGTGTGATCGTATTTGGCATAACTTGCCTCCCTAATCGACTCTGACAATAAAAAAACCCGCCGGTAAAACCGACGGGCCCTGAAACGGAAAAAACTTGTGCGTTACACGAGAGCCCTGCGTGTCACGTGATGAACGTGATGATGAGCGACGTGATGAATGATGAACACGCTGGTCACGATAGTGGGCCACGCGCCGATGTACAACTCCAACCCCTAACCCATTAGTCGATCCCGGAATCGAAGTATCCCTCCAGAGGCTCGGCCAGTGCGTCGTTCATGCTGGTCGGCAAACTCGGTGAGTGCCAGCAAGCCGTTGATTCCCAGCCAACGCAACGGTTCGCGCTCCCATTGTTTACTCATATGGTTCCCCAGCAATGACCGCGTGAGGGGATGGTCGGTGCCGACAATGAAATGGCTCAGTGTGCGGCCCACCAGATTGCTGAGTGCGACCCCGTCACCGACATACCCCCCTCCTGTGGCTAGACCAGTAATTGGATCGTACGTCGCGTACGAATGCCAATCTCGAGGACCTGCCAGTGGACCACCCCACCGGTGGGTGAAGCGTGCATCACCGATTTGTGGAAACAGCTGGCGAACCGTTTGCTCAAGTTTGTGGTGAATCTTGCGGTCGTCGTCAAAGCGATCATGAATTGCGGAGCCAAAGTGATATGGAGCACCGCGTCCACCAAAGGCAATGCGCCCGTCGGCGGTGCGCTGGGCATAGGTGACCATGTTGCGACCGTCGGCAAGGGTGGTTCGCTGTGACCAACCCAACGCATCCCACACACTGGTTGGAAGTGGTTCGGTTGCCACCATCAACGAATACAACGGAACGACGGCGCGACGGTGCCCGGGCAGTTGCGAGGTATAGGCCTCGGTTGCTCGCACAATGTCGCGGGCCGTTAACGAACCTTCCAGCGTGGTGACTTGGTGGGATTCAATAGCTATCGCCTGGGAGTTTTCAAAAATTTGAACTCCTCGACGCTCGAGCACACGGGCGAGTTCGGTCACCAACTTGAGCGGGTGAAGCGCCGCACAATGCGGAGAAAAAGCGCCTCCATAGGTGGTGGCGAGATTGATGATGTTACGAATCTCATCCACTTCCAGCCAGCGCATATCCACGGAATCGAATCCCGACTTGTGCCATGACGCAACTTCCTTGCGCAGCCGATCCACATGAGCAGGTGACGACGCCGAAGTGAGTGTCCCTCCTTTGGCAAAATCACACTCGATGGATTCGACATTCGTCACGCGGTGAATTTCGTCCACCGTGGCAAACATTTCTCGCTGGATGAATTGCATCGCTTTGCGACCGTGGCGAATTTCGAGTTCGGCCGGTGACCATGGCAACAATGCACTACACCATCCCCCGTTACGACCACTCGCACCAAAACCAACCTGTTTCGAATCGATGATCGCGATCGACAGGGTTGGGTCAAGTTCAGTAAGGTAGAACGCGGTCCATAACCCGGTGTAACCAGCACCGACAATGGCGACATCTACGTTGAGATTCCCGACCAGTTGTCGCCGCTTCGTTTGCACGGCACCGTCTTGCCACAGCGCAAGCATCACAGCACAGTACCGCTACGCCATGACCCGTGCCCAATAGTCCGGTCAAGATGAGCGGAGATGCGAGACTTTGCCCATGGTCCAAGTCCCCGACAACGAACAGGCGACGAACCCGGTCACCACTCGATTGCTCGTCATCGCCTCAGTGGAACGGACCGGATCGACACTGTTGTGCTCGCTTCTTCGCGGAACTCGCGCCGCAGGAACTCCGGTCGAGTATTTGAATATCCAAACACAAAACTTTGCCAGGTTTCGCCTGCGTTATGGCGTACCGCGACTGCGCCGCAGGAATCGCCCAATGGGATGGTTGCGGGCGCGAACTGGCAGATTCCCATGGCGAAACATTTCGTGGTTCGAGCCGTCGTCATACCGCGAATATCTTTCGACGATTGCCCGTGTCAATACCACAGGCAATGGCGTGTTCGGCATCAAAATGCATTGGAATCAGTACAAGCGACACATGCTCGATCAGGATCTTGCGGTGGAATTTTGGAATGTTCCGGTCACCTGGGTGCGCATTACCCGGCAAGACGAAATTCGACAAGCAATCTCGTTCGTTCGAGCCGCGCAGACCAATTCGTGGAATAGCAACATGGAAACCAAGCGAGACCCGGTCTACGACGGGCCGTCAATTGTCGCGGCACTTGAGCGCATCGCCAATGAGAACACCGCCTGGACAACATATTTTGAACGAAACAATATTCAACCGTTAGACATCACCTTTGAACAACTCACCCAAAACATGAATGCCACCGTCCGCCGCGTGATGGACCACATCGGAACGCACATCGATCAAGTGCCGGTACCGCAAACCAAGCAGCAGTCGGATTCCATCAACAGCGAATGGGCAACACGCTTTCTCCACGAATTTCCCCAATACACACACCGGTCCCAAACGCCCCGCCCCTGATCACGAAAGTACCTCAGGCTGAGGCGTTTGCTTCGGGGTTCCACCCTGCGACAATGGAGAGGTGAGCACTACTGGAACCGTCTCAGAGATTTTTGACCCGCACGCCTGGACGCAAGTGCCAGGTTTCAATTTCAGCGACATCACCTACCATCGCGCCAATGCCCACGGCACGGTGCGCGTTGCATTCAATCGTCCAGAGGTTCGCAACGCATTTCGACCAGCGACGGTTGATGAACTCTTCAGCGCTCTCGATCATGCCCGTCAAAGTAGTGATGTCGGATGCGTGATCCTTACCGGAAATGGGCCATCGCCAAAAGATGGCGGCTGGGCGTTTTGCAGCGGCGGCGATCAACGCATTCGCGGACGCGACGGCTACAAATACGCCGACGGCGACACTGCCGCAAGCATCGATCCAGGTCGTACGGGACGCTTGCACATCCTCGAAGTGCAGCGTCTCATTCGCTTCATGCCCAAGATCGTTATCTGCGCCGTGTCAGGTTGGGCCGCCGGTGGTGGCCATAGTCTGCATGTCGTTTCCGATCTGACGCTGGCGAGCAGAGAGCACGCCCGTTTCAAGCAAACAGATGCTGATGTCGCAAGTTTCGACGGTGGGTTCGGCTCGGCGTATCTGGCGCGTCAAGTGGGTCAAAAATTTGCTCGTGAGATCTTCTTCTTGGGCCGAGAATATTCCGGTGATGACGCGCAGCGAATGGGAATGGTGAATGCTGTGGTGCCTCACGCCGAACTTGAACAAACTGCGCTTCAGTGGGCCAAAGAAATTAATTCCAAGAGTCCAACGGCTCAGCGGATGTTGAAGTATTCATTCAACCTCATTGACGATGGTTTGGTTGGTCAGCAGATTTTTGCCGGCGAGGCAACACGCCTGGCGTACATGACCGACGAGGCCGAAGAAGGTCGAAACGCATTCCTCGAAAAACGCGATCCGAACTGGGATGCATTCCCCTGGCTGTTCTAATTCGTTTTTGATATTCCGTGATTGAGATCTTCACCGCCGACGACCCTCGTCTTGACGCGTTTCGCTGGCGGGAACGACAACTCACCACGATCGCCCAACGCAAAGCCGGACTGAGCGCCGGACACTTCATCGCCGAGGGTGATCTGGTAGTCCAGCGCGCCTTGGATGCCCGATGCGCTCCCGACACCGTTTTGTGTGATCCAAAACGAGCTACAGTATTTGGCGACCAAGTAACTCAACGTGGTGGTCAGTTGTATGTGGCCTCGCTCGAGATTCGCCGTGAGGTCACCGGTTTGGGAGTCCCGCTAGATGCCATCGGACTCTTTCACCGACCGCTTGCTGGGAATGCTGAGGAACTCATTGGCTCCTGCCGGCGACTACTGGTGCTGGACTGCATCGATAACCCGAGCAATGTCGGTGCCATCGTCCGCACTGCTGTTGCACTTGGATGGGACGGCATATTGCTTGACCCCACATCGGCCGACCCACTCTCCCGCCGCGCATTGCGGGTCTCGATGGGTGCCGCGCTGAAGATCCCCTTTGCCCGCGTGGACGACACTGCCCACACACTCGCCGACCTACGCGGTCGTGGGGTGATCACAGTCGGCCTGACGCCAGCAAGCTCGGCAATTGATATTTCAAGCCTCCGATTCCAACCACTTGAGCGTCGCGCGCTCGTGCTGGGCTCGGAGCGAAGTGGACTAAGCCAGTCAACCCTTATCGAATGTCTGTTACATGTAAACATCCCAATGATGCGTGGAATCGATTCACTGAATGTCGCCGCCGCCGCCGCGGTGGCGTGTTATGCACTCGGTGGTTGATTTACTAGTTGCGCAGCCGCATTCGCCACATACTCACTGAGCTGTATTCGAATTTCATCGTTGGGTGAGACTTCATCGATCGCTATCTGCATATGAGCCAGCCAATGATCCTTCTCGCGCTCGCCGATAGCGAATGGAAAGTGGCGCTGGCGCAGACGTGGATGCCCGCGCTCATCGCTATAGGTCGTGGGACCACCCCAGTACTGCATCAGAAAAAGCGTTGATCGTTTACGCGCACCCGTTAAGTCGTCCGGTTGTGGGTATAACCGCAACAAGACCTCGTCACCGGCTACGCCCTGATAAAACCGATCCACCAGCCGTTCAAAAAATGGTGCGCCGCCGACTGCTTCGTAGAGTGAAATCACGAAAACTGTGGCTCATCCCAATCGGGAAAAATATCTGGTAAATCCTGCGACACGGTCATTTTAAACTCTGCTGGTCGTTTCTCAAGAAAACTTGCTACTCCCTCACGAACATCATCGGTTCGGCCACGAATTTGGATACCGCGCGAATCGACGCGGTGTGCATCCATCGGATGTTTGGCGCCAAGCATTCGCCACAGCATCTGACGCGAAAGTGCAACGGAAACGGGTGCGGCATTATCAACAATTTCACGCGCGATCCCGCGTGCTACCTGCATCAACTCAGACGATTCATGAACGCTTCGTACCAAACCACCGGCCAAGGCTTCGGCGGCGCCAAACACGCGACCAGTAAATACCCATTCAGTGGCCTGAGAAATTCCAACCAGTCGCGGCAAAAACCACGAGGAACACGCCTCAGGCAGAATGCCGCGCCGCGTAAATACGAAACCGAACTTTGCAGTCTCGGAAGCAATTCGAATGTCCATAGGCAAAGTCATCGTCACACCCACTCCGACTGCAGCACCATTGATCGCGCCAATGATGGGTTTCTTACTCTTGAACATGCGTAAAGAAACAAGCCCACCACCGTCGCGGCGAAATTCAGTCTGTGATGCGTCTGACAACTGGCCGTCGCTGAAGGTGTCGGCACCCGCAGAGAGGTCGGCCCCTGCGCAAAATGCTCGCCCAGCACCGGTGACAATGATCGCCCACACGTTGTCATCGGCATCAGTCACGTCAAATATCGCCAGAAGTTCGCGCAACATGACATTGGTGAAGCTGTTGAGTTGATCGGGTCGATTGAGTGTCACCGTCGCGATGTGCTCGCTCACGTCATACGTGAGTTGCGAATACGTCATGGACGTCCACCTTAGATGGAAATTTCAGACTTCGAGGAAGCGAGATGCAGCAATCGCTGAGCCCACTGCACCAGCAAGCGAACCGATCGCAAGTAGAACGATCATCACGCCACTGAGATAGCTTGACGGTACGACGAGGGAACTGATTCCGGTACCCGGAGTGAACTTGGATACTCCGTTTGTCCAGGCGGTATTAAGCACCCATAAGAATCCGCATGATACTGCGCCACCGATGAACCCTTGTAAGAGTCCCTCGAGCATGAATGGAACTCGAATAAACCAGTTTGTCGCTCCAACGAGTTTCATCACCTCGATTTCGCGGCGGCGAGCAAACATGGCCGTGCGAATCGTGTTCCAAATCAGACCAACTGCCACAACGAGCAGAACCAGTGACATCACAAGTGTGACGACGCGAATGAATCGTGACAGCGTTGAGATCACCTTAAACTCGTCTTCAGCTAGAGCAACCTGCTCGACACCAGGTAACGACCGATACTGCTCGCTCAAACTTCGCACAAGTGTGGCATCACCGGTGAGAGGAACCACCTTGAACTGGGACGGAATCGTCTCGGGCGTCAGCAGACTGAGCGTGACTGGATCGGCTGCGAAAATACGCTTGGCTTCCTCATAACTCGCCGATTTGTCGAGATAGCGAAGCTTGTTCAAATCAATAATTGTTGGTGATGACCTGATGGTTTGATCGATGAGTGAAATCTGTTCCGCGGTTGCGTCACTTCGGACGAACACGATCATTTCTACGTTTCCGCTCCACTGCACCAAGAGGTTCTCGAAAGCGCGCTGAATAAGAAACGTGGTGCCAACCAGCAACAATGCGATCGCTGAGGTAAGAACGGCGGCCGCCGTCAGGGTGAGATTTCGACGAAAACTAGCCCACGTTTCACGGAAGGCATAGGCAATGTGGGCAAACATTACTCGTACACTCCGCGCTCTTGGTCGCGCACGATCACGCCACGATCAAGTTGGATCACTCGACGACGCATGGTATTAACCACACGATGATCGTGAGTTGCCATCATCACGGTGGTTCCGGTCTGGTTGATTTCATGGAGCAAGGCCATGATTCCTTCACCGGTGGCGGGGTCAAGGTTTCCGGTTGGTTCGTCGGCGAGCATGATCAGCGGACGGTTCACGAACGCCCGTGCGATTGACACTCGCTGTTGCTCGCCACCCGATAACTGGTTGGGGAATCGGTCGGTCTTGTCGGCTAGACCAACCAGGTCAAGCACGACCGGGACTTGTCGAGCAATCACGTGTCGAGGCTTACCGATCACTTCGAGGGCGAAGGCCACATTTTCAAAAACTGTCTTGTTCAGCAACAATTTGTAATCCTGAAAGACGTTTCCCATGTTTCGGCGTAGGTACGGCACCCTTGAACTGGGAAGATCATTGATGTTGCGACCGGCCACCCATACCTCACCTCGTTCTGGCTGTTCTTGGCGATTGATGAGTCGTAGCAGGGTCGACTTTCCGGAACCTGAAGGGCCGACGAGAAAAACGAACTCCCCCTTCGGAATGTCAAACGAAGCATCGCGTACGGCAACGGTTTCAGTGCCATATCGCTTTGTAACGTTCTCCAGCCGGATCATGAATCTCCTCTCAGCCTCAAGTCGAAATAGTCTACGGGACAACCCGTCGTAAATTGAGTCGCCCAATGATGACGTGAACTGTGGCGAGGATTTACACCGCTACTCAGATTTCGCGCGCCGCCATCGCAAATAACCTTCCATGAACGAATCCAAATCGCCGTCGAGCACTGCGGCGACATTGCCGGTTTCAACTTCTGTGCGCACATCTTTGACCATTTGATATGGCTGCAGAACATACGAACGAATCTGACTGCCCCAACCAACCTGAGCCTGTTTGCCGGCGATTTTTGAAAGTTCTTCTTCACGCTCTTCTTCAATGAGCGCGGCAACCATTGTTTTGAGTCGCTTCAGTGCGTTCTCGCGATTTTGCAATTGCGATCGCTCCTGCTGAGAAGTGGCGACCAAGCCTGTAGGTTCGTGAATGAGACGCACCGCCGATGAAGTCTTGTTCACATGCTGACCACCAGCACCCGAGGCTCGAAATACTTCCATGCGAATGTCACTTTCGTTGATCTCAACGTCAGGCTCTTCCAGAATCGGCCACACCTGCACATTGGCGAAACTTGTTTGTCGGCGTCCCTGATTGTCGAACGGACTAATGCGTACCAGCCGATGCGTTCCTCGTTCAGATGTGAGCATGCCATAGGCATAACGCCCTCGAATTGTGAGATCAGCCGACAAAATCCCAGCCTCAGTCCCTTGTGATACATCGCCAATTTCAATGGTGAAATTTTTGCGCTCCGCCCAACGTGTGTACATGCGCAGAAGCATCTCGCTCCAGTCTTGGGCGTCGATTCCGCCGTCCTTGGCGTTGATCTGAATAATCGCATCCGCTTCGTCGTGCACACCAGTGAACAAACTTCGCAGCTCAAGAGCATCTAACTTTGACCTCGACACATTTATGCCACGATCAAGATCGGGTTCTTGACCTTCGTCGTCGATTTCGCGAGCCATCTCATGAAGAATTTCCAAATCGGCGATAGTGCCCGACAACGCCTCGAATTCATCCAAATCCGCCTTGAGATTGGAATATTCGGTGTTGATTTGTTTGGCGTGGTTCTGGTCGTCCCATAAGTCTGGACGTGCAACTTCGACTTCAAGTTCGGCCAATCGCGCCCGGCTCGACTCCACCTTGAGATAAACAAATGCTTCATCAACCCGACGCCGAATTTCACTCAGATCGTTGGAAAAATCTCGCATTGTGTCAACTCGTACTGGCGTTAAATCGCGCGTCCGTGACACATCTTGTATTTCTTCCCCGAACCGCACGGACAGGGAGCATTGCGCGGCGTCTTGGACCAATCGTCGGCCGATTTGACGATCGTCTTTTGCGCTGGTACCGGCGCCGGTGCGTCAGTTTCACTCGCACTTAGTCCGGAAAAACTAGTCTGCGACTCCGTATCGAAGGATGTCTGCTGAACATTTTGTACTCGAACTGCCGGAACTTCGTTCTTGACGACCTGTACGTGCATGACGTACTTCACAAAATCCTGGGCCACACCTTTCATCAAGATTCCGAACATCTCGAATCCCTCGCGCTGCCACTCAGTGAGCGGATCCTTTTGACCCACTGCCCGAAGATTGATGCCTTCTTGCAAATAATCCATTTCTTCGAGATGTTCACGCCAACGTTGATCGATAATTCGCAGCATCACCTGCCGCTCGACTTCACGCATTGTCGACTCACCAAGTTCGGCTTCACGTGTGGCGTAAAAAGTGGAGGCATCGGCCATGACCACGTTGTACATCTCGTCGGTATCGGCACAGTCTGAGAGCCGTGCCGTGGTGATTGAGCTGGGCCAAAACGACACGAGTTCTCGGGCCAGTCCGTCAAGATCCCATTCATCATTGGCCTCGGCAACGCAATGACTCTCGATAAGCGAATCAACTGCCTCAGCGAGGTACTGCATTGCAGCGGCTTTCAAGTCGAGACCTTCAAGAATTTGGTCGCGGCGTTGATAGATGATTTTGCGCTGTTCGTTCATCACCTCGTCGTACTTGAGCACGTTCTTGCGAATTTCGCCGTTGCGTTGCTCAACCGTGCTCTGCGCCCGCTCGATTGCCTTCGTCACCATTTTTGCTTCGATCGCTTCATCATCGGGCAACGCTCTTCCCATCACCCACGACAGCGCACCCGTGGCAAATAATCGCATCAGTTCGTCATCGAGGCTGAGATAAAAGCGGCTCTCACCGGGGTCGCCTTGGCGACCGGCACGACCCCGCAATTGGTTATCGATTCGCCGACTCTCATGGCGCTCAGTGCCGAGCACATACAAACCACCCAACGCTCGTACCTTGTCACCCTCTTGTCGGCACGAAATATTGAACTGCGCGACTAGTTCGGTATAACGAGTCTGGGATTTGTTACGAGCAATCAAATACTCCGGGGGCATCGCGTCGAGTGGCACGGATAATGCAAACTCATCGAGGAGAGTTTCCGGATCATGGCCCTCGCTGAGTACTTTCTGCCGAGCAAGACCTTCGGGATTTCCTCCCAGCACAATGTCGACACCTCGACCAGCCATGTTCGTAGCAACAGTAACGGCTCCCAGCCGACCAGCCTGGGTGACAATCACGGCCTCGCGGGAGTGTTGCTTTGCGTTCAGCACTTCATGGGGTACTCCGCGCTGCTCCAATTTGCGGGAAAGAAGCTCGCTCTTTTCTACGCTGACTGTGCCGACAAGTATTGGTTGACCCAACGTATGTCGGGTCACAATGTCGTCGATCACGGCGTCGAATTTGGAGGTTTCGGACTTGTAGATGAGATCGGCTTGATCGACACGAATCATTTCACGATTGGTCGGAATCGGAACAACCTGCAAGCCGTAGGTATTCATGAGCTCGGCGGCTTCAGTTTGGGCGGTACCCGTCATTCCGGCAAGTTTTTTGTACATCCGGAAGTAGTTCTGCAATGTGATCGTGGCCAGCGTTTGATTTTCTTCCTTGATCCGAACGCCCTCCTTGGCTTCCACGGCTTGGTGAATGCCCTCACTCCATCGTCGTCCCTCGAGAATCCGACCGGTGAACTCGTCCACGATCTTCACTTCGCCATCCTGAATGATGTAATCCTTGTCACGGTGGTACAACACCGCAGCCTTCAGAGCAACCTGCAATTGGTGGACAAAGTTTTGTTGCACTTCGTCGTACAAGTTTTCAATTCCCAATTGTTGCTCGACCTTTTCAATGCCAGCCTCGGTCGGCACCACAATCCGCTTGTCTTCCTCGACTTCGAAATCAGCGTCGCGCTTGAGGGATCGAACGATTGACGCAAATTGGTAATACAACTTTGCGGCGTCAGCAATGCGTCCCGAAATAATGAGCGGCGTGCGCGCTTCATCGATAAGAATCGAGTCAACCTCATCAACGATTGCGTAGTGATGACCCCGCTGGACCTTTTCGTCTTTGGTGGCGGCCATGTTGTCCCGTAAATAATCAAAACCGAATTCGTTATTGGTGCCATGTGTAATGTCGGCGCCGTAGTCGATGCGCTTTTCGGCAGGTGTTGTGCGTGAGCCGGGAACAACAAGACCAACGCTGAGTCCCATCCAGCGATGAATTGATCCCATCCATTCAGAGTCACGTCGAGCCAAATAGTCGTTCACCGTGATCAGATGGACCCCATTGCCAGTGAGGGCATTGAGGTACGCGGGAAGTGTCGAGGCAAGAGTTTTTCCTTCACCCGTGCGCATTTCGGACACCCAGCCGGCATGTAGGGCAGCGCCGCCCATCAATTGCACGTCATAGTGGCGCTGACCGATCACTCGATCGGCAGCCTCACGAACGACTGCGAAGGCTTCGGCGAGTAGGTCGTCTACGGTCTCGCCACGATCAAGACGCTGACGAAACTCGGCAGTCTTGGCCTTCAGCGCATCGTCATTTAAGGCACCAATTTCCGAGGACCAAGCATTGATATCAGGAACAAGCGCAGCCAGGGCCTTGACCTTCTTGCCCTCGCCGGCACGGAGAATACGATCAAGAAGTTGCATGCGACCCTTGATGCTATCTGCGCGATCCAAGCGCGGGAGTGGCAGCCACAGCGATAGTACTTACCCGCGACGCACCGGCCGCGCTCAGCGCATCGGCCGCGGCACGCAGAGTGGCACCAGTGGTCACGACGTCATCGACCACCAACACATGCACACACCCTCGACATCGACGGGCCCTAAATTGCGGACCGTGCAGCCGTTGCTGGCGACCTGCGCCAGTTTGGGATACGCGTGCTTGATGCACGAGAAATGACCGACACGGACGATGAATTCGACGCGCAACCGCACGAGCAATGAGTTCGGCTTGATCGTGTCCACGTTGTCGTCGGCGGTGATTGCTTGTTGGCGCCCACGTCACAACATCGGCGTTTCGATGATCCGGTTCGAGCCGATCGACCAAGACATCGGCGAGCAAGCGGGCGGTGGCACGTTCATTGCGATACTTGAGACCGAGTATCAATCGACGGGCCCGACCGTCGTATGCAACCGCATAGAGGACTGCTTGGGGTGCCCCTGGAATATTCTCAACCTTGGCAGCCAGCAACGCATCTCGACAATCGCTGCAGGTCGAGCGGATGGATCGGCCACAGCCGCTACATCTGGTGTGAAAAATCATGCTCACTCCGTCGTTATGCCAACGAGTACGGTGGTCAAGTGCCAAATTCATTTACTGCACCACTCCGAGATCGGCCGCTCCAACGAATCGTGCGCTGCAGTGGAGGTCTTGCCCTGTTCGGCGTCGGAATTTCATTGGTAGTGCGGGCACGTCTTGGACTCGCCCCATGGGATGTGTTCCATCAGGGCCTCAGTGAGCACTTAAATATTCCGATTGGAACAGTAATTGTTCTCACCAGTCTGTTTGTGATGTTGCTCTGGATACCCCTTGATCAGCCGGTTGGACTTGGCACAATTCTCAATGCGATTCAAATTGGACTCACTGTGAACATCGTGTTGCCGCTGATTCCTGAGGTTGACGACTTGGTTGTGCGAATCTTGCTGATGTGTGGCGGTATCGGCATTGTCGCGATCGCGTCTGGGCTCTACATCGGATCTGGCCTTGGCCCCGGCCCACGCGACGGGCTAATGATGGGACTCAACATCAAGGGCTACAGGATTAGTCGAGCGCGCACGTTTCTCGAAATATCGGTACTTATTATTGGCATCGCACTGGGCGGACAGGCCGGTGTCGGAACCGTGCTCTTTGCCATCGGGATTGGTCCCCTGGTGGCGCGAACACTCCCGATGCTGAAAATACCCAATCCTGAAATACCCAATCCTGAAATAGACCTCTAGTTAATAGCGATACGTCTCAGCCTTAAATGGACCGCTTGGCGAAATGCCGAGATAATCCACCTGTTCGTCAGTGAGTTTTGTCAGCACCGCACCAACAGCCCCAAGGTGCAGAAATGCGACCTTTTCATCGAGATGCTTGGGCAAAACATAGACGCCGAGCGGATACGAGTCGGCGTTAGCGAACAGCTCTATCTGCGCAATGACCTGATTGGAAAATGAGCAACTCATCACGAAACTCGGATGACCGGTTGCGCATCCAAGATTCACCAATCGACCCTCGGCGAGCACAATGATGGAATGACCATCGGGAAAACTCCACAGATCAGTTCCCGGCTTGAGCTCATCTCGCGTCGCACCGCTCCGCGCCAAACCCGCCATATCGATTTCATTGTCAAAGTGGCCGATGTTGCAGACGATGGCATTGTGCTTCATATGCGACATGTGCTCGATGGTGACGATGTCCGAGTTTCCGGTGGCAGTAACAAAAACGTCCGCAACTGGTGCCATTGCCTCCAGCGTGTTGACTTGGTAGCCCTCCATTGCCGCCTGTAACGCGTTGATCGGATCGATCTCGGTAACGACAACACGCGCACCTTGACCACGTAAACTCTGTGCGCATCCCTTGCCAACGTCGCCATAACCACATACCACCGCGACTTTGCCAGCAAGCATGACATCGGTGGCGCGATTAATCGCATCGATTAGCGAGTGGCGGCATCCGTAAAGGTTGTCGAACTTACTTTTCGTCACGCTGTCATTGACATTGATCGCCGGAAAGAGCAATTCATGTCGCTCGGCCATTTTGTAGAGTCGCTTTACGCCAGTAGTGGTTTCCTCGGTCACTCCCCGAATACCCTTGGCCAGCGTTGTCCACTTCAGTGGCTCGGTTTTCAGGGAACGCTGCAATAGCCCTAGCACGATTGCCAGTTCTGGATTCGATGCCGTGGTTGGGTCCGGAACTTTGCCAGCCTTTTCAAATTCAACACCCTTGTGGATCAACATCGTGGCATCGCCGCCGTCGTCCAGAATCATGTTCGGCCCATCCCCACCGGGCCACGTCATCATCTGATCGGTTGCCCACCAGTATTCCTCCAACGTTTCACCCTTCCAGGCATACACCGGCACGCCATTGGGCTGTTCAACCGTGCCATCTGGCCCCACCACGACGGCTGCGGCTGCATGATCCTGTGTGGAAAAAATGTTGCAACTTGCCCATCGAACCTCGGCACCAAGTTCAGTAAGCGTCTCTATGAGCACCGCCGTCTGAATCGTCATGTGCAACGAGCCCGAGATGCGTGCACCCTTGAGTGGTTTCGACTTTCCGTACTCAGCACGCAACGCCCGCAGACCTGGCATCTCGTGCTCGGCAAGATGAATTTCTTTGCGACCAAACGGTGCAAGCGATAGATCTGCTACCCGATAGTCGCGACGCTCGGCAAATGATGAACCCATGATGTCTCCTCGTGGAATTAGCGGAATATCCGCTGACGTGTTGTTGGATCGCGGTGTTTCAAGGATGCGTTGATGTGGTGGAACCACAACACCATCCCGGGCTGGGGCCTGCTGGCACCGGTCGATTCAGCCCACGTGGAACCCTCAGCGTAATGGAATTTCAACGGAATGTTATCGGAATGTCGGCGAAATTCGCTCAGCTTCAATTCGCGCTTGGAGCCTATGACGTTCGGCTTCGTCCGCCGCCAGCGCCTCATCGATGAGCATTACCGGGATACCGTCGCGAACAATGTACTTTCGTCCGAGCCGCGGATTGTAAAGAAACTCCTCGTCAGGAAAGTAGTAAAGGGCACCTTTGTCCTGGGGACAAGCCAAAATCCCGAGAAGTTGTGCGTCGAGTGCCATTGAACGATCGTAGTCGGAATACCGTTCGCTTTCGCTTACCCTGCCGTGATTACCGACAACAGTTCGACTACGTGGTTGTCACACTCATCACGAGTCGCAGCTTCAAGATTGAGTCGTAATAGTGGCTCCGTGTTTGATGGGCGAACATTGAACCACCATGAGCCGCAGTCAACGGTCAGGCCATCGAGACGATCTTGCGAATACTGCGAGTAGTCGCGGGCGATAGTTTCGATCACCTTCGGAATATCGGCGACCGTGGTATTGATCTCACCACTTGACGCGTATCGTTCGAGCGGAATCCTCAACTCACTAAGTGGCTTGCCAGTCCGACACATTTCCCCGAGAACGGTCATGGTGGCAATCAGTCCGCTATCTGCTCGATAATTGTCGGCGAAGTAATAGTGACCAGAGTGTTCACCGGCAAACACAGCACCGGTTTCGGCCATCACTTGTTTCATGTAACTGTGACCATTTTGAGTGCGAATTCCGGTACCACCCATCTCAGCAATTACTTCTGGAACTGATTTTGAGCAAATCAGGTTATAGAGAATGGTAGAGCCTGGTTTTTTCCGCAGAAACGCCGTCGCGAGTAGTGCCGTGGTGGTGCTTCCCGACAATCCACGACCCAATTCGTCGACAAGAAATACTCGGTCGGCGTCGCCATCAAAGGCAAGACCAACATCGAATCCCCCGGCAATCACTCGCGCTTGAAGATCGCGCTGATTTGCTGGTTGGATCGGATCCGCCGGATGGTTTGGAAATGTTCCGTCAAGTTCGCCGTACATCACTTCAAGCTCAAAGATCGGCAAGCGCTCAAAGATCGCTGGCACAACGAGACCACCCATCCCGTTGGCGGTGTCCGCGACAATACGAAGTGGTCGCAATTTCTTCTGATCGATGAAACTCACGACATGGTCGGTGAATTCGGTCAGCAAATTACGATGGCTCAGTGCTCCGGACTTGGCTGTCGCCCCAGGAGCCGTGCCGTCCAGTACCGCCTGTGCCAGTGCCTTAATTTCGCGTAATCCGTTGTCGATACCGATCGAGCGTGCTCCGGACAAGCACAACTTAATGCCGTTATATTGCGCCGGATTATGGGATGCCGTAAACATTGCTGCGGGAACATCAAGTTTGCCTGAGGCGTAATACAGCAGGTCGCTGCTGGCTAACCCAAGATTGACAACATCAACCCCTTGACTGAGGACGCCACGCTGAAAGGCGTCAACGAGTTCTGGTCCGCTCGGACGCATATCGTGGGCGATGGCAATTGACCGTGCTTGCGAAAACTTGGCGAAAGCGACACCTAGTGCCTGTGCCGTTTGGGCATCTAGTTGATCTGGAACGATGCCGCGAATGTCATACGCCTTGACAATGGCCTCAAGATTTGGCACGAACAGAGATGCTAGTCAGTGAAACTGACGGGGCGTCGCCAAATAATCACTGCAAAGGCGATGCCTAATAACGTCAGCAAGTACGCAAGAAGATCTAGTGACGAGCGTCCATACGTGAGATGAACATTCGTGCTCGTCGGAATCACAACCATCATATTTGGTGCAACCCTGTACGGACCCTTGGCACCGCTGACATGCCAATTCGGAAAATAACTCACCCGAACGAGAACCGGTATTCCAACCTGGTCAACACTAAATTTCACATCAGACGAACCAATGTCCACATTTGAAATATTCACTTTGTTGAGCGCCACCGCGCGGATCGGTTCAGATGGCACGACGACGTCAACTCGACGGCCCGAATCGCCGGGCTCACCTTCGCGACGTGTCAAGTCGACTTCGGCCCTGACCCGCTGCCACTCGGACGGACCATCAGCGACAGCAAGCGCCGTCCAGTCTTCGGGATGCTGAAACCAACTCATCCCCACTTCGAGCCATCGCTCTCGTGGATCTCCGCCGCTGGTTTGCACGACAATCGGCTGCACATCAAGCGGAACAACAAGGTCGCTGTCGGCGACCTTGAAAATTACCCAAGGACCGGAGCGAGCGATTTCGGTCAAACCGGCTTGTGCCGAGGCCTGATTTACGGCTTCGGGAGTGAAGCCCATGAAGTACTTCACTCCGAGTTGTTGCAAATAGCGCACGCCCTTTGCGGCATCATTGTTGTCGTAGCGAAGCTCACGCACCGGATTGCTACTTTGCTTTGACATTGCGGCGGCCGCGACGAAATGATACGGAGTTGTGCCAGCGGCTTCGAAGAAGAGACCTTCCATCGATGCAATGCATCCATCTGTCCAATACGGAAGCAGCATCAGCGACATGGTCGTTCCATATTTATTCAGATCCCCATTGTTCTCCCACAGCGCGCGGCCGCATCCATTGTTGGGGTCTTCGCCAAGTTTTTTCATGGTTTGAACGACACCGCGGTACTCGCCATAGGTGCTCTTGCCCTCATAGCCTTCGAAATTCCAGCGCGCCCACCCGTCTACGAATCCATCATTACTCAACTTGGTGCGAAACGGGCCCCATTGGTACATCGCCGTGTTGTCGGAGCGTGTCACAACCTTTCCAAACGGCAGTTCTTGAAAGTGAAAGGCCGTCACAAGTGTCACAACGAGCGCCAAACCAGCGGCCATAGCAAGATTGAATGCTGGTCGAGTGCGAATCGACGAAGGAATGGAAACAATCGCAAGTTGTTCGGTATTGACCACCGATGAACGAGTCATTCTTTCAAGGGCAATATATCTCGCCACCGCCGCGACGAATTCGTATATACCAATCATCATCAGCATGTAGCGCACAAGATAGAAAAATGGAAGAACTCTGGGGTTCCACAACAACCCGATCACCGGCAAACTGTCCCGCGCCGCGAACACACCGACCGCGAGCACCAGACCGTATACCCCTAGCCATATACCCACGAGTTGACGGCGCAATGCGCAGGCCGCAAAACCAATGATCGCAAAGAGCGTCACGGTGATGTTCCAGAACATAGGTAGTGGAAAGAACATCTGCCAAAACGAATCCGTCACACCACTTGGTCGTGGCTCGTACTTCATGTCGGTCATGTACGCATGTCCCGTGAGGAACGGCACGACCCAAAATGCGGCGAGCAGTGCCGCGATACCGATGACCCACAGTCCCCACTTAATCCGGCGGTGTTCTGACCACATCAGCATCATCAGCCCGGCACCGACGAACACGAAAATGAGAACGACTCCATGACACAATGCCGCAAGGGCAATTACGACGGCGGCAAGCACCCGTCGCTGCCCTGTGTGCATCACATGGGCAAAGAGACCAAGACCGAGCACCGCCAGAGTGAGTGCGATCGAAAACGAGAACTCACCAGCCATCGTGGAGGCGATATTGCCGCCATAGATTGTGAAACTTTCATCGTAAAGAAATACCGTCGCTGCGAGCACCAGTAATTCTGGAATTGGAAAAGCAAATCGTGCTAGCCGACCAAACAGCCACACCGCAGCCGGAAACGTAACGATTCCGAGTACTGCGATGAGCTTGAGTGCAATACCGTATGGCACCACAAGATCGACAAACAAAACGAGGAGTGCCGGCACAACCATGTAGAACCGATACACGGGGAAGCCCGAGTACCAATCCATGCTCCACCCCGTGAGTCTCCAGTTGGTGAGCAGGTGATCACGTAAAAATGCTGGCCCCCACACATGTGCACCCATATCGCCGCCGGTTGGCGTGTTGTTTCGCAAGATGAGGTCCGGATGAAGCGTCCGCAGCAAAAATAGGGTCGCGCCAGCGACGATGACAATTGATGCGATACGGGCGTATAACTCGAATCTATTTGGTTCCGGAATTGTTGGACTCGATCCACCATCGTCCGACAACTCAGTTTCGATATTCACCTCGACGGACGATTCGTTGCTCGCGGCGGTCGATTGTTCAATACTCATAACAGGTTCCATCTTTGCACAATTTGGTTGGGAACTGAACTCACTGAACGATAACGAGCAATATGGCCGTGGCATTAAAGGCGATATGCGCCCAGACCGACATCCCTAAACGCTTGGTCCTCATGAAACATAACCCCAGCACGATGGCAAATGCGAACAATCCGGGGAACTCAACCGGATTGACGTGGACGATAGTGAACCAAATGGCCCCAATCAGGAGCGAGGTCGTGGGCCGAAATCGGTGCTCCATTCTTCCCTGGATGAAGCCGCGAAAAACGAGTTCCTCAACAGCGGGCGCGCCGAGGGCGACGATCATTACCAACAAAACGATCCAATAGCCGTGTGCCGCATCCACCAAATTCGTTGCCCGCTTGTCGATGTTGTCATTTGAAAATGAGTCGGGAAACATCTGTCTAAACGGCCAGGTAACGATTCCCACCAACAGCAACTGGCTCGCAATTCCAATCGGAATCCCTAGAAGGTCACGCCGTTTAAACCGGAGCGAAAAATCATGGCTGAAATTGCCCGTGCCTCGCCGGTGCGAAACGAGTACCAGCATCGCCACGTTAGGAACCCAGAGTGCGATTGCCGCCAGCGCAAATGCCCATGTTGGTGCACTGTCACCTGCCAGATCTCCGGTGTCAACGAGTAATTGAACCGCAATCGCAAATATGGTCGCCACAACATACGCGCCAACCCATGCAACGACGATATATCCAACGCTGATTTCGCCGTGCTGACGAGTGGAATCTGAAAATCCTTTGCCGACGGGTGGACCCCACGGCGAATGGCTCATCCGGCAAGTCGGTTGGGCACGACCATCCTGAATCGATTACGACGGTCTTCCAGGCGCCAACCGGTAGGTACCGTCATCCGCTGACCGTGACGCTCACACAAGTCATAAGCATGCGGATCTTGTTCGTGGGCTAAATCATCAATCCATACGAGCGCACGGCTGTACTGATACGTGAGTGTGATGGTTGATACTTCGTTACATGTACTGCGGGAACAATGTCGAGCCACGCCGTACACGCTAACCAGCGGAGCATTTGCAACGGTGGATTCCCTAAGTCCGGCACGACGGCGCACACTCCGCAAACCCGCCGTATCATGTTGCTGTGCCCCAATTTCCACCCCCGCCACCACCACCAGCACCTAAGCGCCCAGGTCGCAACCCATTGAAGCGGGTCGCCCCACAAGGTGGAGCGACCGGTGAGCGACCCTCAATGCCGAGATGGTCGATTTGGGTGCTCATCGCGGTGGCCGGACTCCTCATTCTCGGACCGCGACTATGGCCAAGTTCAACTGCCACCAAGTTGACCTATACCGAATTCCTCGCTCGAGTGAACCAGGGCAATGTGACCAAGATCAAGATCAACAACATCAGCAATTCGATCTCCGGAACGATGGCCGATGGCAGCACCTTTGTCACGACGGGTGCCGCTTCGCTCTCCGATGCCGATGAACAATTGCTCAAGACAAAGGGTGTCGACTACGACTACTCGGCTCCACAAGGAAATTTCTTTACCAACCTGATTCCAATCTTGCTTCCGTTTCTCTTGATCATGGGTTTCTTTATCTGGATGCAGCGACGCGCAATGGGACAAGCAGGAAGCATTATGTCCATTGGTCGCAGTCGTGCTAAGTCCTACAACGCCGATAAGCCGAGCACAACCTTTGCCGATGTCGCTGGATACGAAGGCGTAAAACAGGAGATCAAGGAAGTTGTCGACTTCCTGCGGATGCCGGAGCGCTTCAAAGAAATCGGTGCACGGGTTCCAAAAGGCATATTGCTCATTGGACCACCGGGAACCGGCAAGACCCTCTTCGCCCGAGCCGTGGCTGGTGAAGCCGGTGTTGGCTTTTTATCCGTAACCGGTTCTGACTTCATGGAAATGTTCGTTGGTGTGGGTGCGAGTCGGGTTCGCGACTTGTTCCAGCAAGCCACGAAGCTGGGCCACGCCATCATTTTTATTGATGAAATTGATTCAATCGGCCGTAAGCGCGGTGCCGGTCTTGGTGGTGGCCACGATGAGCGCGAACAAACTCTCAACCAATTGCTCTCCGAGATGGACGGCTTCGAGGCCACCGAAGGTATTGTCGTACTGGCCGCCACAAACCGACCCGACATTCTCGACCCGGCATTACTTCGTCCAGGTCGCTTTGATCGACAAATTATCATTCCACTTCCAGAAGTCGAGGAGCGCCTCGCGATCTTGAAGGTGCACTCGGTAGACAAGCGCATGGGATCAGACATCGATCTGGAAACGATGGCCAAGGCAACTCCCGGAATGAGCGGTGCTGACTTGGCAAACCTGGTCAATGAGGCCGCATTATTTGCAGTTCGACGAGGCTCAACCCAGATCGAGCGGATCGACTTCGAAAACGCCCGTGACCGGGTCGTGCTTGGTGCACGCCGTGAAAGTCTGGTGTTGAACGCCGAAGAAAAACGAGCAACTGCTTACCACGAAGGCGGACACGCGGTGCTCGCAACCGTGCTCCCCCACAGCGATCCGTTGCACAAAGTGACGATTCTTCCGCGCGGAATGGCACTCGGAGTCACCTGGACGCTCCCCGAAGAACGCCACACCTACTCACGCGAGTTCTTCGACGACATCATCTGTAAAGCAATGGGTGGGCGAGTTGCGGAAATGATTGTGTTCGGGAATCTCACCAGCGGCGCAGCCAACGATCTTGAACAGGCCACCGGTATTGCTCGGCGCATGGTGCGCGAATGGGGCATGAGTGACTCAATCGGGCCGATGGCCTGGACGGGACAACAACAGGTGTTTCTTGGTGAAGACCTGATGACAAGCGGTCGCGAATATAGCGACGAAACAGCACGAAAGATCGACGAAGAAATCGGCAAGATCCTGCACACGCAAGAAGAGCGCGCCCGGGTCCTACTCACCAAGCACCGAGTTGGTCTAGATCTGGTCGCCAATGCTCTTCTAGAGCAGGAAACGATCGACGGTCCCACGGTTGCGTTGCTCGTGCAACAAGGTCTCGGTGCTCCAACTTTGCCATCAGCGTCGCCAAGCGACAACGCAACTGCTGGCGACTAAAGGACTGAATCGCGAATACGGGCAAGTGCGGCCCACAGGTCGGTTGCCGTCACAGCACCCACGAAACTTTGACACACCACACCCTCGCCGTTGGCCATTAGAAGTGTTGGTACGGCCTCGATGTTGTAACGCTCATGCAAGACGCGTTGCGCACCAAACTCGGCCACATGCACCGCCACTGACTGACTTTCCAACACTCGCGCCTTGGCTTCAATATCGGCGCACGTATGACATGTCGCCGAAGTAAAAACGACAACCAACCACGGTGTGAAGGGTTGGATGAAATCGGCGCGATCAAGTTGCGCTGGCACCGCATACGCCGACTGAGTCGGAGCATCTCGAAAGCGCCGAGAAAGAATTCCGAGGCTCGCAGCAACACCGGCGACAATGAATACGACGACCAAACGAATCACGACACGGTGACCGGAGATGGAATAAGTGGCAGCGCCATCACCGCACTTCGACCGATCAAGTCATGGCCGCGCGCGAGCAGACGCTCAATGATCACTGGTGCACTCGCTTGAAGAATGATCTCTCCGACCGGAAGCCCGACCGGCAATGTAATCCTCACCAGACCGCTTCCAGGCACCACGATGTTGTCAAGACCAGAAATCGCCATCGCCCCAGCCGGACCAACCGACTGCACGCTAATGGACGCCGCATCGGCCGTGGTGTTCAAAATCACAAATGTGCCATCAAGTCCCGCCGTCGCGCCCGACGGGGCCATCCATGTCGTGGATGCCGCCGACGTCGGCATACCAAAAACAACGGATGTGCTAACGGTTTTGCCATCACCTCTGCTGACGACCTGTTCGACCACGATGTGATCGGAAATACCAACCGCTTCAAGATCGGCCGGCGTTTCCACGGTCGAGACCAGAATTCCATAGCGGCCCTCTGGAAGCGATGGCAAACTTGCGGTATTAAGCGTGACAACACGTCCAGCGGGCGCAGTGATTGTCGCCGGTTCAATGCTCGAGGTGGCCTCTCCAGTTGTGATGAACACAACGCCCAGGGTGCGATCTTTGTCGCCAGGATTGAATATCACAAGTTGTTCGACCACATCGGCACTCTTTTCGCCGCCCGGAAACCACCACTGGGCACTGGTCGCCGATGCGCCCAGTGACATCGTGTACCCCAAGCGGCCCTGACCGAGATAGTGCTGTGAGCGACCGGCCACAAAACGCCCCGTTGATGCCCTAATTGACACAGCGAGTACCTTCTCATTGCGCGCCCCCTGCTCATCCATCGACAAAACAGTGACGGAATGTGGCAGCAGGACAAATCCCTGCAAGTTTGCCGGCTCACGCTTTGATTCGAGCGTGACAAAACTGACATCCACGACCGTTGAATCGGTAAAGGGATTCGTCAGCACAATTTGCTCAATACTGTCCGCACCAGTGAAACCATCGGCAAAGAACCAGTCCTGCGCCGGAGCATTGGCACATAGCGCAACTGAATCACCTGCCAGATGCACGATGCGCTGCTCGACAGTTCCAACGCCGCCACTAATTTCAATAATCGCGCTCACAAAATTTGATTCAATCCCCGCAATTGCGTCGAGAGTAATGCTTGAGAGCGCCGGTACAGACAGCGCACTAACTACCGGTTGTTGATTGTTGCTCAACAACGTCATCGCTCCGGCAATGTCAGAGTCCGACGAGTTCGACACGATAATCATCGCCGTGATTGTCGAGTCGTTTGCCGGAACACCCGGGCAGTACCACGAAGTAGTCAATCTCGATTCAGTAGCAACTATCGGCACGGCCAGGAGTCTGTTTGCTGACTCGATAGATGCTTGAGTTGGCTGATTCACATCGTGGGTCGTGTCGAATATAACTAGAGCGACCCCTGCGCCGAGAACAAGAACCACGGTGAGAAAACGACGAATGATTATCATCAACCCTGCTCCCGCAAACTCACGTTGATTCGTTGCGAACCTCCACGCCAACGACGACGGAGACGACGAACATCAATGGCAATAGCGACCAATACACACCACATCGCCACCTGCACCAAAACGAGCACGTAGTGAGTAACCGGCGTCGAGTATGTCAACACAGCCGTGCCAGCAACCGGCAAATCAAATGCGGTGGCACCGCCAAATGCAACGCGCGGAGCAACTTCGGCTCCGTCGACTTCTAATCGGATATTTTCGTTGAACGGCACGGCCAGATGAACAGTGCCACCAGCCACAACCCCAAGCGACAGACGATCAAAATCACTTCCGAACCGCAACGGTGATGCTGCTCGCAGTGAACTCGACAGCAGGGCCTCATCACCACCTTGTGAGCTGATCACAGCAGTCTCACTGTCCAGCACCGACAGTGTCGGCAACCAGAATACATTTTCGAAAATTATTAGATCGCTTGCGGAATACACACGACGGAAATCAAGTTGCGCAGACAGTGCGTCGGTCAGCCCAGTTGGCACCGGCAATGGCCGTCCGTACGACGAAACCCCACCATCAATAAGTGGCACGACAACGTACCTGACCGCCAATGGGGCAAGCAGTCGACCGCCACGGGACGTGCTTTTGCGGATGATTGCATCCATTGCCCGATCCATTGATGCGGCCATTGGAGACTGTGCACTCTGCCAACGGTCACGAATCGTCAACTCGCCATCATCCACCACCGCATAGGAAATCTCTTGGCTAATTTCAGTGCTCGGGATCTGCAAGACACGTGGGTCACCGATGAACACGGTGTTGTAGTCGCCCTCTGGGGGATTGGTTGGCAATTGAACGAGCAATTGCGACAGCGATACGCGGGGCTGGTGCCAACGACCATCGGCTGCGTTAACCAGTGTCGGCACAATTGATGACACAACCGCCGCGACAACGATCCAACCGATCGGCTGACGCCAACCGAAGGCGGCGTGACGAAGATCTTCTGTTACTGCGGTAAAACAAGTTGCACTCGCCAATGCCAACCCACAGGCAACGACTACAAGCATGATCGCCGGCTCAGGTGTTGTCACGCCTATTCTGCCTTGGTCGGCAATGACCGTGAGGGCACCTGCACCCACGACGAGAGTCGCCGAACGTACAGCCCAGACAAACCGTTCCGCTTTCACGATTGCTAAACCGGCGATAACCGGAAGGTATAAAGCGAGTGTTATCACTCCAAAGCGCAATGACCCGAAGTCAAGTTGTGCCAGGGGTAGTAGGCCGAGTTGATTTCCGGTATCGGAAGTTGAACCGGTAAACCAATTCCATGCGTTGTTCGCAACCATGCTGTTCAGCCACGGAACCTGCACAATTGTTGCCCCGCTGGTGACCACGATTGCAAATAATCCCGACCACAGCACCTGTCTACGGTGCGTGCCAGCCAGCACATCGCCCACCAGCCACAAGATGCCAATGAGGGCCACGAGCAGGGCGAATGACGGCACAAACGCGGTGATGACACCAGCCAGCAAAATTGCGCGAGCAAGGAGTTGACTGCGTTGGTTGGCTGATTGCGCAGTTGACGACATCGCAAAGAAGCGAAGCATCCATGGCAATGCCGCGTAGCACAGCAATGCACCTAATCGTCCGTAGGCAATTGAAACATACGGTAGTGGAACCGCGGCGTACACCACTGCGCCCACCAATCGGGCTCGTGAATTCTGGAACACAGCACCGACACTGACCATTCCGAGAATTCCGATGACAATTGCGCCAACAACGCACAAGGTTTGCAACAAGGCAAGTTTTCCGAACACCAGCAGCCCCCCAAGTGCGAGGAAGACATGTGCGGTTGGCTGTGCGCCAACATGGCCGAAACCAACCGAAGTCCAATTAGTGAGGTAATTCGCCAACAACTTTCCCGGTGATCCGGAACCTGAACGCAATGGCAAGAATTCGCCCACCGATGTGACGCCATTGCCGATGATGCCGCGGCTGCCAATGAGAATCACGAGTGCAACTGCCAATGCAATGACACCGACAATTCGTTGTCCTCCACGAAGTCGAAAGCCACGCTTGCGATCTTCTTTCCTTTGCTGCTGGGCAATAGCGCGTCGATGACGCACAAAACTGGTGAATCGCGCACTGCCTCGCACCTGGAGATCATGAATCTCACCGGCGGCAATACGTCGATACGGACGAACCTCACCCCGTCGTCGCACGATATATCGGGTATCAAGAAGCACGGCAACGGCTGCGCGAAGTGTTGTCATTGATCGCCGAAGTCCACCTGTGAAAACTCCAAAAATCATCTCGACAAGCGAAGTAACGAACAGTTGTACCATCACACCTGGCAGCTGCAACCGCCCCGACAGCGTTGCCACAGTTCTGACCCGGTGTCGCGCCTCGAGTGCTGGACGTCCAATGTCTGGATTTCGCTCATTGAATCGTTCCCGGTGGCGGACAACGGCTGCCGGTACCACCAGCACCCGAGCGCCACTCAGATGCGCACGCCAGCAAAATTCGAGATCCTCACCGAAAAAAGGAATGTCTGGGGCAAATCCGTCCAATTCACGAAAGAGATCCGCCCTCACCACAATGCATGCCGACGGCAGGAAGAACACATCTCGCACCGCATCGTGTTGTTCTTGATCACGCTCGTCGGGTTCAATCAGTGAATCAATTTCTCCGATCCGATCGGCACCCAGTCCGACATGCTGAAGCAAGCTTGGGTCATCCCACTGCACCAACTTTGGTCCAACGACCCCGGCGTTGGACCGAAACGTCTCTTCGATCAATTTCGTTACCGTGTCCGGGCGAAGTGCCACGTCGTCATGGGTAAAACAGAAAAAGCCGCCCACACCTTCGACGATCCGCTGAACCTCGTTCATTACCGGGCCGTAACCGGGATTGCCCTCGACTACCCGAATAACCGCTTCTGGAAGTGCCCGCCGAATCTGACGAGAGAGCTCCTCGGTGGGTGAAGTCGATGTCAGAAACAGGATCGTCTGTATTCGCGAATAATCCTGAGCCGCGATACTGGCCAGAGTCTCGGCGAACCATTCCCCGGGCTGGTGAACCAGCAGCGCCACGACAACTGGCGGCGCGCCAATTGGGGAATCTTGCGCGGATTCCAACAAGGGGCTGATCTCTTGGGAAGTCACGACTTTCCAAGGATACTTCCCTCGTCCTGGTCAGAATCTGTCACGATCTCCCCCAGAATCGTTCGCCAAGTAGGCATCGACCTGGGGAGAGGATCAAGCACAACTACTCAAAGGTAAGTGCTTGCAATAGTTAGCATCAATTGATATGATAGCTAGCGAAACGACCGCCTGACCCTATCCACTGGAGGAGTAGCCATGCCAGCAATCAAGTTCCCGAAGGTACCAAGCATCGATCTCACCAAGTTTGACTTGTCAAAGATCGTGACGAACTTGAACCTCCCGACAATTGATGCAAAACCCGCAATTCAATTCGCCAAAGATGCCGCATACACCACAGTTGGCATTGGTGTTTTGGCATTTCAAAAGACACAAGTTCGTCGTCGTGAAATCACCACAGCCGTTCAGGCTTCGATTCCAAAGATTGCCAATGAGGCAACCGCTCAGGCCGAGTCGGCGATGAGCAATGTCATGTCCTTCGTCAGCACTCGCTTCCCCAAGAAGTCGGCGCCCGCCGCCGAATAACTCGTGAAGTACTCTGAATGGCAGTGACTTCACCAAAACCGGAGGCTTCGGGCTCACCGTCATCAGATCCAACGTCTTTCGATTCTGCTTCATCTACCTCTTCGCGCACTCCGTTTCCTGAAGGTACTGCCGCTGTCGGCGCAGGTCTATTCATTGCCGGGCTGTCGGCTTACGCATTTTTCAAAGTTGGTCAGCAAGCCCTCGGCCAAGACGGCTTCAAACCCATCGTCGCAATGTGGTTCGTGGCATTTACCTTTGCGCCGGGATTTTTCCTCCCCCTCGAACAAGAAGTGAGTCGAGCAATTGCCCACCGTCGTGCCCTCGGCCAAGGTGGTGCGCCTGTTGTGCGACGAGTAATTCCTCTTGCTTTGGCCGTCGTCGCTGCGCTCGCAGTCGTTACTGCCGTAGCAAACGGATCAATTACCAAAAATCTTTTTGAAGGTGACGGCGTGGTAACGCTTTGTCTCGCCCTCACGCTTGCCACCTATGCTCCGTTTCATCTGGCGCGCGGAATCTGCTCTGGCTCTGGACGATTCGGTCTGTACGGCACCATTATTGGCACCGATGGTGCAGCCAGAGTACTTGGATGCGCCGCATTATGGCTCGCCGGTGTGGATACGGTCGGCGCCTATGCGTTGGTAATCGCGCTTTCGCCGCTCGTTGGTGTGCTTGTTGTTGGCATGCGCGGTGGTCTGCACAGCGAAGACGGACCGAGCGCATCCTGGTCAGAAATCACACCGAATCTCAGCTGGCTATTGCTCGGGTCGCTCTTTTCCTCCGCCTTAGTGAATGCCGGACCGATCACTGTGGATCTCCTCGCCACCAATAGCTCGGCTGCAGTAGTGACACGATTTGGCAATGCCGTCATTTTCGCCCGAATACCGCTCTTTTTGTTTCAGGCCGTGCAAGCAGCTTTGCTTCCGCGACTTGCACGACTGGCCGCCAAGGGTGACCTTGGTGAATTTCGCAACGGATTGCGTCGACTTTTGATTTTGATCGGCGCCGTTGGGTGTCTTGGCGTCGCCGCGACCTACGCGGTTGGGCCACAAGTATTGAATTTCGTGTATGAAGGACGCATTGATCGGCGTACCCTGACCATGCTCGCATTGTCGAGTGCTGTGTACATGGTTGCCGTCGCCATTGCCCAAGCCGTGATCGCCTTACATGGGCACGCGCGTGCCGCCATCGGTTGGGCACTCGGGTTTTTGACTTTTGTCATTGTGGCGTGGTTGTCGAGTAGCGACCTCTACTTACGAGTAGAACTCGCATTGGTCGGAAGTTCATTGGTTGCATTGGCCAGTTTTACGACGGCACTGCGCCTGCTGTTGCGTCGCGGCGCAACTCCAGATACGGAATCGATACTGGATGCTCTAGCAGAACGACCGCTTGACAGCTAACAGCTACTTCTTCGCTCGTGCCGCCTCGTAGGCGAGGTCGTGGGCCACCATCATTTCAACGAGTTGAGGGAATGTCACTTCCCGAGTCCATCCTAATTTTTCACGGGCCTTGGTCGGATCGCCGATCAGTAGGTCAACTTCGGCCGGACGAAAAAACTTCTTGTCCTGACCTACATGTGGTCGCCAATCTCCTAGACCAGCGTTTGCAAACGCTAGGGTCAAAAATTCCTCGATGGAGTGAGTCTCACCCGTGGCAATGACGTAATCATCAGGTTCGCTCTGCTGCAACATCATCCACATCGCCTTGACATAGTCGCCAGCAAAACCCCAGTCTCGCTTGGCATCCAGATTGCCGAGCACGAGTTCCTTGTCAATGCCAAGTTTGATCCGCGCCGCGGTGTTGGTGATCTTGCGCGTTACGAATTCGAGGCCACGGCGCGGTCCTTCATGATTGAACAAAATTCCCGAGCACGCGAACAGGCCGTAACTTTCGCGATAGTTCACTGTGATGTCATGTCCGTAGACCTTGGCGACCCCGTATGGCGAGCGCGGATGAAATGGGGTTCGTTCAGTTTGAGGTGTCTCGCGCACCTTTCCGAACATCTCCGAAGATGAGGCCTGATAAAAACGAATTGGATTGTTGGTGACACCGCCCACCATGCGTACAGCTTCGAGTGCCCGCAATACGCCAAGACCTGTGACATTGCCCGTAAGTTCGGCCTGATTAAAGGACATGGCGACAAACGAAATGGAACCCAAGTTGTAGAACTCATCTGGCTGGGAGTACTCAAGTGCCGTCACAATGCTCGTTAGATCGGTGAGATCACCGGGGACGATGTCGATATACGGAAACTCATCGCGCAATAACTCAGCACGGGGATTGTGCTGACCTTTCATCATCCCGAATATCTTGTATCCCTTACCGTGCAGGAATTCGGCGAGGTGACGTCCGTCTTGTCCGGTAATCCCGGTGATGAAGGCTTTGCGCATATACCCATTAAATCTATCAGCGGCTCGGCAAGCAAGCCTGCTGAGCCATCACATCCTTTACGCTAAACGCCATGATTACTGTCCTCGCTGGCGGCGTTGGTGCCGCACGATTTCTTCGTGGACTCATTGACGTGATTGCAGCACGTGAAGTAACGGCGATCGTTAATACCGGTGACGACACCGTCTTGCACGGACTTCACATTTCACCCGACATCGATACGGTCACGTACACATTGGCAAACGCCATTGATCCTGAACGCGGATGGGGACTGCGCGATGAAACCTGGGCCGCGATGTCGGCAGTCAAGCGATACGTGACCGTGCGTCCTGCCGAGTCGATCGCGGCCCCGGACTGGTTCAATCTAGGTGATCACGATTTAGCAACGCACTTTTATCGCACCGCCCGCCTTTCAGAAGGAGCAACATTGAGTGAGGTCACTGCAGAAATTTCCACTGCCTGGGATGTCGAGGTTCGGATCGTGCCGATGTCCAATGACATCGTGTCCACGCGAGTGACTCTGGCCGAAGATTGTGACGCTGGAGTTATCGGATCGACAATCAGTTTCCAGGAATACTTCGTCAAGTATCGCCATTCAATTGCCGTCAGCAGAGTTGAATTTGTGGGTGCTGATTCGGCACGCCCAATTGCATTGGGTGAACTCAGTGATTCTGAAATGGTCATCATTGCCCCATCGAATCCAATCGTTTCGATTGGCCCAATTCGAGCTCTTGCCGGAGTGGATGAGCTCTTGACCCAACGCCGTGAATCAGTTGTGGCGATTTCTCCAATCGTGGCCGGCGCCGCCCTGAAAGGACCAGCGGATCGGATGATGGTCGAACTTGGACACCAGGCCACAGTGGTCGGTGTGGCAAAGATATACGCACCAATTTGCGGGACACTCATTATTGACACCGCCGATGCGCATTTAGCGGACGCCGTGGAAGCACAAGGCATGCGCTGTGTAGTGACCAAAACGGTGATGAGCAGTTCCGAGGTTGCCAAACAACTTGCCCAAATCACGATTGGTGCAGTTTGATGAACCGGATGCTGACTTGGGGAATCCAAGGGATAGGCGAAATTGTCCCTGGCGATCAGCTTGGCGACATCATTGTCGAAGTCTGTCGCCACTCGCCAAATGGTCCGCTGATGGATCACGATGTCGTAGTCGTCACGCAGAAAATCGTTTCAAAGGCCGAAGGTCGCCTCGTTCAAATCGACCCAGATGACCCGCTAAGCCATAAACAACTCGTGGAAGACGAAGCCGTGCGAATCGTTAGACGTCGAGGAGATTTGATCATCACGGAAACAAAGCATGGCTTTGTCTGTGCAAATTCGGGAATCGATTTGTCAAATGTGGAACGTGGTTACGCGGCGTTGCTACCCATCGACAGTGACCGTTCTGCCCGACGAATTCGCGACATTATCGCCACCAAACTTAATGTGACGGTGGGCGTCATCATCAGCGACACATTTGGACGACCATGGCGCAAGGGACTAACAGATGTGGCAATAGGTGTAGCCGGAATCGCGGGAGTTGTCGATTTGCGTGGCACTCCCGATTCACTTGGACGGATAATGCAAGTCACCGAAGTGGCGGTTGCCGACGAGTTAGCCAGCGCGGCCGAACTGGTGATGGGAAAATCCTCGGGAGTCCCGGTCGCAATTATTCGTGGTTCCGACGAAACGTGGTTCAGAAATTCTTCGATGAGCGAAATTGTGCGACCACCTCAAGAAGATCTCTTCCGCTAACCCGATTGCAGTTTCAGTTATTGAGTAATGCCTCTATCCCTTCAGTCAGTGACGTCCATGAACTCCAACCAAGTTGGATGCGTGCCCGTACCGGCGAAACGGCAAGTCGTCGTAAATCTCCCGATCGCACCGGCTCGCTGCGCACTTGTAATGTCGTTTCCACCGCCATCAAATTCCACAACTCTTCAATGGAGGTCTGAATTCCCGTGCCGACGTTGATGACGAGCCCACCACCTTTATTGTGAGCGCGAGCGAGCGCGTCAATTACGTCGTCGATAAATATAAAGTCGCGGGTCTGTTTGCCGTTGCCGAATAGGACTGGTCGCTGCCGGTTCACGATGGCCAATGCAAAGGCTGCAACTACTCCATCCTCGGCACGCTGCCTAGGTCCGTACACATTTGCCAGCGCTAATGCGGTGAATTCCAGATCGTGCGATTCGCGATACACACCCAATAGTTCAATAATCGTGTTGGCCATCACGTGAGGAACGCCAATTGCCGTGGACGCCCGACCCTCTTTGACCGGCAAATTTGACATTGGTACCTCCCCGTAGAGCAAGCCGGCGGGAACTGCCACTACGACTTTCTTCACTCCGTGTACTCGAGCGGATTCCAGCACAGCAAGCATGAGTGCTGCTGAGTGAAGTGCCAGGGATGTCGCGGTTGCACTTGGTGGAAGTAGAGCCAGATGGTAGATCACTTCAGGCTGTCGCAATCCAACGAGATCGCCGAACTCTTGGCTCATGATATCCAAATGATGAAACTTGACACCGGCGTTCATGGATCGTGCCACCGACAGGTTGGATAATGAACCCGTGGAAAGATCATCCACCACATCGACGAAATGGCCATCGGCGAGCAACCGTTCGACGAGGTGTGAACCGACAAATCCAGCCCCACCACACACCATTATTTTCGTGGGTGTCACTTTTGAAACTGGCACCGACGTGACTACTTGTGTTCGGGAGTTGGAACCCGTACGCCAGTCAATGTTGCATCGGCTGCCACCACACCATCGATTCCGATGATGCATCGCGTAACCGTGGCGCCGTGTTCAACGGTTCCCATCACGGCGCTGTCCACAATGCAGGCATGATCAGCGACAATTGCTCCGGTCAACAACACCGAAGACTCAACGATCGCGTCGTTGCCGACACGGACGCCCGCGCCGATGACGCTGTGACGGATGTGAGCCGAAGATGAAACGTTCGCTGACGGGTGCACTGCTTCACTAGCACCAGCCTTTCCCCGGCTCACCCACTCCAGGTTCGCACGTATGTACGTATCTGGTTGTCCCGCATCGATCCAGTAATCGTCTGTTGCAAGGGCATACAACACGCCATCCTTGACCATCTGCGGAAACGTGTCCCGCTCAATCGACAATGGTGCTGTGCCTGGCATTCGCTTCAACGCCGACGGCTCTAACACGTACGTACCACCACTCACTTCGCAACTTGTGGTGTCACCCGGTTGCGGTTTCTCTACGAAGCGCTGAACTCGTCCATTGACATCGATCTCTACGACACCGTATTGGGACGGATCTTCAACTGGAGTGAGATGCAGTGTGCCTTCTGCCCGCCGTTGACGATGAAACTCAATCAGCGTGGCGACATCCAAGTCACTGATGACATCCCCATTAGCCACCACAAACGTGTCGCTAATGCCCGCAATGCGGGCGGCAAAGCCGATTGCCCCAGCCGTATCCAACGGAGAATCTTCCACCGCATACGACAATCGAACACCGCCACACATATTGTCCGGGAACGCTGCACGAAATGGTTCGGGCTTGAAACCAAGCGACAACACCGCATCGGTGACACCGCCCTGAGCCAGCGATGTCATCAAGCGTTCAAGAATCGAGACATGAACAATTGGAAGCAACGGTTTGGGTACGCTCAACGTCAGCGGTCGGAGGCGGGTGCCGAATCCACCGACGAGCACCACGGCATGCATTACTGCTATGGGTTGGTGAGCAAACTGGCGAGGTCAAATGTCGAGTCAGGCTGGGGAACCTCTGCGTCCTTGGCAATGAAAGCGAGAGTAATCGCCATACCGTTTCCGGTTAGGCGCACGCCGCCAAGACTTGCCACGGAAATCTTGGATGACTGCACCTGGGTGTAGTCATCCCACACAATTACTTCTAACTGTGCGTCTTTGCCATCACACTTGGTGTCGCCTTCGGTGATCTTCTCGCCGCCATTCACCCCAGCCGGAAACGTCACAGAGTCATTCGTGACGGTGAGACCAAAGAGTTCAAAGAAGGTACTGAGTTTCGCTCGTCGTTCGCCGGCGAGTACCTGCGGTCTCCAACTGACAATTCCGTCCTGTGCAATCGTCGCGCCAACCTGGAGAAGTGCCGGGTCGGTGTTCGCAGAACCAATAGAAGGGAAACCGGTCACGTAGGCGTCACATTTGTACACGCCGAAAGAGGAGTAATACGTGGTATCAGCAGTGGCACCTGTCGTCGTATCGGCATTGCTTTGACGGGCATAGGCGATCAACGCCACGCCCAAAATGCACACCAGGGCGACAACGGTCGGAAACAATGTTCCGCCTTGGAAGCGAACTCTTTTTCCTCTGCCCTTTTCAGCAAGGCGGGCAACTCTTTCTGCTGATGATGATCTGGCCACGAGGACGAAATGCTACCGCTGTTTCGACTCATTCATGAACAACGCCTCGTACGCACGAGCTACCGCTTGTGGCGAGGCATGCCGCTCAACCCATTGACGCCCTTTGTTTCCCATTTCCACTCGCAATTCTGGCTGGTCAACAAGCCAGCGCAGGGCGGCGGTGAATTTCGCAACATCCTCTGGTGGCACGGTGATTCCGCCTCCACTGGCGACAAGTATCCGCGGAATCTCGGTGTCTAGGTCGATTGCCGCAAGGATTGGCCGACCGGCCGCAAGAATTGAGTACGTCTTGGATGGCACGCTGCTACTTGCCAATCCGGCCCGCAGTGGCACCACATGAATGTCGGCCGAAGCAAGCACTTCACCTAGGCGCTCAATGGGTTGATATTCAGCAAAGTGAACATTTCCACAGTCACGAGCCAACACTTGAAGCGAACTTCGTGCTGCGCCATCGCCATTGATCACGACTTGGATGTGCGGAATCTCGCGGGCTGCAGCAATCAACAACTCAATGGATTGAGAGAATCCGACATTTCCCGCATACATCACCACGACACCATCGCCGATGCCAAGTTCGCGGCGATAGTCAGTCATTCGACTTCTTGGGGTGATGGCGACTGTATCCACAAAGTTGGGAATGACGTGCAGCGTCGAGCGATGCGACGGCGAGACTTTCTTTTCGACATTTCTTAGCAAATCATCAGCGAGCAGTACCACTGCGTCTGATGTTTGGTAACTCACTCGCTCCAACCAGCGCGCCACAGAGATGATCGTTCGGTTACTAATTGCTCTGGTTTGTATTGCTGCATCCGGGAACACGTCCTGAATGTTGAACACGAGTCGCGTTCGGCGAAGTGTGGCGATGAATCGACCGGTGAGTCCGAGCGTGAGCGGTGGCGACATCGCGAGCACACCGTCAATTCGACCCCGCCCGGCGCGCAATCCGCGTAACCCAACGAGAAGACTGAACAGTCCAAAACCAATTGATCGACGCAGCAAGTTTCGTTTGGTCTTTCCGGGAAACGGATGTATTCGGGTGATCGAACCCCATGCTGTGAATTCAACTCGCCACATTCCGCCACTCCAGCCGGGTTCAATGGCATGTTGGCGATACCAGGGCAACGAGGTCACAACATGTATTTCGTGACCGAGTGCAGCAAGTTCATGAACAATTCGTGTCATGACTGCGCCGGTTGGAGCGATGTCGGGCTCAAAGTGTGGGCAAAGTACTACGAGACGCAATTTTGGTGATGTCATCGCCGATGAGCTCCATGATGCAAGGTTCGCTCGTACGCCAAGCACAGATCTTCGGCTGATTTAACATCTGTGAACTCCGCCGCACGGCGCCGACCGAGTTCGATTAACTCACTACGTCGCTCTCGAAGTTGTTCGAGGGCATTCGACCACGCATCGATTTGAAGAGGCAAAATCAATCCAGCACCGCCGAGTACTTCGGGGATCGACGTTTGATCGCTGGCAATAACAGGCGTACCTAATTTCATTGCCTCCAGCACCGGCGCACCAAAGCCCTCATACGAACTTGGAAATACTAGAGCCAGTGCCATCTTGATCAGTCCATCACGATCACTTGGTGCCACGCGCCCGAGACGCACCACTCGATCTCCGATTCCGAGGTTGGTAATTCGTTGTTGCACCGCGCGTTCGGCACGACCTTCACCACCAGCGAGCACCAATCGTAGGTTTGATGATGTCCACCGGGTTGCAAGCAGTTGTAGAAGAAAGTCGTGGTTCTTGTGCGGGTGTGTAATCGCTGGCATGAACAACACATCGGCGGACCCAAGACCAAATCGGTCCCGAAGTTCTGCTTCTGGGGTCGCCTGCATACCGAGTGAATCGGACACGCCGTGTCGAACTACCTGAATTTTATCCAATGGCACGCCAAAGGATTCAACAAGCGTGGCGGCGACATATGCACTGGGCACCGCGACCGCACTCGCCCGCATGATCGACGGCGGCACTCGGTTCTGCAAATACTTCAGTTTGTGCGCACTGAAATATTCGGGATAGGTGCGGTATTGCACGTCGTGCACCGTAAGCAATGTGGTTCGATGAGGTCTTGACGGCACAATTCCGCCACCGTGATGCACAATCTCGCTTGATGCAACGTGACGAGCGAGCCAGGTGTGTTCGAGGATGATCCGAACTTCGCGTCGACGACACGATGAGGGCGCCTCAATTACTCGGTGCATCGCGGCCAAGTCTGAATGCGCGGCACAAAAACCTCGCGGCACATACACGGTGATGTCATACGGTGCGCGAATCGCGGCCATCCCGCTGAGTTGGCGCAGTAAATATTCCTCACTTCCACCCACCCGGCCCGGCACGCACCACAGCATGTTCACGGCAACAGTTGTAGAACGACTCATGCCAGCACTTCGTCGTTCATACGATAACTCATGCCAGCACTTCGTCGTTCATACGATGACTCATGCCAGCACTTCGTCATATGCCCGGGCAGTGAGTTCAGCAGTGTGCGACCACGAAGCGGCGTCGGCACGAGTTCGACCCAACTCGCTCAATTTGTCATGGTTATCTAATGCGTGCCGGATTCCGGACCAAATACTTTCCACATCATAGGGATCCACCAATACCGCGGCGCCGTTGGCCACCTCTTCTGTGGATGTTCCGCTGCTCGTCACCACCGGAGTTCCCTGTGCCATGGCTTCAAGAATCGGAAGTCCGAACCCTTCCCAAATGGTCGGATAACACATCACCCTCGCTCCGGCATATAGGCCCGGCAAATGTTGCTCATCCACAAAGCCGATGAATTGCACCTGCGCATCAGAGCGAACATTCACGTCACCCCATCCTGTCGCACCGGCGATGACAAGAGGCGGTGCATTCAGTTGATGTTCAAGTGCCTGCACAAGGCGGGCAAGATTCTTGCGAGGCTCGAGTGTGCCGACAAAAAGCAAATAGTCGCTTGGCAGCGAATACGTTTCGCGGGCCCGGCGAATATCATCGGCTGTTGCCCTCTGCACACGCACACCAAGGGTGACGTGACGTACCCGATCAGCCGAAAACCCAAGTTCTAAGCAATCGTTCACCGTTGCAAAGGATGAACACAACACCATTGCCGCGCGTTTCTTCAACACCTGCATGCTTCGACGAAACACTGAATTTCCGCGGCGAGTAAAAAATTGTGGAAAGTGCAGAAATGCACAATCATGAACCGTGGCAATCATCGGAGCACGGGTCGCAAACGGAATCACCGAGGTGCAATGCAGCAGGTCGATGTGTCCGACGCTTCGTTCAACCCGGGGCCAGCCGAGACGCAATGACGACTCGTATAACAGTCCCCCGGCGAGTGGTAGTTGGAGCACCTCACATGTGGGCACAAATCCTGGCGCGGGAAGGGCCGCATGTTTGCCGGCAATACCGACCAGAGTTATGTCGGTTCGCACATTGGGCATCTCGCGTGCCACTTCGAGCGCCGCGACCGCCGTGCCTCCGGGGACTCGGTGCCAGCACTGCTCAAGTGTGTAGCCGACCCGCACGCCTTCCATTGTGCCAAGTGCAGTAGGCGACACGACATCCTTTCGTTTTGAGCATTGTGTGCTTTGACTCTCGTGGGTGTCAAAGTCTGGGGGCGCGACGTCTGTATCGTCATATCCATGAATAGTTCACATCTTGGGACTGGTTCAACGTTCTGGACCAATCGCACGGTTGTTGTCACGGGTGGCGACGGATTTCTTGGCTCACATGTTGTGACCAAGCTCCGTCTAGCCGGTGCACACGTGGTCGCGCCGCGTCGTGAAGAAGCTGACCTCACCAAGTTTGGCGTTGCCGAACAACTCTTTGCCCAGCATCGCCCAAGCCATGTCGTTCATCTCGCCGCGCGCGTTGGCGGCATCGGCTACAACCAAGTTGCACCGGCCCAGTTGTATCTCGACAACCTGCTGATGGGAACACACACGATTGAAGCTGCTCGCGCGATCGGCATAGAAAAAACCGTTCTGCTCGGCACGGTGTGCTCGTACCCGAAATTCACTCCGGTGCCGTTTCGTGAGGAGTCACTGTGGGACGGTTACCCGGAGGAAACGAATGCGCCGTATGGCATCGCCAAAAAAGCGTTGTTGATTCACGCCAAAGTAAACGAAATCCAATACGGCCAGCATTTTGCATGTCTCATACCGACCAACTTGTTCGGCCCGGGCGACAAATTTCACGAGTCGGTGTCGCACGTGATTCCGGCTCTGATCAAAAAGTGCGTGGAAGCCAAGGAAGCCAATCTGGACAAGATCTCCGTATGGGGAACAGGAACAGCCAGTCGTGACTATTTGTTCGTTGATGACGCCGCCGAGGCGGTGATACTTGCTGCCGAGTTGCGGGATAGTGCCGAACCACTCAACCTCGGCAACAACCGTGAAATCACGATCCGCGAAACCGCTGAAACAATTGCCCGCGTGGTTGGATTCGGCGGCGAACTGGTGTGGGATTCAACCCGACCCGATGGTCAACCGCGCCGCCGAGTAGATGCCACCAGAGCGGAACGAGAACTTGGTTGGCATGCCCACACCGATTTCGAAGACGGCCTTCGTCAAACGGTTGAGTGGTATCTGGCACACCGAAGCGACACCGAGAAACTGCCACACTAAGCACGTGAGTTTTCCCCCACCCTCGGTTCCACCACCGCTGCCACGCTCAAGCGGCGTACCGGCAGCCGCACCGGCAGCCGCTTCTCGTGCACACACACAGCGTCCAAGTACTACAACGCGATCCCCGCAACGTCGGTCGCAACGGACGAACAATCCGTTTGCTGTCACAAATGCAATTATTTCGATAAACGTCGGAATTTTCTTGTGGATGGCACTCACCAACACAAATACCCTTGGCATGAGCGGTGCTCTGTCTCGGCAAGCCGGACAACTCGTGGTGGCACGGCAATTTATTGAGCAGGGAGAGTGGTATCGCCTAGTGAGTGGCGGGTTTGTACACTTCGGCCTGCTGCACATCGCGATGAACATGTACCTGCTCTTCCAACTGGGAAGAATGCTTGAACCCGCACTTGGCTCAACAAGATTTGCTCTTGTCTATTTTGCGTCATTACTTGGCGGTTCGGCTGGGGCGCTGTTGCTTACTCCCGACGCCCTCACCGGAGGTGCATCGGGTGCCGTGTTTGGTCTCATGGCGGCCGCAGTTGTGGGCTTGCGCCATCGTGGGGTGAACCCATGGCGAACGGGTCTAGGTACAACATTTATCATCAACATCGTGTTCACTCTGGCCATTCCTGGCGTATCAGTGGGTGGACACTTCGGTGGTGCACTCGTGGGCGCGGCATGCGGCGCGGTGCTCCTGGCCCCGACGCATTGGCGACTCCCTCGGTGGACCGGATTCGCCACCCCGATCGCGCTAGGACTTGCTTCAATCGCGGTTGTCGCGCTGATTGTGGTTCGCTAACAACGCTGCAACACCCACTCTTTACGCTGGCGATCCTTCCTCCAAATCAACAACAACCATTGCCCGACAATTACTTTCTGGAGGAAGTGTGTTATCTCAACTTGTACTACCTATTGACGTGCCTCGTGCCCACCGTGACCCCGTCACCTCGGCCACTCAGGCGCTGTCGGTATTTTCGCTCGCCATTACTCGACCACTTCGCCCCGAGACCCTCGTGTTGATGATGAACCAGAATCATCGCGGTATTGGACTCTTCGCATTGAACAACGGCGACGACCTTGGCTCGCTCATCGATCACATTGTTGGGCGATGTGCAACCGAACATTTGGCTCACGCAGTTGCTATTGCCTCAGTTCGTCCCCAGTGGCAACCACAATTTCACCGTGGCAATGAGTGGACAACTGCGCGCGATATCTGCCAACGGGCCGGGGTTCAACTTGTCGACTGGTTTGTTGTCAGTCGTCACGGTGTGCACTGTCCGCGCATCGTCGCTCATGACCCTGGGGGATGGCGTTCCCAAAACTAAGACCACTGATCAAACGGTTGCAATTTGCGATTCGATCAACTGGCGATCTTCTTGTGATGGTTCAGACGCCAGCACCCGGCGAGCCTCGGCAATATGTTGTGCCCGTCCGTTATCATCGCCGACTGCAACGCACGCCCGTGCCATTCCTTCGTACATGCTCGCCCGCATCCAGGCGGGCGCGTCCTTCGGAACACCGGCAAGTGCGCTCTGGGCAAAGGTCATACTCAAGGTGCCTTCGCCGATTGCGGCTGCACAGCGGCTCACCATCCAATCGGCAGTCGCCCATTGCGTTGCCCCACCGGCCTGCAGCCATTGGTAGCGCGAAGTGAATGCGAGCGACAACAAGTTGCGGTCATCTTCGGTCGAGCGCGCCGACTCAAGAAGATCCCAACACGCGTTATAGGTCGCTACCGCAACTGAGCGATGGTCGAACTCAACCATTAGTCACCTCAATTTGATCAGTAGTTTTGGTTAGTGACAACCGCAACCCGCGCCGCAGCCGCGTGCCGAGGCATCAGGTGCAGAACTTGACGGTGATGTCGATGCACCGACCGAGGCAAACACACTCAGTAGCCGCACCGCATTGTCGTGGCCCGCGGGACATGTAGCAGGAGCATTGGCTTGGGCCATCGAGCGCCGTTCCTCGAAGGCAGTGTCACAGGTGCGGCAGCGAAATTCATACGTTGGCATGCGACAAGTCTAGGACTTAGGGATCGGTGGTTGAATACTGGTGTGAGTTCTATCCCTACTCCACTGCGCACGTTGCCAGCAACGGCTCGACCGGTTCTTGACTATGTTCCGGAAACCGATGAACCGATCGTGGCCCACATCGTCAAGACCAAGCCCGGCGAAGACGCTGCGGCCAAGGTGCTCGAAGCACGAATCTACGGCACTCCGTTGGAAGCATTATGCGGTCACGTGTGGATACCCTCGCGGGACCCTAAACAAGTACCGATGTGTCAGGCCTGCAAAGAGATCTACGAGACGTACCGAATGTTCAACGAAAATCTCAATGAAACGCCAAGCGACTAGCGCCAACCAACTAGCGAAAGTTGCGGGCAGACGCTCGCACACCAACAATCAGCGACTTCATGTGCTCGGCAATCACGTTGATCACTCCTTCATTCATCTCCAGGCGACCACGCAACAATAACGCCGTTGCGCCGCTCGCTTCGCGGCGATAACGAACCCAACAGCCCTGCGAACAGACAATGTTGATATGTCCGGTTTCATCTTCAAGATTCATGAAGGTAACACCACGGGCAGTTGATGGTCGCTGGCGATGGGTGACAATTCCAGCCACGAGAACTTTGCTTTCGGGTTCACGATCCCAAAGATCTGCCGCCGTCACCACCCCCATACGCATAAGTTCGGCACGAAGAAATTCAGTTGGGTGCCCATTGGGGGCGATACCTGTGGCCCACATATCGGCGATCGCTTCTTCCACCGGTTGCATACCCGGCAGATGTGGCGCACCAACACCAGTGGTGACACCCGCAAGTCGATCAGGGCGCGATTGGATTACCGCCCCCGCTGCCCACAGTGCATCTCGACGCTGCAGGTTGAAGCACTGCGTAAATGCCCCTGCTGTGGCCAAAGCCTCAAGTTGAGCAATATGCAACTGCGGTGAACGTCGAACGAGATCTTCCATATCGACATACGGTCTGCCCGACTGAATTGTTTGAGCAAGTGGGTCGCCGACACCACGAACCGACCCGGTACCCAAGCGCACCGCCAGTCCCCCAACGGAGTCTGGACATTGTTCGAGTGTGGCGTCGGCACGCGATGCGTTGATGTCGGGCATGAGTACCACAACACCATGCCGACGAGCATCCCGCACAAGTGAATGCGGCGACCAAAATCCCATCGGTTGGGCATTGAGCAACGAGGTATAAAACACCGCCGGTTCATGAAACTTGATCCACGCCGATGAATACACCAAATAAGCGAAACTCACCGAGTGACTCTCGGGAAATCCGAAATTGGCGAAGGCAGCCATTTTTTCGTAAATGAGATCAGCAACGTTGCCGGTGATTCCATGTTCGCTCATGCCCGCGTACAAACGTTCACGCAACCTGTCCATGCGGGCATGTGAACGCTTGGAACCCATTGCTTGTCGCAACTCATCGGCTTGCGCGGGGGTAAACCCCGCGACATCGATGGCCATCTGCATCAGTTGCTCCTGAAATAGAGGCACGCCAAGGGTCTTGCTAAGACTGTTCTCAAGCAACGGATGCAAGTACGTGACCGGCTCTTGGCCGTTGCGACGACGAATGTAGGGATGCACGGAATCACCCTGAATCGGTCCAGGTCGAATCAGAGCAACTTCAACCACGAGGTCGTAAAACCGGCGGGGTTTAAGTCGCGGCAACGTGGCCATTTGGGCACGTGACTCAATTTGAAATACGCCCAACGTGTCGGCCCGACACAACATTGCGTACACGTCATCTTCCTGGGGAATTTCTGCGAGATCTAACTGCACATTGCGAAACTCACCGATGAGATCAACTGCGTTATGTAGAGCCGAGAGCATGCCAAGACCGAGCAGATCAAATTTCACCAATCCGGCAGTGGCGCAATCATCTTTGTCCCACTGCAACACACTGCGACCCTCCATTCGCGCCCATTCAACTGGACACACTTCACTCACCGGGCGATCACAAATCACCATCCCACCCGAATGAATGCCTAAATGTCGTGGCGCATCTTCAATTTGTACCGCCAGCGACATAACCGCTGCTGGCACACTGTGATCAGATGCATCACTTGTCCGAGACAGCGAACCCCACGCATCAACTTGTTTGCTCCAAGCGTCTTGTTGCCCAGGAGCAAATCCCAGTGCTCGGGCCATATCGCGCACTGCCGAGCGGGCGCGATAGGTAATGACATTGGCTACCTGAGCCGCATGATGGCGGTCGTAGCGCTCAAACACATATTGAATGACTTCTTCGCGACGACCACTTTCAATATCGATATCGATATCGGGCGGACCGTCGCGTTCAGGAGACAAGAACCGCTCGAAAAGTAACCCGAGCGATACCGCATCTGCTTTGGTGATACCGATTGAGAAACACACCGCACTATTGGCAGCACTGCCACGACCCTGACAAAAAATATTCGAGCGTTCACAGAACTGAACGATGTCCCACACGACGAGGAAGTAACCAGCGAACCCGAGGGTGTCAATGACCTCTAGTTCATGATCAATCGTGCGCCAGGCGCGAGCACGAACCGACAAGTCGTCATCGGTCACAGTAGGGCGCGATCCGTACCGGCGAGTGGCGCCTTGCTGAACAAGTTGTCGCAAGTACGACATTTCATCCATGCCGTCGGGACACCGGAACGGTGGCAGGCGCGGCGCAACCAGAGAAAGATCAAAGGCCAGATCGGCCGCTAGTTCGGCGGCCTTATTCACCACACCCGAGTAACGAGCAAAGTGGCGTTGTTGTTCAGCACCACTACGCAGATAAGCCGCACCAGCCGGTGGCAACTCATGATCGATGTCATCCAGACTGCGCCGCTCACGCACCGCGGCAATCGCGGTGGCAAGTTGATACTGCGCTGTCACGGCATACAGCACAGCGTTGGTGGCAACACATTGCACATCGTTGTGATGAGCAATACGAACTAGTGCATCGTTACGCACCGAATCGAGTGGGTCTCCGTGATCCCACAGTTCAACGAACACATTGTCTCTGCCAAAGGCATCCACGAGTTGTTGCACTTCACGCTCGGCAGCAGCCGGACCATGTTCATAAAATGCTCGTGCCACTACCCCACTACGACTACCGGTGAGTACACGCCAATGATCGTCACAATGTGATGCAAGTCCGGTAAGCGTGAAGATAGGTTCTAATTTTTTGCCAGCCAGTTGACCGGCAGCAATTGCCGATGACAACCTCGCATAACCTTGTGGCCCCTTGGCCAATACCACAATGTCGCCATTTGCACATTCCAGTTCGGCGCCAAACACCGTTGGTAAACCAACGGCGCGCGCCGCTTGGGCAAATCGAACCACTCCGTACAAACCGTTGCGATCGGTGAGTGCCAATGCATGTAATTCAAGTTGCATCGCACGCTCCACGAGTTGCTCTGGATGCGATGCACCGGTGAGAAACGAAAAATTTGATCGACAGTGCAGTTCGCCGTACGACGGATCATCACCCACCGGCTTAGCGTAGCGAACATATGTTCGCTTTTGCTCCAAGGACCAGTCTGAAATCAGCCCCCGCTCAGGGTTTGAGCAACACCCAATGCGCCGCGCAAGCCGACATCGGCGATCACCATCGCATCATCCCATCCGAACCATGCCGCCTGTTGACTCTCGCCTTCAAGGGGTTGTGGGTCGACATCGGGTCCGTACACGAGGTAACGCAGATCTAAATGTCGATGACCACGAGGTCCCGGATGAACATCGAGATGAAATAAACATGGTCCGTCATCGGGATGCGTGCCGTGCAATCCAGTTTCCTCATATGTTTCGCGCAGTGCCGCATCGGCCGGAGTTTCACCGGCGTCAATGTGCCCGCCCGGTTGCAACCAGAGTCCCAACCTCTTATGCAAGTGCAACACCACGCCACGCGTGCCAACCACAATTGCCGACGCAGTGACATGCGTGATGTTGGAATGTTCATCAAATGGTGCACCGAGTAGCGGCGCTACGGCAATGAACTCGGCAATCGACAGTGCTTCGCGATCATCACATGGCTGGTGTTGGGCGAAATACTCGCACAACTCGCCCACCAAAACAACACTTTCTTGCAGATTCACGTCACTGAAACTACAACAGAGCCACCAGCACCCAACCACCTCTATCCATACGTAGCAGTGAGCCACCACTGGCCGTGTTCGCGGGCCACGATCACTGCCCGAGTCATGTCATCTCGTTTGATCACCAACTGCAACCGCGCCAAGCGACGCCGCCTCGCGGGATCCCACCAGCGCTCTTCAATGGGCCACGGACCGGCCCACGACACCACCACATACGGCGCGGCACGCGCACTGACACTCGCCATGCGCAGTGTTGCCGGCGATGCGCTGAGTTCATGACGACCAGTCACCGACAGCGGCTTGCCATCACCGTCTTCCAGCACCACGGCAATTGGCTCGTCGTACACAAGTGCTGGAGTCGGTGTTGGAAGTTCTCCGCACCAACTTTGTTGGCGTTGAGTGACTTGCTCTTTGCGTCGTTCGAAATCGGTAGACGCAGCCGAGACCAACACGAATGCTTGCCCGGGGTCTCGACCACCACACCACTCGGGAACCACAACCGACTCGCTTCCAATGAGAGCACTCACCCGAGTGATCGCTCGCTGGGCCCATTCGTCGGCTTGTGTTGCACCACCCCACAAACCCATCTGCTTACCCTCGTTGAGACGCAGTTGATCTGGTGCCAGACGCAACGTCACGATTCCACTGGTAAGAGTGTTTTGAGCAATCAACGCATCCATCTGCCAGCGCACGCGCTCGACCATTGCGGCAATCGATAAACCTTCAGGTCGATACCACACTCGTTCAGAGCGTTCGCCATTTTCTGACTCGATGTGCACATATAAACGCACGCACATCACCCCGTTGATCGTCAGATGTTGAACAAGTTGCTCAGCAAGTTCATGAGCAACCGCCACCACGACCGCACTTTGCTCAACGGGAATTTCAAAGATGTGTCGACACGCTCGATCAGGCGGTGGAGCGATGGCAATTGGTGGATGTTGATCACACCCGTGACTGAGTCGATGCAACTCTTGACCAACTGGACCAAACCTGGCAACAAGTGTCGCCATAGAAAGCTCCGCTACAGAACCGAGAGTGGCCAGCCCAAGACGCTCAAGTAGCGACACCACTTCGCGGTGGATGCCACCCACATCATCCAACACGCGCACAGGTAACTCAACCAAGGATTGTTCACTGTGACCAACGGGAATCACCACTGGTTGACCACTGTGTGCCGAACTGCGCGCGGCGATGGCTGCCATTAGGCGACCATCGGCGATACCAATACCAAAACGAACATCGGCAGTCACGCCCACCGATACAAGAGCGTCAATCACTATTGCATGCAACTTTGCGACTAGTGCATCGTCGCCACCCATGTATCGCGACGGACCACGGGTAGCAAAGACGATAATGCCCGGCTCGCTCACCTCGACCAACGGAACCACTTCGACTACGGCGCGAACAATGGGTTCAAACAGTATCCGATCACGCTGTGGTTGATGAGCCGAAATGACAACATGCGGACACGCACCTTGGGCCGCGCGACGACGCATCCCGATGCACACGCCTGCGACGGCTGCTTGTGGTGTGCAAGCAATGACACGTTGGGCATGAATGACGGCATGCAACGCCCCAGACGTGTTACTTGCCGCAACCGCAGGCCAATCAGCGCAGTAGATGACCGCTACCCGCGTAGCAGAAGTAGGTAAAGAATTAGCCAATGTGACGAACGGTGTGCTCTGTGGGTCGTGGTACTCGTCGTCCACTCACCTGCACGCGCACATCGCGGTGCTGCAAAAACCCGGCACCCTGATCTGCGCCAACCCACTGTGATGTGGTGGTGTGCAACACGACATCGGGGTGGAACAACCGTGACGACATAACACCTGAAGAATCGGTATTGACGATGATGGCTATCGATTGACGCGCCTGAATGCGTGTGTGCACCCGACGAACATCGGATGGCGACACTCCGCGCGGTACCGACATGATGATCAGATCAAAGCCATCGACAACGGCAGCCACCGTGGTCGACCACTCTTTGCTCTGTTGTGGTGGATGCACGAGCACCAAACGCTCGAGGGCTACACCGCGTTCGGCTGCGGCAAGGATTGCAATGTGTTCAACCCCCACCACGGCGAGCCATGAACCTGCCTGCGTTGCTTGCGCAACCAACAACAGAGCAACCGATAGTGCTGCGTCACCACTACAGACAACGACCCGACCACGGATGAGTTGACCCTCGGGAATGAACGGGCGGACCACATCGGACACGGGAAGATGACTCGGCTTGGGATGATCGGCTAGCGAGGTAAGCATGTCCTCACTGTAGCGAACATATGTTCGCTATCAAGTACAGATCTTTACATTTTGATAAGGTTGGTATTGCGAGAAGATCACAGCAGAGCAGTACAGAAACGAGAGGGAACCATGACCCCAAGTGCAGTTGCCGGAACAATCACCGCGCGTATCGACGCCATCACCCGTATTCCACCGGCCTATCGGGCGCCAGTCACGCCTTGCCCCCGGAGCGTCAAGATCGAACTTACCGGCAAGTGCAACTTCGCGTGTAGCTTCTGCGCCCGCAGCCAGCGGCTGCGCAAGCAGGACGAAATGGATCGCGAATTCTACGAGCGCATCGTAAAGGAAATGCGACAAGCCGGCGTCGAGGAACTTGGCCTGTTCTATCTCGGCGAGTCGTTCATGTGCGACTGGCTGCCGGACGCAATTCGCTACGCCAAGGATCTGGGCTACCCCTACGTGTTTCTCACCACCAACGGCTCACTCGCGACACCCCCGCGAGTTGAGGCGTGCATGCAGGCCGGACTCGATTCGCTCAAGTTTTCCTACAACTACGCCGACGCCGACCAGCTCAAGGACATCGCCAAGGTCAAACGCTCGTTTTTCGACGTCATTACTGAAAACATCCATGCCGCCCATGCAGTACGCGAAAAGGGTGGCTACAAATGCGGACTATACGCGTCATACATCGAGTACGACGGCGAGCAAGGCAACCGCATGCTAGAGACGGTGGAACACATCCGCCCATTTGTGGACGAGGTCTACGGTCTGCCGCTCTACAATCAAGCCGCATTCATGAGCGAGCGGGAAAAGGCCAGGGGTTGGAATCCGACCCAAGGCAACCGCGGGCGCTTGGGTGCGCTACGCGATCCGCTGCCATGCTGGGCGGTATTTACCGAGGGCCACATCTCCTGGGACGGCAAACTCTCAGCCTGCTGCTTCGACCACGATGGTCGCTTCCACATGGGCGACCTCACCAAGGAGGGCTTTATGGAGGCCTGGAACGGCGAGTTATTCCAGGCGTTGCGGGCCACACACTTGAAGAAGGATGTCACCGGGACGGTGTGCGAGAACTGCGTGATTTATAGCTAGCGCCAATCGCTGGTGTAAACCGGACTTAGCCCTGGTTGGCGCGGGCCTTCTTTAGTGCGGCTTGGCTTCGGGCCAGCAAGGCGGCCGGTATTCGACTTGCCGCGGCACTGATCCCCGATTCAGCCACTGGCTCCGACGCCGATGCTGAGTCGCCCGATGCACTCGCGGCGACCAATTTGGTCAACTCTTCAACAGACTTCGGCTCCATGCCAGGCTTCCAGTATTGATACATGTCTGTAAGGATCTGGGAAAGCCCCGCGTTATTCGTTGCGTCGGCAACATCAACGGTCACAATGTTGGAAAACACATGCACGGCCTTGACCTTGCCGGTATTAAACAAACTTCGCGCCAACATTGCCGCAGGTTTTGAACCAGTTGCTTCCGCGATATTGGCAAAGCGCTCATGACCTTGTCCAGTGATCGAACGGTTGATCTCGAAACGGACCCGATTTGGCGCTCCGGCTGGAGTTTGTGTCACTGCTACAGGTTGACCCATGGGTCACAGACTAGTTGCCACGTCTTCATCCGCGTTGGTCTGCGCCACTACGGTTATCCACATGACTGTTGCCGCAACTACTGCACTGAGTGTTGAAGAATACTCTGCCAAAGCCCGAGCGTTTCTTGATCACCACGCCGAGCGGCGTGAACCGCAGAAGGCCTTTGTCTGGGGCGAAGGTTCAGACAACGTGTCAATGTTTGAAGAGCGCAGTCGCGACGCCGAACTCGAACTGTTGCGCCTGGCTAAAGAGTGGCAGGCCAAGCGCTTTGACTCCGGTTTTGCGTGGATCACTGGTCCGACCCAGTACGGAGGTGCTGGGCTCACTCCAGCCCATGAACGTGCCTACAACGCCGTTGAGTGCGAGTACCGCACACCAAATACCGCCATGTTTCAGATTGGCCTGGGCATGGTGGCGCCGACAATCCTTGCTCATGCCACCGAAATTGCTCGCGAAAAATATCTGCGTGCGATGTGGCGGGCCGACATCGTTGGCTGTCAATTGTTTTCCGAACCGGGTGCTGGCAGTGACCTAGCCTCATTGCAAAGTAAGGCCGAACTGGATGGTGACGAGTGGCTGATCACCGGCCAAAAAGTATGGACATCAGGTGCCCAGTTCAGCGATATTGGTGAAATCATCTGCCGAACCGATACAAGTCTGCCAAAGCACAAAGGTCTCACCGGCTTCATCGTCGATATGCACGCGCCAGGAGTCGAGATTCGTCCGCTACGCCAGATGACCGGTGGTGCCAGTTTCAATGAAGTGTTCTTCAACGAAGTTCGCGTACCCGACGATCATCGTCTTGGAGATGTAAACAACGGATGGAATGTTGCGCTTACCACTTTGATGAACGAGCGCGCCGCGATTGGCAGTGCAGGTAGTGGTGAGACGGCGATGTTTGCCCGGGTGTTGGGGATGATCCGCCACTTTGGGCTTGACACCGACCCAGTCGTGCGCGACATGATGGCCGACATTTTCGGTCGCGTAAAGATCGCCGGGTACAACGCCCAGCGCTCGCTGGACAAGATTCGCGCTGGCCAGACTCCGGGACCAGAAATGTCGATTGGCAAGATGGCACTGGTCGACAATCAGAGGCGCATGAATGATCTGCTCTCACATGTACTTGGTGCAAAGCTTCAGGCCAACAGTGGTGAATGGGGTACGTATGCGTGGGGTCAGTTGGTGCTTGGCGCCCCTGGGTTGCGCATCGCTGGTGGTAGTGACGAAGTGATGCGCAACATCGTCGGCGAGCGGGTACTCGGACTGCCCAAAGATGTTGGTATCGACTCGAAGTCAGCCTTCCGCGACCTTAAGGTCGGAACGCAGAACGATTGAAACTTACGGTCGCTTAAAGTTCGTGGCGAGTTCGATGAGCAATCGAGTGCCATAGGCAGTTGCGCCCTGCTGTAACCAACCGCTGTCCTTGCTCGACCACATTGGACCGGCAATGTCGATGTGCGCCCATGGCACCTTGCCCACGAACTCTTCCAGGAACAAGGCAGCCGTGATCGCACCGGCATCGGGACCACCGACGTTTTTCATATCGGCAATGTAGGAGTCGAGCAGTTTTCGATACTCATGCTCAAGAGGCAACTGCCACAACTTTTCATCCGTGCGAGAACTGGCTGTGGTGATTTGATCAATCCACTTCTGGTTGTTACCAAGTACGCCCGCCATATTCTCGCCAAGCGCCCGGGCACATGCGCCAGTCAGCGTGGCAATATCCACAATGGCATCTGGCTTCTGCTCAGCAGCCAGCGAAAGTCCATCGGCCAACACCAAACGGCCTTCGGCGTCGGTGTTGTGAATTTCGACTGTCTTGCCGTTGCGGATGGTGATCACATCACCCATTGCCAACGCACTACCGGATGGCAGATTGTCGGTACACATCAGGTATCCGGTGACCTGGTTGGCGCAACCGAGTGCCTTGAGCGTGGACATCGTTGCCAACACCGCGGCGGCACCACTCATATCAGATTTCATTGTCGCATGTGATGGATCGGATGGCTTGAGACTGATACCACCCGAGTCATACATCACGCCTTTGCCCACCAAAACCAAATGGGGCTTGGAGGATTTTTTGACGCCCTTGCGTGCGGCTGGCTTGTAGGTAAGGCGCACCATCCGTGGCGGTTCCACACTTCCACGGTTGACGCCGATCATGCCACCACATCCCATGGCCTGCAATTGCTCCTTATTGAACACTTCAACTTTCACCCCGGTTTCGGCACCAATCTGCACGGCATGATCAGCAATCATGCGAGCGGTGAGATGCGCCGGTGGCATGTTTGCAAAGTCACGAGCCATCGTGGTCGCATTAGCGATCACTTGACCGCGTGTGATTCCGGCATTCAGCGCCGCTGCAGATCCTGACGGACCAACGAGCGTCACCGTGGCAAGTTTTGGCACGACCTTGTCCACTGTTTTGAGTGCGTCATAGCGGTAAGTTGCAAGGATCATTCCCTCTACCACCACCTGCGCGGCCGTCTTGCGATCGACGCGAGCCACTGAAGCGAGCGTGGTCGCAACCGACTCGAATAATGCGGATGCGCGCGCCAACCCAGCAGCCGACTGGCGCAATGTTTCGGTCGACACCTTGGCGCTCTCACCGATTCCGACAGCGATGGTAATCGCGCCCTTGTCACCGGGTATCAGGCATGTCTGACCAACCTTTCCCTCGAAACCGAGTGCAGTTAGCGTCTTACGTGACACCGAGAGTTCCTTTGGCACTGCACCATCGGTGCTGACAGGTACAGCAACTACTTGTGCCACGGATGGAACTTGGGTTGCTGTTGCAAATTTAATTGTCATGTCAATGATCCCTTGCTTTCGTTTCGAGGTATACCTATTTCACATTCTTCACGGCCAACGACTCGCCTTCATTCCAGCGAGCCATCGTCCACAGTAAATCAGAAAGCCGATTGAGATAGGGGCCAACACGCGACGGCGGCGGAGCAGCCACCACCGTATGACGCTCGGCTCGGCGCACCACCGTGCGACCCAGATCCAAAAGCGCCGAGACACGATTTTCACCCGGCACCACGAACTCCATTGGCGGTGTAAAGCGATCATCAAGTGAATCGATCATCTTTTCAAGTTTGGTCACCATTTCATCGGTAACAAGAGATGCACCAGGGGCAAGTTTGTGACGATTATCAATCTCGGTGGCAAGTTCAGCCATGAGCACCCACAGATCTTTCATCAGCCCAATGAGCGTGATATCAACTTCGCTGCCCTTACCCGCTTCAGCCCGGGCCATGCCGAGCACGGCTTGAGCCTCATCAACCGATCCATAGGCGCTTGGCAAAACGCTGTTTTTCAACGCTCGACCGCCGTAGAGCAAACCGGTAGTGCCGTCGTCGCCGGTGCGGGTGTAGATCTTTTTGCGAGCCATCGCTGTTAGACACTACTTGCCACTGAAGGAGCAAGCACAGCCGACACGATTTATCCTGACGTGAGAGTTCCCTATCCAGCCCTTAGGAAAAGATCGTATCGAAACTCAAGAGCTTCTGGATGAGGAAGTACCGGCGTACCCCCAAGGGAATTGACTACAATTTTCATTCTGGTCAAACTCGGTCCGTGTTTGCGAGTCTCAAGCTCAAGAGTCTTTGGGTTGATGGCCCACAAGTTGGCGTCAAGCGCCCTGTGTAATGATGCCGACAGAAGGAGACCGTTCCTCGGGTCGTCGCTTCCGCCCTTATCAACTGGAATTACATGAGCACCGTCGAGCATCTCCACGACGGAAAGACCTGACAGGACACATTTGCTTCCGTAACGCTTCAAGCTTTCGAATTTGAATCGAGAACTTCTTTCGCGCCGCATCACCTGCGTCAATGTTCTTGGACGGGCGACCGTTGATAGAAAGAGCTCTTGCCGATCTGGTTCAACAACGTATGCGGGAGCCACAACATCGATGAATTCAAATAAGAACAGTCGCGAGGCGTCATCACTATCGGAAACCCACGCGCGTTTGACTCGACGGAACTTTCCCTTTTGGACGATCACAAAGATAGGTAGACCCATCCGCTGCGCTGTCTTTACCGTGTCAATTTCGCTTTGGTCATGACCAATTCGACCAGTAGTTGGATAGTGGTAGATTATGCCGTCATCGTCAAGGTCGTCGGCGTAGCGGCGACCCGTGTTGAGGACAGATACTGCGACGCCAGTAGGTGCGAGTAAACGCGTTCTTGACATATCCGAATAAATTCCGGCTTGACCAGCGTAAATTTTCATACCTCTCAAAACCTCTGCAGGCAAATCTGGCCACTGCGGATGTGCTTGCAACTCAGCCCAGACCGCCTCGCGCCAAAACAGTTCCTCATCTCGAGTAATTGGAAAATTCGGCATCCGTTGCACAGCTTATGTGAATCGGTGCCAATAGGTTGAGGGCCAACAAGTATCGCTCGAGAGTAAATGAAAATGGCGACACATTTCTGTGTCGCCATTTCTCAACTTGGAGGTGTTTACAGGATATGAACCCTGCGCCAGTCTCGTCACTATGAAGTGTACCAAAGGTGCGGTTTTCGGAATATCGCGCTGAATTAAACAGGGCCGGCAAGTTGCCCTGCCGACCCTTACCCAGATGTGTCCCCAGGTCGTCACATCTGGGTAAGGGGCTCGCGACCACCTCGTCGTTCGTTTTGTTGGAGCCACGGACCGGAATCGAACCGGCACCTCCAAGTTGACGATCCTGGAATGCTGCCGTTACACCACCATGGCACCGCGAAAAATGTGTGCACGAACGCGAGGCGCCGGAAAAGAAAATGACGACACATTTCTGTGCCGCCACTTCTTCACTTGGAGGTGCCCACAGGGTTTACCCCTGTACCAGGATCGTCACCATGAAGTGTACCAAGGCTGTCAAATTTGGCGAACTATGGGAAAAGAAAATGGCGACACATGTCTGCGTCGTCACGTTCTCCTTTGGTGGTGTACACAAGGTCTAAGCCCTGTGCCGAACTCGTCAATTTAAAGTGTACCAAAACTGTCAAATACGACGACCTAATTGCTGACTTGGCTCTTTTCCCAGGCATGGGCAAGTGCGGCGTAACGACCGCCAATGGCGAGAAGTTCGGCATGGGTTCCGTACTCGGCAATTCGTGCCGCATCAATCACGGCAATGTGATCAGCGCGCTGAACTGTGGAAAGTCGATGGGCTACAACGATCACGGTGCGGCCGGTCATCAAGCGTTCCAATGCCAATTCAACTTCGGCTTCTGTTCCTGGGTCGAGATTCGACGTGGCTTCATCAAGCACTAGCACGGCCGGATCAACGAGTGCCGCTCGGGCCAGGGCAACGAGTTGTCGTTCGCCCGCCGAGAGTCGGCTACCGCGCTCGCGCACCTCGGTATCAAGACCATCTGCGAATTGGGCGAAGTGATCGGTTGCACCAATCGCCGCGATGGCGGCATCAATTTCGGCATCGGTGGCTGTTGCCCTGGCGATGCGCAAGTTGTCGCGAATGGTTCCGTTGAAGAGAAAACCTTCTTGTGGAACCACGACAATGCGTTCACGCAATGACGCCATCGTTGCCATCTTCAGATCAGTGCCACCAAAGGTGACGCTTCCCTGTTGTGGGTCATACAACCGTGCCATCAATTTGGCCAGTGTTGATTTGCCCGCACCCGTGGGGCCGACGAGTGCCAGTTTTTCCCCCACACTGACAGTGATTGACACGTCATTGAGCGCCAGGGTTTCCACGCCGGAGTAACTGAAAGTGAGATTGGTCACTTTCAATTCACCTGTTGGAGGAAGTTCGATGGCGCCAGGGTGTTCGTCGACTTCGGGTTTGGAATCAAGAATTCCAAACAACTTGTTCAGGGCGGCACCGGCAGATTGCACCGTGTTGTATAACTGCGAAAGTTGCTGAACGGGATCAAACAGGCTGGAGAGCAATAACACAAAGGCCACCACTGTGCCAAGCGTGATGGTTCCGCGATGTACGAACCAGCCGCCGATGCCGATGATTAGCGCAGTGGCAAGCACACCTGAAAACTCAACCAAGGCGAAGTACCAGGTACTTACCCGCACACTCTTTTCGTGACTGGCGAAGAGCGCTCGATTCGACTTTGTGAATTTCTTGATCTGTTCGTCCTCTTGGGCGTAGGCCTGAATGACACGAACTGCGGTAATGCCTTCTTGAAGGGCAGAAAGATTGGCGCCGACGCGTTCGCGCACGGTGAGATAAGCCCTGTTTGAGTCACGCTGAAACTTGACCGATGAAACGAGTAGCACTGGCATCACCAGAAGGGCAACCAAAGTGAGTTGCCACGACATCGACAACAGCACGATGATGGCAAAGACCATCAGCATGCCGGCGGCAACAAATTGCAGCAGTCCCCACTGCACCAACTCGGCCATTGACTCGATATCGGCTGTCATGCGGGCCACCAGCACGCCAGCCTTGTTGCGATCGAAGAACGCCATCGACTGGCGCTGCATTTGTTTGAACACGGCAACACGTAGGACACGCAGAAACGACTCACCAGTCCGGTTGAGATACAGATATTGCATCCGTCCGAATACGTAGGCAACCGCGGTCACCAGCAGATATGCAATAACGGCGCGATTGAGTTGTGTTGGGTTATTGGCACGAATTCCTGAATCGATTCCGTAGCGCACAAGTAGCGGCCCAGCAAGGGTAGTTGCGGTCGTCACGCACACGCACCCCAACGAGATATACATCGTCTTGCGAAATGGTTTGGCCATTCGCAATACACGACCGATGATCGTCTTGGCTTGGGCACGGCTGAGGCGATCTTCGTCGGTGACTCCACCTTGGGACCACATATCAGTTGTCGTCCTTGCTCATCGACGCCAGCACTTCGCGGTAACGCACGTTTGTGTTCACCAATTCGTCATGGCGGCCAATGGCGGCGACGTGGCCCTCATCAAGCAACACCACGCGGTCGGCAAGTGCAATAGTGCCTGGGCGGTGGGCAATAACAATGGTGGTGCGTCCGCTCATCACGGTGCGCATCGCTTCGCGAATTTCGCCTTCCTTGCTGGGGTCAACCGCTGATGTGGCGTCATCTAACACGAGCACTCGTGGGTCGGCGATGATGGCACGGGCAATGGCGATGCGTTGGCGCTGACCGCCCGAGAGTGAAAACCCACGTTCGCCGATAATCGTTGCGTACCCATTGGGTAATTGCAGAATGAAGTCATGAGCACCGGCAAGTTGTGCAGCATGTTCGATATCACGCTGACTGGCATCTGATTTGGCGAAAGCGATGTTGGCAGCAACTGAATCGCTGAACAGCAGCGTGTCTTCGAACACCACGCCAATGGATTGGCGCAATTCGTGGAGGCCAAGTTTGCGCACGTCAATCCCGTCGAGAAACACATGGCCGCTATCGGTGTCGTAGAAGCGCAGCAACAGTCGCACGACGGTGGACTTGCCTGAGCCGGTGGCACCGACAATGGCGATGGATTCACCGGCGCCGATAGTGAAGTTGAAATTTCGTAGAACTGGGTATGCGGGGTCGTAGCCAAATTGCACGTGATCGAAATGCACTGCACCGGTAGGTCCTGCAGTTGGCAGGACAAATGGCTTGACCGGGTCCGTCACTTGTGACTCGGTGGAAAGCACTTCTTGAATGCGAACAAGTGCCGCGGCAGCACGCTGGCCGAGGGCAACAATCATGCCGATGTTGCGCAACGGCCACACCAGCAGGGTGAGATACACGTTGAAGGCCACGAGATCGCCAATTGACAACTGACCGTTGATCACCCGATGACCGCCTACACCGAGAACCGCGACAAGGCCGAGCGCCGGGAGAAGATCGATTGCCGGCAAAAAACTGCTACGGATGCCCGCGGCCTTGAGTGATTCACGCTTAATGTCGTCGGCTTCCTTGGCCAGTTTGTCGTACTGCACCTGTTCGGCGCCGAAGCCCTTCACTACCCGGACACCGGAGACGCTTTCTTCTACGACACTCGCTAGTTGCGCCTGCTCGACTTGTACGGCGAGCACGGCTGGGTGAATGCGATGTGAGAAGCGTCGTGCTGCCAGGTTGACAAACGGCAATGGAAACAACGCCACTGCGGCCAGGATTGGATCGGTGATGAACAATATTGCGGTGACGGCAAAGATCTGAATCACGTTTGACAGCGTGATCGGAATCATCACGATGAAGGCCTGCACCTGTTGCATATCGCTCGAAGCACGGCTCATCAATTGACCGGTTTGAGCGCGGTCGTGATAACCGATGTGAAGTCCCAATACGTGAGCAAACAATCGCTCCCGCAGAAGTGTTTCGGCCCACCGACTTTCACGAAAAGCCACGTACCTGCGCATTCCCGAAAGGACGCCGATGACCACACCGGCACAGGCGATGAGCACCGACCACTGCAACAGGGAACCGCTGCGCTCGATGCCGCGGTTGATGGCGTACTTGGTGAGTTGCGGCACTGTGACCTTGCCTGCCGCCCAAAAAGTACCGATGACCACACCGATAATTAGGTTGCGGCGTTGGGCGCGCAATGTGGCGCGCAGTAGTCTCCAACCTTCGCTGCGCTGTTCCTGCTCAAAGTCCAGCCGTGTTGTGGCTTCGACGTCGGAATCGATGGTGGTCATATGCGTGGCATTCTGGCGCGGCTAGTGCGCGCTGGGTGACAAGTCTTGGACTGCCTTCCAGTAATCCAGGGCTGGGTCGAGTGGCAGTATCGCCAGTGCCGATGTCGTCACACCGTTATCGAAGTATTTCTCAATCTTGGCGCGGCATTCGACTGCACTTCCGTGCACCACGAGATCATCCACTAGGTCATCGGAAATCGCCGCCAGTGCAGCCTTGCGGTCACCAGCCTTCCAGGCATCCCACATGTCTTGCATCTGGGGACCGCGGCCGAGCCATTCGTGAAATGCGGCGTAAACGGGAACATTCATATAGGCGGCGATGGCAAAACGTGCCGCATCTCGAACCTGCTGAGTATTTTCACTTGGGCATACAAAGATGCGGGCCACGATTTCCTTCTCGACACCGCCGGCGGCACTTTCAATCACCGACACCACTCGTTTCACATCTTCGGCCGACAACCAATTGATGATCGCACCATCGGCCTCTCGAGCGGCCAGTTTCAACATGCCCGGGCGAAGTGCGGCGACCAGGATCTTTGGCTTGTGTTCGGGTTTGACACCCAAACGAAATCCGTCAACTTTAAACGTGTCGTATTGCTTGGAGATTTTTTCTCCGGTGAATGCATCGTGCAAGAATCGCACCACATCCCGCACCTTCTTATATGGCTCGACAAAGGGCACGCCATTCCAGCGTTCAACAATGACATTGCTTGATGAACCAATACCGATGGCAAATCTCCCCGGTGCGGCATCGGCCATCGATGCCACACTTTGAGCCATGCAGGCCGGAGAACGTGTGTAGGCGGGAACGATTGCAGTGCCGAGACGTAGTCGCGGCTCCCATGCGGCGGCCAATGCAAGTGGAGTGAAGGCATCGGCACCATCGGATTCGGCGGACCAGATGTCGGTGTAGCCCATGTCGGCGAGCTCGCCGAGACGCTTTTGATGAGTATGCAAATGCCCGGGGAGCGGAACAGTCATCCCAGGTCGCTTGATCATTGACTTAATTCCTCCACAAACGAGCGATACAACTCTGACTTGCCGTTGCTAGCAACGTGCCATCTTCGGCAAACATCGTTACCGAACCATGACCAAAGCCTCGCTCAACGGCATATATCTGTATGTCTAACAAGACCCACTTGGTGGGAACGAGGCGAACGACTCGAAGTGTGTTATCGAGACTATTCCCACCGCCAGGTACACCGAGCGCTTGACCGATTCCCATCGGAACAAAATCGCCGAGCACTGCCAATGTCGCGGTATCCACATCGGTGAGCACGTCAGGGATTCGCGCCCACATCAATGTTCGACCATCACTCAATGAGCCATCCAGTTGTTCCAAATTGCGACCGATCACAATGCGTTGGTCGAGCCGTTCATGAATCGTGTTCTCCACGGGATGCCGATGTGACCTGGCCGGTAGATCATCTGGCCGTGGCGCTGGCGGCATCTTGACAAACTGGCCGGAGTGCTCAAACTCGCGCTCACCCAAGGCGGCGTTCACGGTGAGAATTTCGCGGTCACCGACATGGCATACCGCTCTCGCTTGGGTGATTTGATGCCCAACGACTGCCAGGGTGACATCAATCAGCATGGTTTCCTCAGAGCGCGCATATGACAGATACTGCGCGGTGGCCCACACACAATGACGACCGGTGAGTTGTTCCATCGCTGATACGGCCGCGGCCAGACCGGCACCACCGAACAAAAAGCCGCCCCCTGTGCAGAGGCGAGGCGGCACCACCATCACCCATTGACCCGGCTCGGGCGTAGGTCCAATTTCAAGAAATGCTTTGCTATCCACGACTTTCGTACCCTAATGCCCGTTCCAAGTTGAACGACTACTTTTACACCATGGCACAAAATGGAACGGCGCCACTCGCCGGCAACTCGCCGTGGCAAGGAGACGCGGTTTCGCTCGTGGATGCGTTCCGAGCCGGTCAACGATCGCCAACCGAAGAATTAGAAGCCACGCTGACAGCAGTCGGTTCCAGCACGCTGAATGCGTTCTCGTTTCTCGATCCCGAGGGTGCCCGCCAACGTGCCCGTAACGCCGATGTGTCACTTCCTTTTGGTGGCGTCCCACTCGGGGTAAAGGAACTGGACTCAGTCGCTGGGTGGCCCGACACCGAGGCGTGCGTGGTATTTGCCGATCGAAAAGCCGCGCATACATCACTCATGGTGGAACGCATTACGACTATCGGCGGCGCCAATGCAATTGGTTTGTGCACAGCAAGTGAATTCGGCGGTGTCAATGTCACGCGCACAGTGCTCAACGGTGTCACGCACAACCCATGGCAACACGGCCGCACACCCGGTGGATCTTCGGGCGGTAGTTCGGCGGCCGTAGCCGGCGGTCTGATCACCATTGCCACCGGTGGCGATGGTGGCGGCTCAATTCGTATTCCTGCCGGCTTCACGGGTTTGGTCGGACTCAAGGCAACCTTTGGTCGTATCCCGCGGGCACCAAAAGTTCAACTTGGCAATCTCACCGTGAATAGCGGGTGTATGGCACGAAGCATTCGTGACACCGCGCGATGGTTTGATGTCTGCAACGGACATGACTCGCGCGACCCGCTGAGTTTGCAACGTGCCAATAATTGGGAGAACGAACTTGGCACATTTGGTGATTCGTTGCGCGGTAAAACGGCCGTGCTCGCACCTAATTGGGGAAGCGCAGTGGTCTCGCCTGCGATGTGGGCGCAACTCGATGAGTATGGTCGGCACTTGGCTTCGGTGACTGGATTGCGGTTGGCGGAGGTCGATACGACATTGCCAAGTATGGGTGCGGCATGGTCGATCAGCGGAATGATTTCGATCCACGCTGAGTTGGCCGAGCATTGGCCAGGATGCGCCGATGTGCTCACACCAGAAATGCGGGCAGGCCTTGAACTCACATCGGGCAAATACAACTCCGAAGCACGGGCCAAGATTGAAAGCCGTCGCGTTGCCCTGAACGAACGCATGGCTGAAATTTTCGGCGCCGTTGATTTTGTGATTTCGGCAAGCAATCCTGACGTTGCCTTTGCTGCCGAAGGACCACTCCCCTCAATTTTTGGTGGCATCGCAGACCGTCAGGGCAACAACGGAAGACTCACTTTCCCGGCCAACATGTACGGCAACCCAGCCATTTCGATTCCGTGCGGCACTCTTGATGGTCTACCAATCGGATTACAGGTCAACGGTCGTCACTTCAGCGAGCAGTTGCTCTTAGATCTTGGACTGGCAATGGAACGTAGTCGCCCGTGGGCACTGGTGGCGCCAAACTCACCCCACTAAGGCTGGACTGATTGCTTGAAGCGGTAATTACGCGAGTAATGCCCGCGCGACGATGTCGGTGCAAAATGCGGTGAGAATCGCCAGGTACATCAGCCCGGTAGCCGCCATCACCGCCGAATAACTACGCTCTTTGAGCGCCGCCCGGGTTACGACAACAAGTGCGCCAGTGACGATTGCCGATGCCAACCAAAACCAACCAAGGACTCCATTCCATCCATCGTCGATCGATCCGTTGAGCACACTCACCATGCCAGTGGGCAACAACAGCACAATAATTTCGGCAGGCCAGACCCACAACACGACTGTTACGAGTTCATTGATCAGTCGCCTCGGCATGCCTGGTTGCACTAAGTACCAATGGCCAAGCAACATCGCGTCGCTTACCGAACCGAGAAATGCAGCACCTACGAGCACTCGGGCAAGAGAGACTGCGACATCGAATCCGCTGGCATTTGGCGCTGCAGCAATACCCGCGGCGATCAGCCCTACGGCTCCAACGACCGGCGCAATGAGATCACGTAGCGGGGTCTTGTTTCGATATGTAGCCAATGCCGCTAGCGCAAGTGCACCGCTTCCGAGCTCACGCCCGAGTACGACGCCATAACGCACGCCGCAGACCACTGCACCGACGGCAAATGCTGCATAAACGAGCCGCAACAACTTGGCATATCCCGGGCCAATGTCACGATTGCGGTTGGTGTACCAGCCAAAGAGCAACCCTCCGGTGGACCACTGCAACAGCACGGTTGCAGCATCAAGTCGAATCATGTCGGTGGCTTGGAGAATTCAGGCGTCAACTGATACGAGGGAGTGATTCACCAAGTTCATCGACACTGGGCCGCTACTTGTGGCGATGACGATGTCCTCAAGGCGCATACCCCACTTGCCAGGGATATAGATGCCGGGCTCAACACTGAAGGCATGGCCAGCAGAAATTTTCAGATGATTACCACTCACCATGTACGGATCCTCATGGGCTTCCATGCCGATGCCATGACCAGTACGGTGCACAAAATACTCGCCAAATCCTGCGGCATCAATAACCTCACGCGAGGCACGATCTACGTCTTGGCATTCGGCACCAACAACACCAGCTACGACGCCAGCCCGTTGGGACGCCAGGAGCACGTCATAGGCCGCAGCAATCTCTGATGTTGGTGTTCCGGTGTAGACGCAACGTGTGATGTCACTGCAGTAGCCGTTCATCGTGCCACCAAAGTCACACAGCACGATTTCGTTGCGGGCAATTACTCGTGGTCCGGCGTGATGATGCGGGCTAGCGGCGTTTTCGCCAGCGGCGACAATGGCAAAGTTGACGATGTCGTGACCCTCAGAAATAAGCCGTGCAGAAATGTCCGCCGATACCTGCGCCTCGGTTTGACCAACGAGGGGAATCTTTCCCGAATGTAATTGTGTGGCCACGCGGTCGGCAGCGGCACCGGCCGCCTGCAAAGCCGCAATTTCGGCGGCGTCTTTTGTCATCCGCAACGGCCCGACAACATCAACCGCGCGCAAGAAAGAAGCTCCCGCTGTATGGGGCAACAAATCAACCAAGAATCTGGCCCACATTTGGTCACCGACAGCGATACGCCGTGCATTGCCGAGTAATTTCGCCACATTCGCGATTGGGTCTTCGGTTTCGTCCCATGGCTGAATGGTAAACACACCTGGCTGGGGCTTCACTCGCGGCACTTCCAGTCGCGGCACCACCATCACCGCGTCGCCGCGCTGAGATACCACAAGCATCGTAAGTCGTTCAAGTGGCATTGCGTAATAGCCGGTGAGGTATGGAAGATCATGACCGACCGAAAGCAACACGGCGTCCACAGCACGCTCGGACATGACGGCGCGAACGCGACGCAATCGATTGACATATTCAGCCGTCGTAGTAATGGTGGATGCGCTCATTGAACGAGACGCCCTGATTGGTAATCTTCGACCGCTTGGACAATTTCTTGCCGGCTATTCATGACAAACGGGCCATAACGAGACACAAGCTCACCGAGTGGCTGACCGCCCAGCAACAGCACTTGCGCACGCGCTGCGTGGGCAAGCACGCGAACATCACCAGCAGTGCGGTCAAACACCACCATGTTGCCTTCGTCAATCATTCGATCATTCACCGTCACAGTGCCGTCAAATACATGCACAAGCGCCGTGTGTCCGAGATCGGGCGTCCATTCGACGACATCCCCCGGTTCAAGTACCGCATGTGCATATGTCATCGGGCTGGTGGTTTCCACCGGACCAACGGCCCCGTGGACAACGCCAGCAACAACCTTAAGCAAGCCTCCATGAGAAAGCGAAACTTCAGCAAGTTCGTCGGCTTCGTAGCCTTGATAACGAGGCGGCACCATTTTCTTTTTCGCTGGAAGATTCACCCATAACTGAAATCCGTGCATACGACCACCACGCTGCATCATCTCGGGGGTGGGTAGTTCACTGTGCACAACACCGGAACCGGCCGTCATCCATTGCACACCACCTGATCGAATCACCGCGCGAGTACCGGTGGTGTCCTCGTGTTCCATCGCTCCACTGAGTAGGTACGTGACGGTCTCAAAGCCGCGATGTGGATGACTCGGTGCGCCCACTGCTTTTCCGGGCTCGTATTCAACAGGTCCCATTTCATCAAGTAGCAAGAACGGATCGATGTGATCCACCGTTGGTGTCGGAAATGGACGACGCACGACAAAGCCGCCTCCCTCAACTGTGCGTTGTGACGGGATGGTCTGTTTGATTGATCGCATGACTGAGGTACTCATATACGCGCGTGCTCCAATGCTTGGCGGGCATGGTAACTGGATCGTGTCAGCGGGCTTGCCTCCACATGGCTCATGCCCAGTGCGGTGCCGACCTCACGGTAGTGACCAAACTCCGCAGGTTCTACCCATCGTGCCACCGGAAGATGGTCCATGGTGGGTCGCAGATATTGACCAATGGTGACAATCTGGACACCAACGCTTGCCAGATCCACCAAGGTGGCCTCAACCTCCTGTGTGGATTCTCCCAGGCCGACAATGATTCCCGATTTGGTCGTAAGGCCGGCGCGCCGAGATCGCGCCAGCACCGAAAGGCTTCGCCCGTATCCAGCCGAAGGACGTACAGCGCGTTGCAACCGAGCCACGGTTTCGATGTTGTGGTTGAGCACATCGGGTCGATCGGTGAGGAGAACCTCGAGAGCATCGGTTCCCTTGACATCAGAAATGAGGGTTTCAACTTGGGTGTCAGGACACAACGCACGAATCTCGCGCAAGCAATTGACCACATGTTGCATACCGCCATCGCTTAGATCATCGCGTGCAACCATCGTCAGGACGGCATATTTCAACCCCATGCGCTGCACTGCTTCCGCAACTCGCCGTGGTTCATCGGTATCTGGGGCAAGTGGCTTGTGAGTGTCGATCAAACAAAATCCACACGCCCGCGTGCAGCGATCACCGAGCACCATAAACGTTGCCGTGCCTTCCGACCAGCACTCCGAAAGATTGGGACATCCGGCTTCTTCACACACAGTCACCAACTTCAGATCCCGCAGTGTTCGCTTAACTTGCAATACACCCTTGTTGTGTTTCACGTGCGGACGTAACCATTCAGGTTTACGTGTGGCAATCGAAAGACCACTGCTCACTCCGGCTTGCTCGAGGCGCTGCAGCATTCGAACCGGCTGACCGGCACCGACGCCACGCGAAAACGCCGAGAGATCTTCTGGGCGATGATGCCACGCCACATCGAAACGGTCACTATCTCCGTTACCCCATCGCTTGGCAGCCAATCGAGCGACAACATCGACAACCTCCTGCATCGTCATGTCGACACCCTCCTCGGCAAGGGAGGCCACCGCATACTCCTCGATGCCACAGGGAACAATGTGCTGACGCAGATAGGTGAGATCGGTGTTGACATTGAGTGCAAATCCGTGCATGGTGCGTCGATCGGTGGAGCCTCGTCCTAAGCGGACTCCAATAGCGCAAATCTTGCGCGGCGTGGAGCCGTTCGGATCAATCCATACGCCGGGATACTCGCCGAGGCGTCCTGCATTGGTGAGTCCACACTCAACCAGCACATCAATGATCAGTTGTTCGACACTGTGTATATAGCTACGTGTGTCGGCTGGGCCACCACCACCGTGTTTCGGCGCAAGCGAAAGCAGTGGATATCCAACGAGTTGGCCGGGGCCATGATAGGTAATGTCTCCACCACGCTGAACCTGAACAAGTTCAGCACCAACTTGAGCGGGAATGCACCGAAGATTCTTCTCAAGATCAGCACTCAATCCATAGGTGAACACGTGTGGGTGTTCGAGTAGCAATAGGTGCTGCTGCTTGCCGTGATCAAAAATGGCGTACTGCACAGCGAGCGCTTCGCGATACGGAATGCGACCTAACCATCGCACATGCAATGGCGATGAAACAGGCATGTGACTAGAGCTCCGCCGACCAATCTTGCGACTCGAGGATTTCCTTGGTTCGCACCAGGAATCGCGCCGCGTAGGCGCCGTCAAATGCGCGGTGATCCCAGGTCATTGCCAAGTTGCCAACTGGGTGAATGGCAATGCTCTCCGAACCATCGACAAGTTGCGCCACAACAGGTTTGCGCACAATCGCATCGGTAGAGATGATCGCGACTTGTGGCTGATTGATAATCGCCATTGTGAGTACCGAACCGGCCGAGCCATTGTTCGTGAGCGTAAACGTTCCGCCCTGAATTTCATCGGGTAGCAATTTTCGGGTGCGTGCCCGCTCGACAAGATCGTTGATCTCGCGGGCGATTCCGCGCAAGCGCTTTGTCTCGGCGTTTCGCACCACTGGCACAAGCAAACCCTGATAGTCGAGGTCGACTGCGATACCCAGATCCACATAGTTATGCACAATGAGATTCTCACCATCGATGCTGGCGTTGAGATGTGGGAATTCGCGCAATGCATCGATGATGGCACGCGTGATGAACGGCAGATACGTAAGACCAAAACCCTCGCTGGTTTTCCATTCCGACTTGACAAGGTTTCGGGTCGCATCAACATTGGCGTAATCCACCTCGACAACACTGAACACGTGTGGGCTGATGCTCTTGGAAGCAATCATGTGCGCACCGGTGAGTTTGCGAATCTTCGACAACGCCACAATATTTTCGCGCTCGCCCGCCATCGAAGATTGTCGCGGCGGCGCAGGAACGGCTTGCTTGGTGGTTGCAATAACTGCTGGGGCTGGCGCCACCGGAACCTGCGCGACAACCGGAACCTGCGCCACCGGAACTTGGGCCACAACTGGACTCGATACCACCGCCACCGACCCGATTCGATCAATGTGATCAAGCACATCTTCACGGGTGATGCGTCCACCTGGACCACTACCGCTCATGGCATTGACATCGATGCCGTGATCCATCACCAGACGACGAACAACTGGCGAGAGCAATTTATTACTTCCGCCCGCTGCGGGTGGCGATATTGGGGCCGGTGCCGGAGTGAGAGCAGGTGTTGGCGCCGCAGCAGGAACGACGACAGGAGTTGGAGCAGGAGTTACGACCGGAGACGGTGTCGGAGTTGCTACCGGAGCAGGTGTTGGCACCGTCGGCGCGGGTGTCGCTACCACGACTGGCGCACTGGCGGAGCCGACGGCATTCACCACCGCAATCACCGTCCCGACTGGCACGGTGTCGCCTTCGGCAACGCGAATTTCGGTCACTGTGCCGGCAATCGGCGATGGCACTTCGGTGTCCACCTTGTCGGTAGAGACTTCGAATAGTGGTTCGTCGGCGGCAATCGCTTCTCCGACCTTCTTAAACCAGCGTGTGATCGTGCCTTCGGTGACGGTTTCTCCGAGTTGTGGAAGCGTGATGTCAGCCATGGTCTGTTGTTACTCCAGTGATGCAGTCTACGAAATTCGAACTCATGAGTTGATACTTCGGCCTGTCAGCGACATTGCCGTTTCCCCGAATAATTCGGTCAGACTCGGATGGGGTTGAATGAACTCAGCAATTTCTTCAACAGTGGCCTCCCAGTTGACGGCCAGGTATGCACCAGATAACTGCTCGGTCACCCATGGCCCGACCATGTGCACGCCAAGTACCTGGCCAGCAGTACCGTCCGGGTTTTTCCTGGCGATGATTTTCACGAGTCCATCAGTCTCGCCGAGAATCATCGCCCTACTGTTGGCACGAAACTGATGTTTGGCGACGACAACATCAATGCCAGCCAAACGAGCCTGCTCTTCTGAAGGCCCAGACCATGCCACTTCTGGATGACAATAAATCGCCCACGGCACGCGGTCGTACATCACCGGATGGACCTTTTCGCCCAGCATGTGCTTCACCGCGACAATCGCCTCGGCGTACGCAACGTGAGCGAGTTGCGGTGTGTCAATAAGGTCGCCTACCGCATACACCCCCGGCTCAGAGGTGATGCAGTATCCATCAACTTCAACAAATCCACGATCAGTAACTTTTACTGCCGTTCCAGCTAGACCGAGTTGATCGGCAAATGGCTTTCGACCAACCGAGACGATTACTACATCAACTTCAAGATGTTCGCCGTCACCGAACGACACGGTGGTACCACCCTTTTCGTTCGGTTCATGGCCGTTTACCGTGACACCAGTGCGAATAGCAATGTTTTTCTTCGTGAAACTCCTGACCACAACATTGGCAACATCAGGATCCAGTCCTGGCAGAATCTTTGGAAGTCCTTCCAGAATCGTCACCGTTGATCCAAGATCGGCAAATGTCGAGGCGAATTCGCACCCGATCGCTCCGCCGCCGATGACAGCAATACGCGAGGGAATATAATCAAGCATCAGAACTTCGTCCGATGTCATGATCGGGCCTCCGATTGCAAAACCCGGAATCGTGCGCGGCACCGAACCGGAAGCCAAAATGACATTCTTACCTTGTAACTCACGTGATGATCCGTCGGCGAGTCGTGCAGTGACAAAGCGATTCGTACCAAGCGATCCAACGCCAAGGAGATACGTCACCTTTTTCGTTTTTGTCAGACCAGTGAGACCTTTAACCAGACCGGCAACGATCTGTTCCTTGCGTTGCTGACTTTTCGCAAAATCCACCACCGGCGCACTCGAGTTGACCCCGAACTCGCCGGCATGGACAACATGGCGATTTACTGCCGCAGTTTCAAGAAATGCCTTGGCCGGAATGCAGCCGCGATTCAGACAGGTTCCACCGATGGTATCTTTCTCAACCATGGCAACGCTGAGTCCAGCCGATGCGCCATAGAACGCAGCGGCATATCCGCCTGGGCCTCCTCCTATAACCACAAGATCAAATTGATCAGCCGTACGCATCACCTCCGGTAAAAGTTCTTCACTTACGGTAGCGGTTTAGGGCTGCGTGTTCGTCGCCCACTGACGTTGTTCACCAGCGCGCACATATGCAACCGTGCGAGTGCCCTCCGACACAGGGAATGCAATTGTACAGATAACCTCCACATCGAGTTTCGTTGTGGTGCAGTCGGCGCCCGAACCGGAGGGTAACGACACGGGTTCGGTAATCTTTCCGCCGGCAAGCATTTTCCATCCGTCCAGCGCACTGGCGCCATCCACGCCGACGAGCGCGACATCGACAAGCGTGCGTTCGCTTGTCAGACGAACGCCATCAACACGCACCGTAATGTCACCGAGTGTGACCGATTCGCCGATTGCAAGAAGCGGCACTTCGTTTCCGTCGCGCACCGTTTGGAACAGCTTGACACCACCGGCAACCATGATCAACAAACCACAAAGCAGTGCGGTAAAGATCAGTTTCCGAGTACTCATCGAACAATGAGCCTAGATGGGTGCACGATCTTGTGCCGTTGTACAATCTGAAACATGGCATTGAGTTCGGGTCGCGTCTTCATTGGCAGGGTCCTGGCGCACGTCGGATTCGCCTCGATACTCACCGCATGTGGTCTGGATGCATCCAGCGGCACTATCGGTACTGTGCGGCCAACCGCGAACAACTCATCTACCCCGACGGAAGTTAGTTCGCGTATTGATTTCACGGCCTCGCTCATCAACGGCTCCCCGGTCACCTTGCATGAGAGACTCGCTCAAGGTCCGGTTGCCCTGTGGTTTTGGGCACCTGGTTGAGTCACGTGCAATTTTGAAGCACCCTCGGTCGAGAGTGCATACCAAAAGTTTGCCGACATTGTCACGGTGATCGGCGTCGCGTGGAATGGCAGCGCCGAATCAATGAACGAATTCGTTACTAGGCATGGGATCAGTTTTGACAACATCAGCGATAACGATGGAAAAATCTTCGCTCAATTTGGCGTGCCGGTACAGCCCGCCTGGGTATTCATCAATCAATACGGTGAAGCCACCACTCATATTGGAGCGCTCGACGAAGTATCGTTGGAACAGGAACTAAAACAATTGGGTGAGTCGTAAATGGGAATCCGGGACATAACCAAGCGTCTACGAGTCGACAGTCGCGAGATTGACGCCGAACGACTCGTCGACCGCTTTGAAGATTTTCATCTTGCCAACATCGAAACAATTGTTGCCCGTCAACAAGTGAAAATCTGCGGCGAGATAAAACGTATGCGCATTAAACCACGCTCCGGTATTCAAGCCATTGAGATCGTCATCAACGATGGCACCGGCGACGCTACCGTCATCTTTAGCGGTCGGCGGCACATCCCCGGGATCCGGCACGGTCAATGCATCATCGTCGAAGGTGTTGCCTTTGCCGACCATGGCACGAATGTTTTTCTCAATCCGGCGTACACGCTTTTGCCGGCCAGCGGAGCCTGACAAATCTAGAACAAGCGATAAACTATCCGATCAGCAGTCGTGTCACAGCCGCTTCGGCGTCTTCGGTGATGAGTGCCATTACCTCATCGCCGGCTCGTAACACGGTGTCTCGGTTTGGAACCATCACTCGCTCGTTTCGAACGATCGCCACCACTGTTGCACTTCGCGGAAATGAAAGATCGACGAGCGCCTTATCCACAGCGGGTGACGTGGGCGCAAGCGTTACTTCAATGAGTTCGGCTTTGCCGCCTTTGAGCTGCATGAGTCGAACCAAACTTCCCACATCAACGGCTTCTTGAACCAGGCTCGTGATGAGGTGCGGGGTTGACACCGACACGTCAACACCCCACATTTCATTGAACATCCAATAATTTTTCGGGTTGTTGACGCGGGCGATAATGCGCGGAACACCAAACTCTTGTTTGGCAAGTAGCGACACCACCAAGTTATCTTCGTCATCGCCAGTCACCGCGGCAACAACATCAGCGTCGAGGACTCCGGCATCTGAAAGTACGGCAACATCGCATGCATCCCCCAGTAGCCACCGGAATCCGCCAGCGGTGGAAGCGGAACCGTATTCACGAGTCACCACCCGATCATTTTCAATGATCGTGATGTCGTGTCCAGCCGCGCCGAGTTGTTCGGCGGTGAATCTGCCAACGCTGCCACCACCGGCGATGACGACTCTCATGATCAGTGACCCTTTCCAACGGCGGTACCAGTTGCAAGTCGCGCCTCAAATTCAGCCAATCTGCTGAGTTCGACTGCGACATAGGCAACGTCACCCTGCTGCACGATCGTGTCGGCACCAGGAATAACCGCCGTTCCCAAACGGCGCAGGGCTACAACTCGCGCAAACTCGATATCGATTGACAGCAGGCGCCGACCGACAAACGAGGCCGGTAGTTCACGCTCAACGATCACGACCCTGGCACTCGGATCCGTCCATTCGACAGCAGGCGCATCGGGAAGTATGCGCCGCATGATGCGCTCAGATGTCCACTTCACGGTTGCAACAGTGGCAATTCCGACCCTCTCGTAGATCGCGGCGCGCTTCGGGTCATAAATTCGAGCCACGACGCGCTCGATGCTGAACTTCTCGCGTGCAACTCGTGCCACCAAAATGTTCGAGTTGTCGCCATTGGTGACGGCGGCAAGCGCATCGGCATGCTCGATGCCAGCCATGATTAGCGTGTCGTGGTCGAATCCTATTCCAGTAATTTTTTGACCAGTGAAGTCATCTCCCAGTCGAGCGAAAGCCTCTGGCTTGCGATCGATGATTGCCACAGTGTGACCGGAAGCGACCAGTTCGCGCGCCAGTGACGATCCCACACGACCACAGCCGACAATCACTACGTGCACCTCAGGCTCCTCGATTTTCACTGCTGTTTAGAATTGCGTTAGCCACGACCCATTGATCGCAGTTCCCAAGCGTAGGCGAATTGTTCGCCAATAAGGGCTCTCGTGTGCGAGGCTTACCTACCGCATGGCTCAGTCAACCAACCCCCTCAAGCGGTTCTTCATCGGTAGGCCGATTGCCACGTCCGAAGATGCACATCACCGGCTGTCAAAGAAGGTCGCGTTACCCGTCTTTGCAAGCGACGCAATTTCATCTACCGCGTACGCCACGGAAGAAATTCTTATCGTATTTTTGTCATTGGCTGGTGTTGGAATCACCGCCTACAGCAGATTGGTACCAATTTCTCTTCTGGTCGTGCTGCTGCTGATCATCGTCGTAAGCAGCTACCGACAGACAATTTACGCATACCCGACTGGCGGTGGTTCATACATCGTGTCGCGTGAAAATCTCGGGAAGTATCCATCGCTCGTCGCGGGTGCATCCATGCTCATCGACTACATCCTCACGGTCGCGGTATCCGTCGCCGCCGGAGTCGCAGCGATCATTTCGGCATTCAACTCACTTGCCCCGTATCGAGTTGAACTATGCATCGGATTCATCGCCGTACTAACGATCGCCAATCTCCGCGGACTCAAAGAATCCGGTGCGCTCTTTGCGCCACCCACATATCTCTACATCGTAAGTTTGTTTGCACTTATCGGTGTTGGACTGTTCAAAGTGTTCTTCGGTGATCTTGGACCAATTGCACACGACAGCCAAGCAGCCAAGGAACTACTTGAGGGTCAGAATACGGTCACCCTGTTTTTCTTTCTCAAGGCATTCTCCTCTGGCGCCGTCGCACTGACCGGAATCGAAGCCGTGTCGGATGGCGTGCCCGCATTCAAAAAACCAGAACCACGCAACGCGGCGACAACGCTCGCCTGGATGGCCGTCATCCTCGGTGCCAGTTTTTTTGGCTTGAGCGTCTTGGCGCAACACTTACAACCGCTCAAAGACGAAAAGGGTCTGATCAAAGACACCGTACTCGCTCAAATGGCCGAGCAGGTTTATGGCGGCAGAAATATCTTCTTCTATATCACTCAGTTTGCGACATTTGGAATCTTAATTTTGGCTGCTAATACCGCCTACGCCGACTTCCCGCGACTTTCCTCATTCATTGCCCGGGACAGTTTCCTGCCGCGACAGTTCATGAATCGTGGGGATCGCTTGGTATTTTCGAACGGCGTGATCTTCCTCGGATTCGTGGCATCGCTACTCGTCTTTGCCTTTGGTGGATTGGTTAACGCCTTGATTCCGTTGTATGCAGTCGGAGTTTTCACCGGATTCACATTGAGTCAGTCCGGAATGTTCGTTCGTCATCGCAAACTGAAGGAACCAGGGTGGGCGGTTCGTGCATTCTTCTCACTTCTCGGCGCAGTTACTACCGCGTTTGTCGCTGGAATAGTTGTCTTCGTCAAATTTACTGATGGTGCATGGATTCCCGCCGTTCTCATTCCCACTCTTGTGCTGTGTTTTATGTCGATCAATCGTCATTACAAGAGGGTTAAGTCATTCCTGAAAGCCGATATCAACTACACGGCGCCATTTCACACCCACTTCGTCATCGTGCTCGTTGAATCAGTGAATCAAGGAGTGTTGCAGGCACTCAAGTACGCCCAAAGCCTGCGCCCAGATCGACTCATCGCCCTATCCGTCATCCAATCGCCTGAAGACGGTGTGAGGCTCATGGAACAATGGGCCGAGCATCGACTTGATGTTGAACTTGACATGTTGCTATCGGAGTTCCGAGATCTGACCGAGCCCATCCTGAGGAGAATCAACGAACTCGACGATGAGGACAGCGACGATCTCATCACCGTGGTGATCCCCGAGTTCGTTACCAGCATTCGCTCGCAATGGTTACATAACCAGTCTGCACTTGCCATCAAGACTCGTCTGCTATTTAGACCAAACACAGTGGTGACTTCGGTACCAATCGTCATTCCATAGTCCTCGTAACCTGAGACTGATGAACATCCTCATCTCAGGTGCCAGTGGTCTCATCGGAACACAACTCAGCGCGCATCTTGAGCGCACCGGACATCGAGTAACTCGGCTTGTACGTCGGCCAGCCCGCGCCAACGAAGTCTCGTGGGACCCAGCCAAGGGTCAGTTGAACCCAGCCGATGTTGCAGGTGTTGATGCCGTCATTCATCTCGCCGGGGCAGGCATCGCCGACAATCGCTGGACTAACTCTTACAAGAAAGAAATCCTTGAGAGTCGCACCCTGTCGACCAATCTCCTGGCCAAAACAATTGCCGCATTGGGCAAGAAGCCAGCAGTGTTTCTTTCAGGATCGGCAATCGGTATCTACGGTGCACGCGACGATACCGCGCTGGATGAAACCAGCCCACTTGGGACCTCGTTTCTTGCCGATGTTTGCAAGCAGTGGGAATCTGCGGCAACTCCGGCCACAAGGGCTGGAATTCGCACCGTGTTTCTGCGCACCGGAATCGTGATTACCCCTATAGGTGGTGCGCTCAAGAAGCAACTTCCGCTATTCAAATTTGGTCTTGGAGGCAAATTTGGTAGCGGAACGCAATGGCAAAGTTGGATCACCCTTGATGACGAAGTCCGCGCCATTGAGTTTCTGCTCACGGCGCCAGTTTCTGGTGCGGTGAACCTCACCGCACCCAATCCAGTCACCAACGCCGAGTTCACGTCAATACTTGCTCGTGTACTGCATCGTCCAGCACTGTTGCCAATCCCGTCATTTGGACCCAAGTTGCTGCTCGGGGCCAAACTTGCCGATTCGTTGTTGTTCACCGGACAACGGGTGCTTCCATCAGTACTAACCGCGAACGGATTCAGGTTCACTCACGCCCACCTGGAGGAGGCATTGCGTTCGTTGCTCAACAAATGATGCTTCTCGGACTCGCTGCTCTAGATTAATTGCATGCCCCAAACAGAGATCATCAGTGTCGACCAAATTATTCACGCCACACCAGAGAAGATTTTTGATCTGCTCGCCGATCCACGTCAACATCCAATAATTGATGGTTCCGGCACTGTACGTAAGTCCCACGGCTCTGCACCGACACGACTCAGCCTCGGCTCAACGTTTGGTATGGATATGAAACTTGGCCTCCCATACAAGATCACCAATAAAGTTGTTGAGTTTAATGAGGGAAGGCAAATTGCCTGGCGCCATTTCGGCGGCCACGTGTGGCGCTACATCCTTGAACCGGTGGATGGCGGTACCAAGGTCACCGAGCAGTTTGATTATACGCACTCACGTTCAAAACTGATGTTAAAGGTGATGAGTGCATTGCCAAAAAATAAGAAGTCGATGCGCGCCACGCTCGAGAACCTCGAAAAGCACTTCTCGTCGAAGCAATGAATGTTTCATTACCCCTGGGATTCCATGAATATGTGACCAATGTCGGTATAAAGGACACCACCAACGATTTCACCATGGTCGTTGCCGACTCAGTGTGTGCCGCTGCTGGAATGTTTACTCAAAGTCGATTTGCTGGTCCAAGTGTGATCGTGAGCCGCGAGCATGTGGCCGATCACTCGGCCCGCGCAGTAGTTGTGATTTCTAAAAACGCCAACGTTGCCACCGGTGATGCTGGCATGAACAATGCTCGTGAAGTGGTCGCGGGCGTAGCCAAAGCGTTGTCGTGCAACGCCGACGACGTTCTCATCGCTTCCACCGGCGTGATTGGACGCCAATATCCGATGGAGAAAGTGCGGGCTGGGCTTGCCAAATTGCCGGGGTCGCCGACAGGCACGTCGGCTGACGAAGTAGCTAAGGGAATCATGACCACAGACACCGTGCCCAAAGTTGCCGCTGCCAAGGTGGCCGGCTCAAATGCACGGGTGGTAGGTGTAGCAAAAGGAGTCGGAATGATCGAACCGAACATGGCCACATTGATCGCGCTGATGTTTACCGACGCTGATGTGATCGCGACCGATCTTGACCGGGTCTTTCGTTCGGTCATTGAGCGCACATTCAATTGCGTCTCGGTGGATACCGATACCTCTACGAGCGACACGGCGCTCGTGCTCGCAAGTGGGGTATCCGGTGCCGTCGACCTTGACGCGTTCGGGCAAGCACTGCATGAAGTTGCGTTATCGCTTACCAAACAGGTGGCCCGAGATGGTGAAGGTGCAGAAAAACTTATTGAAGTACATGTTGATGCCGCTCGTAATGACGAACAGGCCAAAACCGTCGCCAAGGCGATAGTCAATTCGCCATTGGTAAAGACCGCCGTGCATGGTGCAGATCCCAACTGGGGACGTATCGCCATGGCAATTGGTAAGTGCAGCCAATACCCCGACATCAATCAGAATACGGTGGTGATTCGCTTCGGTACTCAAGAGGTATACCCCACTCGCGTAGATGACGCTGGACTCGCTGTATTGAGCACTTACATGCGCGGAACCGAAGTGCGGATCCATGTGACCCTGAATACTGGTCAAGCATCGGCCACCGTATGGGGCTGCGATCTCACCTCAGGTTATGTACGGATTAACGCCGACTACACGACGTAATTACAACTGCGTATCGAGCCAGTCAAGGACGAGCTCACGATACGGCAGAACCGACTTGTATCGAGACACGTCATCGGGAAGTCGCTCAACCAGAGCGCGCAGTGCCTGCACGTGCTCGACACCGCGAGTCACATAATCGGTGAGCGGCTGCTGAAACCCTCGAATGGTGAACAAGATTCCACCAGTTCGTGGTAAGCGACGCAATGTTTCCCGCTCAATGCGAATCCACAGTTGTGATACGTCATCCACCAAAGGCGCACGTGGCGGTTCCGGCTAAAAGAACGCCGGATGATCCTCGAATGTCCAGTTAGAGCGCCACATCGGGCGATCAACGCTCAGGCGTTGAAGAGTCGTGTCCACGGCCGCACCGATGTGCTCGGCATATTTCGGCACCGGTGTATGCACCTGCAGCATGTTTTTCCCCATTTTGTCGGCAAGTTTCCACCGACTCAGCGAGCACACTACGGCAGCGACAAATAGCAGTTCTTCACCATCGCTGGTACTTCATGGTTCGAGCACCAACAAGTCATCGGCCACCATTAACGCCGCATCCACAAGGGCATCAATGCCCCTGTGGGTGAGTGCCACGCCCATCCATTGGGCGACAAGTTCAGCCGCCTCTTGTGCGGCCGATTCGCCACCTTCAAACAGTGCAACGACTTCATTACGGCGAAATTCAATAAGTCGCCGCTTCATCGCGATCGTTGGTGCAGTCTCGGCATCTGTTGTCAACCACTGAGTCAAGTCAAGTGACCGCGTTCCGAGCCGATGGCGAAATTCGTCATACATTGCTTGCGGCAAGATGTCGTCAATGGGTGGCATCGGCATGAAGCCGACCATGTCTGCGACGGGCGACTCATCGAACGGAGTAAATGGGTGCTGGTGCAGGACGTGGGTCATTGCCCCGTTGCTTTCAGGACATCACTTGGGCTGCATGCGAATACCACCATCGACGCGAATCGACTCGGCATTCATATAACTGTTCGTAATGCACTCGAGCACCATCGAGGCAAGTTCTTCCGGATACCCGAGACGGTGCGGAAACAGCACTCCCTTTTGTAGGTTCGTCTTGAACTCTTCACTACGATCCCCCTCACCGTAGATCGGCGTATCAATGAGTCCAGGTGCCACGGTGTTGACGCGAACTCCGATGGCTGCAAGATCGCGCGCGATTGGCAGTGTCATTCCGACTACCCCGCCTTTTGACGCCGAGTATGACGCCTGACCAATCTGGCCGTCAAATGCTGCCACCGAAGCAATGTTCACGATTGCGCCGCGCTCGCCGTTGGCAAGTGGCTCGCTTAACGACATGGCCGTACCAACGATGCGAATGCAGTCGAATGATCCAACCAAATTGATGGCGATCACCTTTTTGAATGCATCAAGATTTGCCGCCGAGTCATATGTGCCGTCTTTGCCGACGGTGCGTTGAGCCCAGCCAATACCGGCGGAGTTCACGAGTACGCGAACTGGACCCATCGACTTCGCCATTTCAGCGGCGTTGATGATGTCTTGCGTGTTGGTGACGTCAACCTTGCAGAAGGCGCCGCCGATCTCTTTGGCCAGTTGCCGACCTTTGTCTTCTTGAAGATCGGCGACAACAACCTTGACTCCTCGATTGGCCAACAGGCGTGCTGTTGCCGCCCCAATTCCCGAAGCTCCACCCGTGACAATTGCACTTGCGCCGTTGATATCCATGAGCACGAACACTATTCCAATTTCCGGGAATTAGGCGAAGCCAAGCGACGCGGCAACAGCCAACGCATCCACCAATTCGTTCATTGGCTCGCCACTATGAGCCTTTACCCAGGTGAAGTGCACATCACCTCGAGCATTCACCAACTCGATAAACGGTTCCCACAGATCGCGGTTGGCAACTGGCTGGCGTTGCGAGTTCCGCCATCCCCTCCGTTGCCAACCCTTCCACCACTCGTCACGAAAACAATGCACGACATAGGTGGAATCGGATCTGATCTCGATCGGACCCGGAATGTGATCGTGGGCACGCAATGCAAAGAGCGCCGCGGAAACCTCCATCCGCTGATTTGTGGTATGAGATTCGCCACCCGTTCCGCATGGTTCACCGGTAGGAGCCATTGCCCATGCCCAACCGCCTGGACCAGGGTTTCCGGAACATGCACCGTCGGTATAGATCACTATCACGCCCTAGATACTTGCTCATTACAGCACCTCGCGTAGGTACCCGCGGGTATACCTGCGAGAATGGGGACATGATCTTTGATGGTTCGATGCATCAGTTGCCGGATATCGACCCGGGCGAGACCAGTGAATGGCTCGATTCGCTGGATGCAGTTGTCGAAACTCAGGGCAAAACTCGCGCTCGCTATTTACTCTCACGGTTGCTTGAGCGAGCCGGTGAATCTCAAGTAAGTTTTCCCGCCACGGTGTCGACGCCGTATGTGAACAGCATTCCGCGCGAACACGAGCCGTGGTTTCCAGGCGACGAACACATTGAACGTCGTATTCGCGCTTACATTCGGTGGAATGCTGCCGTGATGGTTGTGCGTGCCAACACCAATGCTGAAGGCATCGGTGGACATCTCTCCACGTACGCTTCATCGGCGACTTTGTACGAAGTTGGTTTCAATCACTTTTTCCGCGGCAAAGACGGTGGCGATCCAGGCGATCATGTGTATTTTCAAGGTCATGCCGCACCCGGCATCTATGCGCGTGCATTTCTTGAACGACGCCTCGATGAAGACGACCTGAATCACTTCCGTCGCGAAATCGGACGGAATGGTCGTGGACTTTCCAGCTATCCGCACCCGCGTATGATGCCCGAGTTTTGGGAGTTTCCGACAGTGTCGATGGGACTTGGCCCACTCACAGCGCTGTACCACGCCCGCTTCAATCGCTACTTACAGAATCGTCAACTTGACGACACGTCAAAAAGTCGGGTGTGGGCGTTTCTGGGCGACGGTGAATGCGACGAACCGGAGACACTTGGCTCAATTTCACTGGCCGCACGCGAGCAGCTCGACAATCTGACATTCGTGGTCAACTGCAATTTGCAGCGCCTGGATGGTCCGGTCCGTGGCAACGGCAAAATCATTCAAGAACTTGAAGCAGTATTTCGTGGAGCCGGTTGGAACGTCATCAAGGTGATCTGGGGATCCAAGTGGGATGAGCTTCTCGCCCGCGACACATCGGGAGCACTGCTCAACAAGATGAACACGACTCTGGATGGCGAGTTTCAGCGCTACATCATCGAAGATGGCAATTACATTCGCGAAAACTTCTTCGGACCAGACCCACGCTTACGTGAGTTGGTTTCACACCTTTCTGATGACGAACTCCGAATATTGCCACGCGGCGGTCATGACTATCACAAGTTGTATGCGGCGTTTCGTGCCGCTACGGAAAACGCCGGATCTGGTCGCCCGACCGCAATATTGTGTAAGACGGTAAAGGGTTGGACCCTTGGTCATGAGATAGAAGGCCGCAACGCAACCCATCAAATCAAGAAGATGACCGACGAACAGTTGTTGGTGTTGCGAAACACGTTGCATCTCGAAGATGAAATTCCCAATAGTGCACTCAGCGGCGATAATCCGCCGTATTATCGGCCACCCGTTGACAGCATCGAATACCAGTACATGATGGAACGTCGCCGTGCTCTCGGTGGCAGTATCCCCAGGCGCACAACCGAGGCTCGCAAGCCGTTGCCCCTTCCAAACCCCGAGGCTTTTAGCGAATTCAGTTTGGGTAGCGGGAAGCAAGCCGTCAGTACGACGATGGGATTCACTCGCTTACTTCGCAACTTGGCCCGCGACAAATCCTTCGGAGAGCGAGTGGTGCCAATCATTCCGGATGAGGCGCGCACCTTCGGAATGGACTCATTGTTTCGCGAACTCAAGATCTATGCCTCACAGGGTCAAAAATACGAACCCGTGGATCATGCGTTGTTGCTGAGTTATGCCGAGTCCACATCCGGTCAAATTCTTGAAGAAGGAATCACCGAAGCGGGGAGTATGGCCAGTTTTATCGCTGCCGGAACTAGCTACGCCACTCGCGGTGTGCCAATGGTCCCGTTTTACACCTTCTATTCAATGTTTGGCTTCCAACGTGTGGGGGATCTCATCTGGCAAGCAGCCGATGCTCGCACGCGGGGATTCCTGCTCGGAGCGACTGCTGGTCGGACCACGCTTATGGGTGAAGGCTTACAGCATCAAGATGGACACAGTCTGTTACTCGCCAGCACCGTGCCGGCGTGTCAGGCCTATGACCCATCCTTCGCCTACGAAGTGGCAGCCATTGTGCGCCAGGGAATTAATCGAATGTACGGCGAGCAACCCGAGGACGTTTTCTATTACCTTGCGTTGTACAACGAGAACTATCAAATGCCTGCCCAAAGCACGTCAACAACCATTGAAGCCGAAGTCATGCAAGGTCTTTATAAATGGCGTGAAGTCGAGGGCGGTAAACACCGTGCAACAATTTTGTTTTCAGGCTCCGCCCATGGCGCGGCACAACTCGCAGCGAGCGAATTACTCGAGCGTTACGACGTGGGTGTTGACTTGTGGTCAGCGACGTCGTATAAGGCATTGCGTGAAGAGGCCCTCGAAATCGAACGCTGGAACCGCCTGCACCCAGGTGCATCTCCACGACAGGCGCTCGTCACGCGACTGCTTGATGGTGGCACCGGGCCGATCATTGCAGTAACCGACTTCATGCGCATGGTTCCCGAGCAAGTCGCACGCTTCATTCCACGTCGTTCCTTCACTCCATTGGGAACCGACGGCATGGGTCGGAGCGATACCCGTGCCGCTCTACGTCGACACTTCGAAGTGGACATGCCACATCTCGTCGTGGCGGTACTTTATGAACTCAGCCAGGCCGGCGCAGTCAAGCATGATGTTGTCCAGAATGCAATCCTTCATTACGGAGTGAACCCAGAAGCCGTCAACCCGCTGCATGCGTAAGCGAAACTAGACCCATGCCACCTACGACAAGAAGTGACTTCTACATTACGGGTATTACTTCGGCCGATGCACTACTCAATCGTGACGGCACGGCATTGCTCATCGGCATGTTGCTAGATCAACAAGTGCCAATGCAATGGGCATTCACCGGTCCACACACAATCCGCGAACGCCTCGGACATATCGATGCCAAACGTATTGCTGCACTTGACGTGGACGACTTCGGTTCCATCTGCCGTGAAAAGCCAGCCATCCATCGATTTCCTGCATCCATGGCCCAGCGCATTCATGCCATGTGCACAATGATCGCCAGCACCTATAAAGGGAAGGGAGCCAACATCTGGGCAGGTGTTAATGATGCAGCAGAACTCGTTCGGAGATTGCGCGCATTGCCTGGTTTCGGCGAAGAAAAGACGCAGATCTTTGTCGCCCTGCTCGGCAAACGATTCGGCGTTCGACCGAAGGGCTGGAAAAAAGTGGCTGGCGCATTCAGCGATACACAACCGCGATCGGTTGCCGACATTAATTCGGCCGCGATGCTTTTGAAGGTACGTGGCTACAAAAAGATGCAAAAGGTGGCCAATGTCGACAAGCAAGATCGCCCGCGTAAGTAGGTTGATTCGATGACCGTCCTAGTCACTGGTGGTGCGGGCTATATCGGTTCCCACACCGTTCGACTGCTCTCCGAGCAAGATCGCGATGTCGTGGTGCTCGATTCACTTGAATTCGGCGACAAGAAGCGCGTAGCACATGTTCCGCTCATCGAGGGCGACATCGCCGATAGTCGCATCATCGACAAGATCTGCCGCAAGTACGACATCAGCGAAGTTATCCATTTTGCCGCATACAAAGCAGTCGGCGAATCCATGGAGCAACCGCTGCGCTACTACACCAACAATGTGTCTGGTTCAATCGCTCTTGTCCGAGCGTTGCTTTCCAACGGCGTCGATCGGCTCGTGTTTTCCTCATCGGCTGGTGTCTATGGCACCCCTGCCACCGTGCCGATATCGGAAGATACGGCACTACATGCCGAAAGTGTCTACGCCGAGACAAAAGTCGTTGTCGAAAAGTTTCTCGCTGCATGCAGCGCCATCGGCTTGCGCTCGGTAAGTCTGCGATATTTCAATGCCGCTGGCGCGAGTTCAGACGCAACCATCGGCGAAGACTGGTCGAAGTCGCAAAACCTCATACCACTGGTGATGAAGGCGCTGCTCGGCCATAGCGGCAGCCTCTCTTTATATGGCAATGACTATCCGACGCCGGATGGAACTTGCATCCGTGACTACGTCCATATCGAAGATCTTGCCGGTGCACACGTTAAGGCGCTCGATTATCTGGCCACAGGTGGATCGACTTTGGCATGCAATGTGGGCACCGGAATTGGACATTCCGTTTTGGAAGTCATTGCCATGGCCGAACAAGTGAGCGGACGAAAAGTTCCCTACAACATTGTTGGACGACGTCCCGGTGATCCAAGTTCGGGGTTCGCCGATCCGACGCTCATTCGGGCCACGCTCGGTTGGAACGCAACGCACGACCTTCGCGACATCATCACTAGTGCCTGGAACTGGCACAGAAAGCCATCGAGCTAAATTAAGTCAAAGAATCCAGGCTGATCACACTGCCGCATTCGTGCGCTGACGATCCAGCCAACCCAGCAGAACCGCCATCGCCCGAGGATCATGACGTAATCTGTGACCAGCACCACCAATGATTTGCAATTCGGCCCCGCCGTGGGCTTGTGCCAACACCCTCGAATCGGCGGTTGGCACGATTTCATCGTCGTCACCATGCATCAGCAACAACGGTCGTGGGGCCAGACGTCGAGCCGCGTCGGTGGGGCGAAAACGCCGAAGTTCGCGAGCCCATTCATCCGCTGATGGCGGGAATCCTGGTCGATGTATGGTTCCGATCTCACGCGAGTGCTCGAGAAACCGTCGGGGGTGATCTGCCCAGTCGTCAAAGTCGGCGCGAGCACCGAGCAAGGCGCAACCACTGACTCGCGGATCATCGGCCGCCACGCACAGTGCTAGCGAACCGCCAGTGTTGTTACCCACAAGCCAAACGCCACTAGGTGAAGTTTCGGCCACGACGTGGGTGATTGCGGCGCGTAGATCATCAACCCAGCCCTGCATCGAAAAATCGCCTTCGCTCAATGCACATCCACGAAACGTGAAGGTCATGGCAATCCAACCGAGTTCGTTGGCAACTCGATCGCACAGTTCAGGAAATGACCCGGCCGATTGACGAGCGTCGATGCCTCCACTCGGATATCCATGACACAACACCATTGCTGGGAGAGCACCCGGTTTACCTTGGGGTTGCACGAGATAACTCGCAAGATTCAGACCACCTGAAAGAAAGCTGCCATTCACTTGTTTGACTCGATCTATGCGCGCGGCTTGCGGTGCCGACGTGTCTTACCTTCGCTTGCCAGCGTGTACCCGCGATTGCGGGCTTCGGGCAGCGCGTCGGGACCAAAACACAAGCCAACCTCGTTAGCGACGATGTCATTGATGATTGCCGCATCAGTCCAGGTATCAAGGTCGTATACCAATTGGGTTCGCTTATCACCCAAGTAGCGAGTGTGGGCAAAACGTGAGGGTCGTTCCATGACACGAATCTAGCCGTCACGCTCTAAGTTACCCTCACGACCTAAATTGACAGCATAGGAAAGACGAATTCATGAGTAGTCAGCACATCGATTTTTTCTTCGACCCAATGTGTCCATGGGCATATCAAACCTCGTTGTGGATTCGCGAGGTGCGTCGACTCAATGATCTTGAGATTTCATGGAAGTTCTTCAGCCTTGAAGAGATCAACCGAGTTGAAGGCAAGAAACACCCATGGGAGCGTGAACTCTCGTACGGCTGGACCCCGATGCGCGTTGGTGCATGGTTGCGCCGAAGCAGCATGCAGTACTGCGATGATTGGTACGGCGCCATTGGTAACGCATTACATATTGACGGCCGCAGACCCTACGAACGTGAAGTCGCAATTGAGTTGCTCGCCAGTATCGATGCGCCTGCGTCGGCATGGGATGATGCTCTGGCCGACCCCACTACCCACGATGAGGTCCGCGCTGATCACGAGCGCGCAGTAAATGAATACGCCGGATTCGGAGTGCCGATCATGGTTTTTCCCAACAACCGCGCGATGTTTGGCCCGGTTGTGGTGCCGGCGCCGATGGGTGACGAAGCACTCAAGTTGTGGGATCTCACCGTTTCCTACAGTTCGTTTCCGGGGTTGTATGAAATAAAGACGCCCAAGACGAACGCTGATCTCGAGCACATCGCCCAAATGTTTTCACCATATTTGACGGCGCGTCAATGGATGACCGTCCAGATTCCAACACCATAACCGATAGAGGTCGATGATGATTCCAACTGACACCCTCAACAAACTTTTCGCCACATGGTCGTCCATCGGTGAACTTTGTGCACCGCTTACCGAAGCCCAATGGAAAACTCTCACCGCGTGCCCAGGCTGGTCAGTACAGGACGTCATGTCTCATTTGATTGGCATCGAGCGTGTGATGATGGGGCTAGAACCGACCGCTCACCGGTCGGCGCCACATGACTATGTCAAAAACCCGATCGGGGCATCCAATGAACATGAAGTTGATTCCCGCCGCTCGCTCACTGGTGCGCAGGTGCTTGGCGAATGGAGCGACATTGTCACCCGTCGCACGGCAGCCCTGCGCACAGCCGACGAGACGTACTTCGCCAGGGCAGCAAAAACTCCCCTTGGTCCCGGAACCGTGGCGGATTTTCTGCAACTACGAGTGCTGGATTGTTGGATTCACGAACAAGACATTCGCCGAGCACTGAACATACCTGGACACGAATCGGGTCCGTCGGCCGAACACACAATTGATCGGTTGATGGGAACGTTGCCGATCGTGATTGGCAAGCGCTCCGCAACGCCTGAAGGCCAGTCGGTAAAATTCCGCATTACCGGTCCGGTGAATCGTTCAATGTTCATCACCGTGCTCAATGGCCGCGCGGTTGTTGTTGATGATCCGCCCAAAAATATTCAAACTACATTTTCAATCGACAGCAACACGTTCCTCGCACTCGCCACGGGGCGAACCACGGCTGAAGAAACGAGATCACATTGGTCCGCCACAGGCGACAATGAACTTGCACTGCGAATTGCACACAATCTCAACATGATGATCTAGTAGCCGCATCGCTCATTAGGCTTCAGAGCATGCCAAACGGAGAGTCTCGACCTGTTGACGCTGCAGTTATCGCCCGCCGCGAACGGGCACTCTCCGAACTGGCAAATCGCGACGCCGAAATTGGTGCGCGTGTTGAACAACACGTCCGTGACATCTACGGAACCTCCACTTCAATGGAGAACTACCACTTCCGCGACAGCTTCGCCAAAGAGTCCCAAGCCAGTTTTCAGATCGATTGGGTACATCAACCGTGGCTGCGACCGATCCGGTTTACATATCGGCATTTACCCAAACCATTTCGGTTCCTGATCAAGAAATTGGCTCGATGAACGACTTCACCATCGTCATCAATGCCAAGGGATCCACCCGCAACGAGATCAAGCGAACGTTGAAATCGTTGCGTGGAACTGCGCACTCGCCTGTTTGTCTTGTCATTGTTGGTCTGACCAGGGAGAACACCGCGGCAGTGCACCTAGACCGATTGCGCACTAGCCATGTTCAGATCACACCATCTTCGGAAGCCTGTGGTCACATCATGTTCATGCGCTGTGGAGATTCCCTAATGCCCACCTCGTTTGACACACTGCGCGAGTTCATGAGCGACCATCCACATCATGATCTGCTCTATGGTGACTCCACCCACGGCTCAGTAAGTCGCTGGGATGAACCAACAGAGGTGCGTCGCCCGGGCTGGTCGCCTGAACGTTTACGTTCGCACTGCTACGTGGGCGAATTGCTCGTTGCCCCCCTCGCCCTCGTGAACCAGTGTGGCGGCCTAGAGGAACTCGCTGTTGTCCATGCTCATGACCGCGCACTTCAATTGGCTGAACGAGCAGCATCACCTGCACGCATCGCCGAGCTGCTGTACGCGTCCGACCACGAACATCTGCAGCCAACCTGTTCAATTCAGGCAGTTCGCCAACATTGTGAGCGCACTGGCATCGACGCGGATTGCGACGCCGATGAACACCTGCCTGTAGTGCGTGTGCGGCGACGTGTCGCCAGTGAGCCCCCTATCAGCATCATCATTCCCACTCGCGGAACTGTCGAATCCGTACATGGCACTCCTAAAGTCTTGGCCGCCCACACCATCGAGACATTGCTGGCACGCTCTACGTATACGAATTTTGAAATTCTTGTTGTTGCCGATGCTCAAACATCCACCGAATCTCGTCGAGCCATCGCCCTCGCCGGTGGCACCCACGTACAGTTCATCGAATTTTCAGAGCCATTCAATTTCGCCAAAAAAATCAATCTAGGTGTAGTAGCAAGTGAGTCAGAACTGGTGTTGTTGCTCAACGACGACACCGAGATCATCACCCCAGACGCATTACACACGATGGTCGGCATGCTCGCCGACCCGGGCGTGGCAATGGTCGGTCCAATGCTTTTATATGAAGACGGCACCATTCAAAGCGCCGGCCATATCCTCAATCCGGTTCCCTACGACCTCTACCGCAGTCGCCCTCTCTCTTTTACTGGTGCACAACATCTACTGCGAGTACAGCGCGAAGTTTCGGGCGTGATCGCCGCATGTGCCCTGATCAAGCGCAGTGTGTTCAATGAAGTTGGTGGACTTTGCACAGATTTTCCAAGCAACTACAACGACGTCGACTTCGGGCTCAAGGTGCAAGAACTCGGCTACCGCGTATTGTTCACTCCTCACGCCCAGTTCTTTCATTTTGAATCACAGACACGATCACCACGACTGCAGACATTTGAAGTGGCGAAAATTGGTGCACGCTGGCGCGACAAACTTGATGACGACCCTTACTTCAATCCGCATCTCGAGCGCTATGTCTCGATGTGGAAGCAAAACCTGATCGGTCAGAGATCTTTGCTTGATGCACTTGGACCTACTGCACCGATGGCATCGAAATAGTCCAGGTGGGCGCGCACCACGTACACAACATCCACATCTTCCAGCACATCCACTCGTACTTTTTCCGCCTCGCCCAATAAATACGCGGTGAGCGTTTCTTCACCAACGACAATGGTGTCAGCGATGTCCTGTCGCCGATCCACAACATCTTCCGGTTGCAATCCGTGGAGGTGCAGCCAGTCCAAGTGCAGCATCAACAGTTTGCGCAACTCTTCAGGTGTCAATCGTGCTTGAGTGTCTGATGGCAATCGATCAGCCACAAAATCAATCGCCTCATCCAATTGGTATATGGCACGAGGCGCGACTCCGTCCAACCGACGCGCCTCACGACCAATCACGACCGTGGCAATCACGAATACCGATATAACCGAAACGACGACAAAGACGAGAGTCACTGCAGACATGCCGCCCGCAACGATTAACTAGATGCCAATGCGTTGAGCAAGCAACTCGCGGTGATACGTGGGGTCACCGAAGAGCAGTTCGCTTGACTTGGCGCGCTTGAAATAGAGATGTGCCGGGTGTTCCCAGGTGAAGCCAATTCCGCCATGAATCTGGATGTTCTCGGCGGCGGCATGGAAATACGCCTCGGAACAATACGCCTTGGCCATCGAGGCTACCGATGGCAACTCGTCGTTCATTTCACTCGCGCACCACATCCCGTAATACGCAGCCGACTTGGCCGACTCCACTTCCAGCAACATGTCGGCACACTTGTGCTTGATGGCCTGGAAACTCCCGATCGGACGACCAAATTGCACACGAACCTTGGCATATTCAACAGCCATCTCAAGAACCTTTTGGGCACCGCCGACTTGCTCGGCAGCGAGTGCTACGGCGGCGAGATCGAACACGGTGGACAAGACATCCCAACCTTTGCCTTCGACACCAATTAGTTCCGCGGCAACATCGGTGAACTCAAGTTTGGCTTGCTTGCGAGTTTGATCCATCGTCGATAATGGCGTGCGAACGAGACCCTTGGCGTTGCCTTCAACGGCGAAAAGCGAGACCCCCTTGGCGGTTCGAGCGGCAACGAGAACTAAATTCGCTGTATGACCGTCAATAACGAACATCTTCGTGCCACTAAGTTTCCAGTTGCTGCCAGAACCCTTGGCCTCCATCGTGATTCCTGCTTCATCCCACTTACCCGATGGCTCGGTACTTGCCAATGTGGCGGTTGATTCGCCGCTGGCGATACCCGGCAGGTATTTCATCTTTGCGGCGTTATCACCGCTTTGTAACAACGTGTTGCCAGCCAGGACAACCGTTGAAAAAAATGGGGCGCACAACAACGCACGGCCCATTTCTTCCAGCACAATTCCAAGTTCGATCTGGGTAAATCCAGAACCGCCAAATTCTTCCGGAATGTGCAAACCCTGTAGACCCATCTGCTCGCCCATCTGGCTCCATACGGCCGGGTCAACTCCGTTAGTCGTTTCCATCTGTTCGCGCACGGCCGACTCGGGTGACTTGGCGTCGAGAAACGCCCGCACGGTCTTGCGAAGTTCTTCTTGTTCTTCAGTAAAGGCAAAGTTCATGGCACCGAGTATCACCGATGTCCAGATGGCGATGCCAATCGGCTTGTGTACACATGCGTACACACAAAACGGTTATTGCGTTAGAATGCAGGTATGACCCGTCGGATCGGTATTCGCGATCTTCGTGAGCAGGCTTCTACATATATACGACAAGCCGGTGCTGGTGAACGCATGGTTGTTACCGTCTCCGGCGAACCTGTGGCCGTACTCAGTTCACTTGACACTCTCTCCTCGGCAACGCCGACGATGGCCGATCTGATTGCTCGGGGTGCGGTGATTGCTCCGCGACGGGTAGGCGCATTTACCTTGGGCAACCCGATTATCGTGCACAGCGGCGCCCGCATCGACCAACTACTCCGGCAGGTGCGAGGGTGACCGTCGTGCTTGATACGAGCGCTCTTGTGGCTCTTCATGTCCCCGGCGTCGCCCGCACCGTGGTCCAGCACGCATTGCAACATGATGAAACGTGGTGTGCCAGCGCCCTTGCCCTGAGCGAAGCCATCGCCTTAATCGATCATCTCACCGACGAAGAGGTACTGCGCAATGATCTTGAAGACGCACTTCGCCGCACCTGGGACTATGTTGCCTTTGTGCCCGTAGATCAGCGATGTCTCAACGATGCCGCTCTGCTCACTCGCGAGCAACCTCTGCAAATTTGCGATGCAATTCATCTCGCGGCCGCACAGCGCCTACCATCGCCGATTCGTTTCGTTACCTTTGATGCCGGCCAGATACCTGTTGCTCTGTCGCTTGGCTTTGAGGTGTTTTCCACATGAGCGTGGCAAACACGTTGCATTGGCATGACACCAACGTCGAGGTCCACAAGGTTGTGGTCGGTCCATTCGCAAACAACGTGTTCGTTGTCCGTTGTCGAGCCACCGGAGACGCTGTTCTCATCGATGCGGCCAACGAACACGAGCAATTACTTGCACTCTGTAAGACACTTGGAGTTCGTCGCGTTCTGGAAACCCACGGTCACTGGGATCACATTCAAGCCGTGCCCGCGATGCGCGAAGCCGGGTACGAGGTCGCTGTCACTGCCCTCGACGCACCACGCCTAAAAGATGTCGGCTATGACGCGTTTATCGACGACGCCGAAATACTCGAAGTCGGACGTCTGCGATTACACGCCATACACAATCCGGGCCATACCGAAGGCTCGATCTCATTTGCAGTGGCCGGAACGCCGCTGTTGTTTACCGGCGACACGTTGTTTCCGGGGGGGCCGGGAAATACCACGCTGGAAGGAGGCGATTTTGCCACGATCATTCACAGCATCGATACCAAACTTTTTACCTTCCCCGCCGAGACCATCGTCTTGCCGGGACACGGGACCGACACCACCATCGGTACCGAGCGCCCGCGCTTGACTGCATGGGTGGACCGAGGCTGGTAATGATGATGAGTATGAACACGACAGCCAAACTGGGCGGGATGGCACCGTCGCCGTCAATGTTTGGTCACCTGTTGGCATCGGAGAAAATTCGGAGTGACGGGAGACCAACTCCGCAATGGCGCGCCGAACTTCGTCGAATTGCTGGGCTGCGCAACTTCATCACTGTTGTATTGCTCTACGCTCAAACCATTGGCATCATTTGGCTTGCCGTGGTGCTCCACAATCCGATCACGTACGTTGTGGCCTTCCTGCTAATGGGCCGCGCGCACGCCTAGTTTGCATCACTGATGCACGAATCAGCCCATCGACTGTTATTTCCCAACAAGCTGATCAATGATTTCGTTGGTCGATGGTTGCTCGGGTATCCATCGTTCGTCAATACCGATGCTTATCGTTTCGTGCACATGGCACATCATCGGGAAGAGTTTGGTCCGAACGAACCGGACATTGCGTTGTATGCGAATTACCCGATAACTCCCCAAAGTTTCCGTCGAAAACTCGTGCGCGATTCCGTTGGCATTACCGGCACACGTTTAATGCGCGCCCAATTCTCTGCCCTGTTTCACGGCGATGCCCGTGCGCGAAATACACAGTTGAAGATACTCGCGGTGCAGGCGTGTATTTTGACGGTGTTGGTCGTCAGTGGTCATCCATTCATTTATCTCTTTTTGTGGCTGCTTCCATTCCTTACCGTGTGGCGTTTGATCAATCGACTTCGCGCGATTGCGGAACATGGCGGCCTGCGTGCCGACATTGATCGCCGCATCACCACTCACAGTGTGCGGCAGGCAATCCTGGCTCGATTCATGCTCGTGCCCTACAACATCGGTTGGCACCTTGCTCATCATGTTGACTCTGGGATCCCGTTTCGATCACTTCCGGCGTTCCACAGGGAGCTTCGTCGAATTGGATATGTCACTGCCGAATATGAATATCCCTCATACCGAGCAATCTGGCGGCCGTTACAGGCTGGATAATTACTACTACGTCCATAGTGGTAATACCGCAAACCCTAATTACACTTGACTTCGTGACCGAACTGTTCCGGGTGGAGAACCTCCACGCCAAACCTGTGGAAAGCGACACTGAAATCCTGCGAGGGATCAACCTGACAGTGAATACCGGCGAAATTCACGCCATCATGGGACCCAACGGTTCTGGTAAATCCACCCTCGCTAACACTTTGCTTGCCTCACCAGAATATGAAGTTACCTCTGGTCGTATTTTTTACAAGGGCGACGACATCAGCCAATGGCCGACCGACGCCCGGGCCAAGGCCGGCATCTTCCTCGGGTTTCAATACCCACAAGAAATCGCCGGCGTCTCGGTCATCCAGTTTTTGCGCCAGGCACTTTCAGCGCGCAAAGGAATTGATCTCTCGGTGCTGGAGTTGCGACTTAGCGCGATGAATTGGATGAAGCGTCTTGGCATGGACTCATCATTTGTGGATCGCTACCTCAACGAAGGATTCTCGGGCGGTGAAAAGAAGCGCAATGAGATTATGCAAATGGCAATTTTGGAACCAGAACTGGCGATTCTTGACGAGACCGATTCGGGTCTCGATATCGATGCTTTGCGTATCGTGGCCAATGGGATTCGTGAAGTGCGCGCAGTGCGACCCACACTTGGCATCGTGCTCATTACCCATTACCAACGGCTGCTCGACGAACTACGGCCCGACGTCGTCCATATTTTGATTGATGGACAGATTGTCAAAAGTGGCGGCATGGAACTTGCCGCTGAGCTGGAGCGATCCGGTTACGAGTCCTACCGCGGCGAACGGGTCTGATAGGTACTTCTCATGTCGTTCGACGTTGCCCGCATCCGCCAGGACTTTCCGGTCTTGCAGCGGAAGATCAATGGCAAGCCACTGGTGTACCTAGATAGTGCCAACACCTCGCAAAAACCCCAAGTAGTCATTGATGCAATGACATCCTTCATGGAAACGGCGTATGCACCGATCAATCGCAGTGCCTATCAGTTGGCGGCCGAAGCAACTGACCTTTACGAAGGTGCACGCACCAAAGTTGCACGCTTTATCAATGCCAACAACTCGAACGAAGTCATCTTCACCAAGAACGCCACTGAAGCACTCAATCTCGTCATCATGAGTTGGGGTCGCGCCAATCTTCAATGTGGTGATGTCGTGGTACTCACCCACCTTGAGCACCACGCCAATATCGTGCCGTGGCACATGCTGGTGGCTGAGCGTGGAATTCAATTGCGCTGGGTTCCGCTTACGCCTGACGGTCAACTTGATCTCGCCAACCTTGATGCACATCTCGATGGGGCCAAGGTATTTTCATTCACGTCGATGTCAAATGTGCTCGGGACCATCACCCCCGTGCAGCAACTTTGTGCCGCTGCACGTTATGCGGGTGCACTTGCCATCGTGGATGGTTGCCAATCGGTACCGCATCAGCCCACGGACGTGCGTGCTTGGGACGCCGATTTCGTTGCCTTCAGTTCGCACAAGATGTGCGGTCCATCGGGAGTAGGTGTGTTGTGGGGACGCGAAACATTGCTCGATGAACTTCCACCATTTCTTGGTGGCGGCAACATGATCTCCGACGTGCGTCTTGATGGTTTCACTCCTGCCGAACTCCCCGCCAAATTTGAAGCCGGCACCCCACCGATCACCGATGTCATCGGATTTGGCGCAGCAATCAACTACCTCGAGCGCATCGGTATGACCAACGTTCGTCAACATGAGATGAAATTGAGCGCCTATGTACTGAGCACGCTCAGCCAGCGATTTGGCGACGACATCACCATTCATGGCCCGACGAACCCGGAACTACGCAGTGCGACCTTTAGTTTTTCTTTCCGCGGTATTCACCCCCATGACTTGAGCCAAGTTCTTGATCAACACAACGTTTGCATTCGCGCCGGACATCACTGTGCTAAGCCACTCATGCGAGTGCTTGGAACCAATGCCACCGCGCGCGCAAGTTTTTATCTTTACAACACTGAGGCTGACGCGGATACATTGGCCGATGCGCTTGACAGCGCATCCGATATCTTCTGAAATAATTCACGAGGGAGCACCACATGGCAGGCCTGGAAGATCTCTACCGAGAAATCATTCTTGATCACTATCGCACCCCTCGCAATCGCGGCGAACTCGACCCGCCAGCCGTATCTGCCCAGGGCTATAACCCACTGTGTGGAGATGAAATTGGCGTTTTTCTCCTCGTCGAAAACGGCGTAGTGAAAGACGTTCGCTTCAATGGTTCGGGATGCTCGATCAGCCAGAGTTCGACATCGATGATGACCACGGCAATTAAAGGTAAATCCGTTGATGAGGTGCGCAAAATCGTGCGCCGTTTCAAGCACATGATGACCCTCGATGAAGACGACGGCGACGACACCACGCCGGTCGACGAATCACTTAATTTGGGTGACCTCGAAGCGTTGCAAGGAGTCGTAAAATTTCCCGTTCGTATCAAGTGCGCAACACTTGGCTGGAACACCTTGCTCGATGCGCTCAATGCGGGTTCGCCGACGTAGAATCTCCGCATGTCGGTACCCAGCGAAATTTTGGCCACGGCACCGAAGGTTTTGTTGCATGATCATCTTGATGGTGGACTGCGCGCCGAAACGGTGATTGATCTCGCCCACGAATACAATTATTCCAAACTGCCAACAACCGATATCGCAGACTTACAGAAGTGGTTCCATCGCGGTGCCAAGCGCAACGATCTGGTGCTCTATCTCGAAACCTTTGCCCACACGGTGGGGGTGATGCAGCACCGCGACGCAATTGAGCGGGTCGCATTTGAGTGCGCGCAAGATCTTGCCAACGACGGTGTGGTGTATGCCGAGGTTCGTTTTGCTCCCGAATTACATACCGAGACCGGACTCACTCTCGACGAGGTCGTGCGAGCCGCCCTCAATGGCCTCAAACACGGCTCCGCCGGTACCAACCTCACCGTGTATGCCCTCTGTTGTGCAATGCGCACCGCTGCCCACAGTCTTGAAATTGCTGAACTGGCCGTGCGTTGGCGTGATGAAGGTGTCGTCGGTTTCGATATAGCGGGAGCAGAGGCCGGATACCCGCCGACGCGGCATCTCGATGCATTTCAATACATCCAGCGCTCCAATTTCCATACGACAATTCACGCCGGCGAAGCGTTTGGCTTGCCGTCCATCTGGGAAGCGTTGCAGTTCTGCGGTGCCGAGCGACTTGGCCACGGTGTGCGAATCGTCGACGACATCACCGGTGAGCCCGGCCATGAACAGCTTGGCCGGCTCGCTCAGTTCGTACGAGATCGTCGAATTCCGCTCGAGTTATGCCCGACTTCAAACGTGAATACGGGTGTATGTTCATCGATCGCCACGCACCCCATTGGCATGCTGAAGCGCCTGCGCTTCCGTGTCACGGTGAACACCGACAATCGACTGATGAGCGCGACATCAATGACCAAGGAATTTGTACAACTCGCCGAGGCCTTCGACTGGAACATCGGTGACTTCCAATGGCTTACGGTGAATGCGATGAAGAGCGCCTTCGCCCCTTTCGATGAACGATTGAAACTCATCAACCAGGTGATTAAGCCACAGTACGCCGCCCTCGGCGCTTAGGTTCCGAACGTAAGGGGTGACCAGCGGCCCACACATCTAGTGAGTGCCACGTCGGAATCGAAAATGGAAGCAAATCCCGCCCAATCCAGTTGTCTGGAGTTTCGTATTACGTTATAATTCAGTATCAATATATGACTCCGCACTCAGACATGAAATCTTGCGGGATGACATCCTTCATGCTCATGACTACGCACTTGGGTTCTCTGCCTTCGATTCCGCTCGCGGTCAAGCACGGTTGCTCATTGTCGGACCAGATCGAGCGGGCAACTTGCTCGAACTCATTGGTATTCCAAAAGATGAAATGGAACTAGTTGTAATTCACGCGATGCGGATGCGTCCACATTTTGCGCCACTACTCCCAAAGGATACGAATAATGTCTAACCGAAAGAGGACCTTCCATACCAACACAGGCGAGGTACTGACTGACGCCGACCTGCATCGATTGGCCGATGAATACGCCACAAAAGAATTCGACCTCTCCACTTTCATTCGACTCCCTGGTCGCCCGATGATGGGTAAGTCTGTTGCCAATGTTGTGCCCGTGCGACTTGACGACGAAGTCGTCAACTCTCTCGACTCCCGCGCCAAATGCGACGACATCACACGCAGTGAAGTCATTCGACGCGCAATTGCCGCATACCTCGCAAGTTGAACAACTTGACGCGGCGAACTCAAAGTACCATCGCTGGTTCCAATCTTTTCTCTTCCAAGCAGCGTTCCTGTGCTGTACTCTTGTCAACTGATGCGTTTTGCCAATGTCCTTGTGGTCGGACTGGGATTAGTCAGCGTGGTCATCGCCGTGCTCGTGTCCTGGAAGTGGCGGCTGTTGCCCCTGCGCTCCCCCTCCCCGGTTGACGTTGAGAGTAATTGGCGAACGCGGCTCCATGTGGCCGTTCGGACGATCGGTGCCGCATGGACTGCGGGGGTAATCGCGGGTGTGGTTGTTCTTGGACTAATCGGCCGCCTCGTCATGCGCGTTCTCGCTGCCACGTCGGGGGACTCCCAAGGACTACAAACCGAAGCCAGCGAAACAGTGGGTGAAATCACGTCCAGCGGCACGATCGGATTCATTATTTTCGTGGGCATCGGCGGCGGAATTTTCAGTGCGCTCGGATACCTAGTCGTACGGTTGTGGTTGCCCGCCAAGGCGGGGACATCCGGTTTAATTTTTGGCATCCTGGCGGTTGGGACGTTGGGAGTATCCGATGCATTATCCCCCAGCAATGTTGACTTTGCGATCCTGACACCACGATGGCTCGCTGTAACTCTCGTCGTCGGGACGGGAATACTATTTGCCACTACATTCACTGCGATCGCTGCACGGCTCGATCAAGTAGCCAAAACTTCCGGTCGCGTCCGAGTTTTGCTGTATCCGGCGCTCGTGCTCAGCATTGTCCCTCCAATCGGTGCCGCCACAATTGCCTATATCGGGATTCGAACGATCGCGCCAGTCAGGCTCGATGCATTCGCTCGGTCGGCTTTTGTGCGGGTTGCCGGACAAATTCTTGTCGCCGCGGCGACGGTCGCGAGCGCCTTTTTCGCGACCACGGCAGTGTTGGATATTTTGTCGGCTTGATCGACGTCAATACTCGAAATCACACCTAATTGTCGGAGATGGTTCTAACGCTGAGGATCAAACGACCGAATGCGCTCGAGAAATCTTGCTGAGTCAACGAGATGGGGATAGTGGCCATGATTGGGCCATAACTCCACGGTTACGTTCGGCATGCGTTTCTGAATCCAACTGGGGTAGTCACCGAGATCATCGCTGCCATGCAACGACAGGTACGGAACCGTAATGCCTGAGGCGAGTGCACCGACCGTGGCGTCGAGCTCTTCAAGACTTGACTCAAACACGGTCGCCCACATGCCCAGCACCACTTTCTGGTCGGCACGACGCAATGTGTTCAAGCGAGCGACCTCGTCTGGCGGAAGTGGTCCGAACATCGAACTGAAGATCATCCCTATCGCCATCTCGAAGGATGCGTGATCTCCGCGCAACAATGATTCGAGTTGTCCGAGACCATCCTTGAAAGCGGCAAGCCTCAGACTCTGATCGATGTTGACGATCGCGCGACTTGGGAACATGGCACCGTAGGCACTGGCCACCACTGCGCCCATGGAATGTCCAATAACTAATGGTGCGACGGTCGAGTTTGCCATTCCCGCAGAATCCAAAGTGTCGTGCACATCGGTGGCGAGAGTGATGAGATCATACGGTTCTTCCGATCTTGAGAGGCCATGTCCACGAACATCGACGGCAAGGACCGTGTAGTGCTCGCCTAGCGCGGCGAGAATTGGTCGGAAGCTTTCGTGTGACTCGGTGATTCCGTGAATAACAATCGCAATGGGACCACTACCGAGAATTTCGTGAGCCAATTCCATGATTCAGGAGCCAATCGCGATCGACAATAGGCCTAGCCCAAAGAATGTAAATCCGACCAAAACCTTTAACCACTTACTGCGACGCTCGTTATCGACACGATGACCAGGAGTTTTCACGATATGCGAACTCCCAATGCGCACATTCCGGACTGCGACTGAACCCGGAACGGAATCGGAAGGAATCATGAACACGAAACCTCCGATCAGGAAAATGATTCCTGTGGCAATTAACACGAAGCCAAGTTAGCACCGTAAGAAGATCCGGCTAACAGTTTGAATGTTGAATCCGCTACGTTGTGAATATGCAGGTGAACGGCTATGAGATCGAACCCGGTGCCCATCTGCATAATGCAAACCTAGATAACGCTGATCTATCGGACGCGAATTTGTCCGGCGCCGACATGATTCATGCCAACTTGCGCAAAGCCAATCTGACTCGGGCAAACCTGTCCAATGCAAACCTGTCCAATGCAAACCTGGCTAGCGCTAAACTTTCCAAGGCCAAGTTGACCAACGCGAACCTGTCAAAAGCCCACCTGCACCAAGCGAACCTGACCAATGCTCACCTGTCGGGTGCCAACCTAACTGGTGCAGATATAACGGGCGCCAATCTTACTGGCGCCGATCTATCGGGAGCAACAATGCCGAACGGCAAAGTGCACAAAATTGCACCTGGGTCGGCGCACTAGAAATACGGCGGTCCGAGACTACGATCGTCGAATGCCAAACGACACTAAGAATCCACATTTAGAACTCGCCGAAAAAATCATCTCGCAACAAATTGGCGCTGCATCCCCCGCAGTGTCACCCGACGGACAGCACGTCGCATACGTTGTTACCCGCGTTGATTTCAAGGCCAACAAATATCGTTCGCAGGTGTGGCTCGCCCGCACTGACGGATCCACATCACCACGACCACTTACTGCCGGCGAGAAGCGCGATGGCAACCCATCGTGGTCTCCTGACGGTACATGGCTCGCTTTTACTTCTGGCCGAAGTGAGAAAAAAGGTGAAACGACATTGTGCATTATCCCAATCGGCATGAACGGAGAGATCCGCACAGTGGCAACAATGCCCGACGGAGTGGGCAATGTTCGTTGGTCGCCAGATGGCAAGTTGATTGCTTTTACCTCGCGCACCCAAGATGAGCGTTATGCAAAAGATGACGAATCGTGGATGGCGCCGCGAAAAATTGAGACTTTCTTTACGCGTCTCAACGGCGAAGACTTCGTGTTCGATAGACCGTCACACATCTATGTCGTACCCGCCGATGGCACAGCCGAGCCGCGCAACCTCACTCCTGGCCCGCGCCAACACTCCGGCCCAGCGTGGCTCGCTGACTCATCTGGTCTTGTCACGGATGGTGCGTTGCATGATGGCTGGGATATCGATCTTGCCAATGACTTGCACCTTGTGAAACTTGACGGCACCATCACTACCCTCACCGATCACACGGGTGTGTATTCCGCAGCCAGCGTTTCACCCGATGGCACGAAGGTCGCGTATCTCGGAAACGACGATCCACTCACGTATCCACAAAATGAGCATGTCGGCGTGCTTGATCTCGCCACGCAAAAGCGACAATGGGTGTCGCGTGCGCTTGACCGCACGTTTGCCCCCACTAGCGGCGGCATCGCCCCGACCTGGATTGATGCCAACACACTGATTGCCTATGCAGAAGATCGCGGCACGGCACAGGTAGTGCAGGTCGATGCGTCCGGCGCGAAATCCCCCTCATTCCTCACCCAGGGTCGTCGGATGACCAAGTCCTTTAATTCTTCAGGTGGCACCATTGCATTCGTTGCCAGCGAGGTGAATCAAGCGAGCGAATTGTATGTGCTTGTCAACGGTAACGAGCGCCGCCTCAGCGATGTCGGCGCAACACTTGTTACAGCAACGGCACCACAGACATGGGAGCGTTTCACCGTTCCGTGTGGTTCCGCATACAGCGGAGGGCCAGCCGAGATTGATGTATGGATAATGAAACCGAAAGACTTCGATCCGTCAAAAAAATACCCTGTCCTGCTAAACGTGCATGGCGGGCCACACACGCAATATGGCGAAACGTTGTTCGACGAAGCACAAATACAATCGGCGGCCGGTTTCGTGGTCGTCATGAGCAACCCGCGCGGATCAAGTGGTCGCGAACAAGCGTGGGGGCAAGCAATCCTCGGTCGCAAGCATTCAGTCGCACCTGGCACAGGTTGGGGTGATGCTGACGTTGCCGATGTGTTGGCGGTACTCGACGGCGCTTTGGCGAAATATTCCTTTTGCGACGCGTCCCGAGTGGGAATGCTCGGCGGTAGCTACGGCGGCTACATGGCAACATGGCTCGCTGGGTGTCATGGAGATCGATTCAAAGCCATTTGCTCGGAGCGAGCGGTGAACAACATGATTTCTGAGGAATGGTCGAGCGATGTCGGCACCGTATTTCGCGTGGAACACGGCCCGAACCATCTCGAAGACGCTGAGGAGTACATGCGCATGTCTCCAATTACCCATGTACGAGCCATCAATGTCCCACTGCTCATCATTCACAGCGAAAACGACCTGCGCTGCCCAATAAGCCAGGCCGAAGAATTATTCGTTGCCCTGCGCTTGCTGGGCAAAGACGTAACGTTTTACCGGTTCCCTGGCGAGACACACGAATTATCGCGCTCCGGATCGCCGATACACCGGGCGCAGCGCGCCGAGATCATCCTCGACTTCTTCGCCAAACACCTGAAGGAGTGATTAGTTCGCTTGCATTCCGAATTCAAGAGTAGGTACTATCCGTGATACCAAACGGCGCAATGGGGCTCGACAAGGGGAGATCAATTCGATGATTCGACTAATGGTTCTTTATCCGCGAGGCGAAGGAACTCACTTCAACAGCGAGTACTGGGTAAGCAAACACATGCCGATGCTGTCGACCAACTTGCCCAAGGTGACGAAGTGGGAGGCCGACATTGCGGCGCCAGATTCCCCTTACTATGCCGTCGCGCACATCTACTTTGACTCGATCGAAGATGTGCAGACCACGATGTCGAGTACTGGAATCAGTGCAGTGATGGGCGACATTCCGAACTACACGAATACGTCGCCGATCATTTCCACCAACACGGTGAGCGCCACATCGTAACCGAATCGGCGTTAACGAACTATCTCGCCGACACTTTACTTGCGAACGATTTCTTGTGGCAATGAGGTAAACCCTTCGCTGGCCGCTGCGGCGTGCAGGTTGCGATCAAATGTGACGAATCCAATTGCGTCGAAGACGATTGTCCGTACGACAAGCGCTGTCGCCAACTGAACCGCGTCGTATGCACGGAGCGCGTGAATTGCGACGAGACGTGCAGCCATGCTCACGATCTCATCAACAAGGGCAACAACTGAGAACCGTGGAGAAGACATGCCCTCACCATCTACGTCTGCCGCAAAGTCAGCACATAATAATGCCGCGTCAGTTGCTTGGATTTCTCCTAATCGGTGCTTTCGCCACATTGCAGCAGGAACTTCAATTTGGGAAATCGTTGATATATAAATTGGCTCGTTAATCGATCTGACGAAATCGTGTTGAAACTCTGGAACATAGAATTTGACCAACGCAGAGCTATCGACAAAGACGGTCATCGTCCTTCGCTGACTAAATCTGACAACGGTGTGCCGTGCTTGGCACGTTTGCCCGCTGCATTGACTTCTGCGCGTGAAGGTCGACTGCGACCTGATGGCTTCGGAACTACGAGAAGTCCCGCGCTCATGAGACGCTCGCGCAACTGTTGCTCGGCGCTCGATGCTCGGCTTGGGTCTGTCGCGACATCGAGAACGTTTGTTAGATATTCGTTCATCGACATTCGATGTGTGCCAGCAACTCGCTTTACGCGTGCCACCAATTTGTCGTCTGCTCTCCAGGAAACTTGGCCCATGCTTGCATGCTAGCATCTATGCCAGCAGTGACAAGTACAGCCGATAGCAGCCCCTCACCTCATCGTTACACTGAAACCGTGAATCCAAGCAATCCGCCAGCCGTGCCGATTGATACCTCGGTCAAAGTATGGCGTCGTCAGATGGACGCAATTGCAGCGCAAACAGTGCAACAGCGTTTGGAAGCCTGGGCAACACTCAATGCACAGTTGGCGGAAATGGAGGAGCAGGCCGTGCGTCACCTCTATCCAGATTTAGATGACCACGAAGTACTCGTCGAACTTGTACGGCGCCGATACGGCGACAAACTAGCCAAAGAAATGCACGTCAACAGCGGCAGTCTTGATTCGTGATCGATCTCACGTATGCATTTCAAAAAGTGGTCGGTGCTCTTGAGCGCATAGGTGCACGGTACATAGTCGTCGGTTCAACCGCTGCTGCAGCGTGGGGAGTTATCAGGTCAACCCGAGACATCGACCTTGTCGCAGTCATTCCACAGAACTCAGTGGAGTCATTGCTCGAAGAATTATCCGAAGAGGATCTTTACTTTCCGGTCAATGATGTACGAAAGGCCGCCTCTGAGAGTGGTTCGTTCAATGTCTTACATCCGATCTCGGGCGGCAAAGTCGACGTCTTTATCTGTCCGCCCGATGACCCATTCGAACTGACGCGTCTTGAACGTCGGGTGCAAGTAGAGATACTTGGGTTGACAGTCTGGGTGGCTACACCCGAGGACGTTATTCTTTCCAAGTTGAAGTGGCGGCTCGCCTCGCGCTCCGACACTCAATGGCGAGACTGCATCGAGATTGCCGCGACACAACCGCTAGAAATCGCATACATGAGAACATGGTCAGAACATCTCGGAGTAACCGAAGATCTCGAAGATCTCCTTTTTCGGGTGGGAAAGGCCTCATCGTGAATCATGTCGCAGAGATTGCACGGCCGTCCGAGTGCCATCCTGCCCTGAATGGACGCTCCTCGATCTCGCAACTCATATTGGCGAAGTGCAGGAATTCTGGAGTCATGACATTCAGGCAGGGAAATCAGATTCCCCCTGGCGGGGAGAGATGTTAGGTCCAGATTCACACGAGGACGCGGCTATGCGTTTGCGCTTCCAGACCCAACTACTCCTTGACGCAATCAATCACACACTAGGTTCCGCACCTTGTTGGACATGGTGGGATGAGCCTCAGATTGCATCGGCTGTGGCACGGCATCAAGTTTAGGAGGCGGAAATTCACCGCTGGGATGCCGAATTGGCCGTTTCCGAACCTTCACCGATACCACTCGAAATTGCCGTTGATGGAATACCAGAGTTTTTACACGTGCATCGGTTTGCTATCCAAAAGTTAGAACTACCGCTCGACCGTAGCGAGTTGGTTGCTTCACGCAGCAAGAGGCGGCACGTATCGCGACACTCACTTCCATATGATGGCACGCCACTGTTGGTTTAGGAAACCAAGAGATCAACACTCCCTTAAGCGCTTTCCATACTGGCTGCTGCAAGAATGGTTGTATGACCCAAAGCAACATCATCGACGTCTGGATGCAGCATCCCACCCTCCGCCACTTGCAACACGAGATGTTCAACCCTCTGCGTCGATGGGTGGGAGCCGACATTCCCTCTGAAGAGCTTTCGTTCCAGACAACCATTCGCGCCATGGACGAAGGCGGAGTTGCAATTGGTTTGGTGTCGGCTTGGTACGGACCAGCCGGTGACCTCATCAGCAACGATGAGGTCGCTGCATTCGTCGCAGAATATCCCGAACGACTTCGCGGACTCGCTGGCGTAGATCTACGCAAACCCATGGATGCAGTACGTGATCTCCGACGACGAGTTGAGAGTGGCTTCGTCGGACTCCGAATTATTCCTTGGCTCTGGGAACTTCCACCAACCAATAAGTACTACTTCCCGTTGTACACAGCGTGTGCAGACCTCGGCATTCCGTTCTGTACGCAGGTTGGTCACACGGGCCCGCTTCGTCCCTCTGAAACAGGTCGACCCATTCCATATATCGATGAAATTGCCATCGACTTTCCCGAACTCAAGATCGTTTGCGGGCACATCGGATGCCCGTGGACCACCGAGATGATTGCGGTTGCCGACAAACATGAGAATGTCTACATCGACACTTCCGCATATTCCGTAAATCGATATCCCGCCGAACTTGTCGAATATATGAAGGGTCGAGGAAGAAAGAAAGTTCTCTTTGGGTCGAACTATCCCATGGTGACTCCCGCACGTGCACTCGCCAAACTCGACTCACTCGAACTTGATGAGGAGACCACCGACTTGTTCCTGCGTGGCAATGCCCGCAGGGTCTTCAATTTATAGCGGTTATTATGATTGCAAGTGACGGCATCGACTAATCCGCGACTTAGCCATTCGGAGGTACGCCAATGAAAATCCTCGTCATATTGCAAGGACCCGCATACGGCACCGAAAGCGCCTACAACGGCATACGACTTGCGGGCAGCCTCGCCAAACGTGAGGGAGTAGAAGTCAAAATCTTCTGCTTCGGCGATGCAGTGAGTTGCGCCATAGCAAACCAGCAACTGCCAAACGGCTACTACCACCTCGATCGAATGTTCACCTCGGCGGCACGACACGGCGCCGAGATCGGACTCTGCGGCACGTGTATGGATGCGCGCGGAATTACCGACACCATGCTCATTCCAGAGGCTCACCGATCCACCCTCGATCAATCCACCGATTGGGCGCTTTGGGCCGACAAGGTCATCACGTTCTAAAGGAACTGGATCGTCAGCCCCGGCAGTTCGCCACTCAGCGCTTGAGGTCAGTGACTATTCCCCCACTGACGCGAACCAGTTCGATAGGTGAGATGGCAAAGTTGTCGTTCCACGTACCAGCCGCCGCCCACACCATGTCGTTCACTCCGTCGTACTGTAACAAGTCAGCATCGATGAACACTCGCAACTGAGTCGCGTGTCCAAACGGCGGTACGCCGCCAATTGCATAACCAGTTGCGGCCCGTACGGCATCGGCATCCACACGCGAGCACACGGCTCCCCCCACGGCTGCCGCCAACTTCTTTTCATCGAGTTGATTCGCACCACTCACATAAGCCATAACGATCTCGCCATCCACGGCAAAAACCAAACTCTTGACGATCTGTCCCACCTTCACGCCAATGGCAGCGGCAGCGTCGGCGGCTGTCTTGGTTCCATCGGGAAAACGCCGCGTGGTGATGTCCAACCCGAGTGCACGCGCCGCTTCAACAACGCGTTCAACATTTGGATGTAGATCACTCATTTTCGAGACTCACTAGTTGACATCGGTGGAAAGAGTATCGCCGCTCGCGATTGCAAAGACGCCCACGGCAATCAACGAGCACAGGCTTGCGGCCAGGTACGAGGCGCGGTATCCACCGGCGGCATCGTGCAACCAACCCAGCAGTAGTGGTCCACCAGCGGTACCGGAAAACGCGATCAGCCCAACGCGCGCCGAAATACGCGGAAAGTCTCGCACCCCAAAGCGGTCGGCGATGAGCAGTGACTGCATCATCAACATGTTGCCGAGGGTGGCTCCGAATAAACCGATCGAGAGGAGGATCGGTAGTGGCGAATCCATGAAACTGAGCGTGGCCAGAGAAATAGCCTGCACGACCGCAACTCCGATCGTGAAGCGAATCATGTTGGTTCGTGGGATAAGCCGCCCACCAGCGAATCGCCCAAAAATCGACATCGCTGACAGCACGATCGTGGCTGCCGTGGCGGTTCCCTTGTCGGTGCGTTCTTCGACGAGCTTGACCAGTTGTTGAACCGAACCGACCTGCGCGCCGAGGGCAAAAACGTAGCCGATCGAAATGGCAAAAAAGAACCGAGTCTTCACGGCCTCGTGAAGTGGTGTACCGCTGACTGATGGTATTTCGCCCGCCACCACTCGCTCGCCATCGGGCAACCAACCAAATGGCTGGGGATGCGGTCGCAAGAACAACACAGTCACCGGCACCACGCCGACAAGCCACATCAGTGCGAGCCACGGCGAACCTCCACGGATGCCCCGATCGTCGATGATCCACTTGACAAACGGCGTGACAACGATGCCACCCATGGACAGCCCAGTTGAGGCAATGGCAAGAGCAGATGCTCGCTTGGTGTGGAACCAACGCGTGACCACCGTGGTCGCCGGTCCGAGCCCGGATGCCGACCAGCCGAGTGCATACAAGATGTACACGGCAAACAGTTGCCAACGGTGCTCAACGAAGCCCAGCAAATAGAGCGCAACCGTACCCAGTACCGCACCGCCAAGAATCATGATCCGCACGTCGTGTGTAGCGATGAACTTGGCAATCCACAGCCCCGACAGACCACCGACGAGGAAGAAGGACGTTGTGGCCAGCGAAATGGATGACACTGTCCAGCCAAATTCATTGCTGAATGCATTGAGATAGACCGCCAGACCGTAAAAGCCAACCCCCGATGACATTGTGAGCAGGACGAAACACGCACCAACCACCCACCAACCCGGAAATTTGTCAGAGCGAGCGAACAACCTATTGTTCAGCGGTATTCGCAGTGACGTCACGAAATGATTCCGTTAATTGCCTCCGCGAGTTTGTGGTCGCAAGCGGTCACGGAGCGACCTTCGTCGTGCGAGCACAGTGTGATCTCGACCACGTTCCATGAATTGCACCAATCGGGATGGTGGTCATGTTCTTCGGCAACAGCGGCAACCTTGGTCATGAACGCAAACGCCTCGGCAAAGTCGGCGAACTCAAACTTTCGATAGAGAATGTTGTCGCGCTCATCCCATCCCGCATGCATCGGGTACAACTATGTCACTTGAGAGGTGCATGACAAGCAACGGCACCTGACCCGCTTTCAGTCAACAATGGTCGTTCACTCACACAACGCTCCGCGATATGGCTAGGCAGTGTCGGTCGCAGTTGGCACCGCGTATGGAATCGGCATCCCGACGGTGGGTTTGCTGGGCTTGGCAATTCACCTTGCAACACAATTCTCGTGCGACTCCGCTCAATTTTTGGATCTGGAATCGGAATCGCCGATAGTAAGGCTTGGGTATAGGGGTGCTGGGGATGGGCAAAGACATCGCGCACCGATCCCGATTCAACAATTGATCCTAGATACATCACGGCAATGTCATCGACAATGTGTTGCACGACGGCAAGATCATGGGACACAAACAGATACGAGAGCCCCAACTTTTCCTGCAATTCGGCGAGAAGGTTGAGCACGCCGGCACGAACACTCACGTCGAGTGCCGACACCGGTTCGTCGAGGACTATGACCTTTGGATTCAGAGCCAATGCGCGGGCGATTGCAATTCGCTGACGTTGACCACCGGAGAATTCCGACGGGTAACGACTGGCATGATCGGGATTGAGACCTACCAATTCGAGGAGTTCGCTCACTCGCCGATTTTGGTCTTCGCGGCCGACTCCAAATGTCTGCAGTGGTTCGGCGATCGCATCACCAACCGGCAGACGCGGATCGAGAGAAGCAAACGGATCCTGAAACACGATCTGTAGGTCCTTGCGCAAGGCAAGTCGATCCTTCTTTGACAGCGACGCAACGTCACGACCGAAGATCGTGATCTTTCCTTCTTCGGGGGCGACCATATACAGGATCTCGAGCAAGGTCGTGGTCTTACCGCAACCCGATTCACCCACGAGGGCGAGACTGCGACCCTGTCGCAACTCAAGATCGACACCGTCAACAGCAAAGATTGAACCAACTCGGCGCCGCAAGACCGATCCCTTCATCAGTGGAAAGGTTTTGCTTAGCCCTCTCACCTCTAACACTGACGATGAACTCGAATCGCGGGCCGAAACATGAGCTGGTCCCTCGACGAAGAGATTTCCCGATGCTTGCAATCCTGGAATTTCCGATTGTCGAAAGCATGCGGTCGAGCGCCCTGGCGAAATTTCAAGTAATTCAGGCACCGACGATGAACACACTTCCGCTGCCGCCGGACATCGCGGTGAAAACGCACAGCCAGGTGGCAGGGCCACTGGCGACGGTGGCGCGCCGGCGATGGAAGCAAGTCGCGCCCCCGATTTGGCATCGATGCGTGGAATCGAACGAAGTAGACCAATCGTGTATGGCATTGCCGGACTGGCGTATACGTCGTTTACATCGCCAACTTCGACTATTTTTCCGGCATACATGATTGCAATCCTGTCGGCGAGGCCAGCCACAACACCGAGGTCGTGAGTGACCAACACAATGGCTGCTCCCGTAATGTCGCGCGCGCGCTGCAAAACTTCCAGAATCTGCGCCTGCACTGTGACATCGAGGGCGGTCGTTGGTTCGTCGGCCAGCAACACCTTTGGTTCATTGGCAATTGCGAGAGCGATAATTACCCGCTGACGCATTCCGCCGCTGAACTCATGCGGATACGACATCACCCGTTCATTCGGCTGAGGTATCCCAACAATGTCGAGCAGTTCGACCGCACGCTTATTTGCCGCGGCTGACGTGACGTCTTTGTGAATCAGGATGGCTTCGGCAACTTGGTGGCCAATCGTTTGCACGGGATTCAGCGCAGAAAGTGGATCTTGGAAAATCATCGCAATCTCGTGTCCCCGGTACTTGGACATTTGATTGTCATCAAGATCAAGGAGATTGACTCCGTTGTACATGATTGAACCTGTTACCGAAGCGCTGTCTGGCAACAGTCCAATCGTCGACAGCGACATTACGGTTTTACCGGAACCGGATTCGCCGACAACTCCGAGTACTTCCCCGGCGCGAATGTCTAGGGAAACGTCGCGAACTGCGCGGACCAATCCGGTCTCGCTGGGGAATGTCACCGAAAGATTTCGTATCTCGATGAGAGTGTTACCGATTTTCATATTTTCTTACTCTTGACAGAACCAGGGTCAAAGGCATCTCGTAGTCCGTCGCCAATGAAACTCACCGACAGAACCGTCAATACCAGAATGCCTCCGGCAAACATAAACAGCCATGGGTAGGTAAGCGCTGCACCCGTACCTTCGGCGATGAGCGTGCCAAGAGATACATCCGGTGCTTGCACTCCAAATCCGAGATATGACAATCCGGTTTCGGCAAGAATCGCACCACCGACATTGAGCGTTCCGGCAATGATCAGAATCGAGGCCATGTTTGGCAACAGGTGGCGCGTCACAATCCTGCGGGTTGGAACACCCATGAAGCGGGCGGCGCGAACAAAATCTCGTTCACGCAGACTCATTGCCAGACCACGAATGACACGGGCGAGAATCATCCAATCGAAGATTGTCAGTCCCACAACAATTAGGAGCCATGTCTTGCCTTGGTAGTATCTCGACCCAATCACCAGAATCAATAGTGCCGGCAACACGAGCAGAAGATCCACTAACCACATCAACATCCGGTCGGTTCGACCCAGAAGGTAACCGGCGAAGGAGCCGACGCCGGCCGAAAGTCCGGTGGAAAACACGGCCACTAGTAATCCGATAATCAGCGACTTTTGCAAACCCCGCATGGTTTGGGCGAAGACATCGATGCCGATCTGTGTGGTTCCGAACCAGTGCACTCGCGACGGCGCAGTCAACAGGTTCGAGAAATCGCTCTCGTGATAATTCCATTTGGTCAAGTACGGCCCACCGAAGGCCATGGCAAACATCGACACGATAACGATCAACCCAAACAAAGCCATTTTATTGCGCATAAATCGTCGCCGAATGAGTCGACCACGAGACATCCGATCAACGCTCGGCGCTAGCTCGACCACTAATTGCTTAACCACGCTAGGGGAAGTGATACTCATCTCGTTCTCACTCGTGGATCCAATACCGCCAACACCACATCGGCAAGAAATCCGGAAAACATCACAAATATCGCGGTGAACGTGACGAAGGCACTCACCGAGTTGATGTCATTTTTTCCCACCGAAGAGACAAACCACTGCCCCATCCCAAACCAACCATAAATGGTCTCGGTGAAAATTGCACCGACTACAAGCAGGCCAAATCCGTAGGCAAAGAAGGTCGCCATTGGCGCAATGGCAACTCGAAGACCATGGCGAAACAATGCCTGTCGTTTTGTTAGCCCCTTTGCTCGCGCCGTGCGTAAGTGGTCGCTGCTCATGACGTCGAGCATCGAGTTGCGCTGGTAGCGCGAGTAGAAAGCCATCAGCGAGAGCGATATTGAAAGCGTCGGCAAGATCAGGTGTTGAAGCCGGTTGAGGAATAAGTCCCATGTCGAACCTTGGAACCCAACCGAGTATTCGCCCTGGGTGAAGAAAAATGTCGTACCCACTGCGTCATTGAATTTAATTCCGACGAACTTGAGAAGAATTGCGAGCAGGAATACCGGTGTCGCCAATAAAAAGTACGAAAAGTAGCCAAATCCCCTATCAAAGACCCTGTACTGGCGAACCGCGCTTATGACCCCGAATATAATTCCCAATGTTGCCCCCAAGAAACTGCCAATCAGCAACAGTCGAAGACTGACCCACACCCGACGACTGATTTCGTCATTGACGTTGTTCTGCTCCAGATCTTCGCCAAAATCACCCTGGATGACGTTTCCCGCCCACTTCACATATCGCTCCAGTAAGGGAACTTCGTCATTGACATTGGCTCGATTCAAAACGGCGTCGATCGACGACTTAGGAATTGGAGGGATAGCCGCTGTGTAGTTTCCACGTGGGTTGAGCGCTACGGAGGCGAGAAGATAACCACACGATGTGGCAATAATGACCATTACCGCGAAATGTATGAACCGCTTGAATATGAAGCCCGCCATGCAAATGTCCTTAGAACTCCCCAAAATCCCAATAGTTATTCGACCGATGACACGACTTATGAACAATAGCGTGATATTGGTACTCAGGTTGCCCCCAACTCAATAAGGGGGGTGACTTGGCTTCAACGGCCGCTACCGCTATCGTCTGTCCTACTATAAGTCGGAGCAAAACGGGGCCTGTCCAAGACATGAACTTGTATTGAACTCCGTTGTAACCACACATCAAACGAGGGGGGAATAGTGAAAGTGAAGATCATCAATAAGGTATTCGTGGCAGTTCTTGCTGTAGCGCTTGTCGCGGCGATTGGCATTACCAGTCAAGCCGGCGCGGCGGGCGACCAGGGCTCTCGTGACATCAATGAGCAACCTGCCGGCAATATGAAGCAAGGTGGAGTCTTTAGGTTTGTGCAAGTCAACTTGTGTCCAAACTTCAACACAAGCGCAATTGAGGGTAACTTACTCAACTGCAGCCAGGTAATGAACACAATGTTGCCGTCATTCATCTACTTTGACAAGTTCGCCAAGATTCAGGTGGATAAGAACTACGCGAGCAGCATCAAAGCCAGCCGAGTCAACGGCAAGCAGACTGTCACCTACAAACTCAATCCTAAGGCCAAGTGGAGCAACGGTAAGGCCATCGGCCTTGCTGACTTCGTTGGGATGTGGAAAGCCCTTAATGGAAAAGCTGTGGGCTACAACATCACGAGTTCGGTCGGCTATGAAAAAATATCATCGGTCAAGAAAGGCACATCAGCCCACGAGATCGTTGTGACATTTAGCGAGACCTACCCGGACTGGCAACCATTATTTAGCGCGTTGAAGCCGGCTGCACTGACTGCCACACCGGATGCGTTCAATAATTCGTGGAAAAATGCGCCGCTCGTCACCGCTGGACCATTCAAGTTTGCCGGGATAAACAAGACGGTCCAGACAATTACCGTGGCCAGTGACCCAAAGTGGTGGGGTCCAAAGCCTTACCTCGACTTGGTCGTGTTCAAGGTCCTGCCACAGGCAGCACAAATTGACGCGCTGATTAACGGCGAGATTGACTACATGGACATTGGTAACGACTCCAATGCCTTGAAGCGCGCTCGTGTCGATAGCAAAGTTCGCGTTGACACGGCCCAGGCTCCAACCCACGAACACTTCACTTTTGGTCCAGTTACCGCAGTGACTGGTGACGTGGCGGTTCGTCAGGCGATTATGTTGTCAATTGATCGTCAACAGATTGCCAAAGCGATTCAAGGTATCGTCGATCCGAAGGTCACGCCAAACAATAACCACGTGTTCCTCGGTGGAACTTCCTGCAACCAGGACAACACCGGAACGTTGGGCAAGCGCAATCTTGTATCAGCAGAGAAATTGCTTGATGCAGCAGGTTGGGTCAAAGGCTCAGACGGAATCCGCTCCAATGGTGGAGTTCGTCTGTCCGTCAAGTTGATTTACCCAAGTGGTAACGACAACCGTCGCGACACCGTGTTGTTGGCATCGGCAATGGCCAAGGAAGCCGGAATCGAACTGGTACCGACGCTGATTCCAAGCGCCGACTATTTCGCCAAGTATGTGCTGGTTTCCAACTTCGAGATGGCGATCTTCGCCTGGGTGGGAACGAACTTCCCAATCTCATCGACGAGTAACATCTTCCGCATTGGTGCCGCACAAAACTTCGGCAGAATTGGTAATGCAACCATCGACAAGCTATTTACACAAGCCAATCAGATCCTCGATCCGGTAAAGCGTTGCAAATTGGCCAACGATGCCGACAAAGAGGTCTACAAACTCGTTCACTCGATCACACTCTTCCAGCGCAATAACGTGGTTGGTGTTCCAAAGAAAGTTGCCAACTTTGGCGCCTTTGGGTTCACCACCATTGACTGGACGAAAGTCGGGTTCCAGAAGTAATTGCAGTTAAAAAGGGGGCGGTCCGCAAGGGCCGCCCCCTTTTTATTTGCCCGGTCTGGTCTGCGGTTTGCTACTCGGCGTAAGCGGCGTAACCGTCGCGCTCTAACTCATCGGCCAACTCCGGGCCGCCACTTCTCACGATCCGTCCATTTGACAAGATATGCACAAAGTCTGGATGTAATTCTTCGAACAGACGGCTGTAGTGGGTAATCACCAACACTCCGAGGTCGGTTTCATTGGTCGCATCTTCGACCCGCTTGGCACAATCTCGTAGCGCGTCGATATCCAACCCTGAGTCGAGTTCGTCGATCACGGCGATGCGAGGCTGCAACATCGCCAGTTGCAGTGTTTCGCTACGCTTCTTTTCGCCACCGGAAAAATCGACGTTCACTGCCCGGTGCACAAGTTCGGTGTCAAAGCCGATACGCGCTGCTTCGGTCGCAATTTTTGAGGTAAGTTGATGCGAATCGCGCCCACGTGCAGCGAAGGCTTCAGTAAGTACCGCATCCAACAGCACACCTGGAATCTCGGTCGGGTACTGCATCACCAGATGCAAACCGGCCACCGCCCGTTGCCAGGTCGGCATCGCCAGAACATCAACCCCATCCAGTGTCACCGAACCGCGGGTGACTGTGTAGTCGGATTTGCCCATCAGCGCGGCAGCCAATGTGGACTTACCGGCACCGTTGGGTCCCATCACCGCATGTACTTCGCCCGATGACACCCGGAGATCGATGCCATTGAGTATTTGGGTACCACCAACGCTGACATGGAGATCACAGATGTCAAGCGTGCTCATGGGGTTGCTCCGTCGCTGATCGTAATAACGACATCGCCGTCCACTACATCGGCCGTGTACACCGGTACCGGTTGCGTGGCTGGCAGCGAACTTGGAATCCCCGTTACCAGGCTGAACGTACTGCCGTGTTTGATGCACTCGACTTCCTTGGTGTCGCAGTGCACCTCGCCCTCCGACAGTGACACATTGGCATGACTGCAGCGATCACCAATTGCGTACACCTTGTCATCGATACGCACGACGGCAATTTCGACATTGCCGATTACCACACGCTTAACCCCGCCATGCGAGATATCCGCGAGCGCAAAGGCAGTGTGCCGAGTGTTCATCGCGAACTTCCCAATTTGGCACTCACCTGGGCACGCAAACCCTCGGTGATCGTTGATTCGGGCAAACGGTTGATCACTTCATCGAAGAAGCCAAGCACGACAAGCCGCTCGGCAATATGTGGCGGAACTCCGCGACTTTCCAAATAGAAACGCTGGTCTTCGTCGATTGGTCCAATCGTGCTGGCATGCGAACATTTCACATCGTTGGTCTCGATCTCGAGATTCGGCACGCTTTGGGCCCATGCACCGTGAGACAACGTGAGATTACGGTTGGTCTGAAATGCCTGGGAACCGGCCGCATGTTCGCCGATCTTGATCAACCCGGTGTAGACACTCCGCGCGGTGTCTTTGACTGCGCCCTTGAACAACAGGTCGCTATGTGTGCGTGGGGCCTCGTGCACTTGCCAGGTGCGAAAGTCGTGCATCTGAGTGCCATCGGCGAAGTACAACGCTGTTTGTTGGGCACTCGCACCTTGGCCGACCAGTCGAACTTCGGCTCGCACTCTGGCATAATCCCCACCGAGGGCCACGCTGAATAGGCGCGTCGTGCTTTCCCGATCACCGACTGCCTGGTGATGGCCAATTTGCCAGGTATGCCGACCAAGTTCGTTGATTGCCAAATACGTGACCCGCGCCGCCTGAGCGGCTCGAAGTTCAACGACCGGGACAACGAGCGAGACGACATCATCGGCTGAAACGAAGCGCTCAATGACTGTGATCTCGCTGTTCTCAGCGGCATCAATCACCAATCTTGGATAGGCCACGATTCCGGACTCGTCGAGGTGATGGGTGATTACCACTGTTCGTGGCACTACAACATTGGGCCCAACCCTGAGAACCACGGGCGCTGCATTGTCGGTATTGAGTTGAGCGAATACATCCGGGGCACTTGTCATCGCGATCCCGAGACTGGTCTGTGCCTCGCGGTCGATGAGTTGCACCTCGTCGGCGTGCTCGATCACTGTACGTGTCGTGCTGGGGCGAAATGCGCCAAGTTCAAGTTCATCGATGCGGCTATAGCGCCAGATTTCTTCTTCGGTGGACGGCAATGCCAGTGCTGTCGTACTCATTTGGCGATCACTTTTTCTTCTTCTTTTTCTTTTTGTCGCGGTTCTTCTTTTTGTTTTTGCGCTTGTCTTGCAAATCAGCGAGCGCATCTCCCATCGCCGCGTTCACGATCTGTTCGGCTTCATCCAGCACCGCGGCAGCCGTGCCGTCGTCCAGACTGGATGGCGCGACAGGAGTGGCAGGTGGAACGAGCGAACCATGAGCCCAGGCAACATCTACCATCCGTCGCTCATATTTGGCACAGTCGTCAGGGCAACGCCAAGGAGCATCGGGCGCAAGATCTAGGTTGCATTTGCGCACGGTATCGCCATTGCCATACGTGCGGCTCTCAAAATGCTTGCACTCGGTACGCATTGGCATGACTCAAGTATCGCGTCAGATGCTGACTCTCAGCCGACGGATCCCTCCATTTGCAACTCGATCAGGCGGCTCCATTCGACGGCATATTCCATCGGCAAGGTACGGGTAACGGGTTCGATGAAGCCGTTCACCACTATACCCATCGCCTGCTCCTGGGTCAGCCCGCGACTCATCAGGTAAAACAATTGCTCGTCGGCGATCTTCGACACCGTTGCTTCGTGGCCGATTTGAGCATCACGCTCGCCCACTTCCATGTACGGGAAGGTGCGGCTCTCACTTTGTTCATCGAGAATGAGTGCGTCGCACTGCACATGGCTCTTGCAGTTCTTGGCTCCTTCTTCAACACGCACGAGACCGCGATACGTGGTGATCCCACCGTCTTTGCTGATTGATTTAGAGACGATCTTGGATGAGGTCTCAGATGCGGCGTGGACCATTTTTGCACCGGCATCCTGATGCTGACCCGCACCGGCATAGGCGACCGAGAGCACTTCACCAGTGGCTTTCGGACCCATGAGATACACACTCGGGTACTTCATGGTGAGTTTCGAGCCGATGTTGCCATCGATCCATTCCATATGACCTTCGGTTTCTACACGGGCGCGCTTGGTGACCAAGTTGTACACATTTGGCGACCAGTTTTGGATTGTCGTATAGGTGACATGCGCACTTGGCTTGACGATGATCTCCACGACTGCCGAATGCAACGCATCGTTGGTGTACACCGGTGCCGAACAACCTTCGATGTAGTGCACCTTGGAACCCTCATCGGCAATGATCAACGTGCGTTCAAATTGTCCCGCATTTTCACTGTTGATGCGGAAGTACGCCTGTAGTGGCATTTCACATTCGACACCCGGCGGCACGTAGATAAACGACCCACCTGACCACACCGAAGTATTCAGCGCAGCAAATTTGTTGTCACCCATCGGAATGACGGAACCGAAATACTGCTTGACCAAATCCGGATACTCACGCAAGGCGGTATCCATGTCACAAAACAGAATGCCTTGCTCCTCGAGTTCGACTCGATTGCGGTGATACACCACTTCACTGTCGTACTGCGACGTGACACCAGCAAGATATTTGCGCTCGGCTTCCGGGATGCCTAGTTTTTCGTAGGTCCGTTTCATCTGCTCGGGGAGGTCTTCCCACTCGTCGGTTTGCGCGGTGGCGGGTTTTAGGTAGTAGTAGATGTCCTGGAAGTCGAGGTCAGGCATATTTGTGGCGAACCATGGGGCCATCGGCTTTTTTTCAAATGTGCGCAGCGAACGCAAACGAAGTTGGCGCATCCAATCTGGTTCACCTTTCCACCATGAGATTTGCTCCACGACTCCGTCGTTCAGACCCTTGACCGGTGTAAACGCATACTCGGCCTCATCACTCCAACCAAGTGAGTACTTTGTGAGATCCAGATCAAATGTGGCCATCGCGAATTTCTCCTACCGCCATAGTAACAATTCCTAAAGCCCATGCCTCATCGGATGCGCCCATTAGACGCGCCTGCTAGACACAGCGGTAGCGTGACAGGCTGATCATGGAGTCACTATGGAACGATTTGGCCTCGTAGGCCTCCCCAACGCCGGGAAATCTTCACTCTACAACGCCCTCACCGGCGGAGATGCCTTGGCCGCCCCATACCCTTTTGCGACTAAAGACCCCAATATTGGTGTGGCGCGGGTACCCGACCCCCGGCTTGATGCGCTCGCCGTCATGTCACACACTCAAAAGACGGTATACGCCACCGTCGAGGTGGTGGACATCGGTGGACTGGTGGAAGGCGCAAGCAAAGGCGAAGGCTTAGGCAACAAATTCCTAGCCAATATTCGTGAAGTGGATGCAATAGTTCTCGTGTTGCGGGCATTTGTTGATGACGACATCGCCGGGCCATCGGATCCGCTTGAACATTTGCGGGTGGTTGAAATTGAACTTGCACTTGCCGATCTTGAAACGGTTGAGTCTCGACTCAGACGCACACAAAAGGCCGCCCGAATGGACAAAACGGTTGCCGCCGAAGTGGAAGCGCTGGCCCGAGCACAGGCGTTCCTCTCCGAAGGTCGCCCTCTCTATCGCGCCGGTATGAGTCAAGACGATTTGGATTTGCTGGCACCGCATTTTCTACTTACCACCCGACGTGTGCTGGCCGTGGTCAACGTCGCCGAAGATGAACTCGACACGATTCCCGAGATGGAGGCTCGAGTACGGGCCGAACTTGCACCACCCGGTTCGGCCAGCGAAGGTTCCGTTGAAGTTCTCGGCATGAGTGTGCAACTCGAAGCCGAAGCTGCCCAACTCACCGGCACCGATCGCACTGAGATGCTGGAGGCGCTTGGCCTCGGTGAAGGTGCACTACCCCGGATGGTGCGCTCGGCATATCACCTACTTGGCTTGCGCACGTTTTTTACCACCGGAGAAAAGGAAACTCGAGCGTGGACCTTTCGTGTCGGCGCTAAGGCTCCTGAATGTGCCGGTCGCATTCACACCGACATGCAACGGGGATTTATTCGTGCCGACGTCATCGCCTGGGATGAATTGTTGAAAATTGGATCCTGGAATAAGGCCAAAGATCTGGGAAAGATACGGGTGGAAGGCAAAGACTACGAAGTTGCCGATGGTGACACCCTAGAGATTCGCTTTAACGTATAGATGACACTATGAGGAACTCGACTCCACTGCCCACAGCCTGGCTAGTGAGTGATGGTCGGGTGCTGGCAAGTGCCGACGTGGCCGATACTCCGCAGGCTCGAAGACGTGGTTTGATCGGCCAGCGTTCAGTGACAACGCCATTGGTGCTTGACAACTGTCGATGGATTCACACGATTGGAGTGAAGTGCTCCCTAGATATTGCCTACCTCGATGCAGAAGGTTCGGTAATCAAGATGCAACGGTTAGCACCACTGCGTATTCCACTGCCAGTCACAAAATCACGTCTCGTCATTGAAGCATCGGCTGGCTCGTTTGAGCGGTGGGGTCTTAAACTTGGCGATGTCATTGAGCTGCGTTACACATGACCAGTGGCACTCTGACGCTTGTTGCCACACCGATTGGCAACCTTGCCGATATCACCACACGTGCGGTCAAGGCACTCGCCGACGCAACGGTCATGTGTTGCGAAGATACCCGTCGATCCGGTCTCCTTTTGCAACACCTTGGCATCTCCGGAAAGAAATACCTTGTCGTCAACGAACACACCGAGCATGATGCCTGTGAAGAAATCATCGCCATATTGCACGCAGGATCCAATGTCGCGCTTATCACCGACGCTGGTACGCCAGGCATCAGCGATCCCGGCGAACGTGTCGTTCGTGCCGTACTTGACGCCGGACTTACCGTCACCTCCACCCCCGGTCCGGCGGCGCTGATCATGGCCTTGGTGGTGAGTGGGCTGACCACATCACGTTTCGTGTTCGAGGGATTCATCCCTCGAAGTGGCGCTGAGCGAACCCAGCGAGTGAAGGATATTGCCGGTGAGGGCCGCACCGTCGTGCTCTACGAGGCACCGCATCGCCTAGCACGCACGCTTGCCGATTTGGAAGTGGTCTGCGGCCCACTGCGTCAGGTGGTCGTGGCCCGCGAGTTGACCAAGCTGCACGAAGAATTCTGGCGTGGAACCCTGCACGATGCGGCGCACCATGCCCAGACCACCGAGCCTCGCGGTGAATATGTCGTGATGTTGGAGGGAGCAAAGCCACCGGCTCCACCAACTGACGAAGAACTCAACAGTGCATTGCGAGATGAACTGAACAAGGGCGCGAGCCGAAAGGACTCCGCCTCCCGAGTTGCCGCCAAATATGGCGTGGCAAAACGTCGTGTGTACGAACTTGCCCTGCAATTAAAATAATTCAGTCACGTTCGTGGCATCAAACCGATTTGCCGCGACTGACAGACGAGAACACCACGTGAGTCCCACAACTCACCATCTTCTTCAAACATCCCACCGTGCACGAATCGCGAAGTAAACACACAGCGCAACGGGCCCGGCGCGGGTTCAGCCCGCACATGGGCGGTGAGTTCAATGGTCGGCACCCAACCTGGAGTGAGGTCGAGATTGAATACCGCGGGTGGAAATGCATCAGTGGCAAGCAATAGTCCAAGAGCATTAATCGGTCGATTGTCAGGAAACGAAAACCACCCGCGGACGATGGCATTCCCTGACGGTTGGCCACGACCAAATTCGCAATCATCGGGATGCAAGCGCACCCCCACCTGGTCTCTGAATGCAGCCGGAAACCCCATATCGCCTGAACCTTGACGAACGCAGTTGTCGAAGTCAGGTAGCACGGGGGGAACGCCGGCAACATGAACCAGTCCATCTAGCGGAGCCTGGGCCTCGCCGAACGCGCCGAGAGTCGTAACGGCATCACGCCCACCTTGTCGAATCGTGGCGATCACGGTAGTAATTCGCTTGCCCTGTTTGATGATCTGTGTGGTGATTTGCACCGGACCCACAATCAAGGGAGCCAAATAATGGGCCGTGATCGTTACCGGATTGCGGCCTTGCGCCGTCTGACGCATCGCGTTTGCCACGAGGGCCAGCACATACCCACCATTGGCATTGCCGCGAATATCCCATCCGGCGTGCACGGTGGCGCTGTACATGTCGTCATTTGCGGGGGTGACGGCTGTTGCATCGTCGAAGGCAAATCGCACCATCACACAGTACGTTGCGATGCGGGCGTGAAACTAACCCCAGCGATACTGCCATTGGGCTCTAAGTTAGTGATGTGACATCCAGCAAGATCACCAAATTCAGCGCCACGACACCTATCTACTACGTTAACGCCAAACCCCATCTTGGTCACGCCTACACCACCATCATCGCCGACGCCGTATGTCGCTGGCATCGCCTACTTGGCGACGAAGTGCACTATCTCACGGGCACCGATGAACACGGCTTGAAAATTCAGCAAGTTGCCGAGTCTCAAGGTATATCCCCACAACAATTTGTCGACAGCATTGCACCGTTGTTTAAGCAAGCCTGGGAGCGTCTCAACATCAACTACGACGACTTCATTCGGACTACCGAACCACGCCACGCGGTAGGGGTACAGAAACTCTTGCAAGCGTGTTATGACGCAGGCGATATCGAAATTGATGTGTACCGCGGTCAATACTGCGTGGCCTGCGAAGCATATTTTGTGGATGACGAGTTGGTGGACGGCAAATGCCCGATTCACAACACTCCCACCACATTTGTGGAGGAAGAAAACTATTTCTTTCGACTCTCGCGCTTCGAAGATCGCCTGCTCCAGTGGTACGCCGATCATCCCAATTGCATAGCCCCCGGAAATCGGATCAACGAGGTAATTGGATTTATCAAAACCGGTCTGAATGACTTTTCGGTGAGCCGGAAAACACTCACCTGGGGCATCCCCCTGCCGTGGGATCCAACACATGTTGCCTACGTATGGTTCGACGCACTTGCTAACTACATCACGGCAATCGGATATGGAACGGACGATGAGGCGTTCAAGGCCAACTGGCCGGTGGATTATCACTTCATCGGCAAGGAAATCATCCGATTTCACTGCGTGTATTGGCCAGCGATGCTGATGTCGGCAGGAATTGAGCCGCCAAAAGGATGGGCAGTGGGTGGCTGGTTAATTTTCGGAGGAGAAAAGATGTCAAAGACCGCTGGCAATGTCGTTGACCCGTTGGAACTCGTTGACGAATATGGCGTGGAATGTCTTCGCTATTACATTCTTGCCGAGATCGCCTACGGCAGCGACGGCAACTTCACCTATGAAGGAATGGTCAGCCGCTATAACTCTGATTTGGCAAATAATCTTGGAAACTTGGCGGCTCGAATTGCCACAGTAGTAGAAAAAAAATGTGCCGGACGTGGAACGGCACCATCCAAAGACAGCGTGTTGACGACGGCCGCCGCCACCGCAGTCGCTGAAACGAGTCAGGCATGGTCAAATGTGCAACCCAGTCGAGCACTCGAAGCCACCTGGAACCTGATCAAAGCCGCCAACTCGTATCTCGAGCAAAACGAACCGTGGAAAATGGAGCCGGGTGACGCGGTGGATCGGGTCATGGGTGATGCCCTCGAAGCATTACGTATCGTTGCGATCTTGGCCAATCCAGCATTGCCCACCACCACCCAAGAAATCTGGAAGCGGATCGGTCTCGCCGGCAATATTGCTGACTCACGCATCGGTACCGACACGGTGTGGGGTCAATACCCAGCCGGACGCATCGTGGTGAAAGGCGAACCGCTGTATCCCCGCAAGACGGTATGAGCGACATTTTGGAATGGGTCGACACCCATTGTCACCTTTACGACGACAAGATTGAGGGTGGCACCAACGTCGCATTGAACGCCGCACGGGCAGCCGGCGTGCACAAAATGATCGTCATCGGCACCGATGCCGTGACCACACGACAGGCGATTTCTCTGGCCGCTGCCAACGATGACGTTTGGGCCACGGTCGGTTTACACCCGCACGACGCCAAAAATGGTTTCGATGAACTCTTACCGTTTCTCGGGGCCAAACGCGTGGTGGCAATTGGAGAATGTGGACTCGACTACTACTATGAGCACTCAGACCGACAAGTTCAGGTCGAGATGTTTGCGCGGCAGATTTCAATCGCCAACGAACTGCAACTTCCGCTCGTGATCCATACCCGCGACGCGTGGAATGAGATCTTCGACATTCTTGATCGCGTTGGAATACCGCAACGAACAATCTTTCATTGCTTTACCGGCGGTCCGACCGAGGCGGCTCAGTGCTTAGAGCGTGGCGCGTTTCTCTCATTTTCAGGAATTGTCACATTTAAGGCCGCCGACGACGTGCGTGGTGCGGCGATCATGTGCCCGATTGAACGCATGCTTGTCGAAACTGATTCGCCGTATCTTGCACCGGTACCGCATCGTGGAAAATCAAACCATCCCGCGCTTGTGTCATGCGTGGGAAAGTTCATTGCCGACCTGCGTGACGAATCCGTTGCGCACATCGCGCAGCACACGAGCCACAATGCGTGCCTTGCGTTTCCGGGTATTGCTCCGTAGCGTTCTGTGAGTGCCCTTATCGTTATATGAGCGTCGACGTCTCCTTGTCCTAGGCGTTATCACCCTGGTCGCGCTCCCGATCATCTGGCCACGCTCAGACGACTCCTCATCGGCCGATCCCACCGTGGTGTCCACCACGACCACGACCGCACCGTTCGGCGACTCGGAGATTCCGGCGCCAGTGTTTCTTGGGGGTCCTGCACCGATTACCCCGACCGGATCGGCGGCAATTGCTTATCCGCAGGTGATCGGCCAAAGCGTCACTGGTACCGCGACCTATAGCAACCTTGGCTATACCGAGAGCCCGGTGTGTTCCAGCATCGATGCTCCGATTGGTATTTCAATTACCGTCACCAATATCAACAACGGCCGAAAAGTTACGTGCATCAACGTGTTTAGTTTGCTCGTTCCGGCTGGGATATCGGTGGTACTTCACACAACCGTGTTTGAAAAACTTGCCGATATCGTGGATGCGCCGATTCCGGTGACGATCTCCTGGTGACACTTTCACGGGCGGATGTCTCACGCTTGTTAAGCGATCACAGCCTTGCACCAAGACGAGCGTTTGGTCAGAACTTTGTCGTCGATCCGAACACGGTTCGACGTATCGCTCGCCTCGCCCAGATCGGACCAGGTGATCACGTTCTGGAAATTGGTGCCGGACTCGGCTCGCTCACCCTCGCACTTGCCGAAACAGGTGCCCAAATTCACGCCATCGAAATCGATAACGGAATCGTCGAAGTACTACGCAGCGTTGTCGCCGGAATTGAAAATGTCCGGATCATTCATGGCGACGCACTGACGTTGGACTGGCAGCCACTCATCGAGTTGTCATCGCATTGGCATGTGGTTGCCAACCTCCCCTACAACGTGGCAACTCCGCTGGTGGCCGATCTGCTGGATCGTGTGCCAGAGGTTCAGCACATGCTGGTGATGGTGCAACGCGAAGTTGCGGAACGATTCGTTGCCGCGCCCCGTACACCGGCCTACGGTGCGGTAAGCGTGAAGATTGCCTACTGGGCCGAGGCGCGCATTGTCGGTGATGTGCCAGCAACGGTGTTTTTTCCCAAACCTAAGGTCGCCTCAGCACTCGTTGATATTCGACGACGATCGACTCCTGCGGTGAGCGATGTTGTGGCCACCGAACTCTTTGCCCTCGTTCGTGCCGGTTTTGCTCAACGCCGGAAGATGCTGCGTCGAGCCTTGTCCGGCCTCGTGAGCCCAGATGTTTTCACCATCGCTGATGTTTCACCCGAAGCACGGGCCGAAGAACTCAATCTGGCGGCATGGGGTCGGCTGTGCGCGGCGCTTCATCGTAAACAGGCACAATGAACGCTCCAGCAATCACCCTGGAAGCCCAGGCCAAACTCACCCTGAGTTTGCGCGTTACCGGCGTACGTGAAGATGGGTTTCATCTCATCGATGCAGAAATGGTGACACTCGACTTGGCCGATCATCTCTTCATCACCCCCGGTGGAACAGGTCTCGAAATTGTTGGACTATTTGCCGCTGGGGTCAATTCCGATGAAAACAATCTGGTCAATCGCGCCCTGCGACTGTGCAACAGAGAAGCACACGTTCGAATCGACAAACACATTCCCTCAGGTGGTGGGCTAGGTGGAGGCTCGGCTGATGCTGCCGCAATTCTTCGCTGGGCATCCTTTACTGATTTCGTCGCCGCGTCACGACTGGGTGCCGACATCCCGTTTTGTATGGTTGGCGGTCGAGCACACGTTCAAGGCATCGGCGAGATCATTTCGCCGTTGCCATTTGTCGGCTACGACATCACACTCATTGTTCCGCCCCTAGCCATTTCCACTCCCGAGGTATACCGAACTTGGGATGCCCTCGGTGGGCCATCGGGCCACGGCAGCAATGACCTTGAGCCAGCAGCACTGGTAGTTGAGCCGCGGCTCGTTACGTGGCGTGACCGAATTGCGGCCGCTACCGGAGTGATACCAACGCTTGCCGGAAGTGGGGCGACTTGGTGGATATTCGGCGCCCACACCGATCTAGCCAAAGCACTTCCGGAGGCAACCGTGCTAGTGACCAAAACCCGCCCGTTATCGGGATGAAACGAGAATTTTGTGGGGTTACTTGTTGCGCTGGTGGCGCGTACGACGAAGCATCTTCTTGTGCTTCTTCTTGCGCATCCGTTTGCGACGACGTTTGACGAGTGAACCCATAGCGCCGAAGACTCTAGCGGCATCACGACCCAAATCGGCAATTTGGTTGGCTACTGTATAGCCGTTACTCCGGGGTCGTTCAATGGCAGGACAACGGGTTTTGGTCCCGTATATAGGGGTTCGAGTCCTCTCCCCGGAACTCGTGCGATCAACTAGAACATGTACATGTCCGTGACGCGCCTACCTGCAGTATCGGTCATCGTTCTCGCCGCCGGCGAGGGAACTCGGATGCGCTCGGCACGACCAAAGCCGCTACATCTAATGTGTGGTCGACCGATGGTGCTGCACGTCATCCATGCATTGGCCGATCTCAATGTTGCGCGCACTGTCGTAGTTGTGGGGCATGCGAGCCAACGTGTGATGGCGACTGTGCGACAGCAAGCACCAGAGTGGGCCCACGTTTCTTTCGTTGAACAAGCGATTCAACGTGGCACCGGGGACGCCACGATCATCGGCCTCAGTGCGATTAACGCTGGACACGGCATCAGCGAAATTGATGACACCTCGACGATTGTGGTCATGCCCGGCGATACTCCGTTGTTGCGCACAAGCACAATTTCGGCGATTGTGACCGAGCACGAATTGAGCGGCAACGCGGCCACCCTGCTGACGGCATTTGTGGACGACCCAACTGGCTATGGACGCATTGTTCGCTCCAAAGATGATCACATTACGAAAGTGGTGGAGGAACGAGATGCAACACCCGAGATTCGCTCGATTAATGAAGTGAACACGAGCATTTACGCGTTTCGCCGCGACTTACTTGGCCCGGCATTGCGGAGAATCTCTGACAACAATTCCCAATCGGAGTATTACCTCACCGATGTCGTGGATGTGTTGGCGAGCATGGGACACCGAATCGGTTCACACACCGCTGCCCAAGGCGAAGTCATCGGCGTCAATGATCGAGGGCAGCTGGCCGTTGCCGAGCGCGAACTGCGAGCCCGTACTAACCGTGATTGGTTACTTGCCGGCGTCACGATGTTCGACCCGCGGCAGACTTTTATTGATGTCACGGTAAAAATCGGCCGAGATGTCACGCTATTTCCTGGCACCATCTTGCAAGGACTCACCACCATCGGTGACGGGTGTGAAATCGGACCCAATACTCGCATAATCGACAGCATCGTGGAAGCCGGTGCGATGGTGGACAATACCGTGGCGATTCAGTCACACATTTGCGCCTATGCAGTGGTCGGTCCGTTTGCACATTTGCCGCCAGGTTCGCGTGTCGAGGAAGATCGCGTCACGGGTTCGTTCTACACTGGTGAGAACAAATGACAAACGACGGGCAACCATGAACACGACAATCGACAAGGTCACCACAAAGCGAATGGCGCTATATACCGGTCGCACGCACCCGGCACTTGCCGAAGAAGTTGCCAAGCACCTCAACATTAAACTTGGCGATGCAAATATCGTCGAGTTCTCAAACGGAGAGTTACGGCCACAATTTGGCGAAAGTATTCGCGGTGGCGATGTGTTCATCATGCAGACGCATTGTGGTGTGAACGGTCGCAGTGTCAACGACTCAATCATGGAGCAACTGATCATGATTGACACTGCCTACCGCGCTTCGGCAAAGCGAGTTACGGCCGTGTGTCCTTTTTATGGCTATGCCCGCCAGGATCGCAAGGCTGAAGGTCGCGAGCCAATCACCGCACGACTCATCGCCGATATGTTTAAGGCCGCCGGTTCCAAGCGGATGGTGTCCATCGATTTGCACAGCGGACAAATTCAAGGATTCTTCGAAGGACCAGTTGATCACCTCACGGCAATGCCGGTACTTGAGGAATACCTACGAAAGAACGTACGCGAGGGCGTGGTTATTGTTTCGCCAGATGCCGGTCGTGTCAAGGTTGCGGAGCGTTTTGCCCAACACCTCGTTGACATGAACGCCGATGTTGCCTTCGTCCACAAACGGCGCCCCAAGAATACCGCCAATGTCGCCGTCGCTAAAGAAGTCATCGGTGATGTGGAAGGTCGATTGTGCGTGCTTGCAGACGACATGATTGACACCGGTGGAACAATCGTCAGTGCGGCTGAATTGCTCATCCAACGCGGGGCCAAAGAAGTGTGGGCCATGGCCACCCATGGAGTCTTGTCGGGTCCTGCCATCGAACGCCTGGAGAAAGCGCCGGTCACTCGGGTAATCCTCACCGATACGGTGCCGCTCCCGGCCGAGAAACGCATCGCCAAGATTGAGGTTCTCTCCGTGGCCAAAATCCTCGCCGATGCCCTGACGGCGATATTCAACGACACAAGCGTTAGCGAACTCTTCGGTGGCGAGAATCAGGCCTGACGATTCGTACCGGGTTGCCTATACACTTCAGAGCCGTTTATTAATTGTCGACTGTTGGAGCTGCCGTTATGACCACCATCTTGAAGACCCATGTCGGTCGCAACACCGGTAGCGCTGAATCACGCCGTCTACGCGTTCAAGATCACATTCCTGCCGTTATCTATGGGCATGGCATGAAACCAGTTTCGATCACGGTTGAGCGCCGCGAATTGCGCGCTGCGCTCTCTGGTCCGGCTGGCACAAACACCATTTTGGAATTACAGGTCGGTAACAAGACGTACCCGGCGGTGGTCAAAGATATGCAGCGCGATCCCGTAAAGCGCGGAGTTCGCCACATCGATTTCATGCAAATTGACTTGAGCGAAGAAATTGTGATGGCAGTTCCCGTTCATCTCACCGGTGTTGCCAAGGCCGTATTGGCCGAAGGCGGACTCGTCGACCCAACTGTTGATCGCATCGAAGTGCGTGCGGCTGCGAATAACATTCCAAACGAAATTCTCATCGATGTCACCAACATGGGAATGGACGACGTTATTCGCCTCGGCGACATCAAACTACCAAAGGGTGTCACCGCTGTTGCTGACCCAGACCTTGTGATCGTCACAGTTCTCGTCACCAAGGCTGAGGCCGAGGTAGTGGTTGCTGCTCCTGTCGAGGGTGAAGCCGTTGCTGGCGCCGCCGCACCCCTAGCTGGCGCACCCGCCACAGGCGACGGCAAGCCCGCCGCTTCCTAATCAAAATGGCGTTGTTCGGTCGCGTTTCGCGACGCGAGCGGCGAGGAACTCCCTTTGACGCACTGGTCATCGGTCTTGGCAACCCCGGTCGCGAATATTCAGGTAGTCGACACAATGTCGGGTTTGAGGTTCTCGGATTGCTGGCTCAGCGTTACAACGTCACATTGAAGTCGGCGCGAGACCGAGCCCTCGTTGCCGAAGTACACGGAGATGATGTACATCTGATACTTGCCACCCCAACAACGTTCATGAACAACTCTGGCGAAGCAGTTGGACCACTGGCCCGTCGGTACGGGTTCGATGATCCGCACAAAATCATCGTCGCTCACGACGAATTGGATCTTGAGCCCGGTATTGTGCGGATCAAAATTGGCGGCGGATTGGCAGGTCACAATGGACTCCGTTCGATTGCCAAGCACTTGAAAACTCAGGAATTTGTTCGGGTCCGAATCGGAATCGGTAAGCCCGCGGCAAGTGACTCCGGTATTGATCACGTGCTATCGCGTATTCCAGTTGCCGAACGCACGACACTCGATATCGCTGTCCATGTCGCGACCGATGCCGTGCAACTTATCTGTAGCCGCGGACTCGATGCCGCGATGCAGCAGATCAACGCCCGCTAGGGCACGGCGCCTCAATGTTGCTATCCGATCTCGCCCATATTGCGAGTCAAGATCCCGGGCTGGTGGCCAGCATTGGGAATAACTCGATGCTTGCTTGCGCCGAACATGCGCGCGCCACGGTAATCGCCGGACTGGCTCAGCGATCACCATCGACAACATTGATTATCGCCACGGCAACTGGCACGGACGCAGCGCAGCTCCATGACGACCTCACGCAATTCTTCGGATCGCACGATGTGCTGCTCTTTCCGGCCTGGGAAACTTTGCCTTTCGAGCGGGTAAGTCCAAATGTGGAAACAATGGGTCGACGGCTTGAGGTGTTGTGGCGCCTGCAGGGCTCGCAACGTCCGCGCATCGTCGTCGCAGGAATTCGCGCCTTGTTGCAAAAACTGGGACCGCATGCTCGTTCGATCGACCCGATCGTCATCCACCCTGGTGATCAAGTCGACGCCGATTCACTCCTTGAGCGTCTGGTGCATGAGGGATACCGACGCGAAGAACTAGTAGAGCATCGCGGTGAAGTATCCCGCCGCGGATCCATCATCGACATCTTTCCGTCCACTGCCGACACACCCGTGCGAATTGACCTGTGGGGAGATGAAGTAGACCGGCTCACATCGTTCAATGTGAACGATCAACGCAGCACCGATGATCTGATTGAGGCGGTAATCTTTGCCGCCCGCGAGGTACAGCTCGATGATCGCACTTGTGAAATGGCACGCAACCTGGTAGCCAGCGAGCCATGGGGTCGTGAACATTGGGATCGCTTAAGTGATGGAGCCGTGTTCGATGGTATGGAAAGTTGGCTGCCATGGCTTGTGGAGGAAGAACTTCTCCTCACCGATTTATTGGATTCGCATTCACGACTCGTTCTCATTGACCCTCGTCGGATGCGTGACCGGGCACGCGATCTACTCACCGAAGAAGACGATCTGGCACGCGCACTTGCCTCGACATGGGCTCGTGATCCTGAAAAATCATTTCCTCGTTTACATGCCGAGATCGACCACTTGCTCGCCTTGCCGCATTCACTTAAAGCCTTGTCCATCGTCGCTCCGGCCGCGGCACTTGATATACCCATGGTCCAATCGAGCGGATGGGGACCAATTACCGGAGATGCTGAGGCAACCGCACAACGGGTGATGCAACTGGTGGCAAAAAAGTGGCGCGTGATTCTCGCCGCCGAAGGCTCTGGATCAGCAACCAGACTCACCGAAGTGTTCCGCGAACAGGGCGTCACCGTGATCAACTGCGCGTTGTTAGCCAGCGACGCGGTAAATCTGCATAAACCCGGCGTTTATGTCGTTGTCGCCCCACTGCACCATGGCTGCACCTTGCCAGGATGCGATTTAGCGGTTATCGCCGAATCCGATCTGACGGGCCGACGTCGGACACGTCGCCAACCACGGGCTCGCAAGCGCGATGCCACCACCGTGTTTCAAGATCTCAAACCGGGAGACTATGTCGTGCACCATCACCACGGTGTGGGCCGATATGAAGGAATGGTCACGCGGTCAATGGGTGGATCAGAACGTGACTATCTGCTGCTGGCGTATAAAGACGGCGACAAACTGTATGTTCCAACCGATCACATTGATGCGGTTCGTCAGTACGTGGGTGGCGAGTCGCCCACACTGCACCGACTTGGTGGCAGTGATTTTGCCCGTGCCAAACAACGAGTACGGTCCGTCGTTCGAGAAATTGCCCAGGAACTTGTCGTCCTCTACCAGCGACGTATCACTGCCAAAGGTCATGCATTTCCGGCCGATACGCCGTGGCAGGCCGAAATGGAGGCAGCGTTCCCCTATGTCGAAACCCCAGATCAGCGTTTGGCGATAGAGGCCACGAAGACCGACATGGAGCGTGATGTCCCGATGGATCGCCTTGTGTGCGGCGACGTCGGCTTCGGCAAAACCGAAGTTGCCATTCGCGCCGCGTTTAAGTGTATTCAAGATGGAAAGCAAGTTGCGATACTCGTGCCGACTACGCTGCTGGCTTCACAACACGGCAATACATTCAGAGAGCGCTTTGCCGGATATCCGATTCGAGTGGAAACACTGTCACGATTTCTCACTCCTGCACAGGCAAAGAAAGTGATCCGCGATCTTGCCACTGGTGAGATCGACTGCGTCATCGGCACCCACCGGTTACTGCAAGACACGGTGAAGTTCAAGGACCTCGGCCTACTCGTGGTGGACGAAGAACAACGATTCGGCGTCAGTCATAAGGAGGCAATGAAAAACCTGAAAACGAATGTGGATGTGCTCACACTCACTGCAACGCCGATTCCGCGAACTCTGGAAATGAGTCTTGTCGGAATCCGAGATTTGTCACTTCTACAGACGCCACCAGCGGATCGTCAACCGATTCTTACTTTCGTTGGCGAATCCGACGAACGAGTTGCCACGGAAGCCATCCGGCGTGAATTGTTGCGCGACGGGCAGGTTTTCTGGGTGCACAACCGAGTGCAAACGATTGATGAGCGCGCCCGTGAACTGCGCGAGCTGGTTCCCGAGGCGCGTATCGCTGTGGCGCACGGACAAATGGACGAAAGCACACTCGAACAAACGGTCATCGATTTCTGGGAGGGACGCTTTGATGTCTTGGTCTGCACCACGATTATCGAAAGCGGCATTGACATGCCGACGGTAAATACACTCGTAGTCGAGCGCGCCGACTTGTTGGGACTCGGGCAATTGCACCAAATTCGTGGTCGCGTCGGTCGCAGCGGATCTCGCGCATATGCGTACATGTTTCACCCGCGCGATCGTGCACTTTCCGAAGAGGCGTACGAACGCTTGCGCACGATCGGCGAGTCCACCGAACTTGGCAGCGGCTTCAAGATTGCGATGCGCGATCTTGAAATTCGAGGCGCCGGTAACCTACTTGGCGAGGCTCAAAGTGGCCATATCGCTGCGGTTGGCTATGACCTCTATTGCCAACTCGTGACCGAGGCGGTTGCCGAAATGAAGAACGAACCGATACCCCGGACGGTTCCTGAGTTGAAACTGGATGTACCAACTCAGGCCTACCTGCCCACCGAATACGTGTCGAAGGAAGAACTCCGTTTGGATGCGTACCGCCGGCTCGCCGCGGTCACATCGCAGCATGACGTCGAAGATATTGGTGCCGAATGGATGGATCGCTACGGACCACTCCCCGAACCAGCCCAAGCGCTACTCGTAGTCGGCCAACTACGAGCCGAATGTCATCGCATCGGTATACACGAACTTGTGGTGGCCGATCGTCGCGCCAAAATGCTACCCGTTTCGCTCAAAGCAAGTGCGGTGATGAGATTGCAGCGCATCGCGCAAGGCTCCTCGTACAACGAAACCACTAAACAAGTGACCATTGACTTACCCCGCGAGATTTCAAAACCTGGAAGTCCCGGTTCTGGAAATCCAGTGTCATTTCTCGTTCAGTTCCTTCGAGAACTTATCGAACGAGAACTTATCGAATCACCTGTCGACGTCACCGCGTAAAACAGGTGTTTCCAACTAAGGTGGTGACGATGTCGCATCGAGCTGTTTTCCTTTCCTGTTTCGCAGTAGCGCTTGTTTCCCTGTCGGCGTGCTCATTTTCGACTTCCACAAGTGCGGTTCGCATTGGTTCTGATGAAGTCAGCGTGGATGAATTTGAACGAACGGTGCAACAACTGGCCGATGCTGGACAACTTGAATTCGTCAATGGACGCATCTCTGGCGACACCACACATTCACTGTTGGGGGTAATGTTGCGCGGCAAAGCAATGACACAGGTGCTCGCCCTGTACGGACAACCAGTAACCGAGGCTGAACGCAATGTGGTATTGGACCAACTGGAGCAAGACCCTCAAAGTGCTCAGCTGCCCCCGGAGTTGAGAGATCTCATTGTGAATTTGAATAGTAGTGATTTGGCATTGCAGCGCATCTCGGCCCCGACGCCAGACGATGTGGCCGAAATGTATGCAGATCGGCCAGCCAAATTGGGAGTGATGTGCATGCGTCACATTCTCGTGACCGATGAATCTACGGCCCGCAAGGTGCTCGACCTAATCGACGTCGGCGGCGATTTTGTATCGCTCGTCGGCACCTATTCCACCGAACCTGGCGCCAGCACTTCGGGCGGAATCCTCGGCGACAACGACAATCAGTGTCTGGCACTTTCCCTCATTCAGAGTCAATTCGACGCTGGGTTTACTGCCGGTGCACTGCAGGCAAAGGCAGGCGTCGCGTATGGTCCGGTGAAGTCGAGTTTTGGCTGGCACCTCATTTTGATTCGTCCCCTGGCCGAAATTGCCGACTCATTGGATGCGTTGCTGGCCACCGATCCTGGCCACACATTGCTCACTGGTTACCTTGCAACCACACCCATTTCGGTCAAGTCTTCATATGGACGATGGGACCCCTCAACTGGCGAGATCATCGCCAATTAGTTCATGACTCCATCCGTCATGACTCCATCCGTCATGATTCCTCCATTATGAGTCCATCCGTAATCATTGTCGGACTTGGACCGGGTCCGACCAATGCGCTCACTCAAGCAACTCTGGATGCCATCGGTTCCATCGGCGTCCAGTTCGTGCGCACCCGCAAGCATCCCACTGCATCGCTACTACCGCGTGCGACCAGTTTTGACGATCTGTACGAATGCTTTGACACTTTCGATGAGGTGTATGCAGCAATTACCGAACAAGTGGTCGCTGCCGCAATCCAGCACGGTGAAGTGCTGTACGCCGTACCCGGCTCGCCGCTGATATTGGAAGACAGCGTGGCTCAACTTGCGCGCGATCCACGAATTTCCGTCCAGATATTGCCGGCGATGAGTTTCCTTGATCTTGCTTGGGCCGCGATCGGCATCGACCCGGTGAATGCCGGCGTCCGGCTAATCGATGGACACCGATTCGCCAGTGAAGCCGCCGGTGAGCGCGGACCACTTCTAGTCGCCCAGGTGCACTCCGATTGGGTGTTGTCAGATTTGAAGTTGGCTTACGAATCATCAACGGGTGATGAACCAGTTGTACTACTCCATCACTTGGGTCTAGCCGATCAGCGGATCGAGCACACCTCATGGAAGCATCTGGATCAAGTCGTCAGTGCTGACCATCTCACATCGCTGTACATTCCACAACTTGCCACACCAATTGCTGGAGAAATGGCAGAACTACATCAACTGGCTCGCACACTTCGCGATCAGTGCCCGTGGGATCGCGAGCAGACACATCAGTCACTGGTCAAGTACCTGGTTGAAGAAACGTACGAGGTAGTGGATGCACTCGGAGCCCTTGACCCCGATGACCCCACCACCGATGGAGAACTCATCGAGGAACTCGGTGATCTGCTGTACCAAATCGAGTTTCATGCCGCCATTGCTGAACAACAGGGCCGCTTCTCGATGAGTGATATTGCTCGCTCCATCCATTCAAAGCTTGTGCGCCGCCATCCTCATGTATTTGGCAATGTCGTGGCCAATAATGCCGACGAGGTGGTCTCAACTTGGGATGCGGTGAAGAAAACTGAGCGCGAATCCAAGTCTCGGGAGAATTCAGTTCGAGTATCGACCTTCCACGGTGTCGCGACATCATCGCCGTCGCTGAGTCTGGCCACCAAACTGCAGAAACGAGCGGCCGACGTTGGCTTTGATTGGCCAAATGCGGATGGCGCCTACGCCAAAATCGTCGAGGAAACAGCCGAACTCCGCGCCGCAATTGATGCCGGCGAAGTCCCTGAAATAATTCAGATGGAACTTGGGGATCTGCTGTTCAGCGTCGTAAACCTGTCGCGTCATATCGGACACGATGCCGAACTCGCGTTGCGAAATGCCGCCAGCAAGTTTCGCCGACGTTTCGAAAGTGTTGAACGACTTGCTCACGAACGCAACTTGGATATGACCACCGCCTCGCTGGCTGAACTTGACGCGTTGTGGGACGAAGCCAAGCGCCAGTAATTGTTCAACCAACGACTAATCGCCCAGCACCAGGCACTGACTAGCGTGGTTACATGAGCACTATTGATCACGTCATTGGTCGAGAGGTACTTGACTCACGCGGTAATCCCACGGTTGAAGTTGACGTCACGCTTTCCGGTGGTGCCCAGGGTCGCGCGATGGTGCCCTCCGGCGCTTCAACTGGAGAACATGAAGCCGTAGAACTCCGCGATGGTGGTGGACGTTACAACGGCAAAGGCGTATTGCAAGCTATTGCCAACGTAAATGGTGAAATAAATAATGCACTACGAGGCGCCGATAGCGACAATCAACGGACAATCGATGACGTACTCATTGCCCTTGATGGCACATCAAATAAATCCCGACTGGGAGCCAACGCCATCCTTGGCGTCAGTCTTGCCTGTGCCCATGCATACGCCAATGACCGTGACCAGCCGCTCTACAAATCGGTTGGTGGTTCTGATGCGTGCATATTGCCCGTACCGATGATGAATGTGCTCAATGGCGGAGTACACGCCGACAACAATGTGGATCTTCAGGAATTCATGATTATGCCCATCGGCGCAACGACCTTTAGCGAGGCGTTGCGGTGGGGCGTCGAGACCTACCACACCTTGAGAGGCGTATTGCGTGAACGTGGTTTGAGCACTGCCGTCGGCGATGAGGGTGGTTTTGCGCCCAATCTCAAGAACAACGAAGACGCCATCATTGCTCTCGTGGATGCAATTGCCCGGGCGGGATTTCGACCGGGCGACGACATTGCCATCGCCCTCGATCCGGCGATGAGCGAACTCTACAACGACGGCAAGTACCACCTTGCAGGGGATGATGCGATTCTTTCAAGTGACGAGTTGGCGTCGTGGTGGGTTGGTCTGGTTGACAAATACCCGATCATCTCGATTGAAGACGGCATGGCCGAAGATGATTGGACGGGTTGGGCCACGCTGACCAAAAAACTGAGATCACGCATTCAACTCGTTGGCGACGACCTGTTCGTCACCAGTATCAATCGTTTGCAGCGCGGTATCCACGATGGAGTTGCCAACAGCGTTCTCATCAAGGTCAATCAAATTGGCACGCTCTCCGAAACACTGGCCACAATTAGTCTCGCCAGCGCCCATCGCTACACAAGCGTCATGAGCCACCGCAGCGGCGAAACTGAAGACACAACAATTGCCGATTTGGCTGTGGCGACAAATTGTGGCCAGATAAAAACTGGTGCCCCAGCACGAAGTGAACGTGTCGCCAAATACAATCGCCTGTTACGCATCGAACAAGAACTTGGGCCTCGGGCACGCTTTATCGGCCGAAACGCCCTCGCTCCAATGCTCTAGCGACTTTGCGGCGTGCCACCAATTAGACGACGCCACCAGCCACAATAGAGAGGTGTCCAGTGCCGAGATTCACATCGTCAAAACTCGCTCCTTGCGATTGGCGGCGATCCCCATCGGCGTTATCGCCATTCTTGCCCTCGTTGTGGCGCTATTCATTTTGCCGGTGCGAACCTGGTTTCATCAACGCGAACTGCTATCCGTCCGGCAGACCGAATATGCCGGCTATGAAGACACCAATGAAGCATTGCAAGATCAGGTGACCTACCTCAAAACCGAGGCCGGTCTGCAGGAAGCGATCCGCACCCAACTCGGTTACTTGCGTCCCAATGAACGTCGTATTCCGATGATGGATTTTCCCGCCTTGTCCACGGTATTGCCGGAGCGGTGGCCCTACAGCGTGGTCTCCAACATCTTGCTCGTGCGCTCCCTTGACGCCGTCCGACACGCCGCTGAGGGGCAAATTGCACTTGATCCGCTAAATCCCTAATTTGCTCCACTGGCTATCATTCGGCTAACACTTTTTGATCCGTTCTTGCGATGAGCAAGATCCAGACTGGAGTTCATGTGGCTGGCAGTATTCTCGGTAACCGCGTCTTGCGCAAGGAGGACCCAAAATTCTTGACTACCGGCGGCGTATATGTCGATGATCTACATAGCGAGCCGTTGCTTGCCAACGCAGCCCATGTGACCTATGTGCGCTCGAGTGTTGCCCACGGACGGATCACCAACATTGATGTCGCCGACGCACTTACTGCTCCCGGAGTAATTGCGATATATACGGGCGCTGATCTCGACCTTCAACCAGTTTCCGCAACATTCAATCCGACTGCCAAACGCACGTTGCTGGCAAGCGACAAAGTTCGCTACGTGGGCGAACCCATCGCCGTGATTATCACCGAATTCGCCGACCAAGGCGAAGATGCAGGTGAGCGAGTGATCGTCGAATACGACACACTCGAAGTGCTGATTGATGTCGAAGCGGCGATGAAAAGTTCCACGCTCATCTACGAAGAGTGCGGTAGCAATGTCGTGTTCGACAGCACCGCACTTGGCATGCCCGATAACACGGGCGACGCAATCTTCGCCGACTGTGAGGTCGTCGTCAAAGGACGCTTTGTCAATCAGCGCCTGGCACCCTGCCCGCTTGAAGTGCGCGGGGCTGCCGCCACTTGGGTCGACGGACGTCTCTATCAGTGGCTCTCCACCCAACACGCCCAAGGTGCACGTGACGAAGTCAAAACGGCGAACGGGCTTGGTGATGGCGAAGTTCGGATCATCACTCCCGACGTTGGCGGTGGGTTTGGAGCCAAGATTGGGGCATATCCGGAAGAACTTCTGCTCGGCCGCCTGGCCAAGAAGTTGGGGCGTCCGGTGCGTTGGTGCGAGACACGCAGTGAATCGATGACGGCCATGGGTCATGGTCGGGCTCAGGTGCAGTACGTCACCATTGGTGGAACACGCCAAGGCAAAGTTCAGGCTTATCAATTGCACGCGATTCAAGATTCGGGTGCATGGGTCGATATTGGTGCCATTCTGGCGCCATTCATGACCCGGCCGATGTCATCCGGGGTGTACGACATTCCAAAGATGGAGTGCCGCACGACATCCGTCGTCACCAACACCACTCCGACCGTGGCCTACCGTGGCGCCGGACGACCGGAAGCGACCGCTTCGATCGAGCGAGCGATGGATCTCTTCGCCGCCGAAATCGGCAAAGACCCGACCGAAGTTCGGCGCGTGAATCTCATTGCCAAATTCCTTGAACCTCATACCACCGCGATTGGTCAAACCTATGACGTTGGTAACTATGAAGCCGCACTTGACAAAGTGCTGGCTGCCGCGGACTACACCAAACTTCGCGCCGAGCAAGCGATTCGCCGCGCTCGCGGGGATGTCAAGCAACTCGGAATCGGGGTGAGTGTCTATGTCGAGATCACGGGGGGCACTACACCGGGCGAAGTGGCCAAAATTGAAGTGCGACCCGATGGTCACGCCGTGGTTTATACCGGCACCTCTCCACAAGGCCAGGGTCATGTCACAGCATGGTCAATGATCGCGGCCGAAGAAACCGGCATCGCCATGGACAAAATTGAAGTCATTTGGGGAGATACCGATCTGGTTCCCGTTGGCGGTGGGACGATGGGCTCCAGATCGCTGCAGCAAGGTGGAGCCGCTGTCCAACAAGCGGCCATTGAACTTGTCCAACAAGCGCGCACACATGCCGCCCACTTGCTGGAAGCCAATGAGGCCGATGTGATATTCGATAAATCAGCGGGCGCTTTCCATGTCACCGGCACACCCGCCGTCTCCAAGACATGGGGCGATGTGTCAACCGCAGTTGCCGCCACCGGTGGCCTCGTGCAGGAAACGACCTTCACTGCCGGTGGTCCGACATTCCCCTTCGGAGCACATCTGGCCGTCGTTGAACTTGACACCGAAACAGGTCAGGTCCGCCACATTCGCCATGTGGCTTGCGATGATGCCGGCCGGGTGCTCAACCCACTGCTGTTAGAGGGACAAATTCATGGGGGCATTGGTCAAGGCACTGCCCAAGCGCTACTCGAAGAGGTGCGATTTGATCCAGACGGAAATCCGATCACGTCGAATCTTGCCGATTACGCGTTCATCTCGGCGGCAGAACTCCCCAGTTTTGAAGTGATCCATATGGAAACTCCCACACCGCGAAATCCACTCGGCGCCAAGGGTATTGGCGAATCGGGAACCATTGGTTCGACGCCGGCCGTCCAATCAGCAGTCATTGACGCCGTATCGCATTTGGGCGTCCGTCACATTGACATGCCCGCCACGGCCGAGCGAGTATGGAGAGCGATTCAAGCCGCACGCTAGATCAAGGATGCGGCATTGGCATCGTCGCACCGCAGCGTTCAGCGTTATCCTCAACGAATGACTTCACAACCCCCCATCGTCGCGGAGAACCTCTCGCGCCACTTCGGCGAACTCAAGGCCGTTGACGGCATCAACCTCAGCGTCAGTGAGGGTGAAATCTTCGGATTTCTCGGGCCGAACGGCGCCGGTAAGAGCACGGTGGTACGCATGCTCACCACCCTGTTGAGACCAACTTCGGGAATCGCCCGTGTCGCCGGTTTCGATGTGGTCGAGCAAGCCGACAGCGTTCGGCACAACATCGGAGTTGCCCTGCAAGATGCGGCCATTGATCCGCTGATGACCGGTACCGAGTTGCTCAAATTGCAGGCCGTACTCTACGGCATCCCATCAGCCAAGATAGCAACGCGAGCCAATGAACTACTTGAGCGCGTTGGCCTCACCGCCGCTGGCAATCGTCGCGTCGGCACATATTCGGGCGGTATGCGACGACGCCTTGATCTTGCGCTCGCCCTCATTCACCAGCCCACGGTGTTGTTCCTCGATGAACCTACAGCCGGCCTTGACCCGACGAGCCGAATTGCACTGTGGGATGAAGTGCGCCGACTGAATAACGAGGGCACCACTGTCATGCTCACAACCCAATATTTGGAGGAGGCCGATCAACTCGCCGATCGCATCGCCATTATCGACAAGGGTCACATCGTTCGAGAAGGCAAGCCCCGTGACCTCAAGGCCAGTGTCGGCAACCCAACATTGCTTATCAACGTGTCTAAAGAACAACTCGATACCGCTACAGCGGTGCTCCTGGCGTTTGGCGAAATTCGCCCAACTAGCGAAAGCACATTGGGTGTCGGCTTGCGAGATGGAGCTCAGGTGGTTACCGATGTCGTTCGCAAACTGGATGAAGCCGGTGTGCGCGTAACGCATCTCGAAATCAACGAGCCAAGCCTTGATGATGTGTTCGCCGAGGCCACCGGTCACCGACTGGAGGGTGAGGAACAGTGACGACGGTGGCAATTCGTCAAACAATCGCCCTGACGAAGCGATCCACGTTGGCGATCCTGCGTCAACCAGCACTTCTGGCGCCATCGTTAGTGTTTCCGCTGTTCTTTGCGGCTCTCAGTGCATCTTCATTCGGCAAGACAACTCGTTTACCCGGATTTCCCAAGGTGGATTCGTTTTTGCAGTTCACCCTGGCTTCAACAGTCATCCAGGGCGTCCTCTTTGGCAGCATCGCCGGCGCTGCTGCTCTCGCTACCGACATTGAGATCGGATTTTTCGATCGCCTACTCGTGGCACCCACATCACGAACTGGCATCCTTATTGGCAACCTCATGGGCAGCGCACTGTTCGGCGCCGCACAATCAGCCGTGTTCATCGCCGCCCTGCTGCCCTTTGGAGTGCGTGTCGAAGCCGGTATTCCCGGTATCGCGGTGATGATCATCGCCGGGGGTTTGATCGCACTTGGAATTGCATCGGTGATGTCATCGGTAGCAATTCGTACCGGTTCCGCCGAGGCCGTACAGGGAGCATTTCCGTTGCTCTTCGTGCTGCTGTTTTTTTCAAGTGTGTTCTTTCCTCGGGAGACGATGCATGGCATCTACAAAACAATTGCCAATGTAAATCCAATCTCGTACCTGGTGGAAGGACTTCGCTCACTTGTCCTGGATGGGTTCAGTGTCTCAGCCATCGCGCGAGTCATTGTCATCCCAATCGGGATATGCGTCGTTGGAACTGCAATGGCATTGAGTGAACTGCGGCGAAGGTTACGGGCCAGATGAGCACAATTTCCACGACGACAGCGATGGCTAACGAAGATCTGCAATCCTCATCCATTCGTAGCGCACGGAGTTTGGCCGTTCGAGGGCTGCGCAACATTCGACGTTTGCCGTCGGCGTTTTTGCCTGCGTTGTTAATGCCGGTGTTTACGACGATTGCATTTTCTGGAACCTTTTCTGCCATCACCGAACTTCCAGGTTTCCCAACCGATCGATCTGTCAATTGGTTCATGCCACTCGGTATTTTGTTCGGTTCGGCCTTCAGCGGTGTCGGTCTTGGATTCAGCACCATTCGCGACATCGAAACCGGGTTTTACGATCGCTTGCGAATGTCGCCGACGCCGCGAAATTCGCTCATTCTCGGACCACTGATTACCGCGTGGTTGCGGGCGATCATGATCTGCGTCTTTGTCATTCCCATTGGGTTTATCTTGGGCGTACGCTTCACCGCCGGAGTGATGGGAGTCGTCACTCTCGTGACTGCGTCACTTGGTATTGCCACCATGTGTTTGGGTTGGGGACTTGGTCTGGCGTTTCGATTCCGCGATATGCGCGGCGCCGCAGTGATGCAACTGACGATGTTCACCGCGCTGTATCTGACCCCGGCACAAGTGCCCCTACCCCTGACCACCGGATGGCTCCATGCGGTGGCGCGCATCAATCCAGTGACCAATATTTTGCGACTCGCCCGCCAAGGCTTGGTGTCAAAAACCTCGTCCGATTCCCTGAGTTGGGCGAACACCTGGGGAGGCCTCGTCGCCATCGGCGTAATGTCGCTTCTTGCGCTCATTTTCGCCAAACGTGGTCTGGCCAAACTCGATAAGTAGGCCTAGATATGCCGGATTTCGGGGAACTGAGTTCGCATTAGACGCTGACTCCCGCCGTGAGGCATGATGTTTGCGTAGGGGGTTGTTCCGCCGAGACGCGATACAACGAACAAAAGGGGAAGATGATGAAGATCAGCATCACCGTTAATGGCACCATCCACGAAGGTGAGGTTGAACCGCGCACTTTGCTGGTGCATTACCTACGCGAGCATCTTCAACTAACCGGAACCAACATCGGTTGTGACACTTCAAATTGCGGTGCGTGCACCGTTCATCTCAATGGTGAATCGGTAAAGAGTTGCACGATACTCGCGGTGCAAGCGGACGGCACCAATATCGTCACCATTGAGGGTCTCAGTAAAGACGGTGTCATGGATCCGATGCAACAAGCCTTCATGGAGAACCATGGTCTTCAATGCGGATATTGCACTCCCGGAATGGTGATGGCAGCGATTGGATTGCTCAATGAAAATCCCAATCCCACCGAACAGGAAGTCCGGCTTGGATTGGAAGGCAACCTGTGTCGTTGCACCGGGTACCACAACATCGTCAAATCAGTTCTCGCCGCCGCCAAAAAGTAGGAGCACGTCATGACAATGACCGAGAATCGCCACAACACCGTGATCGGTACCAAACTTCTCCGCCGTGAAGATCCGGCGCTACTCACCGGTGAGGCAAAGTTCACCAACGACCTCAGCATTCCGGATGCGTTGCACTTAGCGGTGTTGCGATCACCACATGCTCACGCCAAGATTGTTGCGATTAACACCAAGGCTGCAGCCGCGTTAGCAGGAGTGGTGGCGGTGTACACAGGTGCGGACTTGCAGTCAATGTGGGCCGGCCCAATGCCATGCGCATGGCCGGTGACCGCCGACATGAAAAGTCCTCCGCACTATCCACTTGCCGCTAGCACAGTGAATTATGTGGGCGATGGTGTGGCAGCAGTTCTTGCCACTTCGGAAACCGCATCGCGTGATGCCTTGGATCTCATTGATGTCGAATACGAGGTGCTCAAGCCGGTCGTAGATCTGGAAGAAGCAATGACCGACAACGTCATTGTGCACGACGATTTAGACACCAACAAGAGCTACACATGGAATTTGTTGGTTGAAGCAACGGAGGGTTGCGTCGAAGAAGCGTTCAAGAGCGCCGCCTACACGGTGAGTGAGCGTTACGTTCAACAACGCCTGCTCCCGATGGCGATGGAACCTCGAGCAGTGGCAGCGGTGCCGCAACCATTTGGAGGCGATATCACTCTCTATTCCTCGACACAAGTACCGCACATCCTCAAGGTGATGGCGGCGCTAACACTGGGAATTCCCGAGCATCAAGTCCGAGTAATCGCACCCAGCGTTGGTGGCGGATTTGGCTCAAAATTGAACGTGTACGCCGAAGAACTGCTGTGTTTGGGATTGGCCCGCAAACACAACGTGCCGGTTCGCTGGGTGGAAGAACGCAACGAGAACGCCCAGGCCACGACTCACGGCCGTGGACAGGTGCAATACATCGAACTGGCCGCCGACTCAACCGGCAAACTTACGGCCGTGCGCGTGCGCATCATCGCCGATATGGGTGCCTACCTTCAACTTATCACCCCTGGGGTTCCCCTGCTTGGTGCGTTCTTGTACGCCGGGGTATACGACATTCCACACGCCTACGATTTCAGGTGCACCGGCGTCTTCACCACCCTGACCCCAACTGATGCATATCGCGGCGCCGGACGACCGGAAGCCACCTACGCCATTGAAACGGCGATGGATGCACTCGCCCGCAAGATGAACATCGACCCGTTTGACCTGCGCAAGCACAACTACATCCAGAAGGAACAGTTTCCCTACACCGCCTTTAGTGGACTCACATACGATTCCGGAAATCATCTTGCCGCAGCGGAAAGAGCCGCGAGTTTGGCCGACTATGCGGGCATTCGTGCACGACAAGCCAAGCAAAATATCCCGGGTGCCAAAAAAAGGCTCGGCATTGGTATGACGAGTTACTTCGAGATGTGTGGTCTGGCCCCCTCGCGCGTGCTGGCATCGCTCAATTACGGCGCCGGCGGCTGGGAAGCGGCCACCGTGCGCATATTGCCAACGGCAAAGGTGCAAGTCGTCACCGGGACCTCGCCACATGGTCAAGGTCACGAAACTTCGTGGGCGATGATTGCTTCTGAGAAACTCGGCATCCCAGTTGACGACATCGATGTGCTGCACAGTGATACCGCCATCGCGCCACTTGGTCTCGACACCTACGGATCACGATCACTTCCCGTTGGCGGAGTGGCCATTGCCGGTGCTTGTGACAAGGTCATCGACAAGGCAAAACTCATTGCCGCACATCAGTTGGAGTGTTCCGCCGATGACCTTGAGTTCGCCGGCGGTTTGTTCAACGTCAAGGGTTCACCGGAGCGCAATATGCCGCTTGCCGCCATCGCCTTCCAGGCCTTTACCGCCCACAACTTGCCCGATGGTCTGGAACCAAACCTTGAAGCCCAGTACACCTATGACCCGCCGAATTTCTCCTGGCCGTTTGGCACGCACATGTGCGTATTGGAAATTGACGTCGAAACCGGCAAGGTTGAGGTACTGAATTATGTGGCCGTTGATGACTGCGGGGTGCAGATCAACCCGCTCATCGTTGACGGTCAAGTCCATGGCGGAGTCATTCAGGGACTCGCTCAAGCACTCTTTGAAGAAGCGGTGTATGACGAAGACGGAAATCTCAAGACTTCGACGCTGGCAGAGTACCTAGTACCGGCGGCCAGTGACGTTCCATCTATTACAACGGATCACACCATCACGCCATCACCCACCAACCAACTTGGCGTCAAGGGAATTGGCGAAGCTGGCACAATTGGGGCGGCCCCAACGGTGATGAACGCGGTTGTCGATGCGCTTTCTGGGCTCGGGGTCACTCATATGGACATGCCCGCATCTCCCCACCACGTGTGGCTAGCGATCAAAGCCGCGAGTTTGAAGTGATGAAATTTGAGAAGCCAAATAATATGAACCACATACGATGGGAGGGATAACAAAGTGATTCCTGCAGCATTCGAATTCAAACGAGCGTCATCTGCCGACGAAGCCATCTCGCTTATCGGTCAATACGGTGATGAAGCCAAGTTTCTCGCCGGTGGCCACAGCCTGATACCGCTGATGAAGTTGCGCCTTGCTCAGCCGACGATGCTGATCGACATTGGGCGGATTAAAGACCTGTCGTACATCAAAGATGTCGGCGATCACATTGCCATAGGGGCACTCACTCGGCACATGGACATTGAAACCTCAGCACTGCTCAAGCAGCATGTCCCTCTACTTGCCTATGCCGCATCCCATGTTGGCGACGCTCAAGTGCGCCACCGCGGAACGATCGGCGGTTCACTTGCCCACGCGGATCCAGCCAGTGACCTACCTGCCACAACATTGGCTCTTGGCGCTACCTATGTGGCCCAAGGACCAAAAGGCGAGCGCACAATCGCAGCCAAAGATTTCTACAAGGGATTCCTGGAAAGTGCGCTTAAGCCAGACGAAATGCTGACCGAAATTCGAGTGCCGAAAATGGCTGGTGCTGGCTGGGGTTTTCAAAAATTCAACCGTCGTGCCCAAGACTGGGCAGTCGTCGGTGTGGCCGCATGGCGAAACAATGGATCATCGGGCGTGGCCCTGGTGAACATGGGATCGACTCCGATTCTGGCAACGAGTGTGAGCGCCGCGCTGAAGAGTGGCGCCTCGATCAGCGATGCAGCTGAACTAGCGGCAACCGAAGCCGCACCGCAAGATGATTTGAATGCGTCGAGTGAATACCGGATTCATCTGGTCAAAGTATTGGTTCGTCGCGCACTTGAGGATGCGTCGAAAAAGTAACACTGCGCCGTTCCGAATTTCTTCGTCGCTATCCAACTCGCACGCGCGTCGTCTCGCTGACGACATTTGTTGCACTGTTCATTTGGTCAGCCAAATATTTTGGGTTACCTGTTGACCGCATAGCCGTCGTTTCTTGGATCTTGATCGCATTCGTATTTGCCAATGTCGGCAAACCGCTCGCCGATCAATGGCGAATGCTGAAGGATTGGTCGCTCTTTGCGATTCTGCTGCTTGGCTTTGACTACAGCCGGGGACTCGCCGATCAACTGGGCCGACCGGTTGATTTCACGGTGACTCGCAACATTGATCGCGCCCTGTTTCTTGGACATGACCCCAACGTGTGGATTCAACAACATCTCAACATTTCGTCCCACTTGGCATGGTATGAGTACCCGTTGGCTGTCACCTATATGACCCATTTCATCGTGCCGATCGGGGTCGCGGTAACTCTGTGGGTACGAAACCGAGCCGAATGGGTGCGCTTTATGCGCCGACTTGGATTGTTGCTTGCGGCGGGTGTGATGACCTACGTGATCTTTCCCGTGGCCCCACCGTGGATGGCGGCACGCAACGGCTACCTCGCCCCGATCCGGCGAATTACCGCCAGAGCGTGGAGCCATATGGGACTTTCCACCGTGTCAAAAGTGTTCGACCGAGGCACCGCAATCATCAACCCAGTTGCCGCCTTGCCGTCACTGCATGCAGCATTTGCCCTGCTTGTCGTCGTGTTTTTTTGGCGCCAAATGCCGAGGTGGTTGCGTCTCGTGTCGCTCGTGTTGCCAGCCTCGATGGCACTGTGCCTGGTGTACTTCGGCGAGCACTATGTCACCGACATTCTCCTCGGCTGGCTCTATCTGTGGCTCGTGCTATGGGTGGCCAAGCGCTGGGAGCGGCGAACGGCAAATGTCTAGAAACTGAACTGGCCAGCCGTGCGAGAGGCAACATAGAGTTTAAAAAACTTGGCCCGAATCTCATTGTGTAATGGGTGTTCGTCATAGTGGCGCCATCCGTCCACATCATCAAATGTTGCAACGATAACAAAGCGAGGGTTGATCGGTGCTGTCAACCCAAGATCGGCACCACAGCGGTATTCACGAACGGTATGAATCGAACGTGACATCGCCATCAATCCATCAACGCATGCATCTGCATGACCTGACGGAACCGAATCGTTCCACGTAAGTATCACCGTATGTTGAATCATATGTGTCTACAACAGACCAGCATAGGAGCCGCCGTCAACTTGAATATTCGTGCCCGTAACGAATCGCGCCGACTCACCGCACAGAAATGCCACCACGGTTCCAAAATCGGCCGGATTACCGACAACTCCGGCCGGAATTCCTAGCGACGTTGCATCTGGCGTCGTCCCGTACAACTGCCGAATCCGATCGGTGGCATGAATCCCTGGTTGCACTGAATTGACCGTGACGCCACTGGCAGCAACTTCACGAGCGAGCGTCTTGAGAAAGCCCGTGACACCGGCGCGGGCGGTGTTGGAGAGGATCAGATTTGGAATTGGTTGGCGTACCGCCACTGAGGTGATGGCGACAATTCGGCCCCATTGGCGCGATTGCATTGCAGGCACCACTTCCGTGCACATGCCCACCACCGACAATAAACTTTGCTGCAGACCAGTGATATAGGCATCAGCCGGTGTGGTAGCAAAATTTCCTGCGGCCGGACCGCCACCATTGGCAACCAGTATGTCAATGTGACCAAGCACTGCTGTTGCTTGGCGCACAAAGTCTTGTCCGCCTTCGAGGGTAGAAACATCGGCCACAATGCCGATACAGGAGTTGCCAATGCGCTGAGCCGCCTCTGCGACGCGTGTTGCATCACGACTACAAATTGCAACACGAACACCTTCCCGAGCAAGAGCATTGGCACTGGCGAAACCGAGACCCGCCGATGCCGCGGCAACAGCGGCTGTTCGATTTGATATCCCCAGATCCACGGGAAAACGCTACATCGTTACTGCTACTGTTTAGGTCGTTAGGCGGTGAGAGCCCCGATGGCTGGGTACCAACAGGACGAGCGTTTTCTGGACGCAATTGCGGACGCCGAACCGTATCCATATTGGCTCGACGACGTGGATGAACCCGATGTCAACCCGATGTGTGTCCGCGATGACCACTGCGATCTCTGCGTCGTGGGCGGCGGTTACACCGGGCTGTGGACATCAATTCTGGCCAAAGAACGGAACCCATCTCGCGATGTTGTACTCATTGACGCCCATGAAGTTGGCTCGGCCGCAAGCGGAAGGAATGGCGGCTTCATGGATAGTTCGCTTACCCACGGTATTGCCAATGCCCAAGCCCGATTTCCCGATGAAGTCGGGCTACTTGAAGATCTCGGACTTGAAAACCTCAACGAAATTGAAGCGGCAATTCGACATTACAACATCGATTGCGACTACGAGCGCAATGGAGTGATCGAAATCGCTAGTACCCGACATTCGACGAACTACCTTGATGAACTCAAAGACGATTATGAACGGCTGATCGGTATGGGCCACAACGTGCAATGGTTCGACCAGCAACAATTGCAAGCCGAAATCGCATCACCAATTTTTACTGGCGGAATGTGGCGAAAAGACTCCGCAGCACTTGTCGACCCTGCTCGTCTCGCTTGGGGGCTCAAGCAGGCCGCGACAACACTTGGAGTTCGGATCTATGAAGATACACGGGCAACAGGATTGGATTACAGCGAGAACGGAATCGTCGTCGGCACGCCGCTGGCTGACATCAAATCTGGTCGCGTGATGCTCGCGACGAATGCCTTTAAGCCGCTATTGCGGCGGATGCACAATTACATCGCACCCGTGTACGACTACTGCCTCGTTACTGAACCGCTCAATGAACAACAACTCGCGTCCATTGGCTGGAAGCAACGTCAAGGGTTGTCAGATATTTCCAATCAATTTCACTACTACCGATTCACTGCCGACAATCGCATTCTTTGGGGAGGTTATGACGCAGTGTATTTTTTCGGTGGCAAGATGAGCGCAGACCGCGAATCACGACCAGAGACATGGGCGATGCTGTCGCGCCACTTCTTTGAAACCTTTCCTCAACTCGAAGATATTCGTTTCTCGCACGCTTGGGGTGGGACAATTGATACCTGCAGCCGCTACAGCGTGTTTTGGGGTCGCGCGATGCGCAATCGCGTCGCCTACGCCATCGGTTATACGGGTCTGGGAGTGGCAAGTTCACGATTTGGAGCCCAAGTCGCACTTGACTTGCTTGACGACCACCAATCTCGGGCGACGTCAACAAAATTCGTCAAGTCAAAGCCAATTCCGTTTCCGCCCGAGCCGTTTCGATTCCTCGGCATTCAAGCCACGCGTTGGTCGCTCAAGCGTGAAGATCGAAGTGGTCGGCGCAACCTCTGGTTGCGTGCATTGGACCGCCTGGGCTTTGGCTTCGACTCGTAGCAATTCTGCCTCTAGCCTGACAGTCATGAGTCATGCCAGTTCCGCGAATTTCGGATCGCTGGCATCGGTTAATGATGTTCGTGAACAACTTGGCGCCCACCAATACCTGGCCGATGAAGGTCTAGCCACGGCCGTATTTCTCGCGATCACGCTAAAACGACCATTATTTCTCGAGGGCGAAGCCGGTGTTGGCAAGACCGAACTGGCCAAAGTGTTGTCATCAATGACTGGCGGCGAACTCATTCGCCTGCAGTGTTATGAGGGGATCGATGCGTCCCAAGCGGTCTACGACTGGGACTATTCGCGTCAATTGCTTCACCTGCGGGCCTCCGAAGCGTCAGGGGAGGCTTCGTCAAAGGCCACGGCATCGCTTGAAAACGAGTTGTACAACGAACGCTTTCTCATTCGTCGAGCGCTACTGCGAGCAATTGACCACCGCGATGGTCCCCCACCGGTGTTACTGATCGATGAAATCGATCGTGCCGATGATGAGTTCGAAGCATATTTGCTGGAAGTTCTTTCTGATTTCCAAATCACCGTTCCTGAATTGGGAACCTTTCGGGCCAAAGTGGTGCCGATCGTAGTCCTCACGTCTAATCGTACCCGTGACGTGCACGATGCATTAAAGCGACGGTGTCTGTATCACTGGATAGACCATCCCGACTTCGAACGTGAAGTGAACATCGTGCGCATTCGCGTACCACAGGTTGCCGAAACACTCGCTCGGCAAGTTGCTGCCGCGGTCGAGACGCTGCGCACAATGAACCTGTACAAACCGCCCGGAGTTGCCGAAACAATTGACTGGGCAACTGCACTTGGCCAACTCGGCGTACGCGAACTTAACGATGTAGTGGTTGAATCCACACTGGGTGTAGTGCTCAAGTATCGCGAAGATCACGAGCGGGTTCGCGAACAGGGTGTTGCGCAACTAATCAAGCAGGCATTCGACCGGGGCCTGTACCAAAAATGATCTCGCCAGCGGTAGTTTCACCGGCAGAAGACATGGCCGTGGCCTTCGCCCGTGTCTTGCGCGGTGGTGGTCTGAATGTGCCACTTGATTCTGTGCTCACGTTTGTACAGGCGTTGGATGTCATCGGCATGACCAATCGAGACAATGTGTATTGGGCCGCACAGACAACACTTGTCCGACGAAGCGAAGATCGACCACTGTTTGACAAGGCCTTTGCAGTGTTTTGGGAACACCGTACCAGCGATGGCCGTGACGCAGATTTGGACCCTCTGTCGGTGACATTGCTTGTCGACGACGCTGACGACAAATCTGACGACGATTCGGATGAACAGGGCCAAGACGAGAATGACCCAACCATCACGTTGCGTTTTTCGGCGACGGAGACACTTCGGAGCAAGGATTTTGCGGATTACAGCGATGACGAACTTCGCGACTCGCAGCGACTCATGCATCGCTTGCGACTCGCTGGATCACCTCGACAGTCGATGCGCTTTCACTCCACCCGTCACCGCGGCCGTCAGCACGACCTACGACGAACGGTGCGAGCATCACTGGCCAATGAGGGAGAACCCATCTTGCGTTACTGGCGCGAACCCGGTGAACGACTTCGTCGCCTGGTCGTTCTGCTAGATATTTCTGGCTCGATGGAACCCTACGCTCGTGCCCTACTGCGCTTCATGCACGCCGCGGTAGTCGGCCGACAGCGCGTTGAAGCTTTCGCGTTTGGCACTCGACTCACTCGAATAACCAAAGAGCTCGCCAATCGAGATCCCGACAAGGCATTGGCCAGGACCTCGGCACAAGTACCTGATTGGAGTGGCGGAACCCGTCTGGGCGAGAGCCTGAAGCGGTTCAATGACACGTGGGGCGTGCGGGGAATGGCACGTGGTGCCATCGTCGTGGTGCTCTCGGATGGTTGGGATCGTGGTGACCCAGAATTGTTGGCCGAGCAGATGCAACGGTTGAAGCGAGTGGCCCACCGAGTGGTGTGGGTCAATCCCCTCAAAGTGACCCCGGGATATGCACCTCTGGCCCGCGGAATGGCTGCCGCACTTCCCTATGTCGATACCTTTGTGGAGGGTCATTCGCTTGGCGCACTTGAACATCTGACCGAAGTGATTTCGAACGATCAACCGGTTCACGATCACACCAATTGGAGACATTATGCGCGAACTACTCGATGACTTAGACCGATGGAGGGCCGCCGGAAAGCGGGTTGTCCTGGCCCGAGTGATCGACATTGAAGGTTCGGGCCCCCGAGACCCCGGTGCGGCGATGGCAGTGAACGAAGATGGCGAAGTTGTGGGTTCCGTGAGCGGGGGCTGTGTGGAAGGCGCTGTCGTCGGCGAAGCACTCGACATCCTCCACGGTGACAACCAACCGAGACTGGTCAAGTTCGGTTATTCCGATGATGAAGCGTTTGCCGTGGGCCTTACATGTGGTGGTGTTATTCGACTGTTCCTCGCGCCCCTCACTTGGTGATGCATTCATGACTTCGTTGTATCCACTCTTTGCTCAACGAATTCGCACCAATTCACCGGTGGCATTGCTCACCGTTATCGATGGTCCGCATATTGGCTCGACGTTGCTGGTTACTTCCGATGGTCAGATTGAAGGGACACTCGGGGATCACGAGCTTGATCGAGTGGCAACGCGAGATGCCCTCGGCGAACTCGAAGCCGGACGAACCGGGATTCGACATTACGGACCACAGGGTCAGACCACGCCAGAAGATTTGGGAGATACTCCAACGGTCCGTGTATTCATCGACTCGTTTGCGCCACCCCCGACAATGTGGATCTTTGGTGCAGTGGACTTCACCGCATCGCTGGCCCGGGTTGCCAAGGTGCTCGGATACTGGGTTGTGGTGTGCGATGCGCGCGAGGTCTTTGCCACACAACGACGCTTCCCGATGGCTGATGAAGTGCTTGTCTCCTGGCCCAGTCCGTTATTCGACGAACGTGGTACCAGCCTTGGAGAACGCGATGCTGTGTGCATTCTCACCCATGACCCAAAGTTTGATGTGCCAGCCATAGTCGATGCGCTGGCTACCAAAGTTGGTTACATCGGCGTGATGGGTAGTCGCAAAACACACGCCAAACGTCTGCAGCGACTGACCGAAGTGGGTGTGTGTAATGAATCACAACTTGCTCGACTGATGTCACCAATCGGTCTCGATATCGGAGCCCGAACACCGGAGGAAACGGCAATCTCGATCTGCGCCGAGATCATTGCCCGACGAACTGGGCACAATGCACCGTCGCTGCGAAATTCTGACGGACCAATTCACTCAATCGGATCGGCGTAGCGAACCCAACCTGCGATTTGTTCATTCATCAATTGAATTTCAACACTGCGACCTTCAGTCGGTGCCTGAAGAACCGCGCCAGGCACACCCAGATACATCGCCACATGACCGGGACGCCAAACGAGATCACCGAGTTGGGCCTTTTCTGCTTTGATCGGTTTCGCTGCGTAAAATTGCGCTCGTGAACTGCGAGCAAGGGGAATGCCAGCAATTCCCCAGGCGTAGGACGTCAAACCCGAACAATCGAAACTCGTGAATGGAGTTGAGGTATTGAGGCGATACGGTACGCCAAGTTGAGTCAGACCGGCGATGATTGCCTGTTGACGCGGCAGATCTGCATCTGCCCACGATCGCTGCAACTCGCGCACATTTAGGTCAAGGGCAGTAGCAACCGGCACGGCAAGTCGGTCGGCAAAAACGCGATACAGATCAAAAACGTCCCGATCGCCTGAGTTGACGAACTCGTTTAATTCAGCGAGGGCTCGGATCGCCGCTCCCGAGATCGCTTCTTCGGTGGAATCTGGAAGCCGCTTGGCCGGCGCACTATTAACTGGAGACCCGGCGACTGGAGACCCGGCGACTGGAACGGCCCCGACTGCAAGGGCCTCGACTGGAGCAGCGCCAGCAACGACGCTGGCAACGGCCAGAACCAGTGCACTAGCGACAACGGCGAAGGGTCCGGCCAGCCACGCTCGTAGGGATGAGGGAAGTGAGAAATGAGGCACGATTGAGTGAGACACAGTTGAGTGAGATACGGCTGGTGGAGCCATGACTGGACTCGATCGGGGGGCAATCGAGCCTCATATGTCAATTGCATGTCAGTTTATGCAACACAACTGTAATATTGGTGTCACTCATCGAAGCCTTATGGAATATGGGTGTAAGCCGCGCCCTCTTGGTCATGATGGCGAATCAGGGCGTTTCAGGCAGGCTGATGGGATGAACCCCGCCCCGCGGTCACCGAGAACCGTTGCCATCGTCTTGGCCGCCGGCTCAGGCTCGCGTTTCGCCGGTGGTGGTCACAAACTCAACGCCCTCATCGCTGGACGTGGCGTGTACGCCTGGGCCCTTCAGGCAGCCATTGATGCCCACATTGGACCGGTGATACTTGTGACTGGCGCCGTGGATCTTGCGGTGAGTGATCCAGACGTAACCGTTGTCCATAACGCTCAGTGGACGAGCGGTCTGGCCAGTTCGTTACAGATTGGTATCGCTGCCGCCCGCCAACAGGGAGCCGAGGCAGTCGTGGTCGGACTTGCCGACCAACCCTTTGTCCGAGCATCGGCATGGCAAGCCGTTACCGCATCGCCATCGCCGATCGCCGTAGCAACCTATGGCACCACACGCGGTAATCCGGTTCGTCTGCACGCCGAGATCTGGCCAACACTGCCAACTTCTGGCGATGAAGGCGCACGATCGGTTCTTCGCATCTACAAGAATCTCGTTGAAGAAGTACCCTGTGAGGGTTCGTCGAGCGACATTGACACTGTCGAAGGCCTTGAACGCATGAACAACGAACTAGGAACTGGGAATTAGGAAGGAACCACTGATGGATCTCAATCACGAATTCACCGTCAACGTTCCTGTCGCTGACGCTTGGCTTATCCTCACCGATCTTGGGCGCATCGCGCCATGCCTTCCGGGTGCCGAACTCACCGGCGTGAGTGGCGACATCTACAGCGGTCATGTCAAGGTGAAAGTTGGTCCAATTGTGACCCAGTTCAAGGGTCAGGCAAGTTTCGTATCCCGCGACGATGTGGCACACACGGCAACACTCAAGGCCGAAGGCCGGGATGCCACGGGCAAAGGGAATGCTTCGGCGCTGATTACCGCCGAGCTCACCTCATTGAGTCCGACGAGCACAAAATGTGTCGTCCACACCGATCTCACGATTTCCGGAAAAGTTGCCCAATTTGGCCGCGGTGCCCTGGCCGATGTGAGCGACAATCTGCTGGCTCAATTTTCTGACAACCTCAATCAACTTATTACCTCTGGCACAACGGTTCCCATGTCCGAAGTGGCGCCGATCAATTTGCTCCAGGCCGCCGGTGCGCCAATCTTGAAGCGCCTCATACCTGCAGTCGTGGCGATTGCCGTGCTAGTCATTGTGCTCAGTGTCATTTTCTAACGCCACAACACCAGCAGATCGCGAACGTATCACCGAGCTTCTCGGTCGGTCCCCTCAAGGCCATTTTGAGGTAGTCGTGCGCAACTCATCGGGTGACCCAGTGGTTGTCCGCAATGCCCCGCTATTACACGACGGCACCCCGATGCCAACCAGATACTGGCTTGTCGGTGCCGCCGAAACACTTGTAGTTGGTCGACTTGAAGCGGCAGGTGGAGTGAATCAGGCCGAAGCTGAAATCAACGCTGATCTTCTGGCCCAAGCCCACCGCCGGTACGCAGCAGAACGCGATGCGCTGATACCAGCCACGCATACGGGACCACGACCCTCCGGCGGTGTGGGCGGAACTCGCATCGGGGTGAAATGCCTTCATGCCCACTATGGATGGTGGCTCGCTGGTGGCGATGACCCAGTCGGCGCATGGGTAGCCAAAAAACTCGCGACCGATACCGCCAGTTACGTCATCACTTCACAAATCCAACAATCATCCCAACGGCTCGTTAAACCCTTGGCGGCCATCGACATCGGCACCAACTCCACCAACCTATTGATTATCGACATCAACGGCCATGAACTGGCCCGAGAAGTTCACATCACTCGTCTCGGTGAAGGTGTCGCCACCACCAGGCAACTGAGTGACACTGCAATGACACGAACTCTGCAGCGGTTGGAAAACTACAGATCACTCATCGACCACCACGGTGTCGAATCGTTGCGCGTGGTGGCAACTGAAGCATGTCGACAGGCATCAAATGTGGCGACGTTCCTTGAAGCCGTGCACGCAATCATCGGGGTGACGCCCGAACTACTCTCGGGAAGCGACGAAGGGCGCCTGACCTATCGCGGAGCACTTAATAGGCTCGCTCCAAGCGATGAAAGCACTGTTGTCATCGATATCGGGGGCGGTTCAACGGAGATCATGCTCGGCACGACAAGTCTCGATCACGTGGTAAGCATTCCCATTGGCGCAGTTGTCATCACCGAAAAAGAACTTCACCATGACCCACCACGGCCGGAAGAGCTCACCAATGCCATCGGCCTGGCGGCCGACTTGATAGAGGACATCATTCGCCAGCGACCGGAAGTACGAGATGCAACACGCGTTATTGGCGTAGCCGGAACAATCGTTACAGTCGCCGCGATCGAACTGGGCTTGCACACCTTTGATGCCGCACGATTACACGGAATGAGCCTCACTCGCAGTGCAGTCGAAGATGTGTTTCGCACCCTGGCTACCGAGTCACTCGCCAATCGGCGACACAATCCGGGCTTATCCGAGCAACGAGCTGACATCATCGTAGGTGGTTGCTGTGTGCTGGTGGCAATCATGCGCAAACTCCACCTCAATTCGATTACTGTGTCGACTCGCAATATCCTTGACGGCATCGCTGCTGAACTTCTCTCTGGTGTCTCGTCGTGACCCACTCAACAAGGCGCATCATGCATCCGGCTGGAGTTTCGGGAACTTCAATGCGCCTGTACAGCAAACGGGTCATGCTTCGACCGCTTACATCCCAGGACTTTGAAGCGTGGAGCGAAGTTCGTAACCGAAATAATTTGTGGCTACAACCATGGGAACCACAAACTCCACCGAACACTGCTGACCCCTCCAAACATCGCGATGCTTTTTCCAATCGTTGTGCCGCCAGAGATCGAGAGCGTGAAATAGGTAACAACTTCTCGTTTGGTATATTTGTCGACGGCGCATTTGTTGGCGAAGTCAATCTGAACAATGTGATCCGCGGTGCCATGCAATGCTGCACCGTCGGTTATTGGATCGATGAGGCTCGCGCTGGTAACGGGTACGTCGCCGAAGCAGTCATACTTCTCTCGCGATTTGCCTTTGATGAACTGCGACTTCACCGGATCGAAGTATGCATCATTCCGCGTAACTTGAAAAGCCGTCGGGTTATGGAAAAGCTTGAGTTTCGCGAAGAGGGTACAGCGTTCCGATATCTAGAAATCAATGGCGTATGGGAAGACCACATTCGCTACGGATTCACTGTTGAGGAATGGGAGAGTCGCGCTGAGCAACTCGCCAAAACATGGTTGTGACTGGGGAACTCGGTTTTTAGGCGATGTCTTGCTGCACAATTAACGCTTGTGCCCGTTGCTTGCGGGCAACTTTGCGACGCTTCCACGCCTTTGTCTTCCAGTGACGAAACATCGGCCGATGGCTTAACTCACGACCCACCTCAGAATCATGATGACGGATTGGTTTCCAATTCGGACCTGGTTCAGTCACGTCGTCTGGTTCCACTCCGTGGCTGACGAGATTTGTCACTTCATGCAACTCTGAGTTCACTCGGTGACGCTCGCTGTGCGCATGGGCCCGAACTTCAATCTTCGGTGGTAATACCGTCTGACGGTTTTGATGACGCTTGCTCATCTGTGCCTCCGTCCTGCCAAGCAGGTGAAGAATTCGTATGTGCTAGCTCCCCTTGGTTCCAACCTACACCCGATGGGGAAGTCGAAGTTAATTCTTACTGATCTGGGCCTTGAGTTCGGCAATCCGCTCAGGAAACCATGGCTGGTTGAGGCTCCACACCTGGGGGCCCAGCTCACGCTCCACGGCTTCGTCCTGGGTGCTGATTTCGGCCATGTCGGCAATCGTTTGCTTGGTGGCGGTGAGCAGTGCCCGTGGAAATGACGCCGCCCGAGCCGCCATGGCATGTGCATGTGCTTGCAATTCGGTGTCTTCGACACATCGCCACACCAACCCGATTCGCTCCGCCTCGGGGCCATCCAGCACCTCGCCAAATACCACTGCTGCCATTGCCGCCTGAGGTCCCACAATGCGTCGCATCATCCATGTGTGGCCACCACCCGGGTGAATGCCAATGTGCAAAAAACGAGTATCGAATCGTGCCCGACGAGCCGCAATCCGCACATCACAACCAAGCGCCAGATTCATCCCGGCCCCAACTGCTGCTCCATTCACTGCGGCGATGGTCGGTAACGGACTGCAGGCGATGCGCAGGAATCCCTCGTAAATATCACCCAACGACGACTCGGACGCGTGTTCTAAATCGGCGAGTTTGGCCCCAGCGCAAAATGCAGATCCGGCACCGGTCACCACTACTGCACGGACTGTCTCATTTGCTTCAATAGCGTCCATCGTGGAGATAATGTCGCCCACCATTTCTGCAGACAAGACATTGCGCTCACCAGGGTTATTCAGCGTAAGCGTTGCCACACCGTCAGAGATATTGAGCAACACCAAACTCATGGGTTAAGTCTGGCACACGCCGTCGCACAACAATCAACCGCCGAGTATTGTGGCTAACAATGCTCGACCACGTGTTCACCGATGCGATCAGCGCCCTGCGGGATGCCTTTACGGCCGCTTTTCTCGAACGTCAGGCGTTCGAGGAACACTTCCAGTCCGACGTCCTGCTCGGAGATCTCATTTGGGAAACAAGTTACGGTCTTCCGGGCGAAGGACGCCCACCACGGGTGGTGGCCCATGTGACATTCAATTGGCCCAGCTGGAGTCAGGCCACATACCGTAAGTGGTATGTCGAAGAAATCTTTTCCGAACACCCGGCAATCGAAATTGAGGTCGTCTTTCGAGTCCAACGGCTGGAGGGTCTACCAGATCCCTCGATTGTCGACGACATTGCAGTCGCCAACAGTCCAAAGATCGGTAGCGGACGCCTCGAACGCGACAACATCACCATTGAGATCTGTCATTCCAGCGAAAGTCAGTATCCCGTCGACTACGCACTCGAGATCACCTACGAGGGCGCCTATGAATTAGCCGAGGAGACTCTTGTCGATGGCACGAGCAAATTACTCGATGAACATTTCGGTGCACTTGGTGGATGGGTGGCCTCAACGCTTGTCAAACTTGGCGACCTACATCTGGTCTACCTGCCGGCAGAAGATGAATCTGGCCGATAACTGGCGGTCTCCCACAACTATTAGCGGTCGCGCTCGGCGATTGCGTGAACTTCGATTCCGCCTCGCGGACGCTGAGTAAGTTCCACTTTCACCCAATGTGGCCTCACCGTGGTCATCACCTCATTGGCAATCTCGGCGGCAAGCGACTCAGCGAAGGTGGCCATGTTGCGAAAACGCCACAGGTACAACTTCAACGATTTGGATTCGATGCAGAATTGATCCGGGCGGTACTCAATGACCACCTTGGAGAGATCTGGCTGTGAAGTTACGGGGCAAATCGATGCCACTTCGTCGTTGGTGAAACGAACCATTGTGACATGAGCCGGGGCAGGAAACGCTTCCACATGATCAATGGGATGGCGAATAGTCGAGCCAAGTACGGTCAGGTTCTCGTTGCCAGTTGTGCCGATCGTCGAAGCGGTCATGCGCTGAAGCGTATTGGCTCTTTGTGCCCAGCACTACACTAAATTTGACGGGATGATATTGGATAATCGCACATTCGGTCGCGGACCAACATGCGTGATCACTTCCGACGCGGCAATCGAGCCGATGCGCCCGCACTCCTCAATTGATTTACCACGTGTGAAGCCGTAGAGAAAACCCGCTGCATACATGTCGCCGGCACCGGTGGCATCCACTACATGATCAACTGGTTCAGCCTCAATGTGCACAAGATCGTGATTATTGATGACGATCGAACCCTTCTTTTCTCGAGTCACGGCCGCGAACTCACAATCCTGACGCAGGCGTTCGAGCGCGGCATCAAATGAATCTGTTTGATACAAGGACTGCAGCTCAAGTTCGTTACTAAATAAAATATCGATGTCATCTTTGATCAGTGTCAAGAAATCGGCACGATGGCGATCGACACAAAACGAGTCGGAAAGTGTGAGCGAGACCTTGCGGCCCGCTGCATGGGCATATCCGGCCGCTGTGCGGAATGCCTGTTTGGCCTCGTCGCGGTCGAACAGATAACCCTCAAGAAACAACACGGCGCCGGCCGCAACTGCATCCCGCGAGATGTCGGATGGCTCGAGCAGTGATGCTGCGCCAAGAAACGTACTCATTGTTCGCTGGCCGTCAGGCGTAACGACGATGATGCAGCGTCCAGTTGGCTCGGTCACGCTTGTTACCCCAGGGAAAAATCCGACACCGACATTGTCCATATCGCGGCCAAAGGTGGCCCCCAGTTTGTCGTTGGCAATTTTGCCGATGAATCCCGCTCGGCCACCCAAACTTGCCAAACCATAGGCGGTATTGGCCGCCGAACCACCACTTGCTTCGACAACATCGGTGACTCGCGAATACAGATGCTGTGACCTTGCGGAATCCACGAGCATCATTGAGCCCTTCACCAGTTGCTCGGCAACGAGAAAATTTTCGTCAACTGAGGCAAGCACATCCACCAACGCATTGCCGATGGTAACGGCGTCAAAACGCACCCCTGGGTCGCTCGTCAGATTGCTTGGTGGCACGTGATAAGACTCTAGTTGCCAGCCAGGCTGACGGGGTTGGCGAACTAACCTGCCTTCGTGCAACGACATTGGGCACTCCTCCCGTCTGGGGCGAGTTCCGACGCCAAAGTGCTCCTCATCACTCGGGGTATTCGTGCATTCGCCGATGGCTTGGTGTACGTCATGTTGCCGGGATACTTGATCCTGCTCGGCCTAAGTGGACTTCAGGTGGGCGCCGTCGTCACCGCGTCGCTCCTGGGGTCAGCCGTGCTCACCATCGCTGTGGGGGTCCGCGCCCATCGCATCCCGAGGCGGCGACTGCTGCAAATTGTCTCGGTGCTGATGATCGCCACCGGCATCGCTTTTAGCATCACGACCGCCTTCGTGGCACTGATGATCGTGGCCCTCATCGGCACAATGAACCCGTCAGGCGGTGATGTCAGCGTATTTCTTCCCACTGAACAGGCTCTTCTGCCAGCAACGGTCAGCGACCAGCAGCGCACCGCGCTATTTGCCGCTTACAACCTGATCGGCGCGTTGATCGGATCGATTGGTGCCATCTCCACTGGTTTTCCGCAATGGATTGGCAATGGCCTCGGACTCGACACCTTGGCTAGTAACCGAGCCACGTTTTGGCTGTACGCGTTTGCCGGTGTCCTCGTGCTGATGCTGTATCGACGTCTCTCACCGGCAGTTGAATCTGGAACCACGGCGATGAGGCAGGCACTGGGACCGTCACGAAAAACTATTTACAAACTTTCCGCCTTGTTCAGTCTTGATTCCTTCGGCGGCGGATTTGCGGTGCCATCGATTTTTGCTCTGTGGGTGTTCCACAGGTTCGATCTTTCCACGAGCGACCTTGGAGTCATCTTCTTTGCCACCGGAATACTCTCCGCCTTCTCTTCGCTCATTGCCGTGCAGATCGCCCAGCGCATTGGTCTGGTGCGAACGATGGTCTTCACTCACATTCCGGCCAGCGTGTTGCTCATCGCCGTGGTGTTTATGCCCAATGTTTGGTTGGCCATGACATGTTTTATTTTCCGCGGATTACTTTCCCAAATGGACGTACCGGTACGGATCAGTTACGTGATGGCGGTTGTCACTCCGCCGGAGCGTCCGGCGGCGGCCAGTATCACCAACGTTCCGCGCAGTCTGGCTTCTGCACTTCCCCCAATTGCTGCTGGCTGGATGCTTGACCACTCAACATTTGGCTGGCCACTGCTGATTTGTGCCGCTCTCAAGATCACCTACGACTTGATCTTGCTGTGGCAATTTCGCCACATCCGACCACCTGAGGAAATGCCGCAGTAACGAACGTATTAGGGCGACTCCGTCTTCAGTTTGACAAGTGCCGCCTGGTCTTGCAGTTCACGCTTGACAATTTTGCCGGCTGCGTTGCGCGGCAGTGGCTCGGTCAAGATGACAACGTGAGTCGGAATCTTGAACTTGGCGATCCGGCCTTCCAGAAAAGACCACAGTTCTTGTGCCGTAATCAATTCCCCTTTTTTGGGCAGGATCGCAACGGCAACTTCCTCACCCAGTCGCTCATGCGGAACGCCGAACACCGCCACTTCGTGCACTACTGGGTGTTCATAAATCGCACTTTCTACCTCGGCACCGAACACATTTTCGCCAGCACGCAAAATCATGTCTTTGACACGGTCTTCAACGTAGACAAAACCGTCTGCATCAACACGGCCAATGTCGCCCGAACGTAACCAGCCGTCAACGATGGTTTCGGCCGTCGCATCGGGTCGATTCCAGTAGCCACGAATGAGCATCGGACCGGAGAACCAGATCTCACCTGTTTGACCGACCGGCACTGGCTTGAGGTCCTCATCTCGCACTTCTACCCGCATCGGCAGTACGGACCTCCCGGTGCTTGTCGGATGTGAAATGTAGTCCTGACCCATGATGCCCGGACCAAACGCATTTGTCTCGGTCATGCCGTAGCCCAGTTGTGGGGTCCCTTGTTTGACACTGTCTGCCACCTTGGTAACGAGAGATGCCGGTGCGGGCGCACCGCCTCCACCAACCGCGCGCAGACTTGACGTGTTGAATTTGTGAAACGATGGCGAGTGAACGAGATCCCAACTTTGTGTCGGCACACCAACAAAGTTGGTGATCTGTTCTCGTTCAATCATCTCCAACGCCTTGTCGGCATCCCATTTGTACATAATGACGAGTTTCAATCCGACAATGAAACAACTGAGCATCACCGGAACGCAGCCAGTGACATGAAATAACGGCACGATGAGAATGAATGATGTCGGTAAATCACCCGAATCTGGTGGAGGACTTCCATACGCCGTGAGAATCGGGGTACGCGACGAAAACGCCATCATCGCGCTGATAATTGCCCGATGCGTCGAAACCGCACCCTTTGGACGGCCCGTGGTGCCCGAGGTGTAGAGAATCGTGGCATCATCATCGGGTGAAATCTCGGCGCCTGGGTGTGAACTCCCAAGTTGCAGCACGTCTTCCCATCTGTCAACGCCAGCGGGCAATGACTCATCCGAACGCACAACCAGCGCCTTGATACCCATTGAGGCACAACTTGCCCGCGCCACCTCAAATCGCTGTTGGTCGCAGATCAAAATCCGAGAACCTGAATCCTCCAGCGCAAAATTCATTTCTTCGCGAGTCCACCACGAGTTCATTGATACCGAAATGGCACCGACTGAAATGATTGCGGCAAAGGACACCACCCATTCGGGGTAGTTGCGCATCGCAATTGCCACCCGATCGCCCTTTTTGATGCCATAGGTGTTGACCAGCAAGTTGGCTAGGGCATCTACATGGTCCATCGCTTTATTGAACGACCAGCGCTCGTCTTCGTAAACGAGGAACGTCTTGTCGCCGTGGGCACGCGCAGCGGCAAAGAATTGGCCAAGATGGGCTGGGGCATTTTTGTAGATCTGAATGTCGTGGCCGAGGATTTGGGCGTTCACTAACTCAAAGATCTGTCCCGGGCCGGTAACGGCAGCTACTGCTTCGTCCCATGTCATTGCCATTGCGTCCCCATATTCGTGTGTTGTTATTTCGACCTGGACTTTGCTCATTAGACCTGCGCTGAGTGGAGCTGAGGGGAATTGAACCCCTGGCCTGTACATTGCGAACGTACCGCTCTACCAACTGAGCTACAGCCCCGTATTTCTCGACAAACCCTAGCGGCGATTGAGCATAGGGCACTTAGCCGACACTCGAATCAGTACTGATGTCGATCAGGCAACGCGACGAAAGTGTTGTGTATACCGCTCATTTTCGCGCCTCAGACGCAATTGAACGAGCACATAGCAATACCCGATTAGCGACAGCAGGCTGACAGTGAAGAGATACACCATTACTGTCGAACCGGTCGTAAAGGCAAGAAAGAGTGACGCACCAACGAAACACGTCAGGCCGACGACGAGATGCTGACGACGCTGACGCAGGACGTCATGCGGGCTTACATTCATTCCGACACGATGATGTCGAACGCCCTCTGGACGCACAAGAGGGGCCGTCACATGGGTGAGGCGACCAATAGATTGGCCACGCGCCGGAGTTGGGGCCAGCGGACGAGCCATCCCACGCAGCTGCCCCTGGGGGCGACGGCCACCGCTATTTTCAAGGGAATACAACTGTCGACGGAAATTGCTGACCGAGTTTGACGGCGAACCGTGGAGTTTGGCCCGCACCAGTGGCGGAAGTAGCACCGCCATCCATGCCGCACCAACAATCAGCAGAATCAGTTTGCTCATTCGACTTGCCTCGTTTACGTATTTCTAGATCGGTGTCCGGCCGAATGTCCGGATCGTATTGGAACTCATTAACTGGCCCGTCGGGCGGTGACGGCACCTACGACCGTTTTTCAGATTGTATTACAGAATTGCTACGAATACGACCCAAAACGTGACAATTCACCTACCAACAGGGTCCAAACCCCTATTCTACGGGACATATCAGGACGATTTACTGACCAGTTTAAATTTGGCGTCGATAGGTACCCTGCCGTCCACCCGATTTCTCCCACAGAGTGAGCTCACCGATCACCATCGCCCGGTCTGCACTTTTGCACATGTCATAGATGGTCAGGGCGGCCACCGAACAGGCATGCAGTGCCTCCATTTCGACGCCGGTGCGATCCACGGTGTCTACTTGAGCCTCGATGGCAACATGATCCTCGCCAATTTCAAAATTGATCGTGACGGCTCCGATAAGCAACGGGTGACACAACGGAATCATGTCTGAGGTCCGCTTGGCGGCCTGAATTCCGGCAACCCGGGCAACGGCTATGACGTCCCCCTTTTTGACTTCCCGATTGGCAATGGCGGCGGTGGTCTCAGGCTTCATGAACACTTTGCAGCACGCCACCGCGCGACGATGCGTGGGATCCTTGGGAGTTACGTCGACCATGCGGGCCCGACCCATCGGGTCAAGATGCGAAAAATTCAGATCGCTCATCACCGCTATCCCCCGATTTGACTCATCGAGCGACGTGGACGAACAAAGGTGACATTGCCGATGTTGTGGCCGGCCCATTTGGTACCAACAGCATGCTTGATTTCAGCGGCGATGCCATCGTCGCTGGCACCACCGCGTAACAGTGTTCTCAGATCGAACTCGGTCGTGGAAAACAGACATGTCCGAAACTGACCGTCGGCGGTAAGGCGAACTCGATCGCAATCACCACAAAATGGTTTACTGACCGATGGGATCACACCAACCGTGCCCTTACCATCCAGATAGCGCCATGTATTGGCTGGTGCCGCACCGCGGGCCGACATATGCTCAAGCGGGAATACCGCCTGGATCGTGGCAACGATTTCGTCCTGCCCGACAACTTGATTGTTCTCCCATGAACCCTGGGCATCGAGTGGCATGAACTCAATGAACCGCATCTCCACACCTCGGTCGCGGCCAAAGGCGGCAAGATCTACAATTTCGTCGTCATTGATGCCACGCTGGACGACTGCGTTGATTTTGACCGGAGAAAAGCCAACCTCTATGGCCGTGTCAATACCAGCCAGTACATGTTCCAATTCGTCACGACGAGTCATTTCATAGAAACGCTGCTTACTGAGAGTGTCGAGGCTGATATTGATGCGCTGGAGTCCTGCCAAATGCAATTCGGATGCAACGAGCCGAAGCGTGGCACCATTGGTAGTGAGCGCCAGGTCGATGGATTTGCCGGCACGCGGCGAATTCGCCGACGCTGGCACTACAAGCGTGGCAAGTTTGCCAATGAGCACGGCGACGTGGGCACGCATCGTCGGTTCACCGCCGGTCAAGCGAATGCCATCCACATCAAAGTAATTGACACAAATTCCGGCAACCCGGTACAACTCTTCGTAGGTCAGGACTTCTGAGCGATCCAACCACGTCATGCCCTCGGCCGGCATGCAATAGGTACATCGAAAATTGCATCGGTCGGTGATCGAGATGCGCAGGTCCCGCACGGTACGACCGAACGGATCAATCAATTCCACGGGAGAAGCCTAGGCCCAGAGCATTACGTCGACTTCGTCGCCCACATTTAGACCATTGCCATCCAGTACCTCGGCAAGTCCGTTGGCCATCGCCGTCGCGGCCAATTGATGGCTTTCCTGGGGACCGGTATCGCGCACATGCAGCCGACCGTCTGGGGCAAATAATCCGAACACCCGAATGTAATGAATTTTGCCGTCGACTTTTCGTTTTAGCGGTGCATCCACGATGGCTCGTACCGACGGGCGAAGCAAATCTCGGGTATGGCCCATCATCTTGCGCAAGGCTGGGCGAGCCAGAAGTTCGTAACTAACCATCGACGACACTGGGTTACCAGGGAGTCCAAAAATTGGAATAGTGCGACCGTCTATTGCGTCAAGTTGGCCGAAGGCAAATGGTTTGGCCGGTTTCATTGCCAATTGCATCCATTTCATTCGGGCGATGCGAGACAGCACTGATTTTATGATGTCGAATTCGCCCATGCTCACTCCACCCGAGGTAACAATCGCATCGCATCGCAACGACACCTCGCGCAACGTTTCTTCAACCAATTCTTCATCGTCGGCGATGACACCTAAATTGATAACCTCACATCCTGTTGCCGCAGCCATTGCTACAAGCATCGTCAGGTTGCTCTCACGAATTTGTCCGGGTTGCAATGGTGAACCGTCGGTAACAAGCTCATCGCCGGTCGAGAGCATCGCCACTCGCACACGCGGATAAGCAAACACCGCGCGGGCATTAATGCTGGCCAGCACTCCGGCACCTGGAGCGTTGAGCACACTTCCGGTGCGAAATACCACGTCACCAATTCGCACATCACTACCGACTTCACGAATAGCGCCCATGTGTTGTGCCGCCCGCGTCAGGCGCACGCGATCGACACCAAGTTTTTCCGAATCTTCTACCATCACCACCGCATCTGCACCCGACGGAATTGGCGCACCAGTCATAATCCGAACGGCATCTCCGGCACCCAACGTGAACGATGATGCAGCACCGGCGGCAAGCGTTCCAATCACACGTAAGTCACACGGCACCACTGCCACATCCACGGCGCGTACTGCGTATCCATCCATTGCCGAATTAGCAAACGGAGGCACATTTTCGTCGGCAACAACATCTTGAGCCAACACGCGACCGCTCATGTCCTCGCACGACGTCAACTGGGCGGTGAGCACCGAACATGCATCAAGCACTACTTGGCGGGCCTCATTGATGGCAATCATCACCAGTGACGGTATCCGACTGATGTCGCAGATGAGCCCAACACTTCCGGTGTGTACTGCTAATCAGTGATCGCCTGATACACCAGCTGTCGCAAATACGGCCGAATCGGATAGGTAGTGGAAGGCATCAGTTGGGTGAAGAACATTGCCATGACTTCTTCTACCGGATCTACCCAAAATACGGTGCTCGCCGCACCGCCCCACCCGTACGTTCCGTTCGGACACAACGACCGTGTATTGGCTTGATCGATCACCACCGAAAATCCGAGACCAAAGCCAACCCCGTCAAGGTCGATCTCTTCACCTAGTGGACGCCCAAAGGTGGAGATGTCTTGATTATTGGGCAAATGATTCATCGTCATCAAGGTGACGCTCGCTGGCGAAAGCAAACGCACGTCACCGAGCACACCTCGGTTGGCGAGCATTTGCAGAAACAGGAAATAGTCAAATGCCGTAGACACAAGCCCGCCGCCACCGGAGAGATACACCGGCATCGACTTGGCGCCATTGCCAATCGTTTCCAATCGCTTGAGCCCACCGGTTGATTCATTCACTCCATAAAGAGCCGCCAATCGATCGTGCTTGTCAGCGCTGGCGCAAAACGCCGTATCGTGCATTCCAAGTGGTCCGAAAATCCGTTTGGAAAAGAATTCGTCCAGTGACGTCCCCGACGCAACCTCAACCACGCGACCAAGTACGTCGGTGGCGACGCTGTAGTTCCACGATGTTCCAGGCTGAAAGAGAAGGGGAAGCGCCGCATATTGATCACAGATTTCGGCAAGTGGTTGGTCTTGGCCAACTCCCATTTCAAATCCTGCCCGACGATAGATGTCATCCACCACATCGGTGTACAAGAATCCATACGTCAATCCAGCCGTGTGAGTAAGCAAATGCCAAATGCGTATTGGCTCGGTGACGGGGTCGGTGACCGGTTTGAGCACGGTTCCACTACGCCACACTCGGGTATGTGCGAATGACGGAATGAACTCGCTCACCAAATCGGTAAGTCGCAATTTTCCTTGTTCAACCAGCATCAGCAGTGCAACTGAAGTAATTGGCTTGGTCATCGAGTAAATGCGATACATCGTGTCCGACGTGGTTGGCAATTGTGCTTCCACATCGCGCTGGCCGTAGGTGCTCACGTGGGCGAGATGACCACCACGGGAAATGGCAATGCTGTAACCCGGTAGACGTCCGTCGTTCACATAGTCGCGAAAGTGCTGGTCAATTCTCCCCAGCCGATCGGCTGAGAAACCCACTTGCTTTGGCTCGATCTGCACTCGTAGTTCACCCATGTTGGTCCCCTCCCGTCCTGCTTGAAATTTGAGCCTACGCTTTGCAATCGTGGTCAGTGAAAGCGAGAGCGTAACCACAGGTCCAACGATGGACCTACATCTGGGCGCGTGAGTGCGATCTCGATGACGGCCTCCAGCCAACCCCTCGGGGTTCCCGTGTCGTGTCGAACAATGTCGCTCACGATTCCGCGCAACGAACCAGCGAGCGCAGCCATTCGTAGGGCATCGGTAAGTTGTATTTCACCGTTATTGGTGGGTTGCAGTGACTCAATGTCATCAAACACCTTCGGCGCAAAAATGTATCGACCGATGATGATGAAGTCACTTGGGGCATCGGCCGCCAATGGCTTTTCCACCACATCGGTGATTGATACCAATCCGTTTTCATCCGGTTCGGACTTGATTCGTACGCATCCATATGCCGATACTTCACTGTGGTCGACACGCTTGAGTCCAATCACATCGTCTCCAGTGGCGTCATGCACTTCCGACATCGCCGTCAACAGTGATGAGTCACCCATCAATTCATCTGGCAACAACACGGCGAAAGATTCATTCCCCACTGCCTGACGGGCGCAACCTACGGCATGACCAAGACCTCGCGGAACGTCTTGATAGACAACGCTCACGCGCACATCATCGCCAATGCGAGCCAGGCGATCGGCCAGTTCGCTTCGTCCGCTGTCGCGTACCTTGCTCACAACATCTGCCGATGGGGCGAGATACGACTCAATGGCAGGCTTGGATCGATTGGAGACCACGACGATGTGTTCGACTCCTGCTCCGATGGCTTCATCGATCACCAGTTGGATGGCCGGAGTATCAAAAATTGGCATCAGCTCTTTTGGCACGGACTTGGTGGCGGGCAAAAATCGGGTGCCCAGCCCTGCTGCCGGGATCACCGCGGTGCGCATTGTCATCTCAGCATCCTAGAATTACTAGTCCCATGCCAACTTACGTCTATCGATTTATTGATTCCGGCAAAATCATCGAAGTCCAGCAAGCCTTTACCGATGAGCCTTTCACCACCTTGACAGACCCTATTGACGGCATGGTTCGGACGGTCAAGAAGGTGTTTACCCCCGTTGGTGTGTCATTCAAGGGTGGTGGGTTCTACAAGACCGACAGTCGTACCAAGTCATCCTCATCATCTAGTACACCAGCGACCGCGACAACAGCCAGCACAAGCGATTCAGCCGGTAGCGGTGATTCTGTCAGTTCCACGGCTTCACCGAGCACGAGCGATACGAGCACCAGCGATACGAGCAGTACTCCGGTCACTACCCCCGCGTCGAGCGTCGCCTCAAGAACACCTTCAACCACACCGAGCACATAACCGGCAGATCCGCACACATTGCTGCAATGACGCGGCGAATCACGAATTTCCCGACGGTCGTCCGAATCACCGGCGCAATGCGACCAGTGGTGTCACGACTCAACACATTGCTGGCTGCGCGGTACCTGCGACTCTGTCGCAATCATGGCCAACAGCGCCGGGTGATTGCAATATGCACCGGTGTCGCAGCGATGGTGTTTTTCGTCAACATTGTTCAACTGCAATCGCAAAAGCAACAGTTGGCGGCCAATTTCACTGTTCTTGTTGCTACGAGCGATATTGCGTCTGGCCAACGTGTGACAACAGCGGAGGTCCGACCATTACTCGTCCCGGCGTCACTTGTGTCAGCTTCTGTCATCGTCGATCTTCCTGGCACTGCCTACGCCCAACAAAACATCGGTGTCGGTGAGGTGATTACATCGATCAATGTCACCGATCAGGCTGTCAACATCTCCGTCGTACCAGCCGGATGGCGAACTATAGCCATTACCTCACCGACCGCACTACCCCCAATGTCTGCTGGTGACCATGTCGATGTCATTGCCAATGGTGTGGTTCTGGTGACCAATGCCGTGGTCGTCGCAGCCGCCGGCGAGTTGTCGCCGCCAAATAACATGACCTACACCACCCACGTTGTCATTGGTGTTCCGGCCGATGCCGCACCGAGTGTCGCGACTGCCGCCGCCCTTGGTGACGCCACACTGGTTGTGGCGTCGTAGCTGCTGACCCGAAATGGCTTAGCGCAAGTTGCTGGCTGCGAGCCCGAGAATTGCGAGTCCAACGACGACTCGATACACAACAAAGGGAGCAAAACTGCGCGTGCGAAGCAGTCGAATCATTCCCCACATTGCAAACCAACCCGAGATTCCCGAGGCCACGATTCCCACCACCATTGGAACCATCAAGCCATTGGGCATGCCATCAGCAGCAAGTTTGATCAGTTTGTAGGTGACTGCACCAGCAATCACTGGCACGCCCATCAGAAACGACACCCGTGCCGCGGCATCCCGCGAAAACCCCTGTCGGCGTGCTGCGGTGATGGTAATTCCGGAGCGCGATGTTCCTGGATTCAAGGCCAGAATCTGCGCCACTCCAACGGTGACGGCATCCCGCACGGTGAACGACTCAACGACCCTCAATCCGACCAGGCGATCCGCCCACAGCAGGATCACCCCGAAAATGATGAGCGAACAGGCAATCAGCCATGGCGTGCCCAAGCGCTCGGTAATCCAAGCGTCGCCGATGCCCCCAGCAATGGCCGCTGGAAGCGATGAGATGACAAAGAACCATGCCAACCGACCATGCACCGACGCCCGTTTCGAAGGCACGAAAATGGCGAGTACTCCGTCGCGAACATACAACTGCAATTCACGTCGCAAATAGAACAGCACTGCAATCAGTGTGCCGAGATGCAATGCCGTGTCAAAGGCCTTTTCTGCGGCGACGCTATTGGCGAAATCATTCCAGCCGAATAACCACGGCACGATAATGAGGTGCCCACTCGACGATATGGGAAGAAATTCTGAGAGTCCCTGAACGATGCCAAGAATGATGGCATGCAAAATCGGCATGAGTACTGCTTACACCAAAATCAGCGCGACGTTAGGCGCCGCTCATGGTGACGTCACGAATGACCATTGTCAGCCCAGCGGCACGTGACGGCAACCAGTCAACATCGTTGCCAAGGGCCACCACATCCAGCAACATACGTTGCAGTGTGCTGGCGATCGTGAACTCGCGCACCGGTGCACCCACCTGACCGTTCGAGATAAGCAATCCAGATGCACCAGTTGAGAAGTCACCCGAAATCGGATTGACGCCGCTGTGCAAACCCTGCACCATCTGCACCCACACACCATCTTCCACATCGGCAATGAGTTCGTTTTGTGACCGTGTACCGGGTGTGAGCTGCAAGGCAATACATCCGACGCCAGGCGAACTGGCAAAGCCGCCTCGAACCGCGTTGCCCGTACTCACTGTTTTCAAACGGCGGGCACTGTACGACGAGTGCACAAACTTTTTAAGCACACCATTTTCAATCAGCACATTTCGACGTGCGGCCAAACCTTCAGCGTCAATATCGGTGGCAGTGTACGCAAGTGGATTCGTCGGGTCGTCGACGAGCGTGATGCGCGAGTCGGCCACCTGGTCGCCAAGTCGATCGGCAAAGAAACTCCGACCCTTGGAAACGCTTTCGCCATTCAGTGTGCTGGAAATGATTCCAAGAAATTGCGCCGTGACATACGGATCCAGCACCACAGTTACTCGCTTGCTTGGTGGCTTGATTGCCCCGAGTAGTCGCGTGGCACGATCTGCCGCCTCACGGGCCGCTTTATTCAAGTCAAACTCCTTGGGCGAATCACCGACCGAAAATCCGTACCCAGTTTGCGTTTCATCGCCGTCGTCGGCCAGTGTTGCCACCGAGACATAGCACGAGTTGCCTCGTCCAGATTCGCGAATGCCGGTAGTGGTGGAAACAGCCGTTTCACTCCAACCATCGTCATAATTGGATTCTTCGACGCGAATACGCGAATCTATTGCAAGGGTAAGTTGTTCAAGTTCTTTGGTCAGTGAGATCTTGTCAGCGGTAAGAAAGTGTTCGAGTTCGTCGTCCCAAAATTTCTGCGGAACGGGCATCACACCATCTGGCTCGGCAAGCCCCGCATATTCGTCGGCGGTGCCGAACTGCACGTTGTCGCGGGCTTCCGCGAGAACCTCGGCCACCGCAATTGAGTCGAGAGTTCCTGCGTATGCAAAGCCGGTTCGACCATCTTTGATGACTCGAATGCCAACGCCTTCGCTTTGTGCCGAGACAAAATGCTCGAGTTCACCCTCATAGACGCGAATAGCCGTTTCGCCTCCGCGACCGACATAGGCCTCGATCTGCTCACCACTTGTAGCCTGTGCCACCACTTGATCAGCAATCGCTTGTAGCTCGGGAACTTCGATGCTCACGCTGCGGTACCGCCGATGGTGAGCGCCTTGACGCGCAATGTTGGCTGGCCGTCACCAACCGGTACACCTTGGCCGTCCTTGCCGCAGGTGCCTGGATTTCCCATGGCGAAATCGTTGCCCAGCAAATCGATGTCCTTGAGCACCTGCGGCCCATTGCCAATCAAGTTGCCCTCACGTAATGGCTCGGTGATCTCGCCGTTTTCGATCAGGTAGGCCTCTGTCATACCAAACACAAAATCGCCACTTGCAGTATCCACACTGCCACCTCCAAGCTGCGCCACGTAAACGCCGTGCTCGGTCGACCGCACAATTTCATCTGGCTCGTGAGTGCCATTGAGAACAAAGGTGTTGGTCATCCGCACCATTGGTAGATCGGCGTAACTCTGTCGACGACCGTTACCGCTTTGACGTTTCCCTTCCTTCCGCGCACGCAAGTAATCCCACATGTAATCGGTGAGCACACCGTTTTCAATGAGCACATTGCGCTGCGACGGATGCCCTTCGTCATCGATCCCGATCGCTCCCCACTCACCGCTCATGGTGCCGTCATCGATGAGGGTGACAAAAGGCGCGGCCACCAGTTCGCCGACCTTGCCGCGGTACACACTCGCTCCCTTGCCCACCAGATCGGCTTCCAAACCATGACCACAGGCTTCGTGGAACAACACCCCACCGCTGCCCTGCTTAATCACCACCGGCATACTTCCCGACGGCGCCGGACGTGCTCGTAATTTCGTGATTGCCCGCTTGGCAGCGCGAACGGCAAGTTCCTCGACATCGTGTTCATCAAATAGCTCGAAGCCAATTGTTTGACCCAGTGAGTCGTAACCAGTTTGCATACCGGCATCGCCGTTAGCAACGACACTCACGCGGAACAACGTGCGCACTTGGTCATCGGCGCTAAACACACCATCACTATTGGCGATCAGAATTCGCTTCATCGAATCGCCGTAACCGGCCGAAACCTGCACAACGGCACCGTCAACGGCGCGGGCGGCTGCATCAACTCGTTGCAACATTTCAACCTTGCGGGCCTTGGCAACTTCATCTGGAGCGATGCGAACGGTGTTCACCCGATGGCGCAAGGGTGATCCCAAGGCAACGGTGTGTACTCCTCCATCTCCCTGCCTGGCTGCCGTGGCAGCAGCCAGTGCAGCGGCCAACAGACCCTGCTCCGAAAGGTCGGACGTATGAGCGAAACCAGTGGTCTCGCCGGCAACCACCCGAATTCCCGCACCTCGGTCACGTCCGCTGGTGACTTGCTCAACCTTGCCGTCATCGAGTCCGGCCGATGTCGAGCGTTTGTCCTCTACATATATCTCAGCAAACTCGGCACCCGTACTGCGCCCTTTGGCCAGCACCTTGGCCAGCACTTCAGAGTCCACAAGCGGAGCAGACGATGAGCGTTGTGACATCCAGACAGCCTACCGAATTGTGGACATTGAGTATTTGCCGAGGATGCCCAACCGCCTATTATTTCTCTGTGGACGAACTCTCTGCCGTAAGTGTGCAGGCCACAATTGTGCGTCCTCATCAGACGACCTGGTGGAAAGAGGCGATCATTTTTTCCACGTTCTATTCGAGTTACACGCTGATTCGAAATCAATTTGGGTCGGCACTTGTCAGTGGAGTTGATATACCTCTACATGCCTTCACCAACGCAGTGCGGATTATCCAACTTGAACGCTGGATTGGTCTTTATCATGAAGAATCAATTCAAGATCTCTTCCTTCCGCATTTGTGGTTGATGAAGTTGATGAATGCGTATTATGGAACTGCCCACTTCTTCGTCACTTTGGCCGTGTTTATCGTTTTGTACAAGAAACGACCGGACGTGTTTCCACAATGGCGTAATTCGCTTGCCGCAATGACCGGGCTGGCAATTATTGGATTCGTTATTTTTCCACTGATGCCACCACGATTACTCGATGCCCCGTGCCCGCCAGAGGATCGCGGCGGTGCCTGTATCGAATCGCCACTACGCAATTACAATAAGGCGATTAGCTTTGGTTATGTCGACACGATCAGTGCCTACGGCGGACCATGGACGTTCAATAAGGGACCTGGCGCCACTCTGTCGAATCAGTATGCGGCGATGCCGTCTCTCCACGTCGGCTGGGCATCTTGGTGCGCATTTGCGCTGTGGCCACTTACCCGCAAGCGATGGATGCGAGCGGCGCTGCTTATCTATCCATTGGTCACGATGTTTTGTATCGTCGTCACGGCGAATCACTTTTGGCTTGATGGAATCGGCGGTCTGATCGTGTTCGGTGTTGGGTTCGCAATCGGAACTTCACTGCATTACTGGAACCACCGCCGACTCGGTCTCCAGACAACCGCTACCCCTGCGCTGTAAAGCGACCTGCCCGCCACAAAACGAAGAGGGTGGTCGCGCGACCACCCTCTTGTTAATCAATTCCTCAGTCTGTTGCGTTCGCCGAGACCTACGGAATTGGTACCGGCTTGAGCACCACCCATGAATCAGTTGCAATCTTCAACAACACGCCGTACTGATACGAACCACTGTCAAAATTGACCGTAATCAACGCACCGTTCAGTGTCACACCAGTGCTAGGAGCGATATGAAGTCCGCTCGAACCAACTTGACCAAGTTCAATTTTCGTTCCAATTGGAAATGCCACTGACGCGTTCGTCGGGATCGTGATCGCAATGGCTGTCGTGGATGAGGCCGTAATAAACTTGCCAGCATCAGCGAGAACCAGCGTGTAACCCGATCCTGTCTGAGAATTGATTGTTACTGGCGATACCGAGCCAGTTGCACCAGTAGCACCCGTTGCACCGGTGGCACCCGTTGCACCGGTGGCACCCGTGGCACCGGTTGCACCCGTGGCACCCGTGGCACCCGTGGCACCCGTGGCACCCGTGGCACCAGTCGGGCCGGTTTGGCCGAGCACCAACTTTCTTTCCGTCGACCTGCAGGCTCCGCCTTTCGAGTAGCGCAATGCTCCCGATGCCTTGCTCGCGCATACGGTAACCGTGGAGCCCGAAGTTGCGGCACGTGCCGCCGCAACACCGCCAACGCTCAGAGCCGCTGCGACAATGACAACTGTTACACGCTTGCTCAATCCCCGTGGATTTCCCATTTCTTGTCGTGATTCGCTCATAGTGACCTCCGGTTACTCATGGACTCGTACTGCTTCAGCCTAGTCAACACCCGCAAGACCCCGTGAACAACGGAGGTATCGTGAATGGGCTATGGCCCTCGCCGATATCCGACAGCCCAGCGATCTGCGGTCATTGAGCATCCCCCAGTTGGAGGAACTTGCCGGCGAAATACGCGATTTCGTCGTTGAATCTGTGGCCATCACCGGAGGTCATCTGGGATCGAATCTCGGCGCAGTTGAACTCACTCTGGCGTTACACCGCGTGTTCGATTCGCCGCGCGATGCAATTCTGTGGGATACCGGCCACCAGGCCTACATTCACAAAATCGTTACCGGTCGCCGCGTTGGTTTCAATAATCTACGCCAGGCCGGTGGGTTGTCTGGATATCCGAACCGTGAAGAGAGCATTCATGATTTTGTCGAAAACAGTCACGCCTCGACAGTGCTGAGTTACGCCTACGGCTTGGCAGTTGCCCGCGACACGGGACAAACACCGAATCGCCGACACATCGTTGCCGTCATCGGTGACGGATCGATGACTGGCGGTATGGCCTATGAGGCGCTCAACAATCTCGGCCACAGCAAGAAGCGCGTCATCATCGTGCTCAACGACAACGGACGAAGTTATGCACGGACAATTTCGAATCTCACACAGGCACCAACGACCGCCGATGAAACAGGTGGCATCGCTCGCCCGATTGATCGTGTCACGCAAACGCTTGCCAACAAACTCACCGACATTCGTTTGAACCCGGTCTATGTTCGCCGTCAGCGCAAACTTGAAAGGTTTTTGCGCGATTTACCTCTTGTCGGTCCGCAGGCCGAACGCGGGCTCGAAGCATTCAAAGCCGGAGTGCGCGAGTTCCTCCAACCTCCTGCCTTCTTTGAAGCACTCGGTGTTCGGTACATTGGCCCAATTGATGGCCACGATCTGGAGGCTCTGGAACATGCGTTTACATCCGCCGAGCAACGAGTATCCGAAGGCCCAATCGTCATTCATGTGATCACTCAAAAGGGTCGCGGCTATTCACCTGCGGAGGATGACGACGAGAAGAATTTGCACGACGCACCCGTATTCGATCCGATTAAGGGTCCGCCAAAGTCACTGCCAACGGGTTATACACAGGCATTTGCTGAGGGCATCATCAAAATTGCCGAACTCGATCCGCGTATTGTTGCGATCACCGCAGCGATGCCGGGGCCGACTGGTTTGCTTCCCTTCCAAGAACACTTCCCAGATCGCTTTTTTGATGTCGGTATCGCCGAACAACATGCCGTCACCGCGGCAGCAGGAATGGCAATGGGTGGACTACGACCGGTCGTGGCGTTGTATTCAACGTTTCTCAATCGGGCCTGGGATCAAGTGGTGTTTGATGTTGCCCTGCACCGTCTGCCAGTTGTGTTCTGCCTGGATCGTGCTGGCATCACTGGCGACGATGGCCCAAGCCACCACGGCATCTATGACATGGCCTTGCTCTCGACGGTGCCGGGGATGCGCGTTCTGGCACCCTCCAGCGCACAAGAACTACAGCAAATGCTCGGCGACTCCATTGCGCTTGCCGACAGTGGGCCGGTGGTCATTCGCTACCCCAAGGGTTTGGCTCGCAACGTCTCCGACGACGAGGTTGGGACGGGCATCAAGGCCCACAAACTTCGATCCGACCCAACCAACGGCGTATGCATTCTCGCCATTGGCAAACTTGTGGGCAACGCCGAGAAGGCTGCCCAGATACTCACTGATCACAACATCAATGTCTCGCTTTGGGATGTGCGATCGTGCGTACCTGCCGACCCCGACATGATTAACGACGCGGCACAACACCGTCTGGTCATCACCGCTGAAGATGGTATTCGCGATGGCGGGATTGGTATGTTGCTGGCCGATGCTGTAACGCAGACCGCGGTGGCGATAGGCACGGCTGCACCACACATTGAAATTCTTGGAATCCCGACTCGTTTCATCCCACATGCCAAGCCGGACAAGATTCTCGCCCAACTCGGTCTCGATGCCCAAAGCATTGCCGATACGGTTATTCGCCTACACACTCGCTAACCGACATGGATCCCCTCGTCAACGAGTTGGCCTTGGCCGTGCGGCTTGCCGATGCGGCCGATGCTGTCAGTCTGACTGGATACCGCTCGCGGAATTTTTCAGTTGAGCGCAAAGCCGACCAGAGCGAAGTCACCGAAATTGACCGTGCCACCGAACGGGCGATATCTGACATCCTGCGTACCGAGCGACCAACTCACGGGATTTATGGTGAAGAACACGGTATCACCGGTGAAATCAACGCCGAATTTCAATGGATCATCGACCCGATTGATGGAACCACGAATTTTGTTCGCGGGGTACCGGTGTGGGGCTCGCTGATTGCACTTGTACATGACAATGTGCCGGTATTGGGCATGGTGTCGGCTCCAGCACTTGGATTTCGCTGGTGGGCCAGGACTGGGACCGGCGCTTTCTGCAACGGCTCACGAATTCATGTCAGCACGGTGCCAACTATTCCGGAAGCCCATGTCAGCATCACGCCAAACACTGGGTGGTCAGCCAGCGGCCGCTTGGCCTCACTTCAGCAACTGCAAGTCGATGCCCAGCGCTCCCGTGGTTTTGGTGACTTTTGGCAACACGTGCTCGTGGCTCAAGGTGCACTCGATGTTGCGGTAGATGCGATCGGCTTGCAGCCGTATGACATCGCGGCGCTTTACCCCATCGTGCAAGAAGCTGGTGGTCGAATTACCGACCGACACGGGGTCAGCAATTGGCGTGCCAAAAGTCTTGTGTCGTCGAATGGTGCACTCCACGACGAGGTGATCAAGCGTCTCGCCTAGTCAATTTCCTTAAAGGCAGTCACTCTCCAGACGACTTCGAGCCTGTTCCAATAGTCGTGGAAAAACTGGATTACGAGCGGTGCATTCGTTGACATACCGTTCTAGATCGCAAACATCGTCTCCAAATAATGCGACTTCGCGCTGGTATGACTCGTCCATCTCAACCATTCTCTGGTCGTTGTCGTATCTGAAGTCCACGATTCCTCCAATCACTAAGACGTCTTTTGGCTAGATCAATTTGACGAATCGGCGTCTTCTGAGTTCTCTTTGTGAAACCCACCAAGGCAAGAAAAACTTGGCTTCTCCTGCCTTCCGATGCAAAAAGTAACCGATAGGACGACTGTTGTCCAGTAATTCGTACTTCGTAGATGTCATCTCGTACATGACGCGCGGCAATAAGTCCATGTCGCGAGATTTCTCTCATGTTTTCGACAACCACAGAACGATCTACTTCAGTTAAGGACTCGAGAAAATCCTTTACCGGCCTACGCCCGCTCGTCGTTGCGTACCAACGCCATCGATAACGGAAGTTTTGTGTGTCCACCCATCATCTCCTGACCGGAGTTGACCCACGACGGGCTCACCAGTCACGCGTGATGTGTGCCGATATATACCGCTAGGAGTCCGACGGGCGTATTTGTTGGACAATGATTCGAACTGCGACCACAACAAGCAATATTGCAAACAACACGTTTGACATCGTGTCGCTGAGTAACCCGGAGATAAACCCGCCGGCAATTGCCGAAAGAATTCCTGCGCAACCCACGATCATTGCCGCCGATAAGTCAACATTCTTGGTGGACCGATTGCGAATCGTGCCCATAATCGAGGTCGGGATGATGACGGCAATCGACGTTCCCTTGGCGATCACCGATGACAACCCGAACAGCACAATCATCGCTGGCACCATCACCACGCCGCCACCCACACCCAACAAGCCAGCGAGCGCGCCGGTGACGAGTCCAATCGCGATGAGCGCGAGGATCATGGAGGCATTCAATTCGGCGCGACCACTGCCCTGAGTGGCAATGAAAAGCCGAATTGCAGAGGCGATCAGCACTGATGCAAAAATCAGCCCAAGTGTGCGTCTGGAGGCCACCGCGAGTAATCGAGTACCGATGATCGATCCGGCAACCGCGCCACAGGACAGCCACACTGCCACCGGCCAATCCACATGTTGATGACTCCAATAGGTGATCAAACTGGCAATCGAAATCGGGAGGATGGCTGCTAGCGAAGTTCCATGCGCCAGACGTTGATCCATGCGCGCAATTATCGTCAGGCCGGGAACCACAAGGATTCCGCCGCCAACACCAAAAATTCCGGAAAGAAATCCTGCCGCCACGCCAACGGCGATGAGCAACCAAATATGTCGGCCCGAATTCATCAACTCTTTCATCAACTTTTTCATCAACTAGCGAGTCTTCTCGCTAGCGCAGGTGGGCAAAGAATCCACTCAGTCGCCGGGTTGCTCCGCGCGGCAATACCGATGAGATCGCACTGAGCCCTTTGTACAGTGCCCCCGGTATCGCCAGCGCCTCTCCCTTGGAGACGGCATCCAAACCGGCCTTGGCAACCGGTCGCGGACCCATCCAGACAAATTCCGGGAACTTTGATTCGAACCCACTTGGATTCGAAACCCGCTGAAACTCGGTGTGGGTGAGACCAGGACACAGGACCGTGACCCGCACGCCCGTAGTGCGCAATTCTTCGTGCAATGCTTCGGTGAAACTCGTGACATATGCCTTGGTCGCTGCGTACACGGCGAGGCCAGGGCTTGGTTGAAAACTCGCCACACTCGAAACATTGAGTAGATACCCACGACCGTGAGTCACCATGACACGCACCGCAGCATGTGAAATACGAGTCAGAGCCAGCACATTTAGTCGAATCTCGTCACTGAGGCGATCGATGTCAAGTTCCTGTACGAGTCCAGAAGAGCCAAAACCAGCATTGTTCACAACCAGATCAATTGGTGATTTCGATATATCCGCAATGCGCTGTTCGACCAGTCCAACACCGGCGTCGGTGGCGAGATCGGCCGTCAACACCTCAACGTTGGGGTACTTTGTCGCCAGGGACTCAAGTCGATCACTGCGCCGTGCTACCACCACCATCGCGATGCCCGCGTCGCCAAGCAAATGCACAAATTCTGCGCCGATACCACTTGATGCACCGGTTATGAGCGCAGTTGTGAACGGATATGCCTCGCTCACGACAACATACTTAGTGCGCCGAGCTGCGACTTTCGGCGAGACCACCGACGGCAGCCAGTCGTGCGTGAGCACGACGAAGTGCCGATTCTACGGCTGCATCGTGCTCGCCACGCATTGCTTCCTCGGCGCGAAGCTGGGCTCGGCGAGCGCGGTCAATGTCGATGTCGCTGGCCAATTCAGCGGCGTCCGACAGGATCGTCACATGATCGGGAGCGACTTCCACGAATCCACCGTGTACAGCAAGATCTTGTACCGTGCCATTGGCAAGATAGATCCGGGTGTGGTTTTCGACCAGGGCACCTAAAAACGAGGAATGGCCCGGAAGAAACGCAATTTCTCCGCCATCCACCGTGCGCGTAATGACTTGACGAGCGTCACCTGTAAATAGCACACGCTCTGGCGACACCACATCAACGCGAAGTGTGCCCGACTCGGCCATTACGACGCCGACTCCTGCAATGCCTTGGCTTTGGCCAACACCTGTTCGACTCCGCCGACGTTGAGGAATGCCTGCTCTGGAACATCGTCCAGATCACCCCTGACAATCGCTTCAAAGCTTTCCACCGTCTCGGCGGTCTTTACGTACTCGCCTTTGACGCCAGTGAATACTTCGGCGACGAAGAATGGCTGGGACAAGAACCGCTGCACCTTGCGGGCACGTGAAACGGTGAAGCGGTCTTCTTCGGAAAGTTCATCCAGGCCCAAAATGGCGATGATGTCTTGCAGTTCCTTGTAACGCTGGAGGATTTCCTGGACACGACGGGCCACGTTGTAGTGGCGCTCACCTACCACTTCAGGCGACAGGATGGTGGACGTTGAGGCCAACGGGTCGACGGCTGGATAGATTCCCAGCGAAGCGATGGTTCGTGATAGTTCGGTCGTTGCGTCCAGGAAGGTAAATGTCGTGAACGGTGCCGGGTCGGTGTAGTCATCGGCTGGCACGTACACCGCCTGCAATGAGGTAATGGATCGGCCACGGGTCGAAGTAATCCGCTCTTGCAATTGGCCCATTTCATCGGCCAGTGTCGGTTGATAGCCCACCGCTGACGGCATGCGACCAAGCAAGGTGGACACTTCCGAGCCGGCTTGGACGAAACGGAATATGTTGTCCACGAATAACAACACGTCCTGATTTTTCACGTCGCGGAAGTACTCGGCCATGGTCAGTGCCGAGAGAGCAACGCGCAGGCGTACGCCAGGTGGTTCGTCCATTTGGCCAAACACAAGTACGGCCTTTTCGAACACTCCGGACTCTTCCATTTCAAGGAGCAAGTCGGTGCCTTCACGGGTGCGCTCGCCCACTCCGGCGAATACGGATACACCACCGTGGCTTGATGCCACCCGGTTGATCATTTCGGTGATAAGCACCGTTTTACCCACTCCGGCACCGCCGAATAGACCAATCTTGCCACCAGCCAGATATGGCGTCAGCAAGTCGATGACCTTGATACCGGTTTCGAACATCCGCATTGACGGTTCAAGGGTGTCGAAGGCCGGTGCCGGACGATGAATTTCCCACCGCTCTACATCTTTAAACTGGGCATTATCGGCATCCAAGCAGTCGCCCCACACGTTCCACACATGTCCGAGGGTGATGTCGCCAACTGGAACGGTGATCCCGCGACCCGTATCTCTGACAGGTGTTCCGCGACGCAAACCGTCGGTCGGCTTCATGCACACTGCACGGACCCGACTCTGACCGATTTGCTGAGCAACTTCGGCCAAGATCACAATGGGTTTGCCATCCACGATGACAGTGAACTCGAGTGCGCGGTTGAGTTCAGGAAGTGATCCACGCGGAAACTCAACGTCGATCACCGGGCCAGCGATTGCCACGACGCGACCATCCTTGCGTTCTGTTGCTGGATTAACTGTTGCTGTGCTCATGTTGTGCTCCTGTTTCTACATCTAACTTCGGGTTCCAAGGGCTTCGGCACCACTCACGATTTCCATAATTTCGGTGGTGATCGAATCTTGACGGGCGCGGTTCATAATTCGGGAAAGACTCTTGATGATCTCTTCGGCATTATCCGTCGCCGACTTCATGGCACGCTGACGAAATGCGTGTTCGCTGGCTGCGGCATTCAATAGTGCGGCATACACTCGAGCCTCCACATAGCGAGGTAACAGTGAGTCAAGAATGATCTCTGGCTCTGGCTCGAATTCGTACCCACCTGCCGCTGCGGCTGGTTTGCCATCGCCATCTTCGATTACTTGCGACTCCAGTGGTACCAGCGGACGGCGCACGACCTCTTGGGTACCAGACGAAACGAATCGGGTGTACACCAGTTCGACCCGATCAACTTCTCCCTTTAGGAATAACTCGGTCACGAACTCTCCGATACGTTTTGCATCGGCATAGCTCGGCGAGTCAGAGAAACCGGCAAAACCCTGGGTGAGTTTGTAGCCACGAAAACGAAAGAACGATGCAGCCTTACGACCAACCGGAACGACAACGTAATCCTTGCCAGTCAGAACGTCTGCTTTAATCTCACCTTCGGTTGCCCGCAATATGCCGGCGTTATAGCCTCCGCACATTCCACGGTCGGCGGTAATGGCTACGTAGCACGCGGTACGAATATTTGCGCGCTGCTTGAGAAATACGGACGACCCACCTGCCCCTCCTGCGGCCAGATCTTTCACAACTTCCGTGATCCGTTCGCTATAGGGAACGGCGGCAATCACTCGCTGTTGGGCCTTGACGATGCGCGAGGCAGCGATGAGCTCCATGGCCCGAGTGATTTTCTTTGTCGCCTGCACCGACCGAATTCGGCCGCGCAGAATGCGCTCTTGTCCGCCTGCCATGAGGGTGTTACTCCGTCGCCAAGGTCTTTGCGCTGGCCGCGTCACCGACTTCGCCAGCATCGGTACGGGTTGGATCTACCGAGACCGAAGCGTTCGTGACAACGAATGATTGCTTAAATGAAGCGACAATGTCGGCCAGATCTTTTGGCACATCGGCCTTTGGATCCTGACGTATTCCGGCGAGTACCGAGGAGTGGCGGGTGCGCATGTGATCGAGAAGTTCGTTCTCAAAGCGACGAACGTCGCTTACCGCAATATCATCGAGGTAACCCTTGGTCCCGGTAAATATTGAGACAACTTGCTCCTCCACCCGCATCGGGCTGTTTAATGGCTGCTTAAGTAATTCGACAAGTCGGTATCCACGCTCCAACTGAGCCTTGGAAATGGCATCGAGTTCAGAACCAAACGTGGCAAACGCTTCCAGTTCACGAAACTGAGCAAGGTCAATTTTCAACGTGCCGGACACGCTCTTCATCGCCTTGATCTGAGCCGCGCCGCCCACGCGCGACACCGAGATACCTACGTCAACGGCGGGTCGCACACCTGATTTGAACAAGTTGTCTTTCAGGTACACCTGTCCGTCGGTAATGGAAATGACGTTGGTCGGAATGTACGCCGAGACGTCATCGGCTTTGGTCTCAATCACGGGCAGCGCGGTTAGCGAACCTGCACCATTGACATCGCTAAGTTTTGCAGCCCGCTCAAGCAAGCGACTGTGGAGATAGAACACGTCGCCTGGATACGCCTCGCGGCCTGGTGGACGGCGGAGTAATAGCGACATCTGGCGATAGGCCTCGGCTTGCTTGGACAGGTCGTCGTACACGACCAGCGCGTGTTCGCCATTTTCCATCCAATGTTGACCCATTGCACAACCGGTATATGGGGCCAAATATTTGAACGGTGCTGGTTCCGATGCTGGCGCGGCGACCACCACTGTGTAGTCAAGTGCGCCGTGTTGACGAAGTACTTCAACCGTCTGAGCAATGGTCGAGCCCTTTTGCCCAATCGCGACGTAGATGCACTTCACCCCGAGTCCGCGTTGGTTGATGATCGTGTCAATGGTGATGGTGGTTTTTCCTGTTTTGCGGTCACCAATGATCAATTCACGCTGACCACGACCAATCGGAGTCATCGCGTCAATCGCTTTGATTCCAGTTTGGAGCGGTTCATGTACCGGCCTGCGGCCCATAATTCCGGGGGCCTGCACTTCAACACGACGTATAATTGCGCCGACAATGTCGCCCTTGCCATCAATGGGGTGACCAAGTGGGTTGACCACTCGACCGAGCATGGCATCGCCCACCGGTACCGACAAAATTCTGCCGGTGGCCTTGACGGGTTGGCCCTCTTCGATGCCATCAGATTCGCCAAGCACCACGCATCCGATCGAATCTTCATCCAAGTTGAGTGCCAATCCAATTGTTCCGTCGGCGAATTCGAGTAGTTCATTCACCGCACAATCCGGCAAGCCACTGACTCGGGCGATACCGTCACCGACCTCGGTGACTCGACCAACGGTTCGCGCCTCGACCGATGGCTTATACCCCTCGAGTCCTTTGGTAATCGCCGCAGCAATATCGCTTGCGGAAAGTGTTATGTCAGCCATGTTGATGGTCCCTTCAGATTCGCGACTTCAGTTGTTCAAGACGGGTACGCACGGTGTCGTCGATGACTTCATCACCGACTGTTGCAACCAAACCACCCATCACGGTTGGGTCGACGACGACCTTGAGACTTACTTGTTTGCCAGTGGCTTTGGTAAGTGCTGCAGTCAATCGCTTTTGTTGATCATCGGTAAGTTCCACAGCGCTACGAACCTCTGCCACTTCAAGTTTCTTCTCACTCGACGCGCGTTTGACAAGCCTGTCAATAATTGCCGGAAGATCGCGCGACCGGCCACTTCCAACGACAAGTGAGACCAACTGAGTCGTCGTATTGCTGGCCTTGCCACCAAGCAGTTGCTCGACGACGCTTTGGCGACGATCAGCAGGAATCGTGGCGTCACTCAGCGTGCTACGAAGTTGTTCATTGGATTCGAATGCGCGAGCCATACGGAATAATTCATTCTCGACAGTATCGATGTTTCCTTCGGCTTGGGCAATCTCAAAGAGTGCACGAGCGTATGCCTCGATACTTGCGTTGCTCATCGGCTTGCTCCCACGCTCGAGATAAACGCTTCAATTAGTTCTTGCTTGGTTTGATCAGTAAGAGTTGCTTGCACCACTGCAGGCATAGCAAGAGATGCGAGTAGCGCAATTTCAGCGCGTAATTCATCGGCTCCCCGACCGCGCGCCGCTACCAAATCGGCTGCGGCTTTGGTTTCCATATCTGCGATTTCGGTGGTGATACGACTTCGACCATCCACGATCAATGCTGCAGCCTGGGCGTCGGCTTCGGCCAGCAGCCGTGACCGTTCGGCATCGATATCGCCAAGTGCCATCCGGATATCGGAGGCATCACTTTCAGATTTTGTGCGCGCCTGAGCCGCACCGTCAAGTTCCTTCTGGATCCGCTCGGTACGGGCGGCCATCGCCTTTTTGGCCGCGGGGCCAGCAAATTTGTACAACAGGCCAAATACGATCAGCGACGACAATCCGCCGTAGATAATTTCGGCGGTCTCTGGAAAGAGCCAGTGGTGGGTAACCGTTGGATCTTCGGATGCCAGTAGGGCAACGACGCGAGTGTTCATTTGCGAGCTCCTGCTTCCATTGCTTGGGCAACCGCACGCTGAACAACCGACGCGTCAGGATTCTTGCCGACGGCAATCTGTGTGGTTCGTTCGGCGACAGTTGCTACTGCGGCGGCAATCTGATCACGTACTGCCAACCGCGCCGCATTTGCTTCTGATTCTGCGGTCGAGCGCTGTTGGGCAATGCGCGCATTAACCTCGGCGATTTTGGCTGTGCGCTCGGAGTCCAACGTTTGACGGGCCGTGTCGATACGAGCCGCAACTTGGGCACGAATTTCGATGAGTGCTGATTCGTACCGTGAGACATCGGTGCGCGCACCAATTCGGGTTGCCTCGGCGTATTCGTGATCGACTTGAATGCCGTTATAGCGGGCATCCATGCCTCTCTTCAACTTTGGAAACAAAAAGATTCGCATGATGACAAGGAACACCAGGAACGACCCAGCACCCCACACCAGTTCTTTACCTTCCGGTGCAATCGGGTTTGGGCCAGTGGCTGACGCTTCAGTTGCAGTGGTTTCGGTGCTACTCGAGCCCGAGTAGATATTTGCCTGAACTGGGTGTCCTTGCCACGTGGTGACATGGATAATCATCGTGAGAACTCCTGAACTTTGCGCTGGGTACGGCTATTGCTATGCACGTGCGTGCGATGACTTGGACGTAATGCTCAGGCGTACTTGAGCAAGATGAAGACGACGAAGCCGATCAACGCGAGGGCCTCGGTAAATGCGATACCGAGGAACATCGTGGTACGAACCATGCCTGCCGATTCTGGTTGGCGAGCCATCGCTTCGATGGCTTTGCCGAAAATGATGCCGATTCCGATGCCCGGTCCAATTGCCGCAAGACCGTAGGCGAAACCTGCCGATGCGGCAGCGGCAACGTTTTTTGCCTCTGCAGGATCAACGACAGCCGCCGCAATTCGAGATAACGCTTCCATGTCTATTTGTCTCCTGTTGTTTTGGTTGGTTGATATTAATTATTGGAACGCAATTGACATAACGACTAGTGCTCCGCGTGGACGGCGCCAGATATATACACCGCCGTAAGAATGGTGAAAATATAAGCCTGTAGGAAGCCGACCAGCACTTCGAAGGCGGTAAGAAAGACCAGCATGAAAAAAGGAAGCACGCCGAGAGGCATCAAAAAGAGTTGCTGAGTACGAGCCTGAAACAATGCTTCTGAAAGAAGAGCAAAAATCACCAGCAAAAGGTGACCGGCAAGCATGTTGGCAAAAAGTCGCACCATCAGCGAAAACGGTCGCACGATGAGCGTCGAGATGAACTCGATTGGCGTCACTAATACATACAGAGCCTTCGGAACCCCTGGCGGAAACAGTACCGACTTGAAATAACCAAAGAACCCCTGATGCATAATGCCTTGAACATTGAATACACCCCATACTGTGACGGCAAGGAATGCAGGAATGGCCATTCGCGCAGTGGCCGGCATCTGAAGCAATGGGATAATGCCGGGCAAATTACAGAGATAGATAAATACGAACATCGTGAGTAAAAACGGTGTCCAACCCAGACCGTCGCGACCCATGGTCTCCATGATGATGTTTTTTTCGATGAATTCGACCATGATCTCGGCGAGATTGCGTGCACCCTTGGGAGCCTTACGGGCTTCCGCACGAGCCGCAACCAAGAACAAGGTGATGCCGATAGCCGCAGCAAGGATCGAAATAATCACGACCTTGTTAATTCCCGGCACAACATCCTGCCAACGGAGAATTTGATTGATCGGCGGAAACTCGAATGCGAACACGGTGTTGGTCGTCCTACGTGGTGAGTGATTGATCAATGGGATGTGAAGATGAAGGTTTGAGTCCGGGAAAAGCAAGCGACAGTGAAACATAGCGCAGTTCCCAGAACAACAAACCAATGTGCGCCACGATGATAGTAAGTCCAAGCGGAAGAAGTTCGACCCATGACGCTTGTCTCACCGCATAGACGGCAAAGGAGATGATTGCCAGTCGCAACAAATAGCCAAACATCATTGAACCCATCATGACGGCATAGGAAATCTTGGCCGTATAACTCACCAACATCGCCGCCATTGCGAAATTTACAAGCACCAACACGAGACCGTACGCCGTCGACCAGGCTCCGTTTACGCCCCACGCCAGTGCGCCAATTGCCACCAACACCGGCGCAACCCACAGTCCACGCTTCACCATGTCGCGCACAATTGCGGCTTCGGGTGCGGGCCCGGTGTCGTTCATCGCAAGTACTGACACAAACGACGAAGCCTCATGTTTTGTCATCCTGTCACCGGCGATGCTTTTGAGTCGCGGCCTTGGTGGCTGACAGATCGTTCTTGTCGCTCGCGTTCCAGCAGATGCATGCGACTGTCATAGACGTACCACATCCGAGCAAAGTTTCCTACGAGCGAAAGCACCACGAGGGTGATGGTGAACAACGGTCGCGTATTCGTGAACGAGTCAATAGCCAGACCGATGAGCAGAAACACTGCCGTACTGAGGGCGATATCTGGTCCACGCCCGAGAGAGTCGTCAGTACCAGCAGCCGACTTTTGTGGAACCAATACTTTGGGGAGCAATTTCACCGTACGACCTGAAGTGACGTGCCGATCACCTCATCGGAGGCTTTCGGCTTCTTGTGAATACGGGTACAAACTAGACGGCACAAGGGTCAGACGCAAACCGTTCGTGCGCTTGTGCGTTCGTGTGCTTGTGAAACTATCGATTACTCGGTTGATTCTCCCGATTTTCGACTCCATCTGGGGTGCAAAATAGTAAACAAAACGAGCACCAATGCGGCAATCACCAACGGAGTGAAGTTTGTGGATCCTGAACTCAAGGCTGGGTACAGCACTACCGCCGAAAGCAAACCGGTCCATGCCCACAAAATGACGACCGCACGTCGAGGTCCGTGGCCCAAGGCGATGAGTCGGTGATGGAGGTGCCCACGATCGGCCGTGGCAATTCCTTGTCGACTCACCGCCCGGCGCAATATGGCAAACAGCACATCAACAATAGGAACGCCAAGAACCAATAGCGGAATAAATAGTGGCGCCAAAAAGAAATACGTCTGGCCGCTAAATGCTTGAGACGCCGGATCGGCACGGCCCCCCACCACACTCGTCGAAGTTGCCATCAGTAAACCAAGTACGAGCGCGCCGCTGTCACCCATGAAAATACGAGCCGGATTGAAATTGAAAGGGAGGAAGCCGACACAGATGCCGACGGTGATGATGGCAATCAGCGGTCCAATGTTTGGCTCAGCGAGCAAGCCGAGATCGCCGAGGTGCTTGCTATAGACGAAAAACGACCCAGATGCGATTGCGACTATTCCAGCGGCAAGTCCGTCCAGTCCGTCGATCAGATTGATTGCCTGAGTCATGCCGAGCAACCACAGAACCGTGAACAGTGGAATCCAATCATTCGAAAGAACAAACACATCCAGAAAGGGCACCCGAAAGTAAAACATTGTGACACCAAACCAAACGAGTACCAGCGCCGAGGCGACGATGCCCGTTACCTTCATTGGCGCAGATACTTCGCGAATATCGTCCACAAAACCAAGTACGAAAATGATTGCCGCGGCAATGACGACTCCGAAAATCTCTGAGTTATTGTCGAACAACGGCGCAAATCTTCCCATCCGTCCGGCAAGTGCAATTGCTGAGACGAGTCCGATGAAGAACGCAATTCCCCCGACATCTGGCGTCGGTACAGGATGCGACCTGCGCTCGTCGGGTTGCGCCATCCAATTACGGCGTCGTGCGATAATGGCAACAATTGGCGTGCTCACTGCGGTCATTACCGCCGCACACCCGCCCACGATCAAATAGCCACCCAGATCAATCACGTCGTGACCGATGTTACGCCGTTGTCGTTAGCTATTTGAAGGCGCTGGCAAATACACGGGAAACTTGGCGCAGAGCGTGGCCACCTTGGCTCGAACTTCGGCCACTGCCGATGCGTTTGTTCGGTTGCGCAACGTAGTGGCGATGAGTTCTGCAATCACGGGCATCTCGGTCTCACACATGCCCTGTGTTGTCACCGACGGCGTGCCAATGCGAACACCTGATGTTACGAATGGACTTCGCGGATCATTTGGAATGCTGTTCTTGTTCAACGTGATGCCGGCCTTGTCCAAGACGAGTTGGGCCTCTTTGCCAGTGAGCTCAGAATCGAAGGGTCGCAAATCAACCACCATCATGTGGGTGTCGGTTCCGCCAGAGACCAGTCGAAACCCTTGCTTGACCAATGCTTCGGCCAGTGCCGATGCATTGCGCACAATTTGGTGCGCGTACTCGCGAAAACTTGGCTGAAGTGCCTCATGAAACGCAACGGCCTTGGCCGCGATGACGTGTTCCAGCGGGCCGCCCTGACTGCCCGGAAACACGGCCTTGTCGATGGCGGCCGCATACGCCTGTGAACTAAGGATGCAACCTCCGCGAGGACCACGAAGAGTTTTGTGTGTGGTGAAGGTGACCACGTCGGCGTACGGCACAGGGTTGGGGTGCGCCCCAGCGGCCACCAACCCGGCAATGTGGGCCATGTCGAACATCATCAATGCACCAACTTCGTCGGCGATCGCTTTGAACGGCTCTGGCTCAATGCGCCGCGGATACGACGTTGTGCCGGCAACGATCATCTTTGGTCGATGCTTTTTAGCCAAACTGCGTACCTCATCGAAGTCGATTCGTTCGTCAGTATCGCTCACGCGGTAGGACTGAAAGTTGTAAAGAATTCCGCTTGCATTCACAGGCGAGCCATGCGTGAGGTGTCCACCATGGGCGAGACTCAATCCCAGCACCGTATCGCCGGGTGAAAGGAGCCCCAGGTACACGGCCATATTCGCACTTGCACCAGAATGTGGTTGCACATTGGCGTGGTCTGCGCCGAATAATTGCTTCACTCGATCGATCGCCAGTGCCTCGATCTCATCTATGACGGCGTTCCCGCCGTAATAGCGTTTGCGGGGATACCCCTCGGAATATTTGTTGGTGAGTACAGAGCCGGTGGCGGCCATGACGTCGGGAGATGTAAAGTTTTCACTAGCAATCAACTGCAAACCCGTGCGTTGGCGGATGCGCTCTTTGTCGATCAAATCAAACACGACATTGTCGTGGAGTTTTTCAGATGGCCAAGGCATTAGTGGGACCTTTCTTGTTGTTCTATCTCGCTTAATTGTGCAACCCGCCGTTCGTGTCGACCCCCTTCAAACGGGGTGGTCAGAAAGACTCGCAAAATTTCCTCTCCCAGCTCAAAGGACACCACCCGTCCGCCCATCGACAATACGTTGGCGTTATTGTGCGACCGAGCCATTGTGGCGAGATGCACGTCGTTGCACAGGGCGGCCCGTACGCCACGGATCTTGTTCGCAGCGATTTGTTCGCCCTGACCACTGCCACCGAGCACAATGCCAAAGTCGGCGATGCCAGCGCGAACTTCGCGCCCTACCGCTGCGCAAATTGGCGGATAGTCAACACTTGCTAATGAATCGGTGCCATGGTCGATCACCGTATAACCGTCACGATTGAGCACTCCGATGAGGTGTTGTTTGAGTTCGAATCCGGCGTGATCGGAGCCAATTGCGATACGTAGCGGTACATCTGAATGTGGTGAAGCAATGGACATCGCCCACGAGCATAGGTCCGGCGTAGGTTTGGGCACATAATGTTCACTGGCATGACTCTTGACCCGCGCACACCAATTCTTGTTGGACAAGGCCAGATTCTCCAGCGCACCGATGATCTGACAATGGCGCTCGACCCAATCCATCTGATGGCTCAAGCAGTTCACGATGCCGTAAGCGACGCGGCCCTCACCCACACGCCGAGCCCCGATGCGATGTTCGCCATTCGGTCGTTGTCCACTAAGCACGCCAATCCAGCCCAGGGAGTTGCCGACCTGCTGGGTGTCACGACTAACCGATGCGGCATCACGCCACACGGCGGCAACATGCCACAAACGCTGGTGAATTTAGCGGGGCGTGAAATTCAGGCGGGGCGGCTTGATTTGGTGATTCTTGTTGGTGGCGAGGCCACTCGAACCCGCAACCGAGCACGTAAGAACGAGATCAGACTCGACTGGCCGATCGATGATGGTCGGGTTCCGGCACCCGAACTCGTTGGCGAAGATTTGGCATTGAATCACGAGATTGAGCTGGAACGAAAAATATTTATGCCGATTCAGATCTACCCGATGTTTGAAACAGCACTGCGAGCCGCCAACCATCGCTCGGTCGAAGATCACCAGCGCTACATCGGCGGGTTGTGGTCGCGTTTCAGTGCGATTGCAGCAACCAACCCGAATGCTTGGACACAGCGTGAGTATTCAACAAGCGAGATCACCACACCTAGCCGAGACAATCGCATCATTGGATTTCCGTACACCAAGATGATGAACTCAAACAATGACGTAGATATGGCCGCGGCACTCATTATGTGTTCGGTGGAACGGGCTCAATCACTCCGAATTCCCCAAGATCGTTGGATCTTCCCGCACGCCGGAACTGACTGTCACGAACACAACTACATTTCACATCGTCACACATTTTCTGACACTCCGGCGGTACGCCTCGGTGGATCACTTGCCCTGAAACTCGCCGACAAACATATCGCTGATATTGGCATCATTGATCTGTACTCGTGTTTTCCGTCGGCCGTCCAACTCGGTGCGCAGTCTCTCGGGATTTCTACCTCCCGACAGCTCACGTGCACCGGTGGATTGTCGTTTGCAGGTGGCCCGTGGAATAACTACGTCATGCATGCGATTGCAACGACGATGATCGAATTACGCAACAAACCACAAGAAACGGCTCTGGTGTGGGCAAACGGTGGTTATGCGACAAAACATGCCTTTGGCGTGTACGCAACAACGCCTCCTAAGAACGGCTTTCGCCACGATTCACCGCAGGCACAGGTCGATGCGCTTCCTCGGCGCGACGCCGCAACTGCGAGTCAAGCAGCTGGTCCGGCAACGATTGAGTCCTACAGCGTGATGCATGATCGTGATGGCACACCCGAGACTGTGTGTGCATCGGCATTACTTAAAGACGGACGTCGAGCATGGGCGACTTCTAGTGAATCGGCACTTGCCGAGGAAATGACACGGGGTGAATGGGTGGGCAGATTGGCGACGCTTGACGCGCACGGCACACTGCATGTCAATGATTAAGTCAAGGACCAAACCGATTCCTGGACACGAATGACAAACGACACATTTCCCCGACAATTCGCACGCACGCAACGATTCACGCTCGGAGAACCGCGCAATATCATCATCTCCACTGATGACGAGCGTGTAATTTTTGCCAGATCAACACATGGTTCTGACTCGATCAATGCTCTTTGGGTACTGAATTCCACAACAGGTTCAGAAGTCTGTGTTGCGGACCCGCGTCTGTTGCTTAATGACGAATTGGCTATTCGACTCGACCACAGTGATTCCCCTGGCCCAGAGGCCAATGAGGAGCGCTCACGGCGCGAACGGGTACGCGAAGGCGCAAGTGGAATTGTCGACTTCTCATGCGATGCGCAGGCACGATATGCGGTTTTCACTCTTGGCGGTCGGCTGTTCATTGCCGATCTGCTAGAACTTACGTCACGCGAGATTCTCATCTCGCCGGCCGATAGTTCTTCGACCGTTGTCGGTGCGATCTTTGATCCACGACTGAGTCCCGACGGCAAACACATTGGCTATGTTCGCAACGGCACGCTATGTATTTGCGACCTCGACGGACGCGAATTGGTGATCGCCCATGATCCGGACCCCAATGTCACCTGGGGCCAAGCCGAATTTGTTGCCGCCGAGGAAATGGCGCGCCAACGCGGATATTGGTGGTCGCCCGATAGCACGATGATCGCTGTATGCCGGGTTGACGTGTCCAAAGTTGCCACCGCGTGGATAAGTGATGTGTCGCAACCCGAATCGGCCCCGCATCAACATCGGTATCCATTTGCCGGTACGGCCAACGCGGATGTGGAATTGCACATCATTGATCTCGCCGTCAATCTCGTCGATACCACGTTGCTCGTTGACTGGAATCACACCGAATTCCCGTATCTCAATGCAGTGCATTGGAGAGCCGCCGGTCTTCTCATCGCCACACAATCCAGGGATCAGCGTTGCGTGCAGATGCATACGGTCAATCCGACGACGGGCTCAATGACACTTCGTCACGAAGAAACCGATGATGATTGGGTTGAACTCGTGGCTGGAGTTCCGCTGTTGCTTGACGACGATCGAGTGCTGCACTGTGGCGAACGCAGTGGCAGTCGCGCCTTATGTATTGATGGAATTGCAATCACTGAGTCAACCATGCAAGTTCGCTCGGTGCTCGGCACCTGTGACAATGTCGTGCTCGTTACCTGCAATCCCCGCGATGATCCGACGGTGCTACATGTTGCCCGGATTGACACCACCACACATGTCGTTGAGATGCTCACGGATATGCCGGGCGTTTATGGTGGTGCACTTGGTCGTGACACCGTCGTCATCCGTCGCGCGACGCTCAACGATATACGCGCCACAACATTTGTACGTCATGGTCCAATTTTGTTGTCATCCGCCGAAACACCACTGGTTCAGCCAAACGTCACGTTGCACCGAGTCGGAGATCACGCGATTGCCACCGCTATTGTTCTGCCCCATGATCGGACCGGCGAACCATTGCCCGTGTTATTCGATCCATACGGCGGACCACATGCGCAACGCGTTGTTGCCAACCAGAGTGCATACCTCACCGCCCAGTGGTTTGCCGATCAAGGTTTCTGTGTTGTCATCGCCGACGGCCGTGGGACGCCGGGACGGGGTTCAGCATGGGAGCGCAGCGTTGGTGGAGATTTGGCGGCGGGAATTCTTGCCGACCAGCTAGAGGTACTCAGTGAACTACCACAATTCGTCGACAATGTAGATCTCAAACGGGTCGGCATTCGGGGTTGGAGCTTTGGCGGATACCTCGCAGCACTGGCGGTGATGCGCGAGCCCGAGCACTTTCACGCCGCCGTTGCCGGTGCACCCGTCACCGAATGGCGGCTGTACGACACGCACTACACCGAAAGATATCTCGGACACCCAAACCAACACCCGGACAACTACAACGCTTCATCGCTCATATTGTCGGCCGGTCTATTGCGTCGACCGCTTTTGCTCATCCATGGTCTTGCCGACGACAACGTGTTGGCCGCCCATACTCTGCAATTATCAACTGCGCTCCTCGCAAACGGCTGCAAGCACGAGGTGTTACCGCTCAGCGGTATCACGCATATGACCCCCCAAGAAGTTGTTGCCGAAAACTTGTTGTTGTACCAACTCGCGTTTCTCCAGGACGCACTGGCGGTCTAAATTTGGTTGCGCCCACGCGCAATACGCGCGCGGCCGGCGAAATCGTTGATGATCTCCACATCGGTAAAACCGGCGCGCACAAAGATCTCATGCACGGCATCCCCTTGTCGATGACCAATTTCACAGACAAGCCAGCCACCCGAAACGAGCCATTCCGGAGCACGACCAATGATCTCGCCAAGTGCCCGCAGGCCATCAGATCCCGAATACAGGGCGATATGTGGTTCATGTTTGTGTACGTCGAATGAAACATCTGGGTCTGCCTCGGCGATGTATGGCGGGTTACAAACAATCACATCCACCGCACCACGAAGTGATTTCGGCAATGCCTCGTACCAATTACCTGTTGCCACACGCACATGTGCGGCCGCCCGACCAATTCCCGCCAGATTCGCCCGGGCAACATCCAAGGCATCCTCGGATTGATCGGTCAACCAAATCTTGGCCGTGCCGAGCGCAAGTTCGCTCGCCATCGACAAGCCAATGACACCGCTTCCAGTGCCTAGATCAACAATGATCAGCGGTCTCGATAATCGCCGTTGCAGCCCGCGTGCCAGACCAAGTCCGACGTCGACTACTTGTTCTGTTTCGGATCGCGGGATCAGCACGCGTGGATCCACCATTACATCCAGATGTCGAAATGACCACCGTCCCATTACGTACTGCAACGGCTCGCCCTGCAGCCGGCGAGTTAGCATCTCATGAACATTCCTGGCCATCGTGACGCTCACATGATCATCGATGTGCGCCAGAAACTCGTCGCGATCATACCCACTTGCGTGTTCACAAATCCATCGCGCTTCATTTGTCTCAGCGAGTTGAGACTCAACCTGTGCAAGTAACTCGCGCCATGAGACGGCACCATTTGAAGTCACCGGTGAATACTCAGTTATTGCTGGCATCCGCCAACTGCTCAATTTGAAATTGAGTCGTGAGCGCATCAATCACAGGGTCGAGATTTCCGGCAAGCACGTCTTGCAACTGATAGAGCGTGAAACCGATGCGGTGATCGGTAATGCGATTTTCTTTGAAGTTATAGGTACGGATTTTTTCACCGCGACCACCTTTGCCGACTTGGGCCTTGCGCTCTGCGGAGGCCTTTTCGGCAATTGCCTCATCCCGCAATTTAAGTAATCGAGAACGTAACACCACCATTGCCCGCAATCGGTTTTGTAACTGACTCCGTTCATCTTGCATCGCCACAACAACCCCGGTTGGCCGATGGGTAATTCGCACCGCCGAGTCGGTGGTATTCACGCCCTGACCACCGGGGCCACTGGCCCGATACACATCGATCTGTAAATCCTTTTCGTCGATATGCAGATCCACTTCTTCGGCCTCCGGCAACACCATTACTGTCGCCGACGAGGTATGAATACGACCTTGGCTTTCAGTGATCGGAACACGCTGTACACGATGTGGACCACCCTCAAATCGCATCCGCGTCCATGCCGATTCACCCTTTACAAGCAGCACGACTTGGTTGATACCGCCCATTGGCGAATTGTCCAATGACAGAACCTCCACCGTCCAGCCCTGGCGTATTGCATATGCCTTGTACATGTCGAACAGGTCATGGGCAAACAGGTTTGCTTCTTCCCCACCTTCGGCACCTCGTATTTCAACGATGATATTTTTGCCGTTGTTTGGGTCTGTTGGTAGAAGCAGAACCTTGAGCCGCTCATGTAACTCGGCAATCCTGGCTTGAGCGACCGCGAGTTCGTCTTGAAGTTGTTCGCGCTCGAGACCCTTTGCATCTCTTAACAGCTCGCGGGCGGCCTCGGCATTGCCTTCAGTGGTCTGGTACTCACGAATACAATGAACAAGCGGAGTTTGTTGTTTGTAGCGCCTTGACGCATCCCGCAACTTGATCTGATCACCAAGAACTTCAGGACTTGCAAGACTCGTTTCGAGTTGCCTGTAGTCGGCCTCTATCTGCGCGAGTCGATCAAGCACGTTGATCAGACTACGCCGTGATCAGCGACGAAATTCATCCACGACAGCGAATCTCGCCGGATGACGCAACGCACTAGCCAACCGCATCATTGATGGCAACACGTTGTTCGGCGCAACGGCCAACACAAGGTCGGCACTCGGTTGCAACGAGAGTCGGGCATCAGCGGCGAACGGAACGAGATCGGTATCGACGATTGCACTACACACCACGACAAGTGCCATTTCTGATGTCTCACCCACTGCCACACACGGAATGGGATCTTTCAGATTTAATCGGGCAACCGGAGGTTCGGCCCGAGCCAAGCGATTCGCTCCGATCAGTTGTGGTTTGGCGATGAGAACATCACGGAGGAGTCTTTCGCCACCCAATCGATTGAGAGGGTGTTTCTCTGCACCTTCGTGACGATGTTGCCATACCACTTGTACGATTTTGGTGAGCGACTCAACAGTCGGAGCGACACTGCTGATCATCTGAAACAGTTCTCGATCATGAGTACCAACTCCAATTTCCAATCTTGCGCCGCTTTCTGTGAGCGGATCATCCACGACTCGACAGACTTCAAGACCCAGCACTTCGCCGCCGAGAACCCCGTGTTCACAGACCACGGTGGCCCCGGCTCGTTCGATGATTTCCGTAAACGACAAATGGTGAACAGGTACGGCAACTGGCAGGACAACTGAGGCAGGAGTTGCCGCAATCAATTCGTTATCGGCCACCGACCAGACACTGATATTGAGATCAAACAACCGGGCCCGACGAGCAATCACATCAGCGTCGGCGCTGGCTTCGACGATGACATTCACCTGCGTCAAACCATGTTTGTTCATCCACAACAATGCCGGGCCAAGTCCGCGCTCAGGTGTCTGAATGACAATCACCCAACCGCTCGCGCCGACTATCCCGGCCGCACCAAGTGAGAAATCGACCGGTGTGATTTCAGATCCAGCCAGGCCCTGACGTCGTTGACCGGATGCGACAAGCGATTGCAATCGCAACAGTGCCAGACGCGAATCGTGGTCAATTGCCACGAGCAAAGTTAGGCCGTTGGTTGTTTGGCGATTTCGGCAAGAAATTCGTCGTTGTTCTTGAACGTCTTTAGACGATCAATGAGCAATTCAAGACCGGGCGCGGCATTGCCATCGGCCGCCAAACCGCTAAGCACTCGGCGAAGTTTCCAGACCATCTGCAATTGCTTGCGATCAAACAACAACTCTTCGTGACGGGTGCTGGAGGCGTCCACATCGAAGGCCGGGTAAATTCGTCGCTCGGCAATTTTGCGGTCGAGACGAATTTCCATATTGCCTGTTCCCTTAAATTCTTCGAAGATAGCGTCGTCCATTCGGCTGTTGGTTTCAACCAGGGCGGTGGCAAGAATCGTTAGGCTCCCGCCTTCTTCAATATTCCGTGCCGCGCCGAAGAACTTCTTTGGCGGGTACAACGCACCGGCATCAATACCACCCGACATGACTCGACCCGTGGCAGGCGCGGCCAGGTTGTAGGCACGCGACAAACGAGTGATTCCGTCCAGAATGATGACCACGTCCTCGCCCATCTCGACCAAGCGCTTAGCCTTTTCGATGCACAGTTCGGCGATCTGGGTATGTTCTTCGGATGGGCGATCAAACGTTGAGGCAATGACTTCGCCCTTTACTGTTCGACGCATGTCGGTGACTTCTTCGGGTCGCTCGTCAATCAGTAAGACGATGAGCTTCACTTCCGGGTAGTTGCGTTCGATAGAGGTAGCAATCGTCTTCATCACCGTGGTCTTACCGGCCTTCGGTGGCGAGACGATAATTCCGCGTTGGCCCTTGCCGATTGGCGAAATGAGGTCGATAATGCGGGCAGTCATGTTGTTCGGATCTGCCGGATTTTCCAGAACCAACTTCGAGTCAGGAAACAGCGGAGTCAGATCTTCGAACCGCGGACGAATCTTCATCTTTTCGGCACTTACGCCGTTGATCGTCGCCACATCGAGCATTGCCGGGTTCTTTTCGTTTCGTGCCGGCGGCTTAGACGTGCCAGTGACATGATCACCCTTGCGCAAGTTGTACTGACGAGTCAGACGTACCGAGACATAGGAGTCTTCAGGACTCGACAAGTAGCCATTTACCCGCAAGAAACCGTAACCCTCGTCACGTAAGTCGAGATACCCAGAAACCAATATCGGCTCGGTGCTTACCGGTTCGTTGCTGTCGTATTGATTTGGCGTGTCTTGGGATTCGTAACGGTCACTTCCCTGAGGTCCGTCGTCACGCGGAGATTTGCCACGACGACGACGACGGCGGCGGTTGCTGCGATCGCCATCATCGTTTGGACTGCCTTGACGTTGGAACCCGCCTGGGCGTTGATCGCGTTGGCCATCTCGGCGTGGACCGCGGTTTGGGTTTCGGGGCATCGATTCGCTTGTTCGGCGGGCTTCGGGAGCAATTGGTGTTCCTTCGTGTTCGGCCAGTTCAATCTCCCATTCGGCGAGTGCTTCGCCATTGGCTCCAAGCGCACGAGGAGCCGCATCCACAGCGGGCGCGGGGGCATTCGGTGTCGTGGCAACCGACGGCGCTACGACCGCCTTGGGCTCCGGCGTAACCGGTTTTGTCTGCTCAAGGATCATGTCCACGAGATCGGCTTTTTTTGCACGCGCCGCAGATTTCACGCCAAGGGCGGTGGCAATTGCCACCAGCTGCTCGCGATCTTTTTCAACGAGTGCAGATTGTTCAAGGGCTCCAGAAGCCACATGTCCTTCTTTCACGGGTGTTCGCCACAAGTGCGTTACCCCATTCGACCGCTGTGCGGAACGCGAAACTAAGCGTCGCTTACTGCGGGGTTCAACTCAGGAATCTGAGTTGTCCTAAATAGTAGCCCGTTCAACTGCCTAGACACAACATCTAATGACAAGAAGCCACAAATGCTTGAACCACGGCGAGATCATTGGGCAGGTTGGTGATGCGTTCCGGTCGCTCATAGAGATCTGCTACATGCTCAGGCAGCGGCGGTTCAATGCCCGTGGCACGAAATACGGCATCCGGAAATTTTGCCGGATGTGCTGTGGCCAGCGTGATCGTCGGAATCCCTGGTTCCGCACATGCTTCGGTTGATGCCACGGCAACTGCGGTATGAGGGTCGATCAACATCCCTGTGTCGTCAAAGATACGCCTCATCGTGGCGATCGTTTCGTCATCGTCACAGCGATGAGCCCGAAACACCGGTGTGACCCAGGCATCAAATTGATCACTTTCAACGGACATCGCGCCAGTGAGGCGGAACCGCTGCAGCTGCTCGGCAGTAAGACCGCCGTCACGATGGTTCATCTCGAACAATAAGCGCTCGAAATTTGATGACACCTGAATGTCCATGCTCGGACTCAACGTGGGAACCACATCGCTCATCGTCATCAGGCGAGTTTCGAAAAAGCGAGTAAGTACGTCGTTGCTGTTTGATCCAACAATGAGATGGCGAATCGGCGCGCCCATCTGTCGAGCGATCCAACCAGCGAGAACGTTGCCAAAATTACCAGTCGGGACGCTAAATGAAACTTGATGACCGGAATCTTGACGGTCGAGTGTTTCGACGGCCGTGAAGTAATACACGGTTTGGGCCATGACACGGGACCAATTGATTGAGTTAACCGTCGACAAGTTGTGAGCGTTCCGAAACACCGAATCGTTAAACATTGCCTTAACGAGATCTTGACAATCATCGAAGTTTCCGTCAATGGCAACGGTGTGCACATTTGGTGAATCGACTGTACTCATCTGTCGCCGCTGAAACTCACTCGTTCGATTGCGTGGATACAAAATGACGATGTCCACGTTCCTACAATTCTTGACAGCATCGATTGCTGCACCTCCGGTGTCACCACTGGTTGCGCCAATCACTAGAACTCGTTCATCGCGCTGCGCAAGTACGTAGTCAAACAATTTGCCCACCAGTTGCAATGCAATATCTTTGAAGGCCATGGTTGGCCCGTGAAACAACTCCAGTAGATAGTGCTCGGGAGTCAACTGAACAAGCGGCGCCACATCAGGATGGCGAAACATTGAATAGGCATCGTGACACAGTGCCAAGAAATCATCGCGTGGAATCTCTTCGCCGACAAATGGCTGCATGATCGCCGCTGCCCGTTCGGCATAGTTTCCGGCAGCCGGTGATTGCGTTTGCGGCCACTCTTTGGGCACATACAGACCGCCATCCGGAGCCAAACCGTCCAGCAATGTGTCGCAAAAACCCGACTCGGGTGCACGACCCCGTGTGGAAACGTACCGCATCACTCTGTTTGCCGTACTCAGTCGCCGATGACACGTAACAATGCGCCAACGTGCATGACGACATCAAGTTGTTTCAATTCGGCGATGCAGGATTGCATCGCGGCTTCGTTGGCCAAGTGAGTGAGAAACACCAGTCGAGCGCCGTTGCCAATCCCATCTTGCTCGGCAGCCCTGATGCTCACGTCATTTCGGGCAAACACGCCCGTTACGGCATGCAACACGCCCGGCTTGTCGGTGACTTCAAGTCCGAGCAGATACTCACACGATGTTTCGGAAATCGGCATCAATCGGGCAACACCAAGATGACCGAGTGTGGCGTGCGTTCCCTTGCCTAGGTTGATCGCCGCGTCGATGACATCGCCAAGCACTGAACTCGCGGTTGGGTCTCCCCCGGCACCTCGGCCATAGAACATCAACGAGCCGGATGCTTCGCCATCCACTACGACCGCGTTGAAACTGTCACGTACTGTGGCCAACGGATGATGTTTGGGCACCATTGCCGGGTGCACACGCACGGAAACCCGTTCCGAAGGTTGATCGAACTCGGCGATCGCTAACAACTTCACCGCATATCCAAGCCGTTGGGCAATAGCGATATCAGCGGCGGTGACATTGGTGATTCCTTCGGTATACACATCATCGGCCACCACATTGCATCCAAAGGCGATGCTGGCGATGATGGCGATCTTGGCCGCGGCATCAAGACCTCCCACATCGGCCGTCGGATCTGCTTCGGCATAACCAAGTTGTTGTGCTCCAGCGAGTGCGTCAGAATAACTTGCGCCGTCCTCACTCATCTTGGTGAGGATGTAATTGGTAGTTCCGTTGACGATGCCAAGCACTCGGCGAATCGGTTCACCACGCAGACTCTCGCGAAGCGGCCTAATAAGAGGTATGCCACCGCAAACGGCGGCCTCAAACAGCAGATCGATGCCTGCATCATCGGCAGCGAGAAACAATTCGGCGCCGTGATGGGCGAGCAGCGCCTTGTTGGCGGTAACTACCGGTTTACCGTTTTTAAGCGCGCTATGGATCAGACCCCTGGGAACATCAACACCGCCCATGAGTTCCACGATCAGGTCGATGTTCGGGTCGTTAACAACCGAGTTGGCATCTGTGCAAAACAAGCGACTATTGAATCCGGCATTGGTGTGCTTGGCCAAGTCGCGCACGGCAATTCGAGTCACTTCAAGTTGGATCCCACTTCGCGCTGCGATCGTCCGAGACTGGCGTTCGACGAGACGCACGAAGGCCCTTCCCACTGTGCCATGACCAATGACGCCAAGGCGAACAAGTCGTGTTTTGGCAACTGCAGACATGAATTAAACGCTATCGGCGAACCCTGCTCTAGACGTCGAGGCGCACGAGGTCATCGTACGTCTCACCACGAACGACGACTCGAGCCGTGCCGTTACGAACGAACACAACCGGGGCTCTTGTCACCTTGTTGTAGTTGGAGGCCATCGAGTGCCCGTAGGCGCCGGTAACAGGTGTTGCGAGCACATCGCCAACGGCATAGTGAGCCGGCAAGAAAGCTTCATTGATCAAGACATCTCCACTTTCACAGTGCTTGCCCACCAAACGCACTGCTTCAGTTCGTTCGTCGGCGGCACGAGCCACGAGGAATGCTTCGTATCCGCTTCCGTAGAGAACTGGACGAGGATTATCGCTCATGCCTCCGTCGACGGCAACATAGGTTCGAACTCCTGGAATCGGTTTGATAGAACCGATGCAATAGAGAGTTACCGCTGCCGACGCCACGATCGATCGCCCCGGCTCAACGAACACCTTCGTATTAGGCGCAAGTTTCGCAGTCGCATTTTGCAACTGTTTGGCCCATTCACTGATCGTGGGTGCATGTTCATCTTCCACATAGGCAACACCAAGACCGCCACCAAGTGTCACTTCACCAAGGCTGAGTTCGTTGACTAGCGAGACCATGATTTCTGCTGCCCGGGCAAAGTTCTTGGCGGCAAACACGTTGGATCCGATGTGGCAATGAATCCCAACCAGGTCAACCCCCGATGAAGACGCGGCGCGTTCGGCCGCTTTGCGTGCGTCTCCATTATTCAAATTAAATCCGAATTTCGAGTCGTCCTGACCAGTAGAAATAAATTCATGTGTGTGTACATACACGCCTGGTGTTATCCGCAACTGCACCCGCGGAACCGGGAGACCTTGAGAATGCAGTACATCGAGTCGATCCATTTCATCAAAATTGTCAATCACAATGTGTCGCACACCCGCGGTGATTGCCATCCGCAACTCGTCGAGACTCTTATTGTTGCCGTGCATCACGCACCTGTTTCCTGGAACTCCAGCGTGAAGCGCCACAAACAATTCACCACCAGTGGCAACATCGAGCAGGAGACCTTCCTGATTGGCCAATCGGGCCATCTCCGTACACAAAAATGCCTTGGCTGCGTAGATGACTCTGTCCACACCGAATGCTCGCACCGCTTCCCGACAACGATTCCGCAAGTGATCCTCGTCGTAGACAAATACCGGGGTGCCAAACTCGACGGCTATTGACGTCAGCGCGCATCCACCGATTGACATCGCCCCAGTTGGGTCGATTGAGGCCGAATCGGGAAGCAGATGTGCCGCTATCGCTTTCACATTTGCTCCGGAGTGTCGATACCAAGCAACATCAAACCCGATTCCAATACACGGGCCGTCATGTCGCACAGGGCCAGACGGCTACGGCGCTGGGAATCGGAATCGGCCCGCAACACTGGGCAATGTTCGTAAAATACGCTGAATTCGGTCGCCAGATCGTGCAAATATGTGCACAGCCGGTGGGGGCTAAATTTCTCAAGAGTGTCCCACACTGCGGTATCAAATTGCAGAATTCGCAAGGTAAGCACCCGTTCGGCTGGATGACCAATTGTGGGTTCGACCTTGCGCACACTTGAGCGCTCAACATTTGCCTTGCGAAAAATACTGCAGATACGAGCATGGGCATACTGCAGATACGGTGAAGTATTACCATCGAATGACAGCATTCGGTCCCAATCAAACATGTAATCCTTGATCCGATCAGTGGAGAGATCGGCGTATTTCACCGCCCCGATTCCCACTTGGCGGGCAATTTGTCGCTGCATCGCTGAATCAAGTTGTGGATTTTTCTCTTGCACTGCCGAGGTTGCGCGTTCAACGGCTTCAGTGAGCAGCGCATCTAACTTCACTACGTCTCCACTGCGACTCTTCAATATCTTTCGGTCAGTTCCGAGCACATTGCCAAAGGCAATGTGCAACATTTCTGTTGATACTGACAGCCAACCAGCCTTCCTAGCCACCGCTTCCACCATTTGTAGATGTTGCGCCTGAGGTGCGCCGACCACATACAGCAACAACGAGGCACCCAGTCGCTCCACCCGATCAATCACACACGCCAGATCGCTCGTTGCATAGTTGTAGCCACCATCGGTTTTGCGAATGATGAGCGGCAGGGGTTCGTTGTCGCGATTGACGAATCCGTCCACAAACACCACGTCCGCACCTTCGCTTGACGTGAGCATGCCGTGATCGGTAAGACGTTTCACAACTTCCGGAAGCAGGTGGTTGTATGTGCTTTCGCCTTTGAGATCACTCTCGGTGAGTAATACGCCAAGTGCGTCGTAGACGCTCTTGTAATGTCGCAAGCTCTCGGCAACAAGAACTTCCCACAATCTCATTGTTTCGAGGTCTCCACCCTGCAACAGCACCACTCGTCGGCGTGCCCGTTCTTTGAATTCATCTGAGGAATCAAACTGCATGCGGGCCTGTCGATAGAACGAGTCGAGGTCACCCATCGATCGTTCTCTGGCCAGGGATACATCTCCTAGATCAACGAGATGTTCAATCAACATGCCAAAGGGCGTACCCCAGTCGCCAATGTGGTTTTCTCGAATGACGTGATGGCCGACAAACGAAAGCATCCGTACCAGCGCATCACCGATCACCGTTGAGCGTAAGTGTCCAACGTGCATTTCTTTAGCCACATTTGGCGCTGAATAATCCACGATCGCGACAACTGGCGTTGTGGCCAATCGCACACCCAAGCGTGGATCTCCAGCGGCACGAGCAAATTCGGCAGCAAGAAACTCATTGCTAAAGGTCAGGTTGACAAAACCTGGGCCGGCGATTTCAACTGCACTGCAGATATCCGACAGATCAACGGCTGCAAGAACCGCTTGCGCGACATCGCGAGGTGCTTTGCCAAGTTGTTTGGCCAGCGCCAACGATCCGTTCACCTGGGCGTCGGCTCGATCGCTGCGACGAACTACGGGATCAACGATGGGCGCTCCGAAGCCGGCAACTTTGGCAAAAGCAGGAGCAAGACGTTCGGAGACGGTGAGGATCGGATCGGCCATGGCTCTTTCATCTTTGCCGACTGAGCACCACTATCCTGCTATTGCGTCATGCCCTCGTAGCTCAGCGGATAGAGCGCCGGTTTCCGGAACCGTAGGTCGCAGGTTCAAGTCCTGCCGAGGGCGCCAACGGACTCAGCCGAGGGCGGCTTTGACCAAGGCGGCGATTTTTGCCCCGTCGGCCGAGGCGCCAGCACGAGCACGCACTGCTTTGACAACAGCACCCATCGCCTTACCGCCGGTAACGCCACTGGCTAGAGCGTTGGCCACCTCTTCGGTGACAATCTTGCCCAGTTCGTCATCGGTCATCGCCGCAGGAAGATACTTTTCGATAATTGAGGCTTCCGCTCGTTCTTGCCCAGCCGCTTCAGTCCGACCGGCGCTGGCATAGATCTCGGCTGACTCATTTCGTTTCTTGAGCTCGGCACGAAGAACGTCCAGCACCTGGTCGTCAGAGAGCACCTTGGCTGTGGCACCGGCCACTTCGACATTCATCACTGCCGCTAGCACCATCCGCAACGTCGAGGTGGTGGCTTCTTGACGGGCCTTCATCGACACGGTCAGATCATTCTTGAGTTGGTCTTTTAGTGATGTCACCCGCCCATTCTGCCTTACTCTGACCCTCTACACTTTGTATTTGTTATGAACAACACCACATTCGAGCTCTTCTTCGCCATCCTCAGCGTGGCCACCCTGCTGGGGACACTCATTATTCTCGTCGCCCGCCTGTTCTATTCGTCACGATCATCGGCCACTTCGGTCATCGATGCATTTTCACCACTTGCCCGACCGCTCGCCGCGGCAATCGCTACGACGTGCATGCTCGGAAGTTTATATTTTTCAGAGGTCGTGAATTACGTGCCATGTCGCTTGTGCTGGTACCAGCGCATCATGATGTATCCGCTGGCAATCATTCTCATCATCGCTGCGTTGAGGCGTGACTCGAAAATCGGCTGGTATGCCGTACCCCTAGCCACAATCGGTGCCTCGATCTCTACATACCATTGGTTATTGGAACGCTTCCCCAATCTGGATGCCGGAGCATGCGACGTGCAGGTGCCCTGTGAGCTCATTTGGTTTGAAGAATTTGGATTTGTCACATTACCGTTCATGGCCTTCACCGGGTTTTTCGCCATCATTGTTTTCACCACCCTTCCAAAACCCCAATCACTACAGGAGCATCGATGAACACACGAGCAAAAAAGAGTCGCGGCGGCACGTCTGGAAAAGCCGTTTGGACGATTGGGGCGATCATCGTTGGTGTCATCGCTGTTGCGGCGATTGTGTCCGTCACGTCATCGTCCGATACCACTAGTGCACCTGGGACTACATCTGAATTTTCTGATGTGACGGTCACCGGTGATGTGCTTCCCCCACACAATCCAGATTCCACGGACACCTCCATTGGTATGACTGCGCCGGTGCTTACCGGGAAGGGGTTTTCTGGCAACCTCGTGACAACGACACCAGGCACTCCAACACTGCTCGTATTTCTTGCCCACTGGTGCCCCCATTGTCAGGTCGAAGTACCGCTCCTCGTGGAGTGGGAAAAGTCTGGCGATATGCCCCTCGGTGTGGATGTGATTGGGATCGCCACGGCTACCGATGCGGCAAGACCCAACTACCCACCCTCGGCGTGGCTCGCGCGCGAGAACTTCCCCGCCCTGTGGCCAGTGATGGCGGACAGCCAAGAGCGGACAGCCGGCGAAGCCTTTGGTCTGTCCGCGTACCCGTTTTTCGTGCTGTTGGATGGCAGCGGCAAAGTCGTGGCTCGTACCAGTGGCGAAGTCCCGATGAGCGATCTCGCTGCGTTGTTTCAGACCGTTATTACTTCTTAGAAACGCCCAAACTCAGGCTCTCGCGGGGCCCACCCAAAGTTGGGAATCATTCTCATAATCGCTAGTGTGTGAATACGAGAATCATTCCTAAAGTAATGGCGCTGACCGTCGCCCTTGGACTCGGGATCACGAGTTGCGCAACGCCCCATTCGTCGGACCGCCCCACTGTGGTGGTCACCTACAGCGTGTTGGGTGATGTCGTATCACAACTTGTCGGTGATGCGGCCGACGTGGAGGTGATTATCGGGAACGGAAAAGATCCTCATGGATTTGAACCGTCGGTAAAGAATGTGGAAACGCTAAATAATGCGGTCCTGATCGTCGCCAATGGTGCCCAACTGGAAGAACATCTAGATCACCTCATTGACGAAGCACACCGAAGTGGCGTGCCGGTGTTTGTGATGGCTGACCACGTCACCACACGGATGATGACCGAAGATGGAACCGCGATAACCGATCCTCATCTTTGGCTTGACCCGCTGATGATCTCCCAAGCAATTCCCGATCTAGCACGAGAACTGGGCGCAATTCTCAATATTGATCTGACATCCCGTGTCACCGACATGCAACAAGATCTTGCCGATACGAATTCGGAAGCGATGGTGATCATCTCGACTATCAAAAATTGCACGCTGGTGACCGGTCACGATGAAATGGGCTATTTTGCCGCTCGTTACGGCTGCACAGTTATCGGTGCGATCATCCCAAGTCTTTCCACCTCAACAGAAGCAACAGCGGGACAAATTGCTGAGTTGAAAAAACTTGTTTCAATTGCCGGAGTGGCGGCAATTTTTACCGACTCTGGTGCATCGACACGAGTGGCCAAACAACTTTCTCAGGAATTGGATATCCAACTCGTCGTACTCTCTACCCATACGCTCGAATCTGGCGACCACTACAGGGAATTCATCCTGCGAATCTCGCAACAGATTGCTGACGCACTTAACTAACCTGACATGACGAACGTTTTTCTGCGACCATTTCTCGACAACGAGTTTTTGCGCCATGCCCTGTACGCCGGAATACTCGTCTCCCTCGTCTGCGCCGTGGCCGGTACCTTTGTCGTTCTCCGCGGGCTTGCCTTCGTCGGTGATGCACTCGCCCATGGCGTGCTCCCAGGGATTGCTGCGGCACTCTTGCTCGGCGTCTCAGGTGTACTCGGTGCAATGGTGGGTGCATCCGTGATGATGGGTGGCGTCAACCTGGTGACTCGCAGATTACGCCTGTCAGGTGATACTTCTGTTGGACTTCTTTTTGTCGGCATGCTGGCTCTTGGTGTGATGATCACTTCGCGGTCACAATCATTTTCTGGAGATCTCACCCGAATTCTTTTCGGCGAACTGCTCGGTGTCACGTGGTCCCAACTGGCGTGGCAAGCCGTGGCGTTTGTTCTCGTTGGTACAACCGCGTGGGTGTGTCGCCGACCGTTTCTCCTGCTCTGTGTTGACGAGGGTCTTACCGAGTCATCAGGCTTCTCGGTCCGCAGGTTCCACGCGATCATGTTGGCACTTGTGGCCGTCACGGTGGTAGCGAGCTTTCAGACCGTCGGAACCCTGCTGGTGCTTGGAATGCTGATCGCTCCGTCGGCAACCGGAGCCCTCGTCTCGAGACGTTTATCAACGATGATTATCGTGGCCGCGATAAGCGGAAGCATCGCCGCCTACGCCGGACTTCTCATTAGCTACCACTTTGACCTAGCTGCTGGCGCAAGCATTGTCCTGAGTGCGGTTGCACTGTTTACATTGACCGCAATTATTCGAGAAGTTCTCAACTCGCTGCGTCGTACGCACCCAGTCGGTGATGAACTACCGCACCAACACACCCATATTCGCGCGTCATGAAGAATTCAATTCATTCCCGTTCACTTCAAGTTGGCTATGACCGTCGTCTGGTCGTCGGCGATATGACATTTGATCTTGTACCTGGCGATCTGATGGTGCTCATCGGCACCAACGGCTCGGGCAAATCAACGCTGCTCAAAACGCTCGCCGGGATGATCGCGCCACTTTCTGGTGAAGTCTCCGTACTCGGACAGGAACCAGGTTCGCTCCCGTCACGGGTCGCGTTCTTGCCACAACATCCCGTCTCGTCGCACACACTTCCACTTCGTGCCGAAGATGTCGTCGAAATGGGTCGCTTCGCCCATCTCGGATTGCTCAAGCGAAGCACACCAGCCGATCGTCTTATCGTGGATGAATCGATGGCTCGAACGGGAGTGAGCGAATTCGCCAAACTTCCACTAAGAAGTCTTTCCGGTGGTCAACAACAACGCACGCACCTTGCCCAGGTTCTTGCCCGCCAAGCCGAAGTTCTTCTTCTGGATGAGCCCACCGCTGGTCTGGATGTCAATGGTCGTGGCGCCGTTGCCGACATCATTACCCAAGAGCGATTCCGCGGAGTCACGGTGGTGATGGCCACGCACGAAATTTCGGATGCAGAAAATGCCAATACCGTCATGTTGCTGGCTCAGCGAGTTGTGGCGATCGGATCGCCAGCAGAAGTGCTACGCGACGATTACTTGCGCCAGTGTTTTGGTTTCACTCAGCCGCACTAAGTCACTACTTTGCTCGACGATGTTCCTCGAGATCAAGCAACTGTTTCTTCATTTTCAATCCAAGTGAATAGCCACCAAGTGAACCGTCGGACGCAACCACTCGATGACACGGCACGATTATTGGAATCGGATTTTTGCCGTTGGCCGAACCAACAGCACGACACGCTTTGGGGTTACCGATATTCTTTGCCTGCTGGCCGTAGGAAATTGTCTTGCCATACGGAATACGTACGAGTGCCTTCCACGACTCGACCTGAAACTCAGTGCCGCGCAAGTCGAGTGGGATCGTAAACGCGGTTCGCTTGCCAGCGAAATACTCACTCAATTGTTTGCGGGTTTCGGCGAGTACGCGCTGAGCGGACGCATCCTTGACTGTCGTCGGCTGAGATGGTGTGGATTTTCCGACGTCGATGCTCAACAAACCCTTCCCAGATGCCCCCAGACGAAGCGTTCCCACCGGGGATGGCACGACAAGTTCATTGCGCACGGTTGGTGACGTTGTCATACCACGGAATCTAATAGATGTGTCAAACCTGCCACACTAAAGCCATGCCCATTGTGATTATGACCAACATTGAAAGCCCTGCCATCAAGCGGATCGCCCTCGTCGCTCACGACAACATGAAAGACGAAATGTTGGAGTGGTCCGCCGTACACAAAACCGAACTGAGCAGGCATATTCTCGTCGGCACCGGTACCACTGGTCGATTGGTGCAGGAACACATCGGTCTAACGGTGGAGCGACTGCGCAGTGGACCACTTGGCGGTGATCAGCAATTGGGTGCTCGGATTGCCGAAGGCGGCATCGACATTTTGATGTTTTTCTGGGATCCACTTGAACCCCAACCACATGATCCCGACATCAAAGCACTTTTGCGTATCGCCGCTGTATGGAACATTCCGGTGGCGTGCAATCGAGCGAGCGCCGATTTCATCATTTCCTCACCGCTAATTTCACAGGTCTATCAGCGTCGAGTGCCAGAGTACCGCTGAGCGAACGGTAGAGGTTGGCCCTTACAGTGATCGTGGCGGTGGCGGTGGGCCGTAGCTGTTGGCTATCTGCTCGCTGGGCATCAGTGCAAATACGAGGTTCACGATCGGAATAATTGACCAGAAACCATTGTGACCACTGTCGTGCATCCGCCGCCAACCAAGAGCTAGCGACGGAACTAGGAGAGCAAGCGAGACGGCAATTGAAACAGTATCTCCGAATCCCGATACTGCGAACTGGACAATTGCACTGAACAGGACCCACCACCAGTACGCCGGCCGTGAGGCCCGGCCAGCGAAGTCTTTGAAGTTCTGAAAACCAGAGCGGATTGCGGATTGAAATGACATCATGAATTCGTGCCGTCACCGGCTGGTCGTGGTTCCTTGGGCAAACCCAGTACGCGCTCGCCGACAATGTTGCGCTGGATCTGACTGGTTCCACCCCAAATGGTTTCTGAGCGCGAAAAGAAGAACGTGGAAATCATCGAACTCGTAGGATACCCGGCTCGACGCTTGTCACGCGCTACACCTGGCCAACTTCCATCACTCGGGCCGGCATCAACAAGCATGGAATGTGCACCGAAAATATCGAGCGCGAGCTCCATTGCCCGCTGATGCATTTCGCTCCAGTACATTTTGTTTGTTGCCCCTAGAGATGCGACTCCCAAATCTTTCTTGTTTTCAAGCGTTGCCCCGAGCGTACGTAAACCGTTAAATCTAAGAATGTGTATCTGCGTGTAGTAACGCATCAGTCGTTGACGAATCGCTACATCTTTGATCTTGCCATTGGCAACAGCGGCGACGAGCATCAGGCGATACTCCTCTTCGAATCGGCGGTAACCCGTCGTTGCGCTCATGCCACGTTCGAACGCGAGCGTACTGTTGGCGACCTTCCAACCGTTGTTCACGCCACCGACAACATTGTCCTTTGGGCACCGCGCTTCGGTAAAAAACACTTCGCAGAACTCTGCAGTCCCATCTGGCTGGACGATTCCTCGCACTTCGACTCCCGATTGCTTCATTGGAACCAACAGATAAGAGATTCCCTTGTGCTTCGGCGCATCAGGATCGGTACGTGTGAGCAGGAAGCAATAGTCAGCGTGATGGCCCTGTGTCGTCCATACCTTCTGTCCGTTGATTACCCATTCATCCCCATCCAATTCGGCAGTGGTCTTCAAACTCGCCAAGTCGCTTCCGCTGTTGGGCTCACTGAAGCCTTGACACCAACGCATCTTGCCGCTCAAAATTTGGGGTAGAAACTCCTTCTTTTGATCTTCTGTTCCCCACTGCAGAAGTGTCGGACCGACGAGAGTGTCACCGAAGAAATCGGCGCGCATCGGTGCCTTGGCGCGGGCAAACTCTTCGGAAAGAACGACACCTTCCAACACCGACAGACCTTTTCCACCGTATTCCTTTGGCCATGTGGCACAGATCCAGCCGCCTTCAAATAACTTTTCTGGCCAATGTTCATTGAATGCCTTGCGCGCGGCGGGCGACATTTCAAAACCCTCATCAAACCAACCTTTGGGCAAATTGGTTTCCAGCCACAGGCGAACCTCACAACGGAAGACTTCGGCCTCGGGGGTAAAGGTGATCATGTCCCTAGTCTGCCCTGCACTGGTGTCGTGAGTCCATCCCAACGACAGATGACAGTAAGCGAAATAGCCCGTATCGCATAGAGTGCGTTCGTGACCGTCACCGAAAATCCGCCGGCCCCTTCGGATCGTTGGACTCACCAGTGGAAAGAACTGTACGAAGAGGTCATTACTACTGGATTGTGCACTGGCTGCGCCGCTTGTGTGATTTCATGCCCGCACGAAGTGATTGGTTATAAACACGAGGAAGGCCAGTACAAACCGTTTCATCTTGAGGACGAGCTCGGCCCCGGCAACTGCATCCACGGCGAGAAGGGTTGCACCAGTTGCACGCGCGCATGTCCACGATTTCGCACCTGGGAACCCGATGCCGATATGCAACTGTTCGGACGCCCACGTAAAGATGATGAAATGTACGGCCAATATCGGCAACTACTGCTGTGTCGTGCGGCAGACGACGAAGTTCATCAAAAGGGTCAAGATGGCGGATTTGTGAGCGCGATGTTGATCTGGCTGATGAAGAACGATTACATCGATGCCGCGCTGACGAGTTTTCTCGAAGGCGATGGTTCGACATGGAAGGCAATTCCCGGAATCGCCCACAACCCGGAAGAAGTACTCGCTTCATCGGCGAGCCGTTATACATACTCGGCGAACACCCTTGCACTCAAGCAGGCTCAGGAAGAGGGCCTGAACCGAGTGGCACTCGTGGGCATGAGTTGTCAGTCATCGGCACTTCCAATCATGTGGAAACGCAGAGTGGGGAAAATCTCCAAACCATTCCTATTCAATATTGGCCTGCTCTGTTCCAAGACATTCGATGATGCAATTTTTGAAGAACTCTTCTTAGCCAAATACGGGCTGAAAAAAGAAGAGATGGCAAAGATGAACATCAAGGGCGTGTTCCAAATCTGGATGAAGGATGGCTCGTATCACGAGATCGACCTCAAGGAATGTCATCAATGGACGCGCGAAGGATGCAAAATGTGTCCAGACTTCGCCGCCGAACACGCTGATATTTCTACCGGTGGCATCGGCGAAGACAACGACTGGACCTTATGTATTGTGCGCACCGAACTAGGCCAAGAAGTGATGAACCGCATGATTAAGGACGGCTCGGTCATTGCCCGACCTGCTGAAACAGATTCCACGGCGATGCGCCTGTTGAAATTGCTGAGCACCGTGAGTAGACGCAGATGGCCGACCTTTGCCGACAGCGCACCAATTGTTGGTGTACCGCCACCAAAGAAGAAAGTGGATGGCTCAGTGTCGACTGCGCACTAGTTCGCCAGCGTCAACGAATATTTTGTCAAGCATCGACTCGGTAAGTTTCCCGGTAAATGTGTTCTGTTGACTTGGATGATAGGAACACAGCACGGTATATCTGCCGGCTGAGACCCGTACGCCGTGTCCAAATTTTGGGCGCGGTTTGATCTCTAGTTGCTGACAAACGGCTTGGTAGGCGAATGCACCAAGACACACGATCACTGTTGAGTTCGTCAGCAACTCAAGTTCAGATTCCAGGTACATTGCGCAATTGGCTCGCTCGCGCGGTGTTGGCTTGTTAGCCGGAGGTGCACATTTAACCGCCGCAGTTACCCACGCATTGCGAAGTTTCAATCCATCCCCACGGTGCAGCGATTCTGGTTGATTGGCCAGACCGGCGCAAAACATCGCCCGATATAGCCACTCTCCGCTGCGGTCCCCGGTGAACACTCTTCCGGTGCGATTGGCGCCATGTGCGCCGGGCGCCAATCCAACCACCACTATTTGTGCATTCGAATCCCCAAAACCTGGAATCGGTTTTCCCCAGTAGATCTGATCGCGGTATGAGGCTCGCTTCTCGACGGCTACGGTGGCACACCATGCGGTCAAACGAGGGCACGACCGGCAATGCACAATCTGTTGCTCCAGTTTTTCTAACCCATCCACGTGGGTGACGATACGCCATCCACTCTTAGGTTGACCCCTAGTAGGTTGACCACTAGTACATTGACTAGTTGGTTATGTCGAAAAATTCATCTCGTATATCGAACCCTGCCTCAACCCTGATCCTGCTTGTCAGGCATGGGCAAACTGCCACCACCGGCAAGGTACTTCCGGGACGTGCAGCAGGCCTGCATCTGACTGAAACCGGGCACGCCGAGGCCGAGGCGGTGGCCCGTCGGTTGGGTGAACTCAAAAAAGTTGTGGCGGTGTACGCATCACCTCTTGAGCGGGCACGCGAGACAGCCGCGCCCATCGCGGCCGCATTAAACCATAAAGTTCAGATTCACAAGGGTCTATTGGAATGCGACTTCGGTGATTGGACCGGGGTGCAACTTTCTGCCTTAATGAAGAAACCAGAGTGGACGACCGTCCAACGCGCACCCAGCACATTTCGATTTCGAAATGGTGAGAGTTTTACCGAAATGCAAACTCGCATTATCAGTGCCTTGGACGACATTCGGGCTCAACATCGCGGCAAGGTCGTGGTGTGTGTTTCACATGCTGACCCAATCAAGGCCGCCGTTGCTCATGCCATCGGCACTCATCTGGACCTCTTCCAGCGAATCGTCATCAGCACGTGTTCGGTAAGTGCGATTGCGTTCTCCTCAACTGGACCAGTGGTGCTTACAGTGAATTCCACCGGCGGATCTCTCGGCGAACTTCGAATATCATGAGCGTTTTCTACGACTTCGACAAGACCAGTGCGTTCACCACTGGCGCCCTAGGAGTGCCAGGTGAGCGAATTTTCCTGCTGCAAATTCGTGCCGACAGTCGCCGTGTGACATTGAAATGTGAAAAACAGCAGATCGCAGCAATCTCGCAATACTTGCGCCAACTTCTTGCGGACGCACCAGATGTCGAGGACCGACCATTAGATGACGCGATGCAATTGGCCTCCCCAATCGAAGTGGAATTCATTCTCGGAACCGTCGGTTTGGCATATGACCAACGAAGCGATCGATTGGTATTACAACTCGACGAAATGGCCCCCACCACCGCAGATGGAGAACCGGACCCCGAATTCGATGCGGGTCGCGTACGGGCGTTCATTACTCGTGGTCAAGCAGCAGCATTTTGTGAGCATGCAGATGACGTCGTTGCTGCCGGACGGCCGCTCTGTGTTTTTTGCGGTCAGCCAATCAATATTGATGGGCACTTGTGTCCGCGAATGAATTGATCTTTGATGGCGACGTGATGTCGCTGTTATTGAAGGGCGACATTGAAATTGTTCACCGAATGCCCTACAGCAGCAACGCCACATATCTCGCCACAGTTACCTTCGAGGGTTCCAGCACTCATGTGATCTACAAGCCAATGCGGGGGGAACGACCACTGTGGGATTTCCCACCTGGTCTCCACCGGCGCGAGGTTGCCGCATACCGGGTTTCAGAGGCAATTGGTTTTCACTTCGTGCCACCCACCGTCCTACGGGATGGCCCGGTTGGTGAAGGTTCGGTTCAGTTCTTTATCGATGCCGACCTTGAGGCCCATTACTTCACGTTGTTCGAACAGCGACCTGAATTGCACGATGTATTACGCACCATCTGTGCCTTTGACATTGTGATCAACAACACCGACCGCAAATCAGGACACTGTCTTATTGACAAACGACAACAGGTGTGGGCGATTGACCATGGTGTGTGCTTTGCTGCAGATTTTAAATTGCGAACCGTCATTTGGGAATTTGGTGGTGAGACTCTCCCCGAACATGTCCGGGCGGCCATTGAACAATTGGCGCGAAGTGTGCCACTTGACATCGCCGCGTTGCTCGAAGACGAGGAAGTGTTGGCGCTTCAACAGCGTGCCAAATGGCTGGCAGACAACGGTGTGCTTCCGGTGGATCGAAGTCGGTCACGCTATCCGTGGCCACTCGTATGACGACAGTAGAGAGACACCGTGAACAACGAGCTCGATGAGCTAATTGGGCGAGCAGATCTGGACGGTCTGATCAGACTCATTGATGCAACATGCACCCATCGTGACTGGCAGCACTTACTGAACATCGGCGAATCGTGCCGAGCCGCAGTGCGCAGTGGGCGCCAACTCTGGCCAGCAGCCACATTGGCCGACTACCGACTCGCCCTGCGAGCGCCAGCACAGTGGGCAACAAAGGTACTGAGAAGCGAAGCAAATCGATTCACTTTTGGACCGCTCACCGAAGTTATCGCCCAACACCACTCCTGGCAGGAACTCGTCAGTCGCTTTTCGTTCGCACCGCAGTCGACATTTAAAGATCGCGTAAGGCCGGGATTGCTCGACGAGCCACTTCAATGTAGTGCGGGTCAAGTTCGACGCCGATGCTTTCGTATCCGACGGCCTCAGCGGCGGCAAGCGTGGACCCTGAGCCTGCGAAAGGATCAAGCACGACACCTTGGCCCAGTGGGAGCACGGCGCGGACCACCTTGCGAAGAAAGTCCTGTGGCTTTAAGTTCGGATGCTGCGCATGTTGACGCTCCGAAGATCGAGTTGGTGCCGAAAGAATGACATCGCCAAACGGCCGCTCTTCGGAGATCCGTCGAAGTCCGCCAGTTCCCCATTTGCGGAGGTTGTCCTGCACACGGCCTTCGAGAGGCTTCCTGAATAGGACCCAAGGTTCCCATTGAGATCGCGGCATTACCGTTACATCGGTGAACTCGTTGTGAGCGTTCTTCGGACGGTCACCACCTCGCATCGTCATCACAAGTCGAACGATTTCGCCGCGTCGCTCTAAGCCCGCGCGTCCGATTGAGTCCGAGACAAGATGAGATAGGAGCGGATTGCACGCGACCATAATATGAGCGCCTGGCACTAAGACTGGTAAGAGAGTCTTGGCCCATTCGTGAAAGAAGCATCGGAGCTGGGTGAGGTCGGCATTAGTCAGAGTTGTGAAACGCGGAAGCGGCGATCGCTCGTGTCCATCGAAGGATGGAGGAATGCGCCAAACCCCACCCTTACCGCTGCGAAGTTTTCGCTGTTCTATCTGTGTGTACTCGACAAGTCCGTACGGCGGATCTGTTACAACGCCGTGAATCGAGTTCGCTGGCTGACTACGTAGCCAGTCGAGACAATCGGCTTGGTAGAGTCGCGTGCGCCCATACGTTAGGGCTGGGAGCGGTCCCCGAGTTTCTTCAGCGGCTGAGTTTGTAAGAGCCACGGCCGACACGTTCGAAATACTTTCCCGGTCCACAGTTGAGACCGAGGTAACTTCTGATTGACGAAGCAGGGACCTCTCCTCGAAGTTGATTCGTAACTGCTGCACGGATCTCCTCCACTTCCATTGATCGCCCGGCTTGGCGCAGCACGATGAGTATCGCATCTCTCACCTCGCCTGGCCGCTGGCGTTTGTGTCGAGGGGAAGCAGTCACCGACACAAGCGTAGACGTCTAGACGTCATAATACGAGTATCCATCTTGGTATCGCCACATTGACAGCATCGTCGAGGGGTGTGACAAAGTCGCTAGGCAGCACGGCATGTTGAAATTCGCAAACCCAGCCGTGACGGAAGCGTACGCTATACAAGTGCCTCGTTTCATCGAAAAACTCTCCGCGGATCCGAAAGGGCTCCGTACTGTGGCTGCCCTCCCCTGTGTTTTACCATACAGTCTGAGGCCATCGGATATCCTCCCCATGGTGGAGAGTGTCTACGAGATGCTCCACGAAGTCAACTCTCGTCTACACAACCTCGGCTACGACAGATTGGAAGAATTGCTCGACTCTGCCGGATTCTCCGGTCTTGTCAGCCGCTCGGTAGTTGACCGTCTTGGACGGATGTCTCGGGCCCTCATTCCAAACTCGTACCACAACGGATACCCGGATCTGTTGCCCAGGGGTGTGTACCCCAAAGACGCGGTCCAACACGGAAAGCTGGGTGGGCTCGAGGTAAAGGCTAGTCGGTACGATTCTGGTTGGCAGTCACATGGACCGCGATCCGGATGGTTCTGTGTGGTCCAATTTGAACTCGATAGTCGAGAGAATTTGGCGCTCCAAGATCGCGAACCTACCCAGTTTCGCGCAGTACTGATTGCCGAACTTCTTGAATCAGACTGGTCATGGCAGCCAGCGAAACAAGGTCGAATCCGATCAGGGACTGCCAGCATCAAGTCGTCCGGTGAGGTCAAGCTACGTCGCGGATCGGTATGGGTCGATCCGAACTACGAAACTGCGCATAAGAGTCGACTCAAGGCGGCCCTTCTAAACGATCTTTCAAGTGGGATTGATGACACCGTTCACCAGACTCTGGTCACGTTGGCCTCCGTTGCAACTGCACACGACGTTGCAACGCAAGTGGCCCTCTCGGTGGGTCTTCATCAGAATGACGTCCTTGGGCGAGTCAAGTTGTCTCTCGCACGTCTCGTTCGAACTGGACGAGCCAAACGGCCGAGCCGTGGGCAATACCACCACGTCTAAAAATCGACACCGTCGATTCGCGTCAGCCTCCACTAGGAATTCGAATCAATTGGCAAAGAGAATCAGCAGATACGTAGAGTTTCTGTTCTACGGATGCGACCCATGAAGTTTCTGCTCTCCAACAGCGTGCCAAATGGCTGGCAGACAACGGTGTGCTTCCGGTGGATCGAAGTGGGTCACGCTATCCGTGGCCACTCGTATGACGACAGCAGAGAGGCACCGTGAGCAACGAGCTCGATGAGCTAATTGGGCGAGCTGATCTGGACGGTCTGATCAGACTCATTGATGCAACATGCACCCATCGTGACTGGCAGCACTTACTGAACATCGGCGAATCGTGCCGAGCCGCAGTGCGCAGTGGGCGCCAACTCTGGCCAGCAGCCACATTGGCCGACTACCGACTCGCCCTGCGAGCGCCAGCACAGTGGGCAACAAAGGTACTGAGAAGCGAAGCAAATCGATTCACTTTTGGACCGCTCACCGAAGTTATCGCCCAACACCACTCCTGGCAGGAACTCGTCAGTCAACTTCCGTATGCACCTCAGTCGACATTCGTGGCCTACGAGTGCGCGCTTCGAGGCCAAACAATCGAGGAATCCAATGGGTTATTTCCCGCCCTCGAAATTCCAGTGCAATGTGGATCCTGGGAACCCAAGTATGAACTTGCCGAATACGCTGACAACGAAGCCACATTCCCGGCACCAAGGCTCCCCGACACCGTGAGTGAAAAAAATTGTTCCACCCTCGCTGGTCAGCGACTCGAGGAGCCGGTAATTTCGCAAGCAGCACATCAACTAGTCGAAGCATGGACCACCCAATCAAATGGTCGATGTGACACTGTCATAACTAGTGGTGATGCGCTCAATGCCCTCGGCGCTCTCGGTATCGCATCGGCAAATCTGCGATATCTCGGCAGCGACAGCGCCATGGCATGGATGGCATGGGCGGGAGCAAGTGGTGGCGCATATGGTCGACGACGTGGTGCCGCAACCGGCCGCTTTAGTGCTTGGTGGCTGCTTGCCGCGTTGAATGACTCACTCGGTTCGTGGCCAATTTCGAATCTTCATGCCGGTGAAATTGCCGGACAGTGGACATGGTGGTGGTGGGACGCCGACGAACCGGCGACCGGTTGGCAATTGCAACTCGCGGCCCACAATGCCACAACTAATCGAGCCTGGGCGATTAGCGCAAATGATGCGCGCTGAATAGATCTACAGATTCGTAACTTTAATTCGTCAGATTAATTCCGGGACTTGAGTGCTTCGATGAGTTTTGGAATCACCTTGTGCACATCGCCAACAATTCCAAGGTCCGCAATACCGAAGATCGGCGCTTCTTTGTCCTTGTTGATGGCAATGATGTTCTTTGATCCCTTCATTCCCACCATGTGTTGAGTAGCACCCGAAATTCCAACGGCAATGTATACGGTCGGCTTCACCACTTTTCCTGTCTGACCGACTTGGTAGCTGTAAGGGACCCATCCGGCGTCGACGATTGCTCGAGATGCACCAGGGGCACCTTTCAACAATTTGGCTAAGTCTTCGATCATTGAATATTTCGCGGCTTCGCCGAGTCCGCGGCCACCCGAAATGACAATGTTGGCTTCATCAAGTTTTGGCCCACTGCTTTCCTCGATATGCACGGCGGTGACCGTTGCTGATCCACACGTACCGAGATCGCCAACTTGTGCCGCGACTACTTGTGGTGCAGTACCGCTGGCCGACTCGGCAGTGAAACTCTTGGGACGAAATGCCGCCAGAAACGGTGCTTCACCGATGAATGCAGTGGTGACGAGAGTATTGCCACCAAAGATCGGAGTGGTGACCACGACTCCGTCTGGACTATCTGCAATATCAATGTTGTTCGTAAGAACCGTGCGGTTGAGTTTCACTGATAAACGAGCCATCGTGTCACGACCCTCATAGGTTTGCGGAAAGATAATGACCGAAGGCACATCGCCGCCATCAATGATTGCCTTCATTGCCGCACTCACTGCGACACCGGGCAATTTTCCGGCCAGGTCACCGGTTGCGTACACCTTGGTTGCACCGTACTCCCCGAGCATGCTGGCGATTGCCGACGCGTCACCGCCAACGAATGCCGAAACGTGTGACGAAAGGGATCGTGCTTTGGTTAGCAATTCAAGGGTGCCGGATGTCGGAGCGCCATTTGATGATTGTGCGAACACCCAAATGCTATTGATAGTCATTGTCGCTCCTCAGATCACTTTCAGGTTCTCAAGAAATGCCACGATTTTGCCGTGCGACTCGCCGTCGTCTTCGAAGATTTGACCGGCTTGGCGGGCCTCAGCCTGGACAACCTTGACAATCTTTTGATTTGATCCTGACCAACCCACAGCAGTAATTCCTAAATCGCTCGCCGTCATGATTTCAATTGGCTTGGACTTTGCCGCCATGATCCCCTTGAAACTTGGATAGCGAGGTTCAACGACTCCCGCAGTGACGGTGATGAGTGCCGGAAGTGGACACTCCACTTCGTCATATCCATTTTCACTCTGACGATTCACTTTAAGTACACCATTTTCAATGTTCACTTTCTTGGCAAACGTGACCGACGAAAGACCAAGCATTTCGGCCATCTGTTCGGGAACCGTGCCGGTGTAGCCATCGGAAGATTCTGTTCCGGCGATGACCAGGTCGATCGCACCAAGTTTTTGAACCGCAGCAGCGAGAACTCTTGCCGTAGTCAGGGCATCTGAGCCAGCAAGCGTCGGATCAGACACCAGCACACCCTTGGCTGCTCCCATCGCGAGTGCAGTGCGCATTCCAGATGCTTCCCCGTTCGGCGCCATCGACACCAGGCTTACCTCGCCCTCACCAGCCGCGGTGACAAGTTGGAGGGCCATCTCCACGCCGTAACTATCAGATTCATCAAGGATGAGTTTTCCATCGCGCTTGAGGGCGTTAGTGACACCATCCAAGGAACCTGGTATTGCCGGATCGGGGATTTGCTTGACGCAGACGACGATATTCATGTCTCCATTGTTACCGATGGGTTTAGCTATCACCCAACCGAGAATCCTCAGAATTCATGCCTGTGACGCTGATAACTTTGATCACCTTGCAGATCTTGCTGATCGTCAACTCCTTCGCCTCATCGGTGACACCCCGCAACACGGTGCTCGTCCACCAGCACCTTGCGCGACACCACGATGTGCAGGTGGTCGAAACCAATGAACGCGGGCATGCCATGCGCTTTGCCCAGGACGCCGCCGCTCGTGGGTTAGATGTTGTTGTGGCTTTCGGTGGCGATGGCACGCTTAATGAAGTTGCGTCTGGTTTGGCTGGAAGTTCAACCGTCTTGGCAATGTTGCCCGGCGGGTCGACAAATGTCTTTGTACGCAGCCTGGGTTTGTCCAATGACCCGATGGTTGCTCTGACCCAGATCACAACAGCCCTCGATAAAGGCGAGATTTCAACGGTGAGCTTAGGCAAGGCCAACGGTCGGTATTTCTGCTTCCACGCCGGTATCGGCTATGACGCCGCCGTCGTTGAGCAAGTTGAGCGACGCGCCTCATTCAAGCGTCTCGTCGGACAACCGCTGTTTGCCTATGCAGCCTTGCGCACATGGTTCTTGTCATACGATCGAAGATTTCCCCACTTCACTCTTGATATCGATGGTCGACATATACCAAATGGATTTTTCGCTATTGTGCTCAACACCAACCCGTACACCTTCGTGGGCAAGCGTCCGATCAGTTTGTCGTCGGCCGCGGCGTTGGAAAAGAAACTCGTAGTGGTGACATTCCGCAAAATGTCTTCGCTGCTGATGCTGAAAACCCTCTATGGTGCACTTAGAAAAGGAGGCGTTTCCACTTCTTCTGGTATCGATATTCATACCGATGTCGAAAAGGTCACCATCAATTTCCCGGCCCCGTTTCCTTACCAACTGGATGGTGAATACCTGGGCGAAACGACGAACCTCGAAATTCACCATTGTCCTGACGCACTGCGACTGGTACGTCCGTCGTTCACCGACTATTAGCGAGAACGATTGGCAAGCACTCGGAGCGCGACATCGGGCGTATTCGTGCAGATACCGTCGATTCCCCAATCTATGAGTTCGCTCATTCGCTCCGGGTTGTCGCATGTCCATGTGTTGACCGCAAGCCCGTTGTTGTGCATGACGTCCACGACATTCCGGGAGAGGGTTCCAACGAATGGATGCAGTGCGCAATGACCTGATGCAATCAAAGATGCGGCAAGGGCTGGTGCATCCTGGTCCGCAACCCTGACAGTGAGCCATGCAGTAGGCAGTTGCGGCCACAAACTGTGAACCAAGTCCACAGTTTGCCGGCGAAAAGATGAAATCAACCACCGCTGGGAAGTATCGCGCGCACGGAGTAACGCGACCACCATCTCAGCCACGTTGTCATTGGGATCAAAATCGGGTTCATTTTCGTCATTTTTTATTTCAATGTTCACCCACATCCCGGCGCATGCATCGAGGGCTTGAGTAAGCGTCGGGATATATGGGGGTAATTCGCTGAGTCTGAGGTCATTTATCGCAACAGAGTCGGCTACGACCGCGTTATGGTGTACTACCAATTCACCAGACCTGCAAATACGAACATCTAGTTCGACAGCATGAGACCCCATCTCAGCGGCCCGGCGAAATGCCATCGTTGTATTTTCACGCTCAACGGCGCTAGCGCCGCGATGCGCCATGACTTGTGTCTTGATTTGAGTCGCGATTTGAGTCGGCCGTGATATCACCTCAGCAGAGTACCGCTGAAAACAATTCATAAAAACTCGTCCTTACCCCTTGTAACTGAGGGCGTAGGTGTCTATCGTGACACCGTCTCGCAAAGCAGATTTCGGGACGAAGATTCATATCAACCCTGATGGGCTCGCGCTTGCTCATCCCCGACGCAGGAGTTTCACTTGTCAATTCTCGCCACCAGCCTTGCTCTCGGATCAGCCGACTACACATGGCGAATAGAGGCTCTCTGCAAGGACACCGATCCCGAACTTTTCTTTCCAATTGGCAGCACGGGACAAGCGTTGCAACAGATCTCGCGGGCCAAGATCGTGTGTGATGAATGTGGAGTCAAGCGTGAATGCCTCGAATTTGCCCTCGACACCAACCAAGACTGCGGAATTTGGGGCGGAACCTCAGAAGAAGAGCGCCGCGACATTCGTCGCAAAATGACAGCCGATCGGCGAGCCGCGCGCGCCAGCGCATGATTCTCTGGGTTGCGGCTGATTAGGTTCAGTCACAACGGATTGTTGACGATCGGCACCCTCAATTCAACCACGGTCCCCTGGCCATCGTGATCCATTTCGATTCCAGATTCTTCGCTGTCGGCGCGCACAGCACGACGCATCTGGATTGATCCAGCAAGTTCGGTCGTCACGAGTGTGCGCACGATGGAGAGTCCAAGACCGGTTGCTTTGCTTAGTTCAAAATCGGGTTGCAATCCAGTCCCATTGTCAACCACACGCACTCCCAGCGAATGTTCATCGTGACTCAATGACACAACAACCGATCCACCTGGACTCCCCTCTGGAAATGCATGATCCACGGCGTTTTGTAACAACTCAAGAATCACAACTGACAGCGGGGTCGCCACAGATGCCGGTAACCGACCACCCTCCCCACGGACAATAAAACGCACCGGTCTGTCTGCCGATTGGAGGCCTTCCTCAACCAAACGCATCAGAGGTCGGACGATCTCAATGAAGGAAATGTCTTCGCCTGGTTCACGCGACAATGTCTCATGCACCAGTGCAATCGTGCGAATTCGTCGCACGGACTCGGCCACCGCCTCTTTTGCCTCGGGTGAGGACAGTCGACGAGCTTGCAAGCGAAGTAATGACGAGATGGTCTGCAAATTGTTCTTCACGCGATGATGGATTTCACGAATCGTTGCGTCCTTGGTCAGCAGCAACCGATCGCGACGTCGCAATTCTGAAACATCTCGCAGTAACAAGACTCCACCGGTGACCTCCAAGCCTCGAGTCGTTTGCTTCAGTAACGGAATGCTTCGAGTCAATAACGTGACGTCGGCGGCTTGTTCGAACTCTTCGACCACTGGCTCCTTGCGCTCAAATGCGTGACGAGCAGCAGTTTCGGCCACACCCAACTCAGCGAGTGTCTGACCCACTGCGTTTGCACTTACACCAACTCGATGCAACGCAGACACCGCATTCGGCGAGGCGTATCGAACACGCGAATCCGCATTGAGCACGATGACACCGTCGCCGACCCGTGGCGCAATACTCGTATCCGCAACTTTTCCTTCAAAGGGGAAGAGGCCCTGGGCGATCATCTCGGCAAAATTTGCGAAAATCTCTAAATAGGTGGTTTCGAGTTGACCCGGACGACGAGCCGTGTCGGTCACCCACTCACGTGATAACACCGCAATGACACGACCTTCATAACGCACCGGAATCGTGAGCATGTTTGCGGTTCCGTCAATCGCACGTACCTTGATTTCACCGTTTACAATTTCGCCACTTTTGAACGCGCGGTCGAGCAACACGGTTTCGGTTTCACTCGCCCATGTATTGACATAGTCGGCGTGATACAACGTTTGACCTGTCGCGGCACGAACCTGTGCGCTGATGAGCCATCGGCCGTCACTGGTCGGCAGATACAGCAACATATCGGCGAAGCAGAAATCGGCAAGCATTCCCCATTCAGAGACCAATGCGCCCAAATGGGAAACCGTGTCATTGTCAAAATCAGTGTGTTCGTGAGCAAGTTCAACGAGTGTCGGCATGGCGGTACCTCATGCAGTGTCAGCTCCCGAAACCGAGTTTGCGATCGCCATCCGGCGCCCCAAACTCGACAAATGCAATTTTCGCCGACGGAATCACCACCTGACGGCCACGCTTGTCCGTCACCGTGAACATGGTGGACTTTCCGCTCAATGCGGATTCGGCTGCGGCCTTGATCTGCTTCACACTCAATGCATCATCCTCAATTTCGATCGAAATCTCACGCGGGGCGTGGGTGATGCCAATTCGGATGTCCATAATGATCTCTTTTCCGTTGATTGCGAAGGTTACGTCACTTTGAGTGCGGCGCTAAATATTTTCTTGGGTTTCATATCCTGTGCCACCGTCTTGGCCAGCTCAAAAAACATCCGACCTACCTCACTGTCGGGAGCCACTGCCGCAATCGGTCGACCGTTGTCACCACCGGCACGGAGCGCTGAGATAAGCGGTATTTGGGCTAGCAATGGAACGCCCAATTCGTCGGCGAGCAATTGACCACCGCCAGCACCGAAGAGTTCATAGCGCTTACCGTCATCCCCGGTAAACCATGACATGTTTTCGATAATGCCGCGGACCGGAAGGTTTACCTTCGCCGCCATAGCCGCCGCCAATCGCGCAACTTTTTGTGCCGCTTCCTGGGGAGTTGTCACGATAAAGACTTCCGCACGTGGCAAAAATTGGCTGAGACTCAGGGCAATATCACCGGTACCAGGTGGCATATCAATCAGCAGGAAATCCGGTTCATCCCAGTAAACATCGGTGAGAAATTGCTCAAGTGCCTTGTGCAACATCGGTCCTCGCCAGACGACGGCTTGTCCTTCTGGAACAAAGTATCCAATGCTGATACAACGCACACCCCACGCTTCGGGTGGCAACAGCATGTTGTCGATGATCACCGGATCCCGATCTGTGCCAAGCATTCGCGGAATCGAGTAGCCGTAGATGTCGGCGTCGACAACACCAACCTTGTAACCCAAGGCGGCAAGTGCAACTGCCAAATTGGTGGTCACACTGCTCTTGCCCACCCCACCTTTGCCCGATGCAATCAATATTGGTCGCGTTTTTGAACCGGGCTGGGCAAAGGGAATTTGGCGACCTTCGGCATGCCCATGTGGCGGCGCGCTGCCAGCAGTTGCACCGGGGTTGCCGTGCAGCATTTCGCGCACAGCGGCTCGCTCCTGATCGGTCATCACGCCAAAGGTGAGCGCAACATCGCTCACGCCATCGAGGACCCGCAATGCGCTGTTGACACGCTGTTGAATCTCATTTCGCAATGGGCAACCGGCAATTGTGAGCACAACTGTGAGACCGATTATGCCTTGGCCGTCGATCACGATGTCGCGAACCATTCCCAGATCAACAATTGAACGATGTAATTCAGGGTCTTGCACCGGGCGCAGAGCGCCAATAACCTGACCGTGCGTTGGAATTGGCATTGATCTCCGAGTCTTGGGGCTTCAGTTAATTTCCACTATCGCCATAGGTAGAATACCTCTGTGGCTCGTAAATCGTCTACCTCGGCCAACTCTGTTGTCGGCCAAAGCACTACTTCATCATCGCTAACACCAGGCTCGTTTACTGCGACAGTGTCAGCAATCACATCGGCTTTTGGCGACCCAACACGACGCGCCGTGTATCTCTTTGCTCGCGAGCATCCAGAAGGGCTGACTGCGGCACAAATTGCTGAAGAATTCGAGGTGCACCCTAATGTTGCGCGACATCACTTGGACAAACTTGCCGCCGGTGGATACCTCGAAGTGGCCATTGCACACCCTAAAGGTGCCGGCGCAGGGCGTCCGTCCAAACAATATCGAGCGGTCAATGAGTCACCGCATCTCGAGTTTCCAGTTCGCAGTGATGATCTGGTGTTGACACTTCTGGGTAAGGCACTCGCCTTGTTGGCACCACACGATGCCGAGTTGATGGCTGAAGAAGTTGGTCAACAGTACGGTCGGATCATGGCCGCTGGTATCACGGGTCCGGGTCTCAATCATTCAGGTCTCAACGAACACAGTGTCAGCGCCGGACATCGATCGTTGCGCTCCGCACTTCAGACTGTGGCTGATGCACTCACCGCCCACGGATTTGCCGCCCATACTGACCAGCGCAACAACCAATTGCGAATTGTTAACAACCACTGTCCGTTTGGTGATGTCGCCATCGAGCACCCGGTGATCTGCGCAGTGGATCGCGGCATGGTCAAGGGAATGCTCACCGCAATTTACGGTGACACATCTCCCGAAATGTCAGCGTCGCTGCCCCAGGGGGACACCTTCTGCGCCACAACGGTGTAACTCGCCTTCAAGAACGCTAATCGCCCCAGAATCGCTGTTCTTTGAACGGGTCGCCATACATGTGATATCCGTTTTGTTCCCAGAATCCTGGGGCATCGGTGGCGCGAAGTTCCAATCCCCGCAACCACTTTGGAGATTTCCAAAAGTACAGGTGCGGTACGACAAGTCGTACCGGCCCACCGTGGATTGCCTCGATGCCGTTGCCATCGTAGGCATAGGCAACCAGTGCATTGTCGCCAATGATGTCGGCAAGCGGAAGATTGGCGCGATAGCCATACTCGGCGTGTCCCATCACATGTGTTGCAGCGTCGGTGACTCCGGCTTGGTCGAAGAGGTCGCGCACACGGACCCCAGTCCAGGTGGTATCAAATTTTGACCACTTGGTTACACAATGAATGTCGGTGGTAATGGTGACTGCGGGAAGCGACGTCAGGTCTTCAAAATTCAGCGTCAAGGGATGCTCAACGAGACCAAAAATTTTCAGGTCCCATTCACCTGGTCTGTAAACAGGAACTTCGCCAACATGCAGCACGGGAAATCGCTCGGTGAGGTACTGTCCCGGTGGTAGTCGCGAACCATCAATTCCCTTGGTCGCCAGTTCTTCACGATTTCGATCAAAAAATCCCACCAAGACATTGTGCCCCGCGCACGACAAAGATTGTTTGTTCTGGTTGTCGTACCAGTAGATTTTTTGGCGATGGCTCTCTACCTAATTCGCCACGCAAAGGCTGGTAGGAAAAGCCTGTGGGACGGGGCCGACACTTCCAGACCTCTCGATGATATGGGGCGATTGCAATCCAAGGCGCTGGCGGGCAACCTCGCGGCGGTTACTCCAACGTGGCTTGTGTCGAGTCCGTTTTTGCGTTGCATCCAAACACTTGAAGATCTCAGTGCACTTACGGGGCTGCCAGTTATCACCGACGAGCGGCTTGCCGAAGACGGTGACGTGACCGCGATCATTCGGATGCTCGAGCAAGCGCCCAATGGTGCCGTGTTGTGTAGCCACGGCGACATGATTCCGGCCGTCATTCGCATCCTTGAGGGTCGTGGCATGCAGTTCACCACGGTTCCAGATTGGCGCAAGGCTTCAGTGTGGGTACTTGAACGTGATGGAGAACTGTTCACAATGGCGGCGGCATGGCCGCCGCCATCAATCAGCTAGCGCGGCATGGCCGCCGCCATCAATCAGATAGCGCGGCATGGCCGCCGCCATCAGCCAGCGAGCGCGGAGTCGACCTCGGCCACAATTGAATCCACAAACCCTTTCACTGCCGCCGGTGGATTCAGACCCTGACAAATTTGTAGTTCTTCCTTGGCACCTTTAGCGTCGGCGGCAATGCGAAAACGAATGATTCCTAAGAAGCAATGTGCGTCTGCGTAGTTGGTGTCGATAGCAATTGCCCGACCAAGACCTTCGGTGGCAGTAGCGAAGGCAAGAACCTTGAGGTCGTCACTTGCGTCCCGCGTGACAAGAGCGATAAGCCACGCCCGATACGTCAGGGCTTCAATATTGTCAGGATTGATTGTCAGCACCTGAGAGTACAAATCGACTGCCCTGGCAGGATCAGAGAAGTTGATCGCTCGGGCCTGTGACAGCAAACTCGCCGTGCTATCGGCGATTCCACCGGAAAGGCTTTGTCCGGGCAAGCGCTGTCCCAGTTGCGTAGCCATGAACCAGCCAATACCGCTGGCAGACAGGATCACCACTGCGGCGATCAGCACTACCTTTATCGGCATCGATCGGCGCCGATTTCTGCTACTCGCAAGTTCGCCGCTTTCTAACTGAGTAATGACATGTGCGGCTCGGGCGGTATAACCGTCACGCAATGTGGTGTAGTCAAGATCGTCGATGTCGCCGGCGTCCCGTTCCCGCTCGAGATCCCGAAGCGACTGCAACAAGAATTCTCGCTGGTCACGTAATTCATCATTGTGTTCACCACTGCCAAGATCAGGTTCAGGAATCATGGAGTGCTTTGTTCACAAGTTCGCGATCAGCATCGCTAACCACGACAACGTCCGAAACCCTCCATCGGCGAAATGCGGCTACCAGAACGGCAAGAGCGCAAATCAGCGCAGCAACCGGAAGTGCCCATACCAATGCGTCGATTCCGCTTGAACGAGGAACGAGCAATACCTGGCCGCCGAATCGTTGTTCGACATACGCAACGATCTCCTCATCGGATCGCTCCCCACTTCCAACTTGTCGGGCGATTTCATCGCGCAGGGCTACTGCCGCTGAGGCACGTGACACATAGACGCTCTCCCCTTGACATGTCGGACAAGCCAGACGCTTGGAAATACCGTCGACGCGCTCCTGTTGGGTGAGTGGTCCACCAACGCGATTCGCGCCAACGGCCAGCAACAATCCGGCGATGATCGCCATGACCACCCAGACAATGGGTCGTTTCGCTTTTGAGTTCAGTGTCATCAACCGAAGCTCGCCTTCAGGATGGACAATTGTTCCTCCAGTAGACCGTCACTGAGTTGTCCGGCGATACGCAACCGAACATATCCATTCGGATCGATAACCCAGGTCTCGGGAACCTTGGCAATTCCAAAGGAAATCGCGATTGCCCCATTGGGGTCGCGCAATTTTGGCCAGTCACCACCAAATTCTTGAAAATATGCGGCCACGGAATCATCGTTGTCGTCGTTGATGACCGTGTACAACTCTGCCGGATCTGGTGCCGACGCTTCCGTGCGAGCAAAGGCCAACAACAGCGGATGTTCGTTGCGACACGGCACACATGTTGAGTTGAAGAAATTGAGGATCACCCAGGATCCTTTACGCCGCGCCAAACTGAATTGCTGATCATCAAGTGTCGTCGTCTCAATTGCCGGCGCTGGTTGGCCCAACAATGGTGAGTCTGCATTTTCCGACGGGCTGGGAGACGCACTCACCAGCACCCACAACAACGACACGATTACAACCCCAACCGCGACGGCGATAATTCGTGCACCGCGACGCTCGCTCATCGGCCCACCGCTTGGTGTATGTCGTCGTCACTGCGATCAGGTAATAGAGCCGACGTTGCCGCAGTTGGACGTCGCCGACGACCGGGAAACGCGGCCAGTAAAGTACCAATGGCCATCAGACCACCGCCGATCCAGAGCCACACGACAAGCGGCTTGATGAACACCTTGATCCGTGCCTTGGCTGAATCTTTTAACACTGGCGGCTCAAGTGTGAGGTAGAGATCCTCAAAGAATCCAGTTCTTACGGACGGAGTTCCAACGCTGATGCCGAGATTGGTGTACTTGGTGACCGCCGGTGCGTATGCCTGACCGCCATCGACTTTCACCAATGCGGCCACCCTGATGCTCCGTGCATCAGTGCGTTCGACGAACTTCACTAATTCAAAACTGTGTCCACCAAATCGCGCAGTAGTTCCCACCACCAGATCAAGTTCTTGGCTGTGCGTATAGCTGTTGGATGCTGCCAGACTCACCGAAATGAGAATGACACCAATGTGCACAATCATGCCTCCATTGGCGCGTCCGACCAAACCACGCAGACCCTGGCGACGAGTGGCCAGAAGTACTTGACGAAGAGCAGATCCAAATGCAAATCCACCCAGACCAAATGCAAGCAGTGGAGCCAATCCGGTTGCGCCAATGACGACGCACACAAACAAAGTGGCGATCCCGCACCATGCCGGCCAGAAAAGCCGCTGACGCAATAATTCACCCGATGCCTTGCGCCACGGCAACACGGGTGCAATCGCCATAATCGTCAGCAACGCAATACCAATGGGCATCGTCATGCGATCAAAAAATGGTGCGCCGACCACAATGGTGCGGTTCTGTAGGGCTTCGACAATCAACGGAAACACAGTTCCGAGCAGAACCACGAAGGCGAACAGGCTGAACAGAACATTGTTGGCCAAGAATGCTCCTTCCCGAGAAAGTGGCGAGTCAATGCTTCCCGGGGATCGCAGTCGGTCACCCCTCCAGCCAATCAGGGCAATGGAAACGACGACGACCATGGCAAAGAACGTCAATAGCCACGGACCAATGCTGCTCTCGCTAAAGGCATGAACGCTATTGAGCACACCGGAACGGGTGAGAAAGGTTCCGAGAATGGTCAGGCTGAATGTCGACACGAGGAGCGACAGGTTCCACACTCGCAACATTCCACGACGTTCTTGAACCAACACGGAGTGGATGTAGGCGGTGGCGGTGATCCACGGCAAGAGCGACGCGTTCTCCACTGGATCCCATGCCCACACCCCGCTCCAACCGAGAACTTCATAACTCCACCAACCGCCGAGCACGATGCCAACAGTAAGAAAACCCCAAGCGAACAATGTCCAACGGCGAGTTGCCAACAACCAACCCTCGCCCAAGCGTCCCGTAATGAGCGCGGCAACGGCAAAAGCGAACGGCACCGTCATGCCGACATAACCCAGATATAACAGCGGTGGATGGAACATCACCAGCACGTGGTTCTGCAGCAACGGGTTTGGCCCGGTGCCTTCAACGACACCTGGGGCGCCGTTAGCAAACGGGTTGGCCGGACCAAACGACAGCAGAAAGAAAAATGCTTCGACGATGAACATCACGGCCATCGCCCACCGCGACAGCGCATCATCCAAACGTTGGCGCAACCAAAACACAATTGCCAGCGTGTAGCCAGAGAGCACGAGGATCCATAACAGGATGGATCCTTCGAGGGCGCTCCACACTGCGGCAAAATTGTAGAGGGGCGGTGTTGCCGTGGAGCCGACTTTCTGCACGTAGGCAAGCGAGAAGTCACGCGTGATCATCGCGTACTCCATTGTCGCAAAGGCACTCACGGCGGCAATGAATGAGAGCAACGCGAACCGCGGAATGAGTCGTGCAACTTTTTGATCATGTGAACGCACGCTCGTGATCGCGGCAAGTGCACCAAATGTCGCACCGACAATTCCAACAAGAAGTAGCGCTCGACCGAGCGGGCCGCTCACCCCGCTGCTTGCGAACACGCTTCGGCCTCGGCAGTGGCGATTCGGTCGTTGTTCTTGGCGACATACTCATTCGAATGCTTGACTTCAATACGCACTGCTTCAAATGTGTCACCCACAAGGCGGCCCTGAGCCACTACCGGAATGCATTCCTGAAAAATTCCCCCTGGCTGACCCGAATACACAACGCGAATTGACTTGTAGTTGAATGACATTGAAAATATGGTCGCCCCGTCAGCTGCGAGCAGTGAACCTTTGTCAACGGTGCCTTGCACCCGCAACTGTCGACCCGATTCACAGCCATCCCGGACACCGATCTCATCGACATTGCAGTAGTAATCGATCGCCGAGGTGAGAAATCGACTGACGATCACTGCGCCAGCGATGAGTACTAAGGCGATCACTCCTACAGATAGATAGCTCGTCTTTCGACGACGCACCGCCAGTGGTGAATCGTCGGACGAAGTACGTGGACTCAGATCCACGGCTTGTCCTGGTCGGCAACTTGGCGCGAAAGTAATCGCCCGCGACGAATCGTGACCACAACGAGTGAGAGTATCGACCCAACGGTGAGCACATAACTAAGCACGATGAAACCAGCGTCGCTCATACGTCAACACCATCACGATCCTGGCGCCGTTCGCGAATTGCCGCTTCCAGCCCTTTTTCATCGATCACATCGCGCATCGTCAGCAGCCGCTGTCGATGAATGACCAACCACAGGAAGGTAAGTGTGAATGCGATCACACCGCTGAAAAGAGTGAAAAACATCAACCCATCCATTTTGATATCGCCATCTGGGCTGAGAACGCTGGCACTTTGATGCAACGATCGCCACAACACCACACTAAAATGAACGAGCGGAATTTCCAGAACTGCAAGCGATGCAATCACCGCCGAGCGTTGTGCACGCTGTTGAGGTGAGCCTCCCAAACTTCGAACGGCCAGATAACCGACATAGGTGACGAAGAGGAATGCCGTGGTCGTAAGGCGAGGATCCCATGCCCAGAAGGTTCCCCATGTCAAGCGTCCCCACAAACTTCCGCTGATGAGGGTCATCGCCATGAATAGGACCCCCACCTCGGCACAGGCACCAGCGACGCGATCCAGCACGAGTGAAGGTGTTTTCTTTAGTAACCAGGTAATCGACGTTGCACCGGTCACGATGAATGCAAGATATGCAATCCATGCAGTCGGAACATGTACATACATGATGCGAACAGCATCGCCCTGGTTTGCATCTTCCGGTGTGAGGAACAATCCGGACATCACCACCCATGTCATGGTGATAATTGCAAATACGCCAATTACCCGTGAAGTCGTCGTAGCGACTCCAGCAACAGCATCGGGAGTTGAGTTGTTTTTCATGTCGTCCTCGCCGTACATCATTCCTCAATTAGCTGGCCGAAGGCACTCAGGCCGCCGACACCGAACACTGCAGCGAATACTGCAAGCAATCCCACCCACGGCCAGCCATCGGATCTCGCCATACCGCCAATGCCAAATGCAGCTTCAGTTGCCTTCGTTGCGCCGATCAAAACTGGTGCAACTGCGGGAAGCAACAACAACGGTAATAACGTCTCGCGACCGCGCATGCCCGCAGCTAAACCACCATAGAGCGTACCGACGAAGGCCAGTCCAACCGTTGCACAAAACATGCAGGTGACCAACAGCACTATGGCTGACGGTTTGACACTTACTCGATACAGCACGATTGCCGCACCGACGAGCGTGACTTCCAAGATCAGCAATTGCGCGATGAGGGCGATCGACTTTCCGATGAATATTCCCGCGGGATCGACACCGGCGACTCGAAGTGCATCCAATGCGCTGTCCGCTGTATCGATCGCAAACGAACGCTGAACGATGACAAAAAGAGAGAACAATATGGCAAGCCATACGAGTCCACCAGCGACCCGCTCCAGCACCGTGTCATTATCGAGAGCAAAGGCAAACATCACCATTACCAGACCGGCAAACGGCACCACCTGATTCGTCACCACGCGACTGCGCATTTCGATCCGCAAATCCTTTGCCGCCACAACTCGGGCAACGCGCACTATGGATCGAGAACTCATGACTGCAGGGTCACAACTTGCCCACCAGAAACCACGGCAATTCGGGTGGCCAGTTGCCGCGAGCGCTCAATTTCGTGGGAAGCAATGACGACGGTTGCGCCTGAAGCCGCTGCCTGTCGCAAAATTGCATCCAATTCGTCGCGACCACGTCCATCAAGTCCGGCATGTGGCTCGTCCAGAAGCCACAGTTCGGCGCGACGAACCACGAGATTGGCAAGCGAGCAGCGTCGTTTTTGACCGGCCGATAATTCTCCCACCCGAATATCGGCAAGACGACCGTCAATGCTCATACGTTCAAGTGCGGCTTCGATTTCGTCATCACTTGCGCCGACGAGTCGTGACCAGAATGTCACGTTTTCACGGACAGTGAGATCGGTGAACAGACCATTGGTATGACCGAGCAATCCAACCCTCCGACGGATGGATTTGCGATCGGTTCGCAAATCGTGCCCAAGTACCACGGCCGTGCCCCGAACGATTGGTGTCAGACCAGCGCAGGCGCGCAACAAAGTGGTCTTTCCAGCACCATTTGCGCCCTGTAGCAACAGGATCTCACCCTTGCCGACGGTGAACGTGGCACCAGCCAGTGCAGGAAAATCTCCGTACACGACGACCGCATCATGCATTTCAATAACGTTTACCGGAGTCATGATTTCACAATCTCATGAATTCGTCATGACCCTATGAAATTCGGTGGACGCTTTTCTAAAAATGCCTTCCGACCTTCGATCGCGTCATTGCTCGCCCAGGCACGTTCGCGTGCGTCACTAACAAGTTCATTCAGCTGCGGTTCGCAAGCTGAGACCTCAAGTGCAAGTTTGTGACCGGCAATAGTTAGCGGAGCCAGCGCCGCAATCTCCCGAGCCCAAGAAAGAGCATCGCTTAAGTCACCGAGCCGATGTACTGAACCCATTTGTGCCAATTCAACGCCGGTGTACAGGCGCGCGGTGAGCAACATTGCTCGTGCCACCGGCCATGAAAACTCTTGAACGAGACGTTCAACCGTCCAATGGTTAACTACCAGTCCGAGTTTTGCCGCTGGCACTCCAATAATGCTGATTGCAGTTGCCACTCGGATGTCGCATGACGCTGCAATTTGTGCCCCTGCTCCGAGTGCTGGCCCGTCAATGGATGCCACCGTGACGATGGGCATCGTGGTCATGCCGTGCAAGACATCATGCAGCGCGGAAGCAAATTCCTCTTCATGTACACCCGACAAATCGGCTCCAGCACAAAACGCTGGCGCCGCCCCGGTGATGACCATCGCCCGACCACCTTTATCAACGACATCGACTTGGGCCTCACGGATTGCTCTGAGTGTAGGCAAATCCACAGCATTGCGGCGCTTAGGACGAGTAATCGTAAGCAAAGCGACGGCATCGTGCCACTCAACTATTAGCGACGAAGGGGATGTTCCATCTACCATGTAGACGACTGTATGACTTCTTCCGCCGATGGCAATGATCCGATCCACCAACTCCCGCCTCGGCGCGATCCGATAAGGCATCGCCGAGACATCATTTCGGTTTGGACTCAGCGCGCCAAACGTATCGGATATCTCTGTTTTGGCGTTTCCATCGTCGCCGTATTCGTGGGTCTGGCGTGGCGATTTACCCCCCTAATTGGCAACGTCGCCACCACTGCACTTGTTCTTGGCTCGATCTTACTGGCACCTGCAATTGTTTTGGGGTACGCAGTAAAGGCCGCCGAACGGGATGACAAACTCAATGATATGTAGCAAGAGTCTCAAGTAACTGGCTACGGTTACGTACCCATGTCGCTTCGACTCCCCGCTTCCGAACGCAAAGAGCAAATTCTGGATGTGGCACTTACGGTGTTTGCGTCAAAGGGTTACCACGATGCATCGATGAACGACATCGCAGATCTGGCTGGAATTACTAAACCGGTTGTCTATCAACACTTCGCCTCAAAGCGTGCTTTGTATCTGGCACTAGTTGAAGAAGTTGGCAATCGGATGATCAACTCAATTACTAAGGCTACGAGCGAAGTATCCGACGGGCGTTCGCAGGCAGAAAGGGGAACCGTCGCGTTTTTTCGCTGGGTGTCTGATGACAAGAACGCATTTCGTTTCTTATTTGACAGCGGGACTCGTAACGACATCGAATTTGCCGATGCCGTACGGCGAGTTGTCGACAATGCCGCAGAATCCATCGCCCCACTGATTGCGATCAATCTTGACCCGGCGCATCTACACACACTCGCTCAGGGCGTGGTGGGTGCCTCCGAAGGCGTGGCCCGACATCTCACCAACTCTGGCGCCACGTTTGACCCGAACGTGGTTGGCAAGCAAGTTGCCGACCTGTTGTGGGCCGGATTACGTGGCGTGGGTAGCCTCTGATTCATGCCCACCTCCGGGGAACACCACCCCGCTTTCGAGGAGTACTGCGAATGCATTTTTGAGCTTCGCGAGGACAATCTCGAAGTCATTCAAGCCCGCTTGGCTGATCGGCTCAACGTGTCTCGTCCATCGGTGTCAGAAATGATCCACCGGATGGAATCTGAGGGATTGGTTACCTCGGCCGACAACCAGATCCGACTCACCGACCTTGGCGAAACCCTTGGCAGCCGGGTTGTCCGTCGTCATCGCATTGCCGAGCGCTTCCTCACCGATGTACTCGGGTTGTCATGGTCACTCGCCCATCACGAAGCCTGCAAGTGGGAGCATGTGATCACTGCCGAGGTTGAATCAGCAATGAATAATCTTCTTGGGACACCAACCACGTGTCCGCACGGCAACCCAATTCCCGGCTCGCTATACATTGAACCGGCTCTAAAATTACTCATCGATGTTGAGGTTGGCTCCGGATTCACAATTGCCCGAATCCCTGAAGAACTTGAATTCGTTCCCGGTGTTCTCGACTTTCTGGAAAATTCCCAAATTGTGCCTGGGCACCGTGGCGTCGTCACCGACTCTCACGCCGACGGTTCGCTGACCGTGCACATTGATGGCAAACATGTTGATATTGACGCCTTTGCCAGTGCCCGAATTCTCGTCACTGTCTGACTCGACACCACACGAGGTGAAAGTGGTTTGGATCAGTCAACCATTGACTCCGGTAGTGCCTGGTGATGCACCACGGTTAAACGCTGCGTCGCCCGTGTAAGTGCCACATACAACGCCCGCAACCCGTTCTCTTGTGCGTCAACAATCGCCTCCGGTTCAACCACAACGACCCCGTCGAGTTCAAGTCCCTTCACCAGAATTACCGGTACGACGGTAAGTCGTGAATCTAATGCGGTGTTATTGGCCCGACCATGATCAATATGTGCCAGCGTAAGAGCATCGGAAACCGCGTCGGCCATCGAATCAGGACACACCACGGCCACATTCCCATCAGCAATAACATCCAGCATCTCACGCGCGTGCTTTACGACTTCATTGAGCAACTCTTGATCTGAGTTAGCGCGCACGATAAGCGGTGGAAAGTCCCCTTGGCGAACCGAACGCGGAGGGCGCAACGCCGGAGCGGCTGCACGCATCACCCGATCGGCGAGTGCCATGATTTCTTCTGGGATCCGATAGCCCACCGACAAACTGAACACCTGTGGCTCGCGTTTGTCTGGCAAGTATTTCAAGATCTCCGACCACTCCTGCGGGGCAAAGGCACCAGTGCCTTGAGCCAGATCTCCAACTACGGTCATCGCGCCATTGAGTGACCGCCGAGTTGCCATCCGCAATTGCATCGGGGTGAGGTCTTGCACCTCATCGATAATGATGTGACCGTACAATCGAATTTCGTCCGCTCCGTTAATTTTTCCGCTCTTACGTGGTCGTGGACCAAGTAGGGCAAGAGTTGCGTCCAGAAGCGCGATGTCACTATCACTCCAGTGAACATCGTTCACGTTCTCACTGCGGGGTCGGTACAGCGACTCGAATTCTTCTTTCTCCAACGCTCCAGACGCAGCAATTCGGATCAACGCTTTGGAACCATACAAGTCATGCAGTAGCTCGGCTGGAGTCAGCACGGGCCAGATTCTCGACAAGGCAACGCGAAATTCTTCTATGTCATGCAATGAATTGCGAAGTTGCCCAAGATCGGTATCCGGATCTCGCCTCGTTGCTGCCAATGCCGCCACGATTTCCGATTCAACCCAGCGATGTGCGGCATTGTGCCGCCGATAGCGCCGACGTGCTTCGCGCACGATCCGCGCCGACTCTTTGATCGTTAGGCGCAAATATCCGGCACCGAAGGGAATCACGAGATCCTCACGCAGTGCGCGCTGGCGATCACGAATTGCCTTGGCAACGACGTCCACCATCCGAATATCACCCTTAATCCGCGTTACCGACGCGTCTTCGGATCGACCAAAACGATGTCCCGGTACCAAATCTGCGAGCACTACCTGAGACACCCCGGCTTCACCAAGCGATGGCAATACACGTTCGATATATCGCAAAAACACCCTGTTCGGACCAATAACGAGCACACCCTGCTCTTCCAGCGGAAAGCGATAGGTGTACAACAGATATGCGGCGCGGTGCAACGCCACGACGGTTTTTCCGGTCCCCGGTCCACCTTGCACCACCATCACCCCGTGCTGGGGCGACCTAATGATCTGATCCTGTTCGGATTGGATTGTGGCCACGATGTCACCAAGTTGTCCGGTACGTCCGCGGCTCAACACTGACAACAACGTGCTGTAACCACGTAAACCGGTTGCTGTCTGCTGAACTGCCGTTAAATCAGAGCCGCCAAGACCTTCGTCGTGACCGACACCGAGGTGACCAGCGCCAAACAATTCGTCTTCAATACCAAGCAGGTTTTGTCCGTGCACGGAAAAGTGTCGGCGACGGGCCAGACCCATTTGTTCCCGTCCCGTGGCACGGTAAAACGGCTCGGCAATAGGTGCTCGCCAATCCACCACCACGGGTTCACGGCTCGTGTCTGCAACTGCCAGGCGCCCGATGTGAAAACTCTCAATACCGTCAGATGTCTCGGCCAGTTTGTCGATGCGCCCAAATACCAGTGCGGTATCACCCAGATCTAACTGCGTCAACCGGTTGAGAAGCTGTTCATCAAAAGCATTTCGCTCAAATCGAGCCTGAAAAGTACCGCCGGTGCTGGCCTCATTGAGGTCTCGAATTCGCCAGGCATCGGTCTTGCTTCGCTCGAGACAAGCATAAGCATGGTCGATGTAGGCCTGTTCGGCAGCGAGATCGGGGTGCTGTTGGGTCATTTTGGGGTTCATTGATTCTACCGTCCCGCGCTTGACCTCCGACCACAAGTGCCAAGTCTGTCGCCACAGGCCAAACTCAAGTGCTGTAATTCCCCACAGAATTATGTGTGCACACATGAAACCTGCGACGATCACAATTTGGGACGAAATGGCTTCGGGTACGAAGCGCTCTCGGCGGAGGGGCACTTATGTCATCGGGAATGAGTTGCTTTCGAAGGGCATCATTGCTGGCACTGGTTGTCATCGTCAGCGATTGCGGCCAGCAACCCAAAGAACTCGTTCTGGATCCAATTCCCAGTTCGGTGATCCCACGTTCGCCCGCTGAGTCGACGATAACGACAGTGCCAACGTTTATACCGAGTGTTCCCGCTCCCCACGGGATGTCAACGAGCCAACAAATCACCACCGAATTCACCCAACTCATCCGTATACGGGTGCAGTGCGGACAGAGGCCAGTTTCATGTCCTGTCAGTGAATTGACAGCATCGGGAAGCAAGTACCACAGATATCTCACGGCCCTGATGAAGTTTCGTGCCGAGGCCAATCTTGCAACCCGTCCTGGAGCCGGAAAATTTCGATTTCGGATCGACAGCATTGACCTGATCGGTTCCTTTTCCGCAGTCGTGCACACATGCATTTTTGATTCTCTGGTGGTGTTTGACCTGGGTCAGTCAGACTCCACCAGAGATGACATCGTGTTCGACGATGATGTCATCTCGGGTCACACCGCATGGCAAATCGTTGTAGACAATGGCGAATGGAAATGGTCGGATGCCACCAGCATCGACACGAACTATGGGAAGGACATATGCCGTTTTGCCGCGTGATCGGTTTCATTCTTGCAACCGCCATTTCTGTTGGCTCGGCACCGCAAATCGTGCTCGCCGATGATTCAAACAACGGCATCGCCGTGGATATCAGCGCCGCCATTGATGGCGCTCAGATCATGGCCGGTGTTCGCGTTGGAACACCTCCGAGCAACACCAATGATGAAGGTGACTGCGAGTGGTCGCCGGCCATCCCCCGCGACGTCATCATTGGATCAAGTGGTGAAGTCTTCAAACAGATTGGCTCGATTCGCTATCAGTTATATGACTACACCTGCATCGATCGCGCGCCTGCGACCACGTATTACTGGATTCCAAAGGTATCTACCGAGACGCTCGCTACCGAAGCATCATCGGTGCTCTACGACAATATTCCGGCTCCATGGGGCGAGTTCGCTCCACCAGCACGCCGCGGTGTGGTGTACCTCGGAATGTGGTTCTGGGTCAATCCCCTGATCTGGGTGCCCATATCGGTAACAGCATGGGTGCCGTCGCCGGGCGGCCCAATCTCCGTTACGACCACAGCAACGCCAAAGAAATTGAAGTTTCAACCCGGTGATGGCGATTTAGGAACTGGAGATGTTGAATGCGATGGTCCAGGTCGATGGTGGTTCCCAATCTTTGGAGATTCACTCGACTCACCCTGTATGTACACCTACCAACATTCATCGGCTCTCCATAGCAGCGGCGCATTTCCTGCAAAGTTAGGCATTGAATGGCGTGTCACTTGGCGATCAAATACCGGGGCGAGCGGGACGCTGAGAGACGTCACTGTCAATGCCTCACACCAAATTGTGGTTCGCGAGCTGCAAGCCCTAATTACAAAGTAGCGACTTGGGAGACTGTTGCGCCCAGCAATGAGATGACTGGAGTCGCTGCCTTCATCGGTTCCAGTTTTAGCGCTCATGGTCTGCCAACTGCAAAATACTACGTTGCCCCTAGAAATTAGTCCCCAACTTCTGTAACATCTTTCCACTTGCTCGGGAATCTGGGTTACGTATTGAGCGAGACAGTAATCAACACACAGTATTCAACAGGAGACGAGCAGTTATGCCAACAGGTACAGTCAAGTTCTTCAATGACGAAAAGGGATTTGGATTCATAACGGGCGCAGATGGCGAAGACGTGTTCGTGCACTTTTCGAGCATTGAGGGCTCGGGTCGTCGCACCCTTGTTGCCGGTCAAGAAGTCGAGTTCGAACTGGGGCAAGGTCGTAAGGGAGTCGAAGCAAACAATGTTCGACCGCTTTGATCAATTTGTGAACTGACGAACTTCGCGCCGCGCGACCAATGCGCGGCGATAAATGTGTCACTGGTAGTAGTGGTCGGCGTGCGCACCTGACACACTGTGAGTGGCCGATCATCAATGACTGGCTGGTCATCCACATGATCTTGAATCAGATAGGTAGAGGCATTCCCCATGGCCGTCAGTTCTTCGCGCGAGCACATTCTCATCGAGCGTCGGTATGCATCCGTCTTTGCCACGGTCAGCGATGAATCCCTGACTGCTCTAGCCACCGCACTGCCCGAGAAACTTCGCGACCCGCTGGCCAAAGTGCTTGCACTTCCGGCCGGCACCTTTGACGACCTAGCCACAGTTGCCACAGCCATACGCCAAGCTATGACAATACGAAATGCTCATCTCGACACCGGCGTGTTGCTGAGCGAACCATGCACCGAGCGTTGCATTGAAATCCTCGGCAGCACGTCCGATGATCCGAATCTTGCCGATTTGCAGGCCAATGTTGGCGAGCTAATTGAAACTTTCGGACTTGATGCAGTTCGATTGATGTCGGTGCAATACTCACTGACACTGGCTGGATTCAAGAAACTGATCGCCACTGACGAGAGATTCGCATTGCCAGCAACTACTGCGCCGATATCCCCGCTGCGCCCAACTGAAACAGATACCGCCGCTCAAGAAGAAAAACGCCGTCAGCGGACAATCCGTAAGGAAAAAGAGCGTGCCGCGCGCGCCCAAGCCCAAGCCCAGCGCCGTGCCGCGCGCAATCGTGTCTAACCGGGATATCCAATGACGGCACATTCGACAACTCGACTCGCTTCCTTTCGTGGTCGCGCACACTTGGTGGTAGGCGACGACGATCGGCTCATTGACATCGAACAGGCGAGCAATGGCTCATTGCCAAACGACCCGATGGAATGTTTTGCACGCTGGGGCGACCTTCGTGCTCTTGCCAAGTCGGTCACAGTGAAAAGCGACGCCACAAAAGCGATTCTCGACACTCTCGATTGCCCTGTTCCGCGACCGCGCCAGATGTTTGCCATCGGAATTAATTACCGCAAACACGCCGAGGAAATGGGTTCGACGCTCCCAAACTCACCGCTCACCTTCGCCAAGTTCCAAAGTTCGCTAAACGCCCCTGGCGGTGATATTCCGATTGTTGGTGACACATGTGACTACGAATCTGAGGTCGTCGTAGTGATCTCAGTCGGCGGACGCGACATCGCCGAGTCAGAGGCATGGAATCATGTGGCCGGACTGTGTGCCGGACAAGACATCTCCGATCGCCAGTTACAAAATTCTGGAAAGCCACCACAGTTCAGTCTGGGAAAGAGTCGGCAAGGTTTCGCGCCGATCGGACCGTGGGTAACCGATGTTCGAGATCATCCCAAACGTGACGAGCTCACGATCGGCTGCACGATAAATGGCGAGGTCCGTCAAGACGGATCAACGAACGATCTGGTCTTTGATGTACCGCAACTCGTCGCGTACCTCTCGACGATCTGCGAATTGTACCCAGGGGACATCATTTTTACAGGCACTCCCTCAGGTGTCGGACATGGCCGCAAACCTCCGGTCTATCTACGCCCGGGCGATGTGATCGTCACCTCGCTCGAATGTGTCGGCACGCTGCGTAATCGCTGCGTCTGAATTGATCAAGGAAATTGGCATCTAGGATCGGACAACGACGACGAGCGCAGATCGGACAACGGTGATCACTGGCGCCAATCTCGTGGATGGAACGGGTGCGCCAGCGCGCGATGCTGACGTGGCATTTGCCAACGGTCGAATCACAGAGGTTGGTGAGCCAGGCTCGATCTCGACGTCACACGCTCAGCGTGTCATTCCAGCTAGCGGCCGGATGCTCACTCCCGGTTGGGTCGATGTCCACACCCACTACGACGCCCAGGCCACCTGGGATCCGTGGCTGACACTAAGCAGTTGGCACGGTGTGACGACGGTCGTGATGGGCAACTGTGGGGTGGGTTTTGCACCGGCGGCACCGATCGTCACGAGTGACTGATCGATTTGATGGAGGGGGTGGAGGACATTCCCGGCTCGGCCTTGGTGGAAGGAATCACATGGGAATGGACCTCATTCCCTGAATTCCTTGATGCACTTGAACGCAAGCCACATGTGCTGAACATCGGAACCCAAATTGCCCATGGTGCGCTGCGGATGTTTGAGCGACCGTTCCTTTGTGCCTTTGGTGATAGTGACCCCGTCACCAAAGGTGGAGATGCCGTCTTCATCCGCAATGTTCCGGGCGCGGCTGGACAAGCCCACACCACGATCATTAGCGGTGGACACTTCATCCAAGAAGATAAGGCCCCTGAATTAGCCAATATCATCAACTCATTCATCGCCACAACAACACTTCAATAGGTCACATGCCATCACGCCTGTGGCGGTGGCGACAGGGAAATCACTTTGCTATCTGTGCCTGTGTAGTTCTCGGGGCATGCGCCAGTAGTAGTTCATTGGCCGCTGGGCCGTTATCAACGACTGAACCGAAGTCGATACCGACTACGACCACGACGATCACGATGACGACGACAAGTCATGATCGACATCTGAGTTTTGCCTTCACCGGTGACGTGTTGGTGCATACACCACTCATCGTCCAAGCCCGCCGTAACTCCGTCGCCATTCATTCATCCAGCGAATATGACTTTGGACCAATGTTTGACCGAGTGGCGCCGCTGATTAGCAAAGTCGATCTGGCGATCTGCCATCTTGAAACTCCGATCGCTCCGCAAGGTGAACCACTTTCAACCTTTCCCAAATTTGGTGTGCCTTCAGAAATCACCGAGGCAATTGCAGTGGCTGGATTTGATCGCTGTTCAACCGCAAGCAACCATGCACTCGATCGCGGAACTGAAGGCATCGATGCCACGGTAAATGCACTCGAGTCACACGGCGTGAGTCAATCCGGGATGGCCCGTACCCCCGCCGAAATTGAACCACAGGTCTTGACCGTCAATGACGTGAACCTTTCTCATCTGTCCTACACATTTAGTTTCAACGGACTGAACCTGCCCGACGATCAACTCTGGCGTTCTGCCGTGATCGACACCGATCGAATTCTGCGCGACGCGGCCCGTGCCCGGGCGATGGGCGCTGAGGTAGTGATCGTGAGCATGCATTGGGGAAACGAAATGGATTCGCACCCGAACACAATGCAGACGACCATTGCCAATGAGCTCACCGCCTCGGGACTCATCGATCTCATTGTCGGTCACCACGCCCATGTCCTGCAGCCAATTGTGCAGATGAACGGAATCTGGGTGCTCTTCGGACTGGGCAACGTGTTGTCAAATCTGCCAACCGATGAGCGCTGGCCGGCCAAGTCGCAAGACGCAGTCATTGCCATAATTAACATGACGGTTACTTCTGCCGGGCAGGTGACCGTTGATCGACCGTTGGTATACCCAACATGGGTGGACAAGGATCGGGGATGGATTATTCGTTCGATACTCGATGATCTTGACGATCCGAGTGTGTCACCAAATATCAAGGCTGCCCTGGAGGCTTCTCGCCAACGGACAGCCATGGTACTCGGGGATTTTTTTTCCAAGTAGTTGACCTGACTTAGATTGCCGATGTTCCTTCTTCGCCGGTGCGAATGCGCACGACGCGTGAAACATCGCTCACCCACACCTTGCCGTCACCGATCTTTCCGGTTCCGGCAGCCTTGACAAGTACGTCGACTACTTGATCCACAACTGACTGATCAACAAGGATGTCGAGTCGCACTTTGGGAACTAGGTCAACCGCATACTCGGCCCCTCGATATGTCTCAACATGGCCACCCTGTCGACCAAAGCCACGGGTCTCTGTGACGGTGATGCCATTGACACCGGCCGCCTTGAGCGCATCCTTTACCTCATCGAGTTTGAACGGCTTCACAATTGCTGTGATGAGTTTCATTTCAGACTTCCTTTCGCTGGTAAGAACCTACTGTGTTATTTTTCATTAGTGAGCTCCGGCAAATTCTGGATATGCATGCACGCCCATTTCCGGAATATCGAGTCCCTGAATCTCATCGTCGGCCGTCGATCGAATCCCGCCCTTGGTGAGACGATTTTGAAACTTGAAGAAAGCCAACGAAAGTCCACCGTTGACGACAATGATGACAAGCGCACCAAGAGCCTGTGCACCCAATTGGCCCCAATTACCTTTGATGATTCCCGTGATTCCAGTCGATGTTGAGCCATTCCAACCGGCGCCATAACTTCCGTTTGAAAAAATGCCAACCGAGAGCACACCAAAAATTCCACACACGCCGTGTACGGAGATTGCTCCGACTGGATCGTCGACCTTAAGTTGCTTTTCGACGAAAAATACCGACTCGATAACGAGCACACCGGCGATGACGCCGATGACTGCCGCTGCCCACGGGGCGACGAAGGCGCATGGCGCGGTGATCGCCACGAGTCCGGCCAGCATGCCGTTGGCCATCATCCCGGGGTCCGGCTTGCCGGTGCGACGTGTGATCCACATCATTCCCGTAATTGCGCCAAACGCGGCAGCGATTGCCGTATTTGTGGCTACCGTTGCAAACTGGACATCAGTGGCCGCGAGGGTGCTAGCCGCATTGAAACCAAACCAACCGAACAACAAAATGAACGTGCCGAGCATCGCCATCGGAATGTGGTGACCCGGAATGGCCTTTGGCTTGCCGTCCCGATCGAACTTGCCGATGCGTGGGCCAAGCACAATTGCACCTGTTAGTGCTGCAACACCACCAACCGCGTGTACGACTCCCGAGCCAGCGAAATCCACATAGCCGGCACCCAATGACATCGTGTTCCACGTACGCGCCAACCATCCACCGCCCCATGTCCAGGCGGCAAAGAGCGGATAGTAGACGGCGCCACAAAAGAGTCCCCAGATGATGAAACTTTTCCACTTCCATCTTTCCGCCATCGAACCAGTGGGGATGGTCGCCGTGGTATCCATGAATGCCGCCATGTAGAGAAAGAAGCCCAGCACGGCCGGTGTGATGGCTTTACCCGATAGAGCCCAACCACCCTGCCACAGGAACACCCAATCCCCGCTACCCAAAAGCGCCCGACCGACCGGCGCCGTCATTCCAAATGCCGAATAGGAAAAGCCTCCAAAGGCAAACGCAAAGCCGACGAAGAAGAACGCGACGAACCCGAGACCAAAGACGGCAAAGTTGGTACTCACCACATGGGCCGCATGTTTGGCTCGACAAAAGCCGGTCTCAACGAGGGCAAATCCGGCCTGCATAAATATGACCAGTGCGGCTCCAATGACCACCCACAGCAGGCTTACCTGCTGTCCAAGCAAAACTACCGGATCCACTTCTTCGGCAAGTGCGACCGCTGGCATCGTTATCACACCAAGTAGTCCAATTACTCCACCAACTGCAAGTGGTCGGGCGTGTTTATGAAAAAATTTTCGCATGGTTGCTCCTTTGTCAGGCGTTGTCGAATCGACAACGATAAACGGACCGATTTAACGGTTCGGAGGCGCCATTGCAACCAAACTTGACCAGACGTTACGACATCAACGTTTCGTCAATGTCTACGAATTGTTTCAGGAGAATGTATATTTTTTATTTGATGATCGAATACCTCTCACCTCTGATCGCCGAGCGGATCGCCTGTCCGCTATCGATTTGGACGGGCGAACCAGGGCGATGCCAATGGTGTAACGAGCCGCTCACCCAAACACGTCGTCGTACATGGTGTTCCGATAAATGTGGCCGGGCATGGCAGCGAGAACATATTTGGCGATTCGCCCGATCGGCGGCCAAGCGACGATCTAAGTATCGCTGTACGCGACTGGATTGCACAGCAGCCCGCCGGGATTGTGAAGTGAATCATCTCGAACCCCGAGATGGCAATGGCTACGGACCGGGTTGTCATCACCACCTCCTGCCCGATTCCACCGGTCGGGGTGGACTGGAAGTGTTATGCCATGCGCACCATGCCGAAATCACCTCCGCTCAGGCCAGCGCTCGCGCCTTGGTGCGTCGCAGCGCCCAACGATGATGTGACGCGATGTGTCAATATTGGCGCGTGGCGTTTCGTGACGGTGACGGATGGGTGATGTGCACGTGCGGTCATCGCCACTGGGGTCTGAACGGCGCAGCCGGATTGCTCTTGGTGCGCCGTGACCAGGTGCAGCCTTACGTGTTGTTGCAGCTTCGTGCTGCGTGGACACACGGTGGTGGCACATGGGCACTCCCGGGTGGAGCCATCGATTCCCACGAAGATTCAGTTAGTGCTGCGGCACGGGAAGCGGCGGAAGAAGCAGGCATTCTGATCAGTGATATAGATGTGCGCGACATCTATTCGGACGATCACGGAGTCTGGCGTTACGACACAGTCATCGCCCACAGCAAGGGCGACGCCGGTGCGTTTGCGGCCAACGCTGAATCAGAGGACATTCGATGGGTTCTGCTCAATGAGGTAGAGAATTTCGTCTTGCACGCCGGACTTGCTGCCGCGTGGCCACAATTACATCAACGGGTGCTGGCAACGCTCACGTAGTTATCGACTGGTTCTCAAACAATAGACTTGGTGTATGACGATTGAAGCAACTCGTACCAAAGCTTACCTCGACGATCGCGCCCATGTGTTTCACTCATGGTCGGCACAGGGAACTCTGGATCCCGTGGAAATTATCGGTGGGTCAGGATCTTATTTCTGGGATGCTGCCGGCAAGAAGTACCTCGACTTCTCAAGCCAATTGGTGAACCTCAATATTGGCCATCAACATCCCAAACTCATTGCGGCAATCCAAGAGCAAGCGGCCAAGTTGTGCACTGTTGCACCGCCATTTGCCAATGAGGCGCGCAGTGAGGCCGCTCGCCTCATTACCGAACTCGCACCCGGTGATCTGAACATGGTGTTTTTCACCAACGGCGGCGCCGAAGCGACCGAAAATGCGATGCGCTTGGCACGGCTGCACACCGGTCGACACAAGGTCCTTACGATGTACCGCTCGTATCACGGTTCAACTTCGGGCGCGATTGCGATGACCGGCGATCCACGCCGCTGGGCCAATGAAACTGGATTTGCGGGGGTAGTAAAGTTCTGGGGACCATACCCATACCGCTCGGCATTCCACTCCACTAGCGAGTCAGAAGAGTGCCAACGTGCCTTGCAGCATCTTGAAGAGGTATTGATGGTTGAAGGACCTCAAACCGTGGCCATGATCGGTGTGGAAACCGTTGTCGGTACGAATGGCATCCTCGTTCCGCCACCTGGCTACCTGCAGGGAGTTCGTGACTTGTGTGATCGTCATGGCATCGTGTTCATGTGCGACGAAGTCATGGCCGGATTTGGTCGTTGCGGCGAGTGGTTCGCTGTGAACCACTGGAACGTCACTCCAGATCTGATCTGTTTTGCCAAGGGCGTGAACTCCGGCTATCTACCCCTGGGTGGCGTCATCATCAGCCAGAAAATCGCCGACACTTTCAAGGATCGTGCCTATCCCGGCGGTCTGACCTACAGCGGTCACCCACTCGCCTGCGCGTCGGCCGTTGCCTCGATCAACATCTTCAAAGAAGAAAAGATTGTCGAGAACGCCCGCATGATCGGCAACGATGTGATCGGTCCGGAGTTGCAAAAGTTGAAGGACAAGCATCCATCCGTAGGAGATGTTCGTGGACTCGGAGTGTTTTGGGCGATCGAACTCGTTCGTAACCGTGACACTCGCCAACCACTCGTGCCATTTAATGCCACAGGTGCCGACGTCAAGCCAATGGTCGAAATTGCCGCCGCATGCAAAAAGCGTGGCCTGTGGCCATTTGTCCATTTCAACCGTATGCATGTGGTGCCTCCCTGCACGGTAAGCCCCGACGAAGTACGCGAAGGCATCGCCATCATCGATGAAGCACTCACGGTGGCCGACTCGTACTACGAGGGCTGAGATTTTCATTACGGGCTTGAAACGCAAAAGGGCGAGCCGCCGAAGCGACCCGCCCTTGCTGCAATCTCGTGATCTAAATTAGTTGCCACCTTCGGTGAGAGTGACGGTAATTGGTGCAAATGTTTCACCCGTCGCATCCACTCCGAGACCGGCAAGTATTGCCAGGGCTTCGGTGACGATGTCATTGCGATAGGCATCAGCAGACGGAACCTTGGAGAGCACTGTGGCGCCTTCGAGGTTTTTGGCCTCTTGGGCGATCTTGACGGTGCGATCCCAGGCCGCCGAATCGATCATGCCCGCACCGGCTGGTGCTGGCCAGATCAATTTGTTGATTTCATTCATCTGCCACAGTTGGTGACTGGCACCAAGCTTGGAGCCCTTTGACAGCACAATATCGCGACACGTCTCGGCATTGTCTCGGCAAAATGCCCAACCTTGCAACGACGCGGCGACGAATTTGACGGCGGTCGCACGGTACGCGGGATCAAACAGACGATGGCCGTCGGCCCAAATCGCATCCTGCAACATTCCAACTCCAGAGTCTTCATACGAAACAACGTTGAAGTCATCGGCGGTGTACAACGCGTCGGTCGCTGGGTTGATGGCCTCCAGAACCTGGGCGTATTCGTTGTACGTCATTGCTTCAGCGGCATCAATGTCGCCGGCGAGCAAACCGGCCATATCGAATTGTTGCTGGACAAGCGAGACGTCTGCGGCTGGGTCGAGTCCTGCCGCGGTCAATGCAGCAAAGATTTCGAATTCGTTTCCATAACCCCAGTTGCCGATCTTCTTACCCGCGAAGTCCGCGGCCGACAAGATGTTCCTATCCTTGAAGGAAACCTGCAAGGTTCCTGAGCGCTGGAAAACCTGGGCGATGTCGACTATATTTGCGCCGGCCTCGCGACTGGCGAGAGCCTTTGGCACCCACGACAAGGCAAAGTCAACGTCACCATTGGCAAGTTGTGTTTGTGGAACGATGTCAACGCCACCTTCAACGATGGATACGTCAAGACACTGGGCGGCATAGAAGCCCTGATCTTGAGCAGCGAAGTATCCGGCAAATTGGGCCTGGATAAACCACTGCAGTTGCAACTTGACCGGTGTTGGCGTGGTGCACTCTTCCTCCACCACAGCAGGTGCGGTGGTATCAGATGCCACTGCCGTGGTGTCTGATGCGCCGTCCGAGCCACCGCATGCGGCAGCAACTAGCGACAGAGCAGCAAAACCCGCGACCGCGAGTTTGAAACGTGATTTCCTCATGTGATGTACTCCCCCGGGAGCCTAAGCACCCTACGTGTTGTTGTTATCTGCTACGGCACCCCGAGAGGCGCCGTTCTCCAGCAGTATGGAGATGCCGAAGAATACTAACCCAAGTAAGCAGGCCCCGAGAACGTAGGCCCAGGCCGAAGCGTTTTTGGAATTGGCGATGTTGCTTGTGATTCGGCTGCCAAGCCCATTTTGAGATCCACCGAAATATTCGGACACGAAGGCGGTAATAACCGAGGCCGGGGCTGCGATCTTGAGCGAGGTGAAGAGGTACGGCAGTGCGTTTGGAATCCGCACTTTGCGCAGAATCGCCATATCCGAGGCGGCAAGTGACTTCATAAGTTCGATATGCGTGGAGCGAACTTGGGTTAATCCTTTGGCCACATTTACCAACACGATGAAATAGACGACGAGGGTGACCATGATTCGTCGCGGAATCTCACTTGTGATTGAGAACATGTTGTTCAAGACCGCTACCAACACGAAAATTGGAATGGCATTCAGAGCAACGGCGAGCGGAGTGACAAGTTCGCTGAAAAAACGAAACTTACTGAGCACGAAGCTCATCAACACCCCCGTCGCGGTTCCGACAAGCAAACCAATAAAGGCATTAGTGCCCGACACGGTCGCGGCCTCACGAATCAAAGTGAAATTGGAGAAAAACTGCTCCAGGATCTTGGATGGTGGAGCCAGGAAGTACGGCTTGAGATCGAATACCTTTACGATTCCCTCCCACAGCAGCAGGAAACCAACGCCGAAGATCAGTGGCGCCACGCTGTGGCGAACGCTTCGACCGAACGACATGATCAGCGGTCTTCCGCTCCGCTAACCGCCTGATCGAGCACATGATCGGAGTTCGTACCTCGCAATGCCTCACGAACGGCGGTTATGCCGCGGAAAAACTCATCGGCGGCCCGAGTGGATTCGCTTCGACTCGCGCCCAAATTCACGTCGACGAGATGGGTAATGCGCCCCGGGCGGGGCGACATCACCACAACCCGACTCGAAAGATACACGGCCTCCGGAATCGAATGGGTCACGAACACAACCGTTGTCGAAGTTTGGGCACAAATACGCAGTAGTTCACCCTGCATATATTCGCGGGTCATCTCGTCAAGTGCGCCGAAAGGTTCGTCCATAAGCAGCAGTGGCGGATGCGCGGCGAGCGCTCTAGCGATCGCAATTCGTTGTTGCATGCCTCCCGAGAGTTGCCACGGGTACAGGTCGGCAAACTCCGGTAGTTTCACCAGCTCCAGCATCTCCGCGGCTCTAGCACTGCGTTTGGTCCTGTCCCATCCCTTTAATTCCAACGGAAGCTCAATGTTCTTGGCCACGGTGCGCCAATCGAACAACCCAGCCTGCTGAAAGGCCATTCCGTAATCCTGATCAAGTCGCGCTTGCGAAGCGGTCTTGCCGTTGACCGTGACCGATCCTTTCGATGGATCGAGCAAGTTGGCGATGAGCCGTAATAGCGTTGACTTTCCACAACCCGATGGACCGATGAGCGAAACAAACTCTCCTGGTTCCACGATGAGATTCAGATCAAGAAGCGCATCAACTTGTTTCGCTGTTCCCTGATTGAAAATCTTGCTCGCACTTGTCACGTTCACCGCGCTCATGTGGCCGTCTCCTTTGGTCGATTTCGCATCAACACGATGTCGCCAAGGGCGACAATTCCGGCCATCACCAAACCGAGTCCGGCGGCGCCAAATACCGCCGTAAATACCTTGGCTGGATCACCCGTGGCTTCTCGCGCGTATTCGATCACCAGACGACCTATGCCACCCTTTAGTCCGGTGGATATTTCGGCCACGACAACTCCGATCACCGCGCCGGAGGCGGCCAGTTTGAACGCCGGAATCATAAATGGCACGGCGGCCGGAAAGCGGAGTTTGACCAATGTTTGCCGCCATGACGACGCATAGCTGTTCATTAGTTCGACGGCTGCTGCTGGCGCTGAAGTCAATCCCTTGAGCGTGCCGACCGAGACGGGAAAGAAAGCCAGAAATGCCCCAAGTATCGATACCGACAGCCACCTTGGCCATTCGAAGCCCCCCACATGAAGTTTGCCGCCCCAGCTCACCACAAGCGGGGCCAGGGCGATGAGCGGAACGGTCTGCGACAAGACGAGATACGGCAGGAGTCCACGCTCCACGAGTCGAAAACGAGCCATCAATACGGCCAAGCCCACGCCGATTGTGGCGCCAAGCAAGAAACCAACGAGCACGAGACGAAACGAGAACCAACCACCGGCCAACACCACCGACCAAATCTTGCGATCCGAGCCTCGCACCTCGGATCGACCATATCGACTCAACATGTCCCACACATGTGGCATCGCTCGATCATTGGCACGAGGCAAAATCTTCCCTCCAAACAATGTGCCACCATCTTGCGGTCCGATGACCTTGTACAACTCCCACAGCGCGGCCACCAGAGCGATTGACAACATGAACATACCGATGCGGTACAAACTGCGATGTAATAACTGGATCATTGTTTGGCTTTTGCCATCTCGGCAATCGCCGGAAGTACCGTTTCTCCGTACGCCTGAAGTGTTTGCTCTTTCCCATCATGCTGCAAATACACGGCGAACTGGTCAACACCCAGTTCTTTTAGTTGGTTGAGACGTCGGATGTGCTCGTTGGCGTCACCGAGTATGCAAAATCGATCAACAATTCCATCGGGCACAAATGCGGTGTGTACGTTTCCGGCTTTACCATGTTCGTTGTAGTCGTAGGCGTCCCTACTCTTGATGTATTCGGTGAGGGCTTTGGGGACAGCGCCGCTGTCTCCGTATCGAGCCACAAGATCGGCCACATGATTACCGACCATGCCCCCAAACCAGCGGCACTGATCACGCATGTGAGAAATGTCGGTACCAACATAGGCGGGTGCCGCGACACAGATCTTGACTGACTTAGGGTCGCGCCCAGCGTCCTTGGCTGCTTTACGCACCGCATCGATTGTCCAGACCACGATGTCAATGTCGGCAAGTTGCAAAATGAATCCATCGCCCACTTCTCCGGCAAGCTGTAATGCCTTTGGACCATACGCGGCAACCCACACTTCACATCTACTCTCCGCGGCCCACGGAAAACGGATTGTCGAGCCGTTGTATTCGACACCACGACCATTGGCCAGTTCTCGGATGACATGAATGCTGTCGCGTAAGGTTGTCAATGTTGTTGGCCGACCGTTGGTGACGCGCACCGCGGAGTCACCGCGACCAATTCCACAGACCGTGCGATTTCCATACATTTCGTTGAGCGTGGCGAACAGACTGGCGGTCACCGTCCAATCGCGAGTCGCGGGATTCGTCACCATCGGGCCGACGATGACCTTGCGCGTTTCGGCGAGAATCGCGCTGAATACAACAAACGGCTCCTCCCACAAAATATGACTGTCAAATGTCCACACGTTGGAAAACCCATACATCTCGGCCTTCTTTGCCAAGTCGACGACGCGACTTGCCGGTGGCGTTGTCTGCAATACGACGCCAATGTCCATACCTATCCCCCTCGACGTTTCGATGTGTTAGGACTCAAATAATTAGCGGTTTTGTGGAAAACCCAGATCAACTCGTGAAGTCCGCGGGTCTGGCCAACGAGACGTCACTACCTTGCCACGGGTAAAGAAATTGACTCCTTCAGGGCCATACATGTGCTGGTCGCCAAACAAACTCGCCTTCCAACCACCGAAGCTGTAGTACGAAACAGGCACCGGCACCGGCACGTTGATTCCGACCATCCCAACATTCACTTCGTACTGAAACTGACGAGCAACTCCGCCATCGCGAGTAAAAATTGCCGTACCGTTTCCGTACGCGTTGTCGTTGATGGTTCGGAGCCCTTCCTCGTAACTCTTCACCCTCATTACGGTGAGCACCGGTCCAAAAATTTCCTCGTCGTAACACTTCATGCCCGGCTTTACATTGTCGATCAGGCTTGGGTTGAGGAAGAATCCCTCCTCCGCGGCCTTGGCGGTTCCGTCGATGATCACTGTCGCGCCTTCCTGCTTCGCATTGGCGACATAACTTGCCACCTTGTCGCGATGTTCACGGCTGATAAGCGGCCCCATCTCATTTGCTGGGTCGGCACCTGAGCCAACTTTGATGCTTGGCACACGTGTCCTGATCCGCTCCACAAGCGCGTCGGCGATACTGTCAACGGCGAGCACCACCGAAACTGCCATGCAACGCTCACCGGCCGAACCGTAGGCGGCACTCACTGCAGCATCTGCGGCCATGTCGAGGTCGGCATCGGGTAGTACCAGCATGTGATTCTTTGCCCCACCGAGAGCTTGCACCCGCTTCCCGTTCTTCGTACCGGTTTCGTACACGTACCGGGCAACCGGAGTTGAACCAACGAAACTCACCGCAGCAACGTCGGGATGTCCAAGAATCCGATCCACGGCCACCTTGTCACCGTGCACAACGTTGAACACACCGTCGGGTACTCCTGCTTGACGCAATAGATCGGCAATGAACATGGACGCCGACGGATCTTTCTCGCTTGGCTTGAGCACGAACGTATTACCGCACACGAGGGCATTGGCAAACATCCACATTGGCACCATCGCCGGGAAGTTAAACGGCGTGATGCCAGCGACAACACCAAGGGGTTGGCGAATTGAATACACATCGATGCCGCTTGACGCCTGCTCCGAGTATCCGCCCTTCATCAAAGCCGGGATACCACAGGCGAATTCAATGTTTTCGAGCCCTCGCGCAACTTCACCGAGTGCATCACTTGGCACCTTGCCGTGCTCCAGAGTAAGCAGCGAGGCAATTTCCTTGCGGTTGGCATCCACCAACTCCCGGATGTGAAACATGATCTCGGCACGTCGGGACAGGTTCGCGGCGCGCCATGCCGGAAACGCAGCCCTGGCCGCCGCCACGGCGCCGTCCACGTCAGCGTCACTTGCTAGATCCACATCCGCCTGATGTTCGCCCGTTGCCGGATTCCAGATTTTTGCGGTGTTGCCTGAGGTTCCAGCGACGACTTTGTTGTTGATCCAGTGACTGATGCGCTTCATAATGACTCCTGCTTGTAATCGTCTAATTTGTTGAAGTGTTGTTCAGTTCAGGTACTGGCACAAGCCGCGCTTGACAAATTGGCCATGACCCTTGCGACCGGTGAACTTGTCGTTGTCGATCACCACCATGCCTCGTGACAGCACCATGTCAACTTTGCCATCCACGACGAATCCCTCCCACGAGGAGTGATCCATGTTCATGTGGTGCTTGTCGTTGATACCGATCTTGGTTTTCTGGTTCGGATCCCAAACAAGAATGTCGGCATCGGAGCCAGGGGCAATGATTCCCTTTTGTGGATACATGCCAAACATGCGAGCGGGAGTCGTGCTGCAGGTTTCCACCCACCGCTCAAGAGTGAGTTCACCCTGAACGACTCCCTGATAGATGAGTTCCATCCGATGCTCGACCCCGCCCATTCCGTTTGGAATCTTGGAAAAGTTTCCGAGGCCGAGTTCCTTTTGGTCCTTGAAACAGAACGGGCAGTGATCCGTGCTGACGACGGCGAGTTCATTCATCCGTAAGCCTTTCCATAGGTCGGCATGATGATGGTGCTTGTCGTGCTTGCTGCGAACTGGGGGACTACAGACGAACTTGGCGCCTTCGAAACCGGGGCGAGCGAGGTGATCTTCGAGTGTCATATAGAGGTATTGCGGACAGGTTTCGGCAAACACGTTCAAACCCTCGTGATGAGCCTCGGACACGGCATTGAGTGCCTCGGACGCCGACATGTGCACGATATACAGCGGCACGTTACCCGCCACTTGCGACAGCACGATGGCACGGTTCGTGGCTTCACCCTCCAACAGGCTTGGCCGACTGATTCCATGATATTTCGGATCAGTTTCGCCTCGAGCGATGTGTTGTTGCACCAACACATCGATGGCAATTCCGTTCTCGGCATGCATCATGATTGTCGCGCCATTTTCACTTGCAGTTTGCATGGCGCGTAAAATTTGCGCATCGTCGCTGTAAAACACGCCAGGATACGCCATGAATAATTTGAAACTGGTGACGCCCTCGTGATCGACGAGATATGTCATGTCCTTCAACGCCTGCTCGTCCACCCCGCCAAGAATTTGATGAAATGCGTAATCCACCGCACAATTGCCACCCGCCTTTCGATGCCACTGGGCCAGGCCTTCATGAACATTTTCGCCATAGCGCTGCAATGCCATGTCAACGATGGTGGTCACACCGCCCCAGGCAGCGGCGATTGTGCCCGTTTCAAAAGTGTCACTCGCCGCGGTTCCACCAAAGGGAAGTTCCATGTGTGTGTGCACATCGATCCCCCCTGGAACGACGTATTTGCCGGAGGCATCAATCACTCGGTCAGCGACGATATTGAGTGCCTGCGACTGGCCACGATCCAAAACGGCGATAATTTTTTCGCCATCAATCAGGACGTCTTGCAGATGCTGACCGGTCGGACTGATGACCGTTCCGTTTGTAATCAGTATTCGAGCCACAACTATCCCCTCTTTCTACCGTCGTACCAGTTCATCGTATGCATCAGGACGTCGATCGCGGTAGAACGCCCAACGATCACGAACCGCTTTGATTTTGTCCATGTCGAGGTCGCGCACGATCAACTCCGGCTTGTGCGGATCACCCACGCCACCCACGAATTTGCCCTCTGGATCGACGAAATAACTTTGGCCATAGAAGTCGTCATCTCCGAGTGGTTCAATTCCGACGCGATTGATCGCCCCTACGTAGTACATGTTGGCGACCGCGGCTGCTGGCTGCTCAATACGCCAGATGTACTCGGACAAACCGCGGCTCGTTGCTGATGGGTTGAATACGATTTCAGCACCATTCAAGCCCAGCGCGCGCCATCCTTCCGGAAAGTGGCGGTCGTAACAGATATACACCCCCACTTTGCCGACTGCCGTATCAAACACCGGATACCCATTGGTGCCGGGAGTGAAGTAATACTTCTCCCAGAAACCTTTCACCTGTGGAATGTGCTGCTTGCGATACCTGCCCAGGTAGCGACCGTCGGCGTCGATCACTGCCGCAGTGTTGTAGTACAACCCCGGCTGAACGATCTCGTACATTGGAATCACCATCACCATGCCGAGTTCCTTGGCCACCGATTGAAATCTCTTCGTGGTTGGACCGTCGGGAATCGGTTCGGTATATGAGTAGTACTCGGGTTCTTGGACCTGACAGAAATACGGACCATAGAACAACTCTTGGAAGCACATCACCTGCGCCCCCTGCTTGGCCGCGTCGCGAGCAGCGACTTCGTGCTTGTCGATCATCGACTCTTTGTCGCCCGTCCAGTCGGTCTGCAACAGCGCCGCTTTGACTACTCGACCCATGTCGTGTGCTCCTCTACGATTCGTGAGCCGTATATTCATACGGTTCTGAGACTCACAAGGCTAACGAACTCTGAACCCCGAACTCTCACGCGCCATTGATCGGCACATTTGGCCAATGAATGTAAACACGGCGGTACTCTCAGGGCATGCAGCGTCTTCGAATGAGGCCGTTTCTTACGGTACTGGCCCTCATTGCTGGATGCTCATCGAGTGGTTCGTCCGAAAGGGTCAATTCCGGTAATCCAGTCAGTTGCGAAATTGGCGATCCGATCGACGGTTCGCTAACAATTGCCGCGACTATTGCACCAATCACAAATATCATCGCCAATATCGCCGGTGGCACCGACGCACAAATTATCGGCATAGTTCCAGAGGGCACGAACTCGCACACCTTCGAGCCGTTGCCGAGCGATGCAGCAATACTTGAGAACGCGGACATCGTGTTCATCAACGGTCTGATGCTTGAAGAGCCGACTGAAGATCTGGCTTTGGCCAATCTCAAAGATGGAGCCCAGATCTGCGAAATTTCCCCAATGATTCTCTCCGAATCGCAATTCATCTTTGACTTTTCGTTCCCCAAGGCGGGTGGTAAGCCAAACCCACATCTGTGGACAAACCCGCCGATGGTCAAACAATTCGCGGAAGTCATTCGCGATGTCCTGACCCGTCGCGATCCGAAAAACTCGGATACTTACACCGCGAACTTCACTGCGTTTACCGACAAAGTCGATACGTTGGACGCCGCAATGGTTGCGGCGACGGCGACGATCCCAATACAGCAACGCAAACTACTTACGTATCACGACGCGTACGCATATTTTGCCCGGCACTACGGCTTCACCGTGATTGGGGCGATTCAGCCGTCATCATTCACGGATCCAACTCCACGCGAAATCGCCGACCTGATCAACCAAGTGAAGACCGAAAAGGTGTCGGCAATTTTTGGCAGCGAAGTATTCCCCTCTCCGGTGCTGGAGCAGATTGGAGCAGAAACGGCCGTGCGTTACGTGGATGTATTGCGAGATGATGATCTAATCGGAAAACCAGGCGATCCCGAACATTCATGGATGGGCCTGATGCGCTTCAACTTCGCCACCATGGTTGAAGCACTTGGCGGAAACTCTTCGGCATTGCAGGCATTGGATGTCTCTGATGTGGTGATAGACAATGCGGTATACCCCCAGTGACGACTTCAAATGAGCGATTGATTTCGTGCGCGCATGTGACCTGCACATATGGTGACACTCCGGTCGTGGACGACGTCAATGTGAACATTGATAGAGGCGAATTTGTTGGCGTTGTCGGTCCGTCAGGAGCAGGCAAAACGACACTGTTGAGGGCAATCCTCGGTTCGCATCCGGTCGCACATGGATCGATCACCCGTCTCGAGCGCCTGGCAATGGGATATGTCCCTCAAGTAGAAACCGTGGACTGGTATTTCCCTGTCACCGTGGAGGAAGTCATCGTCATGACCCGCACCGAGGGTCGCTGGTGGCCACGCATCTCGGTTGCTGAGCGTGCGACTGTTCGCCAAGTTCTTGAGCGACTGGGTATTGGCGAAGTCGCCCACCGACATATCCGGGAACTCTCTGGTGGTCAACAACAGCGCGTGTTCTTGGCTCGTGCACTATTTCGCCAACCGGACATCCTGGTTTTGGATGAGCCAACATCGGGCGTGGACGTTCGAACACGACATGAGGTACTGCATGTGCTCGCCGACCTTCACGCCGAGGGACTCACCATTTTTCTCACCACCCACGATCTCAATGGCCTCGCCGCCCACCTGCCCAGGCTTGTATGTATGAATAAAAAGATACTTGCCGATGGTCCACCTCATTTGGTTCTCACGCCCGAAGTTCTTGAAGACACCTATGGGGCACCGATGGAAGTACTTGAACACGGCGGAATGCCAATCGTGATTGATAAGGCCCGCGCCAAATTGCGCGTTGTCGGCAAATGATTCTCGCTCTTGATCTTTTCGAGCCATACGGGTTTCAGTTCTTTCGCCACGGCATCATTGTGGCGACCATTGCCGGCGCGCTGTGTGGATTGCTTGGGGTATTTGTCATCTTGCGCGGTATGAGTTACATCGGTCACGGATTATCACATGCAGTGTTCGGCGGAGCCGCGGCATCGGCGGTACTGAAAGTGAATTATTTTCTCGGAGCCGGTGTGTGGGGAATCATCTCCGGGGTGCTCATTGCCAGAGTGGCGCGGCGGCGCGTGATCGGGGCTGATGCCGCAATCGGTGTCGTCACAACTGCATCATTCGCACTTGGCCTCGCCTTGATGAACCGTTACGGCCAGGCCAGTCGAAGCATCGAAGCCGTACTTTTTGGCAGTGTGCTGGGAGTCAAGACGAGTGACATTGTGGCTGTCTCGGTCGTTGCTGTCATCGGCGTTGCGATCGTGGTATTTGGTTACCGACGACTCCTCTTTTCCACGTTCGACCGTGATGTTGCTCAAGTTTCGGGAGTCCGTGTGTCGGCGGTGGAGGCGCTACTACTGGTAATGCTCTCCCTCACCATTCTCGTCACGATGCGGGTAATCGGGACGCTGCTTATTTCGGCACTTTTGGTAATTCCAGCGGCATCGGCACGACTGACCACCAATAGTTTTTCGCGGTTGTTGTGGATCTCGCCCACAATCGGCGCCCTCACATGTTTCGTCGGAATGAATGCCTCGTACCACCTCGACACATCCACCAGCGCGACAATCATTTTGCTTGATGCGATGATCTTCATCGTCCTCTACGCCGTGGCCGGTACTCGCAATCGAATGAAAATGTCGTCACTCGCCCACGTTTAGCGCTGCTAGTCGAGTGGGTTCACGACAACGAACCCGATCTGTTGAGCTGCACCACTCAATCGTTGATCAGCACTGGTGACAATATCTGCACCAACCTCGATTGCTGACGCAAGGTGTATCGCGTCCAGTGCGCGCAAACTTACAGTCGAAACAAGTTCACATGCCTTGTCGGCGACCCGTGGCGTCAGTTCGACGACGATGATCTCCTCCCACAGAGACTCGAAGACATGGCGTGCCTTGGATTCTTGAAGATTCGAGAGGTGTCCCAAACGGATCCCCTGGGCAAGCGCAGAATATGTCTCTACTTGGAGCAGACGTGCCGACACTAGATCATCCGACTCGGCCCAAAGTTTCTCGACTGTGTCAGTCCCATCTTCGAGAACCAGCAGTTTGAAAAATGACGAGGTGTCAATGTACGTGATCATCCGCGCTGTTCAGAGACCAGTGGACTAATCGGCGATTTCGTCCGAATCCGTCCGCGTGGGCGCGGGTTTTTCGGCTTAAGTGCCGGACGAACTGCGCCGGACGCGATCAATTGCTGCAGACGATCCTGGCTCTCGGTGAGTGTGGTGAGCCTGGCGACGGGTCTTCCGTGTTCGGTCACGATAATTTCCTTCCCTTCACGAACCTGATCGATATAGCGACTCAATCCGTTCTTGAGTTCTCGTATGCCCACTTCAATGCGGTGACTTTTCGTTGTAAGGTCCATCGCAGAATTATAGCCATAATGTGTACAGATGTGGCTATAATTTGCCGAACCGCAAATCCCACTCCACGCCGTCGGGCGTATCGCGTACCTCAATACCAATTGCGGTTAGTCGATCGCGGATCAGGTCGGAGAGATCAAAACGCTTGTCGCTACGCACTATCGCGCGCAACTCAAGCAGAGTCCCAACGAACGGACCGAGCACCTCACGGGGGTTACGGAGGCCATCTGCAGCGGTCACGGCAAGTCGGCCGATCATACTTCGCATCACTGCACGAGCATGATCGGCATCATCGCTTTGCAAAGTATCGGCCGACCAACCAGCAATCGCATCGTCCAGTTCAAGAGCTAGACGGCCAGCGCTATCGGCATCACCGTGTTCAAGTGCAACCGTGAAGGCTGCATTGATGCGGTCAGTGGCGGCTCGCAGATTGCTGTCGTCGGCTGGGACATCACTCGTATTGGTCATCACGACAGGCGCTGACAACATCGGCTTGGCGAGTGCGGTCTTCATCTTCGGGTCACGTAGTCGATCGAGTGCCACGACTGTCCCCGGCACAAATTCCTCAGACATGCCGCGAACTCGAATCGTGGCAACTCCTTTTCCAACAACTGTTGCCGTATCGGTGTCCAGATCAATCACCAATCCGGTGTGTTCGTCAACTCCAAGCACATATACATCGCCCGGTAATTCGTTTTCAAGCATTGACAACCGCCGCTCACCCATGTAACTAAACCGTGTGTCGTGATGTCCACCTTCGGCGTTGTTGTAATGCGGGATCACCGCCACATGAATTCCGATTTCACTCATCAGATCGAGACCATCCAACCACCGCGGATCCTGACCAACCTTGTAGATCTCATATACCGGAAGTGTGAATCGACCAAGTGTTAGCGCCGCTGCAGAAGCAAAGGTGACGATGCCGCCACGGTGAATCTTGTCGGTTAGTAAATTCAGGATCGGCGTACCCTCCCATTGGCGTAGCGCATACGAGGGCGAACCCGGGCCAGCAAAGACGTAGTGTGCGTCGGCGACGGCTTGTAATCCCTTTTCGGTCGCCAGTGGATCGACACTGATACCGACAAGTCGAGCCAATCCGGCGACCTGAAGATCGACATTTATGCTCTTGTCAAAATACTCCACCGCCTTGCTGGAAAGTTCAGAGGAGTTTTCTTGAAATCCGTACGGAGTATCCAGTAACACCACTCGCCTGGGTTGGGGAAGTTTGGCAATGAGGGCGCGATGAGTGGAAACCATCGTCGGGGCCATTTCGCCTGAACCCATGATTGCGATGATGCGCGGCAAAGCGTCATGTGTTGTCATGCAAAGAACCCATCAATTGTTGCATCATGCAGGACTTGTGCCAAGCGTTGTGGCTGTTGGGCGTGCAAGTCGTGATCTGCAGAATTGAACCATTCAACACGAGCTCGAGGCACAAGTTTAAGTGATCGCTCGATCGCCTCTCGTTTGGTTTCGGCGAATTCACCATTGGGTCCATCTGCAGGTACGAACAGTACGGGAACAGTGATCAAGGGAAAGATCTTTGTCGGTTGATGTTCCCACAGGCCACGCAACACCATCAAATGACGCTCAAGAGTCAGCCACGGTCGAATCGTGCCGTCGGATAGGTTTTCCATGTTCGCCATGGTGCCGTTGATTCCTGTCTCTGGCCAATCAGGATGCGCGTCGCGCATGTACTGGCGCATCTGATCTGCGCGCATACCGGCGACGGTGGGCGGACGAAGAGTAACTGCACACTCGTCCCACTCAGGGAAATGCTGCTGGAGTTCGAGAAATCCGCCATCCACCGCGCAGACTCCCCGCACCAGTTCGGGATACGTATGGGCAAGTTCGATCACCACATTGCCACCCCACGACTGACCGGCGATCACGGGTCGATGAAATCCCCGCTCGTTGATGAGTCGCAGTAGACCGGCCAGATCGTCTGCCACACTCCGCATGTCGTAACCGCTGTCGGGTTTATCGCTCAACCCATGTCCACGCAAGTCAATTGCCATCACCTGGTGTCCAAGTTCGGCCAATTGAATTGCGGCGCCTTCCCACAACATCGCATTGGATGCAAGACCATGCACAAGCACCAGTGGCACCTCTGTGTGCGTATCCGGATGGCCCCAAGTGACGACACGCATATGCACGCCGGTACCAGCGTTGATACGTTCGGAGCGTGCTGGCATTGCGTTCATACATTGCACACTACGCTCGATTGCTGTGACACTAAATGTGCTCCTCATTACACTCGATCAGTTTCGGGCCGAATGTCTTTCGGTCGCTGGGCATCCAATAGTAAAGACTCCAAACCTAGACCGACTGGCGCGTGCCGGCGTGAGATTCACCCGGCACTACAGCCAATGCGCGCCATGCTCACCTGGTCGGGCGAGTTTGTATACCGGCATGTACCAGATGAATCACCGAGTCGTCACCAACGGGACTCCAATCGATCGCCGCTTTGACAATGTTGCATGGCTGGCACGGCGTGCCGGATTTACGCCGACTTTGTTTGGTTATACGGATCAAGCTATCGATCCCCGCGACACCGAGAGCGCCAATGATCCGCGCCTCTCCACCTATGAAGGTGTCTTGCCCGGATTCGACTGTCAGTTGTTCATTCCTGAACCATTTGAATTGTGGGTCAATCATCTCCGCGCACACGGTTTCGACGTGCCGATGAATGCATACCAGTCGCTGAATACCGAACCCGATCGACCAGCCGAGTTCAGTATCGGCGCGTTTCTTGCTGATCATTTGTGTAACTGGTTGCGTAAACAAGATGGTCCATGGTTCGCCCATGCAAGTTTCTTGCGTCCGCATCCCCCATATGCGGCCGCCGGGAATTGGAGCAAGGAATATGATCCGGCTGATGTGCCGATGCCTATCGAGCCGTCGGCAACGCGGCATCCATTCCATGAGGCTGTGCTGCACATGCCCCAAACTGCTGGACCAACCGATGAGGCCGGCAAGCGAAATATGCGCGCGCAATATTACGGCATGGTCAGCGAAGTGGATTCACAAGTTGGTCGAGTATTTGACACACTCACTGAATTGGGTATGTGGGATAACACGATGATTATCGTCACCGCCGATCACGCCGACCAACTTGGCGATCAAGGTCTGCGCGACAAAGTCGGATATTTTGACCAGAGTTACCACATTCTTGGTATTGTCCGCGATCCTCGACATTCCAGCGCTCACGGTACGACTATCGACGAATTCACCGAAAACGTCGACATCGTTCCGACCATCGCCGAAGCGCTCGGCCAACCCGTTCCTCTCCAATGTGACGGCATGCCTCTGACGGCGTTCACTGAGGGCCAAACCCCTCAGTGGTGGCGCTCGGCGGCGGCCTGGGAGTTTGATTGGCGATATCTCTACATCACCAAGGAAGGCCGCTCCTGGCCAGGGGACCGTCGCTTGGATCAGCAGAATCTTGCCGTACGCCGCTCCAGGGATGCGGCCTATGTGCAGTTCGGCGATGGAACTTGGCTGGCGTTCGACCTGGCCGCTGATCCAACCTGGCGGACCACCATCACCGACCCGACTCGGGTGCTACCCCTGGCCCAAGACATGTTGGCGTGGCGTTCACAAAACACTGAGCGAACGCTTTCCGGCATGTTGATGCAAGACGGTGGAATGGGTCAATGGCCACCAGGAGTTCCGTGGCGATAACTCGTGTCGCTCTGGCGACATTGCCGACGCCCATCGAGTGTGGCGGCGAACTACCAAATGGCGCCACATTGTGGGTCAAGCGTGATGATCTGACCGGTCTTGGGGTGGGCGGTAACAAGGCACGCAAACTTGAATATCTTTGCGGGGAAGCACGTGATCGTCGTGCAGATTGCCTCGTTACCGTTGGCGCCGCACAGTCAAACCACTGTCGAATGACCGCAGCCGCTGGTGCGGTCATGGGACTTGATGTTCATCTTGTGTTGTCTGGTGAAAAACCAACTCGACTTACAGGCAATCAAATGCTGTCGCATATGTTCGGTGCCACACTCCATCACACTGGGCTCGCTTCTTCGAATTGGACGGAACTTGAAAAATGGCGAATCGACCTCACCGCCCGACTCGACGCCGAAGGGCATCGACCTTATTCGATTCCGATCGGCGGCAGCACGGCAGTGGGTGCGCTCGGATATGTGGACGCATACGACGAAATTATGCGGCAGTGCAACGATCTCCATTTCATTCCGTCGGCAATTGTGCACACGTCATCCAGTGGCGGCACCCATGCCGGACTTGTGGCAGGGTATGCGGTCGCTCGCGCCGCTGATCAATCGCATTCTCCGGTCACCGCGATTGGAGTGGCCAAGGGAGTGGCCTTGAATGTTCGTAGCGTACGCACACTCGCCGAGGAAGCACTGGTACTCCTCGGTAGCCCAGCCGCGATCACCGACGCCGATATCATCATCGATGATCGTTTTCTCGGGGATGACTACGCAGTACCAACGATTGCAGGTGCGGCAGCGACACAATGGGCTGCTCATCGTGGGGCATGGGTGCTGGATCCGGTGTATACGGCAAAAGGATTTGCCGGCCTGCTCCATCGAGACTCCGAAGGTGAGTGGTCAAATTCACAGCACATCGTGTTCGTCCACACGGGTGGCCTACCTGCGGTGTTCGTCTAGCCTTATTGGGTCCGAATAACTCGGCCCATCCCCCAAGGTAGGTGTTTCGTGCTTTCTCGTGTTGCTCGATTTTGTGTTCGTCGTCGTCGACTCGTCGTGTTCGGAATCTGGATCCCGATCATTATTGCCGTAGGTGTAATTTCGAGTGCCTTAGGATCAGATTTCTCGACCGAGTTCTCATTGCCAGCCAGCGAATCACGTGATGTTCAAAAACTGCTCGAAACAAACGCACCCGAACGAGCCGGCTTCACCGGTCAGATTGTCTTCAGCGCCAAACAGGGAGTCGACAACCCAACTGTGAAAACGACGATGATCGCCGTTTTCGAAAGGCTAGCAAAACTTGATGGCGTTGGCGTCGCCAGTCCATATGACCAACCAGGTCAAGTCAATCAGCTGGGCACGACCGCTTTCGCTCAACTCAATATCAGTGACAGGTCCCAAGAGTCGGTGCAATCCATTGCCCGACAAATTCGAGCAATTGGTGAACAAACCATTGTTGAGGGTTTGACAATCGAGTATGGCGGACATATTTTTGAACTTTTCGAACTTCCGCAAAGCGAAGCATTTGGTTTGTTCGCCGCGATGATCATTCTGGTCCTGGCCTTCGGGTCGGTGTTGGCAATGGGCCTGCCGGTTGGAACTGCCCTCGCCGGACTTGTCCTAGCTTCGAGCGTGGTCACCATTCTCAGCAATATTGTCGGAATGCCAGACTTCACGACATCACTCGTGGCGATGATCGGCATTGGAGTTGGAATTGACTATGCCCTGTTCATCGTCACTCGCTACCGCGAAGGCCTAATGGCCGGACTTGATGTTGAGAGTGCCGTCGTCGAAGCCGTCACCACATCGGGTCGCGCCGTGATTTTCGCCGGGTTTACGGTGATCATCTCGCTACTCGGCTTGTTCTTGATGGGGATCGCCTTTGCTCGTGGACTGGCGATCGGCGCGGCGACAGGTGTTTTGTTCATGATGATCGCTTCGCTCACACTGCTCCCGGCGTTACTCGGTATGGCCAAGCGGCGAATCGACATCACCTCGCGTGCCGCCATCACGGCTCTTGGATCGTTCGTGTTGTTTTCCGTTGTGGCAATCATTTCAAAATCGTTCCCGTTGTTCATCACCGGAATCGCTTTGGCAATTGCGGTGACTGCGTTGAGCTTCATTGTCAAATCGCTGCGCACGCCGCTCCCGCCGCGCGCGGTGAAATCCAAGGAACTCACATTCTGGTATCGCTGGAGTCGCTTCATCCAGCGTTATCCGTGGCCATCAGCACTGGGCGCAACGGCGTTGCTTGTCCTGTTGGCCATGCCTCTCACCTCGATTCGTCTCGGATTCGGCGATAGTGGCAACTTGCCGACGAGCACCACGGTGCGCAGGGCATATGACATGATCGCCGAGAGTTTTGGACCAGGTTTCAGCGGCCCGCTATACATCACCGTGCAGGGTGAGGCGGCGCAAAGTCCAGGTGCGTTGCAAGACTTTGTTGCGGTGATTGCTGACACTGACGGCGTGGCATTTGCCCAGTCTGTTCCCGCATCGCAAGACGGAAGTCTTGTCCTTGTTGTCGCCTATCCCACAACCTCGCCACAAGACGAAGCCACCACGAAACTCATCGACCGTCTCCGAAGTGATGTCATTCCCGGCACGGGCGTCGAGGCCAAGGTCGGAGGTTTCACGGCCGGAGGCATCGACTTTGCAACGGTCATCGGTAATCGCATGCCGTTGCTTTTCACCGGAGTGCTGCTGCTCTCGTTCCTTCTCCTGATGACGGTATTCCGCAGTGTGCTCGTAGCCCTGAAAGCCGTGATCATGAATTTGCTGTCGATCGGTGCCGCCTATGGAATCATCGTCGCCATTTTCCAGTGGGGTTGGGGAATCAGCCTGATCGGTGTCGGTAAGGCCGGCCCGATTGAGAGTTGGGCACCAATGATGCTGTTCGCGATCGTGTTCGGATTGTCGATGGACTACGAGGTATTCCTGCTCTCGCGGGTGAAAGAGGAATACGACCGCACCGGCAACAACGCCGAGGCCGTGGCCGACGGTCTCGCCGCCACCGCACGAGTCATCACCGCGGCCGCGCTAATCATGGTCTGCGTGTTTGCGGCCTTCGCACTTGGGTATGACCGTCAATTGAAGTTATTCGGCCTCGGTCTCGCCACCGCAGTGTTCATCGACGCCACAATCGTTCGACTGGTGCTGGTGCCAGCGACAATGGAATTACTCGGCGATCGAAACTGGTGGATTCCCGCATGGATGAATCGGTTACTGCCTAAATTTGAATTAGAACGTCACTAAACAGCGGCGCGGACCACGTACCTGACCGCCCGCCCAGGTGACATCTGTCGGATCCACGAGTTCGAACTCAGGGATTCGTTCCAGCCAAGTTTGTAATGCGACCCGAAGCTCAAGTCGCGCCAGGTTGCTACCAGCGCAGCGGTGAATTCCCGATCCGAAGGCGACATGACGGTTGTGTTCGCGGTCGAGGATCACCTCATTGGGATTTTCGAACATACGCGGATCACGGTTCGCCGCCGGGAACGCCATCAGCACTCGATCGCCGGTCTTCATCGGGCACCCCTGAAATTCGGTGTCGTGATCGACGATTCGGGCCATCGTCACCGGCGCATACACGCGCAATAACTCTTCGATTGCCGTCGGCCATAAGTCAACATTCTCACACAGTTGCTTTCGACGCTCTGGATGCTGGGCAAGATGCCACAGTGATGAACCGATAGCCGACCAAGTTGTGTCGACGCCAGCCACCAGCATCAGGTTGCACACTCCGAGCACATAATTGTCATCGACCTTTTTGCCATCAACTTCAGAGTTGATCAACTCGGTCATCAGATCGTGTTCCCGTGGATTCTTCTTGCGATCTTCCAATTGACCAAGGAAAAACTGGATAATCTTAAGTCGGCTGGCAACACGTAGTTCCGAATCGGTGAGTCCCTGCTCGAGAACGCCTCGAACCCAAGAGGTGAATTCGTCAGCCATATCGAGTGGCACGCCAAGCATCGTGGAAATCACGCGCACTGGAACTTGCTGTGCGTACCCTCCTGCGGCATCACCGGCGCCCGTGTCGATGAACTTGTCAATGAGCGAGTTACAGAAATCACGCGTGCTCTGCTCATATTTGGCAACTGACTGCGGTGAAAACGCCGGCAAAATGAGTCGTCGGTGCCAGTGGTGATCGGGTGGATCAGAGGTAATCGGCGGAGCCATGATGCCGCCATAGGGTCCTTCGGTCTGTCCGGACGGTGGCGGGACAACGATTATTCCCCGCGAAGTGAATGTCTCATGTTCCTGGGCCATCGCAACCACATCGTCATATCGTGTCGGCAACCAAGAGCCGCCCCATCGCTCAGAGTGAGCAATCGGACATTTCGACTCACGAATTTCGCTCCACGCATCGGTTGGATTGAGAACATAAGCAGGATCAAAGATGTCGTAGTCGGTATGAATATCGGTCACCGGTTGACGTGAAGCGGTCATAATGAACCACTCCTTGATCACTATTGCTCGTTCCGGACAATTCGCTTCGGCACGGCGGACTTTGGCCACAAGATGATCGGGCAATTCGCTCGTGATGAGCACAACCGCATTCCCTATCTCGTCACTGCCAAAGATTTCGGGCGCCGCGATTGCACACATTTGATGACCATGGCATGATCCTGCGTTCACCATGACCCTCATGACTTGACAATATCCGTGTGCCGTTGCACCGCTGAAGTAGGAGTTAAGCAACCACCGTGAAGCTCATATACGTGCCTGCGCTGTAGTGATCGGGCAAATTGCAGACCAATTGATAGGTACCCGGATCAAGAGTCAGGGTTAATGTTTCCGTGGTGCCCTTGGCGAACTCCCCGATTTCATCAATCGCTTCAAGTCCATCGGTGGGTTCGGCAAAGTGGTCGCCATCGAGTGGGATTTCCCCCATAACAATATCGGTTTTGACGACCAAAAATTCATGTCCGATAGTTCCATCATTGGTGATCGTAAAGACGACTTCTCCGGCTTTGGCGGTTGTGGCGTCTGTTTCCACCGTCCATTCGGCGACACTTCCGGTGATGTCATTGCTGGTGGAATCTGAAGAATCGCTGGAATCGCTTCCACATGCACCTAGTGCCGCACACCTCACCGTCGAATAATCAAGGATCCGAACTCATCGGTATCGCCTACCGTTAACCAATGCCACCGCTCCAATCCCTCGTCGCCTTTGCTCTTGCTTCGCTGGTGTTGCTCGTTATCCCCGGTCCGGCGGTGATCTATATTCTCAACCGCAGCGTGTCTGATGGGCGACGGGTGGGATTGGCCGCCGTGGGCGGACTCGAACTTGGCAATTTCATGCATGCGATTGCCGCCACCGTCGGACTTTCCGCAGTTCTGGCAACCTCGGCTGCCGCATTTTCCGTGGTCAAGTGGCTGGGAGCCGGATACCTCATCTATGTCGGAATTCGTACCCTCACTCGAGTGCCGACGGCACTTGACACCTCAATGAGCAAAACCAGTCTCCGTCGATCATTTGTCCAGGGCGTGGTCGTGAATACGCTCAACCCGAAAGTGGCACTCTTCTTTCTCTCCTTCTTGCCGCAATTCATCGACACTTCCCGAGGATCGCCGGCTCTCCAATCATTCATCTTTGGTTCGATTTTTGTGCTGCTCGGATTTCTCAGTGACGGCGCGTACGCCATGGTGGCCAGTGGGCTGCGCGACACCTTGTTGCGCGGACGCGCACTTCCCATTGTCCAGCGCTATGTTGCTGGAGTCGTGTTCATCGCCCTGGGCATCGTGGCAGGATCAACCAGTCCAAACTGAGTTGCAAGTTCGCACCTTTATGAATGACGGGGGGAGCCCCCCATGGACCAGTGACCAGCGACGACAGTAGCGACGAGCAGCAGTACCGCGCCCGTCTGGTGTGCCACCCCGAGCGGAACGGGCACCCCATGAAGGAGCGTCACCACGCCCAACACGAACTCGAGCAGAACCGCCGAGCCGAGCGCGACAGCGTGTACCACCGCTCCCGCCCGATGCAACCGGGTCGCCACCACAAGAGCGAAGATGGCCACCACGACCCCCAGCCAGCGGTGAACAAATTGCACGGCGACGGGGTTGTCGATCAGGTTTGTCCAGATCGGGGTGAGGCTCGTCAGGCCGCTCGGCAGCCACGTAGGTCCCATTCTCGGCCAAGTGGTGAACATGTGCCCGGCGTTCAGCCCGGCGACGAAGGCACCCAAGGTAAACTGAGTGAACAGCAGGGCAACGAACGGCCACACCCAACCCGACGGCCGCCCACCGACCGCAGTTCTTCCCGCGGCGAGGGCCCGCAGATCGAGTGCGGTCCAAAGAACCCCTACTAGCAGCACAAGAGCCGCCACGAGGTGCAACGCGAGTCGTTCGTGCGCCACATCAGGTCGGTCGACGAGACCGCTCGCCACCATCCACCAGCCAATCGCACCTTGCAGGCCGACGAGCAACATGAGTCCGACGAGCCGTCGGCCGTAGCCCGGTGGGATGGCCCGTCGCAGGGCGAACCAAATCAACGGCAGCGCCAGGACGATCCCGACCAGCCGCCCGAGCAGACGGTGCACGTACTCCCACAAGTAGATCGCCTTGAACTCGCCGAGGTCCATCCCACGGTTGATCACCTGATACTCGGGATACGCCTTGTAGGCGTCGAATTCAGCCTGCCACTCGGCCTCGCTTAACGGCGGCACGATGCCGCTGACCGGCTCCCAGCGGACCATCGACAGCCCCGACTGCGTCAGGCGTGTTGTCCCACCGACCACGATCATCACGAACACCAGCCCAGCGACCACAAAGAGCCAGGTACTCAATTCGCGGGGGCGGGAACGGTGATCCACTCGATGGTTTCAATGCTCTCGGACTACATCGGCGATGACTTTGCCGGGGTTCATGATGCCCTGTGGGTCCAGCGCACGCTTGATCGCGGCCATCACCGAAACGGAACTTTCTCCGAGTTCATCCACAAGATATCCCATCTTGCCGATTCCAATGCCGTGCTCACCAGTGCAGGTGCCTTCCATCGCCAAAGCACGGGCGACCAACCGAGCGTGAAATGCTTCCATGACTTTGAGTTCGTCGAGGTTGCTTGGGTCGGCCGTCAGCGCAACATGGAAGTTGCCATCACCGACATGACCAATCACGGGTCCGAAGAGATGTGACATAGCAAGGTCGGCTTGCGTCTGCTCAATGCAATCGGCGAGACGCGATATTGGCACACATACATCGGTGGCGAACAATCGTCCATTCTCTTTCAGCGCACGACATGCCAGTGCGGTATCGTGCCGCGCCTGCCAAAGTTTGCGACGCTCACCCTCGTCGGTGGTCTGGCAGAAACTTTCCCCGCCGTGGCGCTCGAGCACTTCTCGAGTTGCCGTCATGTCGATCGCAACTGTGTCAGGCGAACCGTGAAATTCAAGCAGTAACAATGTTCGCTCCGGTAAAGTTGTTTGTGAGTACCTGTTCACAGCCATCACAGCATTGCTATCGAGTAGTTCGATGCGTGCCACACCGAGACCAAACTGAATGACCTCGATCACCGCATCGATGGCATGACGAACCGAAGGAAACTGAATGGTAGCAGCAGCAATTGTTTCCGGAATTCCAAACAGGCGCAACGTAAGTTCCGTGATTACTCCGAGCGTGCCTTCGGACCCCACGAACAAATGGGTAAGGTCGTACCCGGCCGCTGTTTTGCGGGCCCGACGCGATGTGGTGATGACATCACCAGATGGCATTACAACCTTCAGCCCAATCACCAATTGTTTCATCGCCCCGTATTTCACCGTCGTGGTTCCTGACGCCCCAGTTGATGCCATGCCACCCAAAGTCGCATCGGCGCCAGGGTCGACGGGAAAGAACAAACCGTATAATGCCAGTTCTTCGTTGAGTTGCTTGCGACGAACACCTGGCTGAATCGTGCAGTCCAGATCCTCCGCACTCACCCGTAACACTTTGTCCATCCGTGACAGATCAAGGGAAACGCCACCGTGAATCGGAGTGCTATTGCCTTCAAGAGAGGTGCCGACCCCCCACGGCACAACCGGCACGCGATGGTCACTGCAAATTCGAAGTGTACTCACAACATCGGCAGTGGATTCGGCAAACACGACTGCATCAGGTATTACCGGCAAGTGAAAACTTTCGTCACTCGAATGATGCCCGCGAACCGTGTCGTTCAGCGACACCTTCGACCCCAAGGCTCGTTGCAATTCGCCGATTCCCGTCACAATTGATAGTTCCGGCGCTCCATCCGAAATCATCTTACTTGGGTATCCACAACTCGGCGGAAGGTGAGATTTATTCGCGGCTCTCGTACCCGCGTTGTTCGCGGCACTTGATGCACCCAGCAATGTTGTGACAACCCCGACATGGCGAGCAAACCGCCCGGATCGAGCTGCACATGAATTGTTTTCTTGGTTTCACGATGCCGAAAATCGAATCTCCGCGAAGCACCAAAACTCAACGATGCGATGGTGGGTTCTCGACCATTGGATGCCTCGTTGTCGGCGTGCCATCCCACGCCATCCTGACCGTCACGATAAAGATTGGCGAGAACGGCATTGAAGGTTGCGCCAGCTGTTTGGGCGCACTTGTCGCGTAATTCCACTAACAACGGGGTCCACGGTTGTCCAGTTCGCGATATTCCCGAATACGCGTACGAAATGTTTGGGTCACTATGCCATGCGGTGCGTCGAGGTTCGCAGTGTCGCTTGCCAAACACCACGATCTCGCGATCCTCCCATGGGATCTCTTCCATCAATCGGTGGAACACATCGTCGACGTATCTGAAGTCCAGAAAATTGGGATACAGCCGGGCACCACCATCGAACGGAAGCAGTTCAACTGGCTCTTGAAACAGAATTATTCGACCATCCAGGTGCCATTCGACCGCAGCAAGGCGCCGAGATCGCCAGGACCCTGCCGCTCGTAGGCGGTGGCAACCTGGGACGATACTGCGCCCGAATATTCGGGGGCATCAACCTCCCGAAAAATCCCGAACGGTGTTGGTGAGTGGTCGTCATGGCTAAGGCCGGCCAGGGCGAATGCCAATCCCGGATTGGCTCGATATTTGTCGTGCACCAAAATTGCATCCTCACCTACGTCGGCAACTTCGACGATCTTGAGACTGCCATCGGGCGCCGCCATGATGCCACGATGCCCATCCGCCCCGAATCGCACTGGTTCGCCGTGCTTTAGATCGATGAGCATTTCTTCGCGTTGCTCACGGCCAACAACATCCTTGAACGCACCATCATTGAACACGTTGCAATTCTGAAAAATCTCAACGAACGATGCACCTCGGTGAGCGTGAGCCGCACGAAATGTCTCGACCATATGCTTTCGGTCAAGATCGTGAGTTCGAGCCACGAACGACGCGCCGGCGCCGAGAGCAACCGCCAAGGGGTTGAACGGTGTATCAACACTACCGAACGGCGTGCTCTTGGTGACTTTACCCAACTCGGAAGTTGGCGAGTACTGTCCTTTTGTCAACCCGTAGATGCGATTGTTGAACAGAAGCAGAGTGATGTTGACATTGCGGCGCAACATGTGAATGAGGTGGTTTCCACCAATCGACAGCGCATCGCCGTCGCCGGTGATCACCCACACGTCAAGATCCGGACGCGCGGTCTTTATACCAGTTGCAATGGCCGGTGCCCGCCCATGGATGGAATGGATTCCATAGGTGTTCATGTAATACGGAAATCGGCTGGAGCAACCTATTCCTGATACGAACACGGTGTTGGACGGACTCACTCCCAACTCGGGCATAAGTTGCTGCACCGCTTGCAACACCCCATAGTCTCCGCATCCTGGGCACCAGCGCACCTCTTGGTCGCTCGACCAATCCTTCTTGGTAGTAAGTGGAACAATCGTGTCGCTCATGCCATCCCCTTCTTGATCGCGGTGATGAGTTCTCCGGCCGTGAATGGAATGCCTTGCACTTTGCTGATCGAGCGGGCGTCAACCAGATACTCACCACGCACGAGGCGGCAGAGCTGACCGGTATTCAATTCGGGTACCAATACCCTCTCAAACCGTTTCAGAATTTCACCGAGATTTCTGGGCAGTGGATTGAGATGAGTGAGATGCACCGATGCGACTTTCATGCCCTCTTCTCGTAGTCGCATTACGGCTTCGGTAATTGCACCCCACGTCGAGCCCCAGCCGAGCACACAAACTGTCGCATCATCGTCGCCACTGATCGTGGCGAGTGGAATATCGTAGGCGATACCGGCAATCTTTTGTGCCCGTAAGTTGACCATTCGTTGGTGATTCTCATTTGTGTAGTTGATGTTTCCTGAACCATCTTCCTTTTCGATTCCACCGATCCGATGCATCAATTTTGGCGTACCCGGTATCGCCCATGGACGGGCAAGAGTGTCGGGGTCACGCAAATACGGCCAAAATTCGATGGTTCCGTCGTCGGCTACATGATTGAGTTCGGTGGCAAACGGAACCGAGATATCTGGCAGTTCATCGATGTTGGGGAGCAACCACGGTTCGGCACCATTGGCCAAATACCCATCGGACAGCAAAATGACCGGCGTGCGATATTTGAGTGCTATGCGTGCGGCTTCGATGGCGGCGAAGAAACATTGCGAAGGACTGTATGCCGCAATTACCGGCAGTGGCGATTCTCCGTGCCGCCCATATAGTGCCATTTGCAGATCACCGGCATCGGTCTTCGTGGGCATACCAGTTGATGGCCCACCGCGTTGAATATCGATGATCAGCAACGGCAATTCGAGCGAGATCGCCAGGCTGATGGTCTCACTTTTAAGTGCCATGCCCGGCCCACTGGTGGTAGTCACACCAAGGTGTCCGGCAAAGGCCGATCCGAGCGCCATACCAATGGCCGCAATTTCATCTTCGGCCTGCACTGTACGAACCCCGAAGTGCTTGTGCTTCGACAATTCGTGCAGGATCTCGGATGCTGGAGTGATTGGATAACTTCCGAGAAACACGGGAAGTTTGGCCAATTGTCCGGCAGCAATCACTCCCCACGCCACCGCGGTGTTGCCCGTTATGTTTGTGTACTCGCCCGCACGCAGTTGCGCCGGTGGCACCTTGAACGGGTGATCAATGAGTTCGGTTGTCTCACCAAAGTGGTACCCGGCCTTGAACGCCGCTTCGTTGGAGGCGCGGACGAGAGGATCTTTGAATCGGTCAGCGATCCACCTGGTGGTGGTTTCAACAGGACGTGTGTACAGCCAAGAAATCAGGCCAAGAGCGAAGAAGTTCTTTGATCGTTCTGCATCGCGCGCCTTTACCCCAAGTGGCATGGTTGCCTCTTTGGTGAGCGATGTCATTGGCACCTCGACGACGCGGTAGGCCCGCAATGAATCGTCGAGAAGCGGATTTTCCGTGTAGCCAGCCTTTTCTAAATCGCGCTCGGTGAAGGCATCAGAATTTATGATCAGCATGCCACCCTTCTCGAGTCGCTCAAGGTCGGCACGCAACGCCGCCGGGTTCATCGCTACAAGTACCGTTGGCGCGTCTCCCGGTGTGGTGATGTCAGAATCGGCAATGCGCACCTGAAAACTTGAAACTCCGTGCACCGTTCCGGCTGGTGCGCGAATTTCGGCCGGAAACTCTGGAAGCGTCGCCAGATCATTGCCAAAAAGGGCGCTGGCCGATGTGAATCGGTCACCGGTCAGCTGCATTCCATCTCCGGAGTCTCCGGCAAATCGAATGACTACATGGTGTATTGACTCTGGTTCGACCAACTTCTTCGCGGTATCTGTCATCGGCCACCTCTTGTCGCACTGGTCAATATACGCTCATACACGGTTGCACCCACGTCATAAAAGATAGTACGACCTTGCGCAACCTCTCGTGCAGTCGGATGTCTTGATACTCCTACCCCAATGCTGGCACGGTTGGATTGCTGGCCACGGTTGGATTGCTGGCACGTTTGGATTGCTGGATAGTACGATTCGGACGGGTTGCGTGATGTCGTCTCGTTAACATGACGGCATGTATGTGGACCAAGTTCACATCAATACCGTCGCACTTCTGTTGCGCATGGCATTCGGGATCTCAATTTTCGTCCACGGATACAACAAGATCTTCCGCGCCGGCGGACTCACAAGCACGGAGAAATGGTTCGCCAAGATAGGGATGCGGGCGCCACGATTGCAAGCGAAACTGGCCTCACTCACCGAACTCGGTGCCGGACTCGCCCTGGTTCTGGGATTTGCCACGCCAATTTCGGCCGCCGCCCTCATTGCCCTGATGATCGTGGCCATTGCTGTAGCCCATCGCCGCAATGGCTACTTGATCTTTAGGCCGGGTCAGGGGTGGGAGTACTGCGCAGCGATTCTCGTGGTCGCGGCGGCCATTGCCCTGCTTGGCCCCGGGGAGTGGTCGGTGGATGCCGCACTCAATTTCAACTACTCAAATTGGGGATCGCTTACCATCGCTCTGGTACTTGGATTCGGATCGGCTGTAGCACAATTGGCCGCCTTTTGGCGGCCAATTAGGAACGTCACTGGGACATAACGCCATGTTCAGACCCTTCATCCAGAACGACTAGTTTGGAGCCAATCGGAACAATCAGTTCCGCTCATACGGGGGTTACATGTCTACACAGATCACCAACGACGACGAGCATCGACTTGCTCAACTCGGATACAAACAAGAACTCAACCGATCGTGGTCAGGGTTCTCAAACTTTGCAATTTCATTTTCCATCATTTCTATTTTGGCCGGATGCTTCACAACGTTCGGACAGGCGTGGAATAACGGCGGTCCAGTAGCGATTTCAATTGGCTGGCCAGTTATTTCGGTCTTCATTCTCATCATCGGGTTCTGCTTGTCAGAACTTGCCTCCGCCTATCCAACATCGGGCGGAATTTACTGGTGGGCGGCAAAACTTGGTGGTGCAAAAGCAGGCTTCTATACCGGTTGGCTGAATCTGGTGGGGCTTCTCGCCGTCACCGCATCGGTCGTGTACGGGGCCAGTTTCTTTCTCAACACCATCATTGGTTCCTACTCCAGTAGTTATGCCACCGACTTTCTTGGTGGCGACTACATCAAGCAACAGTTCTTCTGGTTCGTTGTCATCATGGTGCTCATCACATTGGCGAATATCTTCAGCGGACACCTATTGGCACTTGTCAACAACATTTCCGTCTGGTGGCATGTCGTTGGATCAGCAGTTGTCATCGGGATCTTGGTGATTGCACCGGACGAGCACCAAAGTATGTCGTTCATGTTCACCAAGACGATCAATCAATCCGGCTTTGGTCACAGTTGGTATCTCCTCTACGTTTTGCCACTGGGCTTTTTGCTCACCCAATACACCATCACTGGTTTTGATGCATCTGCACACATGTCGGAAGAGACCAAAGGTGCCCATATGGCAGCGGCCAGAGGCATCTGGAAGTCAATCTTCTACTCGGCAATTGGTGGCTATGTGCTGTTGATGTCCTTCCTCTACGCGGCAACGAAAGTCGACATCATCAGTTCCTTTGATCCAGCCGTGAACCCATTCGGGGGCGGATCGGTAATCGCAGTTCTGGCGACCGCGCTTTCCTCCTCGATGTTCAAATTGGTGATGATCATCTCCACCGTCGGTCAGTTGTTTTGTGCCACGGCTTGCCTCACATCATGCTCACGCATGATGTTCGCGTTTAGTCGCGATGGTGTTGTACCTGGACATAAGACACTGGCTAGAGTCAACAAACACCGAGTGCCGATCAACGGTGTGCTTGCATCGTCGGTCATTGGTGTCATCATTACCTTACCGGCTCTGTACAAGAGCCCATCCGGCGCACCAACAGCGTTTTATGCGGTGGTGTCGGTGGCGGTCATTGGGTTGTACCTCGCATTCCTGATCCCAATTTGGTATCGCTGGAAAGCGGGAAGCAGTTTCGTGGCGGGTGAATGGACCCTCGGCGAGAGATATAAATGGATGAACCTCGTGGCAGTGGCAGAGATCGCCATTATCTCCGTGTATTTCATTCTCCCGTTCGCCCCGGCTGGTGTGCCCGGCAATGCCGATTTCACCTGGACCGCCGTCAACTACGCACCAATTCTCACCGGGGGAACATTATTGGTGCTCTGGATTTGGTGGCATGTCTCGGTGAAGAACTGGTTCACCGGACCAAGGCACACAATCGACTCGTAGGTACATAGTTCAGCACGCATACGTCGCGCCCGAAAACCAGCAGTGGTTATTCGGGCGTGACGTATGCGGCAGTGATACCGCCGTCAACAATCAGCGATTGACCGGTCATCCACGAAGACTCGTCGGAGGCCAGGAACAACGCGCCGTTGGCAATCTCTTCCGGTTCACCAAAACGACCCATTGGAATGTGCACGAGTCGCCGTTGTCGTTTGGCTTCGTTGTCAAGAAATGCCGCCAGCAATGGCGTCATCACCGGCCCCGGGCATAACGCATTGGCTCGAATTCCCTTTCGCGCATAAGTCACGGCGATCTCGCGTGTCATCGCCAGCACGGCTCCTTTGGAAGCCGTGTACGCGATTTGCGGGGTTGCTGCCCCAATATGGGCGACGAACGATGCCACATTGACAATCGTGCCCTTGCCCTGCTCAAGCATTTGGGGAATCGCATATTTGCACCCGAGTAGAACACCTTTGACGTTGATATCCATGGTTCGTTCGTACACCGCCATCGGCGTTGTCACCGGATTGTCATCGTCGCCGAGCATGACCCCGGCGTTGTTGTACAACACGTCAACACTGCCGAATGTGCTCATGGCGAAGGCAATCACGTCCTGCCATGAGTCTGCGCTGGTGACATCGCCGCGAATATAGGCCGCGGATCCACCGGCTAGTTTGATCTCGTCGACTGTGGCTTGGCCATCGGTGACATCTGAAATCACGACGGATGAGCCTTCCCCGGCAAATTTCAGAGCGGCAACTCGGCCCAGACCACTAGCGGCACCCGTGATGATCGTGACTTTTCCTGATAACCGTGACATATCTGCTCTTTTCGTGTGGCGCTAAGCGCGATCAAAGTATCGAGTGAGTTCCCAGTCGGTGACCGTCTGGTTGAAGGCGCGCCATTCGGCCTTTGCCATCGTCAAAATATGATGATGAACCTCGTCGCCAAAGCACTCCCGCGCGATTGCGCTATTTTCCCAGTACTGGATGGCCTCATGCAACGAAGAGGGAATTCTGGCCACATTGGTGGCCTCATAACCATTTCCCGTGAACGGTTTTTCCAACTTCAACTTATGGCGGATTCCGTACAGACCGCCGGCAATGGTGCCGGCAAATGCGAAGTAGCTATTGGCATCGGCACCAGGAATTCGACACTCAACACGGGCTCCGGCACCATGTCCGACCACCCGATAGCCAAGCGTTCGATTGTCGCTACCCCATGCAATCGCCGTTGGTGCCCACGAACCGAGTTGAAATCGGCGGTAACTATTGACCGTTGGCGCCCACAGCAAACTGAAATCGCGAGCCGTGGCGAGCAATCCCGCCAGGTACTGCTCAAACACCTCGGGCATGTGGTGGCCGGCAAAGGCCGGTGAATGATCCGCGGTGTTCCACAGACTCGAATGCACGTGACAAGACGACCCGGTTTCACCAAAGTTGTACTTGGCCATGAAACTCACGGAGCGGCCATGGATCGCCGCGATTTCTTTGGCCGCCGACTTGTACACCAAATTTCGATCCGCCATCTCGACGGCCTCGGCATAGCGAAGATTGACTTCGTGTTGCCCGCGACCAGCCTCGCCCTTGGAACATTCGATTGGGATACCGGCACCTTCCAGATTTCGACGAATGTCACCCAGTACATACTCGTCAAATGTCGTCTGAACGATTTGATAATCCTCCATCCACGGTGAGTGTGGCGTGAGTGACTTGAAACCCTTGTCGTGGGCGTCCTTGAATGACTCGTGAAAAAGATAGAACTCAATTTCACTGCCGAGCATCGCCGTATAGCCGGCTTTGGCCGCCGCCGCCACTTGATCACGCAGCATCTGGCGTGGCGAAACGCCTATCGGCAGGTGCGTATCAGGGTGTTGGACATCACAAAGTACGAGCGCGGTCCTGGTGTGCCACGGCAATACGCGAATCGTGTTCCAATCAGGCATCGCCAACATGTCGCCGTATCCGAGGTCGTAACTGGCGAAGCGATAGCCAGGAATTGGATTGTCGTCCATATCGGTGGCGATGAGATAGTTGCAGTTCTCGGTGCCATGCTCGGCAACATCTTCGAGGAAGAACCAACCAGTAACTCGCTTACCCACCATTCGGCCCTGCAAATCCGGGAAAGCGACGATGACAGTATCAATGTCCCCTTGAGTGATTGAAGCGGTTAATTCTTCTCGCGTAAGTGTTCGATGTGATCCCATGCGCACAGTATAGACAAGCGCTTGAACATGCAATTTCCGCGCCGACTGTGCGTTCGTGTCAGATCCAATGTCTCCCCTAGTCTTTTGACATGACGATGCAAAAGATCACCTCTCCCATCGACGGAACCATCGTCGCCGAACGCCAACTCACCACCGATTCACATCTCGATCGCGTGCTCGCTGCGGCTTCCAAGGCCCGTCGCGGCTGGAGGGCGACTCCGGTGGTGGAGCGAGCACGAATAATCGAGGCGATGGTGAAACACATGGAAGCGCACGCTTCCGATATCGCCACGGAACTTACTTGGCAAATGGGACGCCCAGTGCGCTATACACCGAACGAGATCTTGCGTGGATTCCAAGAACGTGCCCGACACATGGCCTCAATAGCCGAGGGATGCCTTGCCGACATTGCGGTACCCAAGACCGAGGGATTCACCAAGTTCATTCGGCGTGAACCGCTAGGAACCGTGCTCGTGGTTGCTCCGTGGAATTATCCGTATCTCACGGCGATCAATTCAATTGTTCCGGCTCTATTGGCCGGCAATACGGTGATTCTCAAACATGCGGCGCAAACGATGCTGTGCGCCGAGCGTCTCCACGCTGCATTCGATTCCGCGGGATTACCTGCCGGTGTCTTTCAATACATCCATGCCAGCCATGACTCGGTGGCAACCATGATTCGCGATCAGCGGGTGGACTTCGTCGTGTTCACCGGATCGGTCGAAGGCGGCAGAATAATGGAACGAACGGCTGCCGGACGCTTTATCGGCGTCGGCACCGAACTCGGCGGCAAAGACCCGTCCTATATACGAGCGGATGTCGATCTCGCCTATGCCATCGCCGAAAACGTGGACGGGGCATTTTTCAATAGCGGTCAATCATGCTGTGCAATCGAACGCATTTATGTTCACGATTCGGTGTATGGCGATTTTGTAGATGGCTTCACCGAGGCAACCCGCCGATACGTGCTCGGTAACCCGCTACAGCACGACACCACGATTGGACCAATGGTGAATTCAGCAGCCGCAACTTTTGTCCGCACTCAAATACACGATGCGCTCGCCCAGGGCGCCGTTGCTCTCGTGGCAGAGGCAGATTTTCCCGCATCCGTATCCGGCACGCCATATTTGGGACCAACGGTGCTTGTCAACGTTGATCATTCGATGAGCGTGATGCGCGATGAATCGTTTGGACCGGTGATCGGGATCATGCGTGTCAAGTCCGACGACGAGGCCATTGACCTGATGAATGACTCACCCTACGGCCTTACCGCATCGGTGTGGACAAACGATCAGGATGCCGCGATCAGCATCGGCAATCACATCGAAACCGGCACGGTGTATATGAACCGATGTGATTACGTCGATCCGGTGCTGGTGTGGAGTGGTGTCAAAGATACGGGCCGAGGAATCGCACTCTCGTCACTGGGATTCGATCCCTACACGCGACCGAAGTCATTTCACCTCAAGAATTTGTAAGACGACTGATTGCCGACCGAACGCGGGTTATCACCGCTCGCGGCATATCCAACAGCTCAGCACGTTCCACGAGAAGACTCTCTGAAATGAGACCGGCTTTGAGTAGCGCCTTCGTAAATTCGATGTCTTTTTGGCGACCAGCGACAAGTTTGGACACGACTAGATCATGCGGGTCAAGACAGATCGCGCGACTTGGCAAAGAATCCCCTTCTCTATAGGCCACTACGCGGTCATACCATCCCATTGGAACTATGGCGGTGGAAATCGCCACTCCTTGGGCGTAATAACCGAACCTTTCGTGGAATGGCGATAATTCACCAATCGATCCGTCAACAAGATCTGATTTGCGGTCGTCGATGTCGTCGCGAAAAGCAAGATCTGCCTCCATAGATCGTGTCACTTCAATTGGAAGCTCGGTGTCCTTGAAACTTCCGACAATGGCTTGACTGCCGATGACGATAATTTCTGGATCACCGGCTACGCGACTTGCAACACGCAGTACATGCGACAACTGTTCGCGACTCACTTCATCCTCTCGGCCCGCACGGCTTTCCACGAATCTGTAACTTGGTTTCGCTGCTCTTCGGTGAGCAGCCCCGCAAACGGTAAGTTCTGTCGCAATTCGCGCGCCTTTGGTGACCGTGACGTCAGCATCGCCAGCAAATCCTCGACCAAACCGTCGATGAGTTTCTCCCACTCGTCAAGCCAGATTCGCGCTTGTCCCCGATCGGACTGCCGCATAACTGCCAGATTGTTCCGGGCAAGAGTGAGCGCGGTGAACGGGTTGTTGACGATGTGTCCCGCCACCGCGTACGCGATCCAGAGACTTCGTTCCTGGTCCCGAGTTAGACGCACGGTTCGAGTTCGGATTGCATCGATATCGCTCTGTCGCACTCGACGATGTGTGCCAACTGTGACGAATGGCAATTCTCCCCGATCGCACAAGTCCACAATGTGTTGTCGCGATGAATTGAGGATCTTGGCCGCTTCGCCGGTTGTCAGGAGATGATTCCCGATGCCAGCGTTGATGATGTCATGTGTTGCCGTACGCATGCCACCCAGGCTATTCGATAAACACAATAAACACAACCAGAACGTTTATTTGGTGTTTTTTGTGTTTATTCAGTCAAATGCCGTGGTGATAATGCGACCGACTCGATCGCTCGCACTTGGAGACAGGTCACTCACTACGAACGTGCGCTGAATCCAGCGGTCGGTCCCATCGAACCGCGCCTGAAACGGGGTCCGTCCATGCACGGCGACATTATTGTCGACGACAAGTAGGTCGCCGGCCTCAAGGACCACAGACCCCGACACATCCTGAACGACGCTCCCCAACCGCTCCAACACATCTTGGGCTTCACTATCGATCCCGACCATCAGGTCGGCGTCATAGACAAATGTCAAATCCGATTCGCTACCGAACAGAATCGGCCGCGCAGCACCAAGACCCGAAGGTGCCCCACCAAGGAAACTTTCGTCAACTGCCGTCCTAAATCGACTCTGACGAAGTATTGCCAGATCGCTCGGAGCAAGACGCTCAACAATGTCATACACGGAGGCAACGGTTGTACCAGCCTGCGGATCGCCGCGGAGACACAGCAACAATAAATAGCGCGGTCTGTGTGGATGGAACGCGGTCTCGGTGTGAAACTGCAACTCCACACGAGACGAAGTGGAAATTTGATGAACTTCGGTACCACGCACCGGAACGATGTTCTGCACTAGTGAACCATTGTGTTCGGGAAAATAGCCAATGGGCTGACCCAGGCATCGGGCTATGGAGAGCAGAATGAACTCTGAGTGCAGATCCTTGGATGTCGCACTTGTCGGCGAACTCGGAGTGGGAGGAATGTTGCCAATGTCAATATTGCGCAGTAGCAGAAATCCACGCCGGGGCGACTGATCGACCAGATCGATGAGAGCATCATGAATTTCAGCGGGAAGTCGACGACGCGCGTATCCTGCCGCCAGCACGAAAGCCGCGCTGTCCACTGGACCAGTCGGAAACTTGGTCAACTCAACGTCTCTCATCACCATACGTTCCAATCTACCATATGATGGAATAAATATTCCAAAAGATATTTTCGCATTTCGTCCCACGATTTGCGACGCGGTAAGGAGTGGACGGTGGGTACGGAACAGAATTTGGCGTTGGTCATTGGCGAACGAATTGAGCACCTCACTCCGACTGATCGTCGTATTGCTAGAAGCCTCTTGGAGGATCCATGTGCCGTTGCCTTTGGCACTGCCGCCTCGTTCGCCGAACTGGTCGGTGCCGGTGTTGGTTCAGTCCATCGACTTGCTGTACAACTCGGTTACAGCGGATTCACCGACTTGCAGACACATGTCCAACGAGAGATCTCACAGCGTCTGCGGCCAGCCGCAGAAAAAATCAAAACAGATTCCTTGGGCGATGTCATTGATCTTGCTCGGCGAACGGAAACCGACAACGTTTCCCAGACGCTGATCAATGTTGATCGAGTCGTATTATCACGCGCAGTAAAGGCACTCGCCGATGAAAAGATTCACGTCTTCATCGTGGGAGGCAATTCGTCGTCAGGAATTGCGTTGCATTTCAGCGAGGAATTGCGTCTATTGAGAAGTGGTGTCACTTTGCTGGCTGGCAATCCAGTTGCACTTAGTGCCCAAATTGCTTTGGCCAAAGAGAAGGACCTTCTCGTGGTCATCGATTTTCACCGCTACGACCGATGGTTAGTGGATCTGACCAAACATGCAGTTGATGCCGGCCTGGTGCTGATTTCCATTGCCGATTCGCTTCTCGCACCGTTTGCGGGGTCGGCGTCCTGTCATTTCACGGTAAGTGCACGAAGTGAAACTCCTTTTGACAGTCATGTCGGAACTCTCGCTCTGTGTTCCGTATTCGTGGGTTCGGTGGCAAAGTCACGGCGCCGCGACCCATCTCAACGCCTCGTGGCTGTTGAGAACGACTGGAAAGGTGGGGATTACCTCACCGCAACCTAACCGTCCGGTCAGTGTTTTAGTCGATGACGGTGACGTTGCGAGTGTGCCATCCAGTCGCACCATCTGGGTCGGGACGACTCACCTCCTCGGTCTGTGTGTCACCGTTGCGGTCGGTGGCCCGAACCTGAATGGTGTACTTGCCCGGAGTGGCATTCCACTCGTATATCCATTGACGCCATGCGTCAACAGTGACATCGGCGCCAAGTCGGGCTTCCTGCCACTCGCCGTCATCGATGCGCTCTTCCACCTTGGCCACACCGCGATGTTGGGCCCAGGCAATGCCGGCAATCGCCGTGCGACCGGCCGGGACATTCACGCCCTGACGGGGAACATCAATTCGCGATTGTGTCTTGATCGGCGCATCGCGGGACCAACCGCGCGGCACCCAATAGCCGACGGCCTCATCCCAGGTGGTGAGATCAATCCTGCTCAGCCACTTTGTGGCACTCACATATCCATACAGCCCAGGCACGATCATGCGAGTCGGAAACCCATGCTGCAGCGGCAATTGTTCGCCGTTCATCCCGATTGCGATCATTGCATCGTGACCATCAAGTGCGACCTCGACTGGAAATCCGCAGGTCCAGCCATCAACAGATGTGCCAAACAACTGAGTTGCATCGGCTTGAACACCCACTTCAGCGAGAAGGTCGGCAAGTACTACCCCTTGCCACACGGCGTTACCAATGAGATCGCCACCCACTTCGTTGGACACACAGGCAATGGTTACTACCCGTTCAATCTGCGGTCTGCCGAGTAGATCGTCATAGGTCAGCCGTAGTGGGTACTCGACGCGACCGCCGATTTCCACCGCCCAACTGTCAAGGCGAATGCGTGGCACAGAAAGCGCGGTGTCGATGAGATAGAAATCCCTGTTTGGCGTGAGAAACGGAGTTGTCGGGCTGAGCGAAGCTTCGGCAGGGATATCGGGGGCTGTCGACACCACCTTCGCCACCAAGCGATACTTCGGTAGCAACTGGAGGCAATTCGTTTGGTGCCGTGTCACGAATTTGCTCGAGGCGACGATTCTCAAGTTGCCGAGCGGCAACGGTAGCAACCACCGCGCTAGCCGCCGCGGTGCCAGCCGCAATCACGAACCGGCGTCGGTTCAAACTCCGTGGAATCCGTGATTCTCCGGGCATTCGTTGAACCGGATCAGCCTCGCGGATCACGCCGATCAGATACCAGATCACGCCGATCAGATACCAGATCACGACGGCACCCACCATCGCACCAACCAGTGCCGGAATCCCAGACTTAGCGCCTTGGGCTGGTCGGCCGATGGCAACAATCGCCCCGAACCCACCAAATAGGCCAATGACCGCCGGACCCACCTTCGGCCACCTTCGCGCGAGTGTTCCCACACCAAGAGCAAACAGCGAGATCGTTGCCACCATCCCAATTCGCAATGCAAACTTGTCATTAGCGCCAAACCAGTCGATGGCGCGCATCTTCAACCACTTCGGGGTGTGATCGATGAACTCACTCCCGACTGCATCGAGCGGCGTAGTGACGTCGAGGATCACCGCCACCAGCAGGCCGACACAAACGGCGACGGCGGCCGCAAGCAGACCGCAGAATGGTCCGACCCACTTCGGTGCCGGTGAGGGTTGCGAGCGTGCAGCCTTGGGGTCAACTTCGGCCGGAGCGGGCTTAGTGGCCATGCTCTCCACGGCTGATCACATCGTTGATCCGTTGAATAAGTTCTTGTGGGCTGAAGGGTTTGGTGACGTAGTCGTCGATGTCAAGACCCTCCAGGTCGACTTCGGTGCGACCGACACTCCTTGCTGAAAACAGCATGATAGCGATCTGAGAGGTTGCCGGATCATCGCGGACCTTGCGGGCAACTTCCAGACCCGACATCCTGGGCATCATGATGTCAAGCAATGCGACCGCCGGTCGATGCGCGCCGATTAGTTCCAGTGCAGTTTCACCGTTGTCGGCGACAAACACTTGGAAACCGTGACGAGTGAGTTGCATTTTTGTTAACTCACAAATGTCGTGGTCATCGTCGGCAACAACAATGATCGGACGCGCTTTGTCGCTCATATTGACTCAGCCGATAGTTTGGCAGCGACGTATCGTGCCGGGAGTGCCACGGTAAACACGGTTCCTTTTCCCACCGTAGAATCAAACGTGACAGTACCGTGATGTTCACCAACAATCGAATGCACAAGTGAAAGCCCGATACCAAAACCCGGGATTGATGCTTCTGTCGCGGTGGTGGCTCGAAAGAACCGTTTGAATACATTAGGAAACTCAGTGACGGGTATCCCGATTCCAGTATCGATCACCTTCACTTCAACAAAATCACCCCCTGCATGATCCCGACGTGCGACTACGGTCACCGTTCCATTGGGAGGCGTGAATTTGATTGCGTTGTGCATCAGATTGACAAACACCTGCTCCAATTGATTGATATCACCATCGATAATCAAATCATCTGCCGGAGAGTCCAACCGAAGTGTCACCCCGATCTTGCAATCTTGGGCAGTCAATTCCAATGAACTGACGACATCGCCTAATAGGTGCCCAATGTCCACTGTCGAAAAAGCCAACGGCAAAATATCGAAGTCGGTCTTGGCCAGTTGCATCATATTTTCGATCAAGATCTGGAGTCGAAGCGCATTGCGTTGTACCGCCATCAGCGATGATCCAAGCAAGGGTTCAGCCCCGACATCAACGTCATCCATCACAACTTCCATATACCCAATAATCGACGTCAGCGGAGTCCGCAATTCGTGATTCATATTTTCAATAAAGTCATTTTTGACCTTGTCAAGCTCGACGAGGCGATCGACCTCGGCAGTATTTTCAGCGATCTTCATCGACTGATTGATCATCCACGCGTGGGCCAGTACTTGGGCCGCTTCGGCCGCGAGTCTCTTGACAAATCCAACTTCGACTGTCGACCAAACACGAGCGCGCTCCGCCATCCCAATCCACACGTATCCCATTCCATGCGTCGCCTCGCCTACCGGAGCCAAGATCCAACTGCGGGCTAACTCTTGCGATATCGGCACAAGATCGGGAAACAATTGTCCCGAAATGTCAATGAGAGCTGAATCCTCAACTGTAACGACTTGCGAACGCTTGACCAAGCTTTTGGCCAGTTCCAACATACGAGAGGCGTATGGACGAATCCGCGACAGGTCGATCTGGGTATCAGTTGTTCGGCTCCATTGTTTCAATAATCTCGAATTTTGAAACTCTCCGTACGAGTAGAACAACGCGAAGTCTGCCTTGAGCGTCTGGCCCAATCCCTCCGCCAGCAAGTCGGCGATGTCGTTGGGTACAACAGTCCCCGCCATCTGCGACATGATTGAATTGACTTCTGCTTCGATCCATTCATGATCCTGACGATCGTTTCGATCTTTTTCGATTCGTGCCTCAAGTGCCTCGTCGGCTCGTTGGCGCGCCGCACGTTCCTCTTCCAATCTTTTATGCGCATCTTCCATCTGGCTTATGAATTCACGAAAGTTGCGAATACGTGAAATAGCGAGTGATCCGGCGATGAGGAATATGAGCACGAGTAACACCCAGACGGCGACGTTCTGATCCCGAAGACGAGAGATCTCAGCACGGAAAAGCGCGTAGACTTGTGCGTCGCCGCCGGCGAAGATGCGTGCGGATGGTTGGCGAGCCTCATAAATGAAAGCATTCAACGGACCGACACTCTTCTCTCGCAACTCAATCCGACCGTCAGCCGGGAGGAATCCGGGCGGGGCTGCTTCCGTATAGCTGTCCAAGACATCCAGCGCATGGAAATATCCAGAGCTATATCTTTCGCCGCTAGTCACCCCCAAGTTGTCGCGCTTCGCTAATTGTTTTGTCAGCAGTGCGCGAAGATTTTGTAGGTTCTCACGCGTAATTATGCCTCCCAGCCATCGTTGGTAGCTAATGACAAAATCGATCGACTTATACTGGGCTGCGTAGATGTTACTGGTGGGGCCGATTGTGGTGGAGAAAATCGCTGGGGTCTCGATCGTACGATTTGCTGTTTGTTGGAATAAGACAACCCCAAGCGCCACCACCAAAAGTGCCAACACTCCGACGCCAAACCGTTGGGTTGGGCGCACTGCCAAGATGTGGTGACTTTCACCACTTGAACCAATCTCAGGCGCGGCGAGTCCTGGGACGCCCATGGGACCATAGTAACTGAGCGCTATGGTTGCGGTGTTTTCTTTGTGGACGGGTGGCTGATGACATCGTTGATGCGCTGAACGAGGTCCATCGGACTAAAAGGCTTAGTGATGTAGTCGGCAATGTCGAGGCCGGCAAGGTCGGCTTCGATTCGACCGCTACTTCGGGCAGAAACCAGCATGATACTGACAGTCGAATTTGCTGGATTTTCGCGGATTATGCGCGCCACTTCTAAACCAGAGAATTTGGGCATCATAATATCGAGTAACGCCACTGCTGGTTGATGTTCATTGATCAGTTGGATGGCGATTTCGCCATTGTCGGCGATGAACACTTGAAAACCATGACGCGTCAGTTGCATTTTTACTAACTCACAGATATCACGATCGTCGTCGGCAACAACAATGATTGGGCGCTCTTCGTCGCTCACTCTATTTCAGCCGATGACTCAGTAGGTACATACTGTGTCGGAAGTGTAACCGTGAAAACCGTTCCCTTTCCAACATTCGAATCAAACGTGATCGTACCGTGATGCTCCGCGACAATCGAGTGCACAAGTGAAAGCCCGATACCGAAGCCCGGGATTGACACCTGTGTGGCAGTTGACGCCCGAAAGAACCGTTTGAACACTTCGGGAAACTCCTTGACGGGAATTCCGATTCCGGTATCGATCACCTTCACTTCAACAAAATCACTCCCAGCACCAGCCCGACGGGTGGCGACGGTGACGGCCCCCCCGCGCGGGGTGAACTTGATTGCATTGGATATGAGATTAACAAACACCTGCTCCAATTGATTGATATCACCGTCAATCGTGAAGTCGACCGCCTGAGAATCGAATCGGAGTGTCAACGTCACTCCCGAATCTTCTGCCCCGAATTGCAATGAACTAACCACATCGCCAAGCAAGCGTCGAAGATCCACCGTCGATACCACCAAAGACAAATTTTCGAAGTCCGTTCTGGAGATTTGCATCAAATTTTCAATTAACATCTGGAGCCGAATGGCGTTGCGTTGCACGGCCGTCAACGACGACACCAGTTGGGGTTCATCACGTGTATCAAAGTCATCCAGGATCACCCCCATGTAGCCGATAATCGACGTCAGCGGCGTCCGCAACTCGTGATTCATATTTTCAATAAACGCGTTCTTGACCTTGTGAAGTTCAATCAGGCGCTCAACTTCGGCATCGTTTTTGGCAATCTGCATCGATTGACTGACCATCCGGGCATGAATGCATACATTGGCCGCATCGGAGGCCATTTTCTGAATGAGTTCGACTTCCGCCGATGACCAGACACGAGTATCCTCCACCATCGTTACGGACACCCATCCCAGCACACTCAACCCATCGGCTACCGGAGCCAACACCCAACTGCGAGCAAACTCCTTCGATATCGCGACAAGATCGGGAAGCGCGCCGACCGAAGCATCAATGAGATGCGAATCAGGCACATTGAATACACGCTTACGGCTCCACAAACGACGAACCATGGTAGAGAGCGCCAATTCATTATTTATGAACAGCGATTCGTCGACATGCATCTCGGCTCGCCGATGCCACTGCTTCACAAATCCAGACCACGGTTCCTCGTCGAACGAGTGGCAGATCACGCGGTCGGCGCCAAGCTCCCGACCCAATCCCTCGGCCAAGAATTCGGCAATCTGGTCCGATGCAAGGGTGCTCTTGAATTGTGACGAAATTGTGCGGGCTGCCGAGGCGAGCCGTCGATATTCCGCGCGATCTAACCGCTCCTGGCTAAGCCGCGACTGAAGTTCATGATCAACTTGTTTGAGCGCCAAATTTGCCTCTTCAAGTTTTTTGTGCTCGCGCTCAATTCGGCCACGAATTCTGCGAAAGTCACGAAGACGCGAGTAGGCAAGGGAGACGTTGACCAGAACGATGAGCGCGAGTAGCACCAGATGGGCGACATCTTTGCCCTCATATCTAATTTCATTGAACAATACGACCGCGAGCGCAATCAGCAAGACTCCGAGCAGATCAAATCCAAGCCATTGGCTTCGGCGCAATGCAAAGTCGTCATTGTTCGCCTCGGGAAACGCACTACCAGGCACCGCAGGTCCGTCAACGCGCATTACCTGATGGTAACTGGACTATGCGGTCAATTTCCCAAAATAACGATCCCCACTTGAACCACAAGGTCTCTCAGATTGAATGGCTTGATGATGTAGTCGACCACCCCCAGGGCAAATCCAGTGTTGACATCCTGCTCCTGTCTCTTGGATGTCATCAGGATTACAGGAATATCGGCAATCGCCGCTTCCGACCTCATCTGACGGAGCACGTCCATCCCGGACATAGCTGGCATCATGATGTCAAGGATCACCAACTGGGGCTGCAAGTCTCGCATCATTTCCAAAGCCTGGACGCCACTTTGAGCGGCGTGCACGTCGTAGTCCGACTGCCGAAGTTTCATGTCCAGCAATTCGCAGATGTCGAGATCGTCATCGACAACAATGATTTTTGCTTTGGCAGTTGGCATCATGGATGATTCGATTCGTTCGTGCGTCGACGGCTGATTACGCCGTTGATGCGTTGGAGAAGTTCTTGCGGGCTAAACGGTTTGGGAATGTAGTCGTCGATACCGAGTCCGTCGAGGTCGGCTTCGTTACCACCGCCGCTCCTGGCAGAAAACAGCATAATTCCGATCTGGGAGGTTTCCGGGTTGTTGCGAATTCTGCGTACCACATCGAGGCCCGACAACTTGGGCATCATGATGTCGAGCAATGCAACTGCCGGTCGATGTGTATCTATGAGTTCCAAAGCCTTTTCACCATTGTCAGCGATAAACACTTGAAAACCGTGACGCGAAAGTTGCATTTTAATCAACTCACAGATGTCACGGTCGTCGTCGGCCACAACGATTACGGGATGTTCTAGGTCACTCATACGGTTTCATCCGATGGTCTGATCGAGATGTATCTTGCTGGAAGTGTCACGGTGAACATGGTTCCTTTTCCCACAGTAGAGTCGAAGGCAACCGTTCCGTGGTGTTCACGAACAATTGACTGCACAAGCGACAGTCCGATTCCGAAACCGGGAATCGCCGCTTGCGTAGCCGTCGATGCTCGAAAGAATCGTTTGAATATGTTGGGGAACTCCTTGGGGGGAATCCCGATTCCGGTGTCTGTCACCTTCACTTCCACATAATCGCCCGCGACGTGCGCTCGACGGGCGACGATGGACACCTTTCCCTCACGAGGAGTGAACTTGAGCGCATTGGACATGAGATTGACAAATACCTGCTCCAACTGATTGATATCACCATCGATAATCAAGTCGTCTGCCGGAGAGTCCAGCCGAAGCGTCACCTCGACTCCGCAATCGGCGGCGGCCAATTCCATTGACTTGACGGCATCACCCAGCAAGTGCCCAATGTCCACTGTCGAAACAACCAGTGGTACGTCGTGGAAATTCGTCTTGGAAACTTGCATCATGTTTTCAATCAAACTCTGGAGTCGAATCGCATTTCGCTGTACCGCGGCTAATGACGAAGCGAGTACCGGTTCGACTCCAGGGTCAACATCGCTTATGATCATCTCCAGATAACCGATAATTGACGTCAGCGGTGTTCGTAATTCATGATTCATATCTTCGATAAAGTCGTCCTTGACCTTGTCAAGTTCAACCAGACGATTAACTTCGGCATCGTTCTCGGCGATTCGCATTGCCTGATGAAAAATCCGTGCGTGTGCCACTACGGGGGCTGCTTCTGCCACCACTTGCTGGACGAACGTCACCTCCTTCGGTAACCAGATACGAGGGTTTTCCGCCATCCCTATCCACACATATCCCAATCCGTGGATCGCCTCGCCAACCGGAGCCATCAACCAACTGCGGGCAACCTCTTGCGAACTCGTTACGAGATCGGGGAATGGGTCGCGTGAGACATCAAGAAGATGAGAATCAGTCACAATGATTACATGTGAACGCTTCTCCAAACGTTTAGCGAGTTCCATCAGGCGCCATTCGTAGCTCGTGATCCGTGATAAGTCGATCGGAACGGAAGGTGTCTGGCTCCACAGTTTCAATATTCTCGAATTCTGGAATTCGCCGAACGAGTAAAAGATGACGAAATCGGCTCCGAGAGTCCGTCCCAAACCCTCGACTAGGAGTTCGGCGATCTCCTCACCGACGACAGTGCCCTTCATCTGCGCCAAGATTGAGCGGACACTTGAGTCGATCCACTCGCGATCGAGGCGATCCAGGCGATCCTTTTCAAGTCGCGATGCAAGAGCAAAGTCGGCCTGTTGGAGCGCCGCTTGCATTCGTTCAAGTTCTCGGCGCTCACACTTTGCCCGGGCACGGATCATGCGATGGTCGCGACGGCGGGCGACCTCGAGGTATCCGGCGAGGAGTGCCATCAGCGCGAGCACCACCAGAACGATGATGTACTGATTCATTCGGTTGGAGTTCTCGTCGCGGATGAATTGGCGAATTTGCTTATCTTCCGTCTGGGAAATTCGTATCGCAACTTCCCGAGACTCAAAAGTGAACTGCTCCAGCACATCGGCGCTCGTCGATCGGATAATGGCCCGGTCAGTCGGCGGCAAGATTCCGGGCACGGCTTCTTCCATGTAATTGTCCAAGACGTCGAGAGCCTCGAAATACCCGGATGCAATTCGCGTGCCATTGGTTACGCCCGAGTCGTCGCGTACCACTAATCGTTGGGCAAGCAGCGCCCGGCGAATCTGCAAGTCGCGTCGCGTGATGCTGCCCGCCAACCATTGTTCGAACGCAACTGCGAACACGAGCGATTCTCGCTGGGTGATGACCATGTTGTACGTGGTGCTCCCAGAGTTGGTCACAATCTTCAGGTTGTCGACCGCATTGTTCGAGTTCCTAAACATCACTATTGCCAGCGCGGTCACCAGCAGTACGAGCGCAACAAGACCCAGCCGCTCGCGGCGATGCGAGGTCAAGTTCTCGTTGCTCCCTCCAGGCGATGGAACCACAGCCAAAGCAGATGAGTGGACGAGCGTCATTTGACGGTGATGGAACTAAGCGCCCAATTCCATGCGTCAAGCACATTCGATAGCGAGGTTCCATCTGGGAATACGATTCGAATCGGTCCACCGAGATCCATCGGGATCAATTTGCCATTCTGCTCGTACGCAAGCAACCCATCAGATCCAGTGAACTTTCCCGCAGAGTTGACGTATCGATACTCGTTCAATGCCTGAGTGTCAACTTCATCATCAACCTTGATTCCGACAGCACTAAATAAGTCGGCCAGCGAAACACCTGTGAAACTCGATTGTGTCTTGATGAATGGCTCGAATAGCTCGACGGTCGTCGCCGGTAACTTCTGGAGGGATTCGATCGAAAACTCGGTCACGCTGCCGCGAACATCTATCTTCAGGATCGACTCACCCGGTTCCGGAGGATCGACGAGTCCGGCTCCATACGGATTGGCGGTTACTCCTGGCGTTACCACCGTGGTATCGCTGCTGTTGTCCGATGAGGAACATGCACCCACGGCGACAGCAAGTGATCCAAGAATCGTAAAAGAAATGGCCATTTGTCGTATTTTCATTTCGGTGCTCCGATGTTCAAACTAAGTGGATTAGACGACGGCATTACTGCTGCCCAACTCTAGCGACATCGCGTTGCCAGTGAGCGGGAGTCGAACTTCCACCGTAGTGCCCGTGGATTCCGATGAGGCCAACGACCATGACCCGCCGTGCTCGTGCACGATGAAGTCGACGATCATCAGGCCGAGACCCGTTCCGGGAATGGCGGCCTCAATTGCATTGCTGGAACGATAGAAGCGGCTACCGATATGCGGCAACTCGGCGTCGACGATACCAATGCCCGTATCCTTCACCGAAAACGCAACCTCCCGCTTACCTTCGGCCGACGTAATAAAGCCAGCAGAAACTTCGATCCGACCACCAGGAACGCTGAACTTTACGGCATTCGAAATAAGGTTCCCAATGACGCGGAGAATCTCGTTGGTGTCTGCCCTGACAATCAGTGCCACATTCCCGAGATCGGTCACGATACTCAATTCACGAGATTCTGCCTCCGAGCGGAACGACTTGACGGATTCTTCGATGACACCTCGAATATCGAAAGTGCTCATCTTGAATCGCACTTCCATCGAATCGATTCGCAACACAGTCAGCATATTGTCAATGAGATCATTCAAGCGGAATGCGTTCCGGTTGATCACCGCTGCCATACGAGTACGTTCGGAGTCCGGAAGCGGACCTTCATCCCCGAGAAATTCGGAATAACCCGTGATCGAGGTGAGCGGTGTTCGCAATTCGTGGTTCACGGTATTCAGAAAGTTCGCCTTGGATAAGTTAAATTCACTTACCCACTTGTGCGCGGTCTCTTGCTGGTATGCCAGTTCGTTGACAGCACGAGCAACTGCGCGAATCTCCGCTGGCCCCACCAACTCATCGGCACGAGTACTGCTGTCGCCGCGATAGATCCGATTAACCACTCGACGCATATTGATTAGTGGATATGAGACGTCGGAGGCTTCCTTAACGAGCAGGACCGCGACGACCAAAAACGATATGAGAACCACCAGTGCAGCAACGGCAATTGTCTGACGTCGTACCCGTTCGGCGACCGCCACGGCCTTGGCGTTGACCTCTTCAACATATTTCAGGATGCTGAAGTTAACTGCGCGAAAGCTTTCTAGCAGTTGTCCACCCGCGAGTTGATCGCCGCGCGGCGTGTCTGCAGATGCGACCGACAGGGCGCGATCAGCGAATGTGCTCAGCCAAGTAGACAAGATTGCCGAACTGTTGCCGACCATTTGCGATAATCCTTGATCCTTGGCTCTGGCCGCCTCACGCTCGAGAAGGGCAACTGATTCGATCAATTGGTCGCGCGACTTTTCAAAATCCGAGACATACGAACGTTCCCCCGACAGCAAGTAGGACCGAATTCCGAGATCAGTTGCGACCGCAAACTGAAGCACCCGTTCATTGGCCGCGCGAATCTCGCGATTCACCGGTTCGAGCTTGTGCGACTGGCGTGTGGCATTATTCACCGCATACCCACCAACCGTGGCAACAATGATGAGGAGCACTATTACACTCGCCACCGCTTTTCGACCACGCCGAACCAAGGTGTCGCGCACATCTCCCACAACTTCACTGTCTGCCGACAACGCGAAAAAGTCTGGTTCGGTGGGTGCTTCATTGTCGCCAGACACTTCGGTTGGCGTCGTCAGTTGTACTACCGACGACGCGGCGCTGGCACTGATGCTCGGCGCCGCGCTGAACATGAACGCACCTTTTGCGGTAACTCTGCCACCCGAACCAGTTACCACGACAGCAACCGCCCCCGCCGCCTTCCCCGGAGTAATGACGGTGACTGAATCCGAGTCGACATTGGTGATCGACGTGCCTGGTGTGCCACCAAACATCACCGATGAAGTGTTCGTCAGGTTGGTTCCGGTGATTGTCACCTTCGTACCACCGACAACCGGGCCACTCGACGGGATCACCGATGTGATTGTCGGTTCAGAAACATAAGTAAACTCATCTGTGCTGACTACCGATCCAGAAAATGTATTCAACACGACACCAACCGGTCCGACGGACTTTTTCGGAGTGACGACGGTGACCGATGTGGCACTGATGATGGTGATCGATGTGCCGGCAGTACCACCAAACATCACCGCCTTCGTGTCTTTCAAATTAGTTCCCGTGATTGTCACCGCGGTACCACCGGCAATCGGACCGCTCGACGGGATCACCGATGTGATTGTCGGTTCAGCAACATAGGTAAAACCACCCGTACCAGTCGCCGATCCACCCGGAGTGGTCAAAACGACGTCAACTGATCCGGCGTCCTTCGGCGGGGTCACAACAGTCACCGACGAAGCATCCAAATTGACGATCGAGATTCCCGCTCGGACACCAAACATTACAGACGAAGTGTCCGTCAGATTGTTACCGGTGAGCGTCACCATCGTGCCACCAGTAGCCGGACCACTTGACGGCGTAAGTCGTTTGATTCTCGGGGCGACAACGTATCTGAAACCATTCGTGATACTTACCGATCCACCCGGAGTGGTGAGCACCACATCAACTACTCCGGCGGCTTGCGCCGGAGTGACGACGGTTACCGACGTAGCATCCACGACAGTGACCGAAGTTCCAGCAAAGTCGCCAAACATTACAGACGAAGTGTCCGTCAGATTGGTTCCGATGATCGTTACCGTGGTGCCACCGGCAATCGGACCGCTCGACGGCGTCACTGATGTGACTATCGGGCTAGCAACATACGTGAACTCGTCAATTCCTGTGGCCAATCCATCGGATTTGACCAGCGCAACATCAACGGCGCCCACGGCTTGCGCTGGAGTAATGACGGTTGCCGACGTAGCACTCACCACATTGAGCGAAGTTCCCGCGATGTCACCGAACATCACTGCCTTCGTATCTTTCAGATTGGTTCCGGTGATAGTCACCGTGGTGCCACCGGCAATCGGACCGCCCGACGGCGTCACTCCTGTAATTGTCGGAGCGACAACGTACGTGAAGCCTTTCGTGCGTGTCGCCGACCCACCTGGTGTGGTCAATATCACGTCGACTGTTTCTCCTAAATTCGCCGGAGTAATCACCGTCACCGACGTAGCGCTCACACTGGTGATCGACGTAGCCGCGATGTCACCGAACATCACCGAGGATGTACCTGTCAAATTGGCTCCGGTGATCGTCACGATCGATTCACCCACGGTTGAACCTCGCGACGGCATCACCTCCGTAATCGTCGGTTGAGCGTACGTAGTAAAGGATGTGATCGAACCCGACGTCGTACCGTTAGTATTTGACGCCACAATTCGGAAGTAGTAGGTCATTCCCGAGACCAGCCCGGTCACGGCTCCCGACACCGGGATTGCCGAACCCCCGGAAACTGGCGACTCGAACGCACTCACCGTTGTGAATGCACTCAGATCGGCGGCTGTCCCATATTCAAATGAGACCGTCGTTAGGGCATAATTGGGATCTACAAACCCGGTCAGGGTTACGGAAGTCGTTCCGGCCCGATCCCGGTACATGATTCGGGTATGTAGGGGTGCGTCATCATTGATCACCGCACCACCAATAGTTGAACCAAATCTCATGGTCCCAGTATCGGCTGTGTAGTTTTCACAGACCTTTCGAGACCCTCACATCTATCTCACAAATTTTCGAATTCTCCACATAGCCACCCGGGTCGGTGTGGCTGGGACTCAGCGCAAGGCGCCTGTCAGATGGTCAAGTTACGACTCGTGGGATCGATATCCGTGGATTGTCAGCCACAGGCGCCTGCCGAGCGCCAGCAATAGCAGGCAAACTGCGACAAGGACCCCGAGTTGTACCGCCAGAGCCAAGCGCCCGACTCCGGGTACGAGTGGCACGATTGCCCCCACGACTTTGGCGCTAATCGCGGTTGATGTTGTATCCATGTAGATAGAACCACCACCCCTGGTTGCAATAACCTCACAAGTGCCCTCGGAAAGCCCATAAATGAGGCCTGTATCAGTAACTGCACAAATGCCCGGGTCGCTCAACGCTTGATAACGGACCGGATCTTCGCTCGTCCCGCCTGCGGTAATGGCTCTCGACACGGACCCGCTGATGATGTCAAATTTTGCGACGGACAGATTGAGCGGTGTCTGCGGTTTGCGAATACCAAAACCGGTGAGATGTCGTGAAAGGACAGTAATGGTTCCGTTGGCTTCGACAAAGTAGCCATCCCGCTGCAAGACTGGCAATGTACGCACTTCGAGCTTCGGCATCGGGGTCCACGTAATGTTGTCTTCCGACCACGCCACGACGCCGTCCTCTGGGCGAGTTTTGGGTAAGTAGACCTCAATTGGCGCATCTAGTGCTGTAATTTTTTCGCCCGACCGAGTCGACGCCGTCACGCCGACGGTAATGTAGGCCTCCTCAACGCCGAATTGATTGACGACAGCCGGCTGATTTTCGACCGTCGGCTGCGTTGAGGCATCGCTCACCGTCATATTCCAAACCAAGTTCTCGGTGTTTGCCGCGAGCGGGACATGTACTTCAGCGACCGCTACCGGCGTCGGCCCCACACCAACGGTCGGTGTCGAAACCGAGGTTGGTGTCTCAATCGCGGGGACATCCATTTTCATGACCATCCCACCATCATCGGCGACAACTACTACCGGTGCCACAAATAGACGCGGGATCGTCGTTGTCGTGGTCGTCGGTGGAACGGTTGTCGGCGGAATCGTTGTCGTCGTAGCGCCGTTCGGCTGTGGGATCGTCGTCGTGGTCGTAGTCGTCGCCGCCGGGATTGTTGTCGTTGTAGTAGTGGTAGTCGGCTGAGCATTCACTGGCGACGGGATCGTCGTAGTTGTCGTCGGTTCAGTTGTTGTTGTCGTCGGTTCAGTTGTTGTTGTCGTCGGCGGCTCAGTTGTTGTTGTCGGCGGCGCAGCTGTTATCGTCGGCGGCGCAGCTGTTATCGTCGGCGGCGCAGCTGTTATCGTCGGCGGCTCAGTTGTCGTCGGCGGCGCCGTCGTCTCTGTTGGCACCGTCGTCTCTGTTGGCACCGTCGTCTCTGTTGGCACCGTCGTCTCCGTAGGAACAGTCGTCGTTGTGGTGGTCGTAGTTGTTGTCGTAGTAGTAGTGGTCGTAGTTGTTGTTGTAGTAGTAGTCGTCGCCGGCGCAACATACGTGAACGTCGAGGTCGCCGATCCACCAGACGTGGTCACCACCACAACTGCGTCACCGACTGTCGCGGCGGGAGTTGTCACTGTCAAAGATGTCGCAGTCACCGTACCCACAGTTCCCGCCACCCCACCAAACGTCACCGCTGCACCCGTCAAATTTGTTCCGGTGATCGTCACCGACGTACCACCCGTAATCAGCCCAGTAGAAGGCGAAATACCAGTGATAGTCGGCGGCGCCGCGGTAATAGTGAACTCAGCCGAAACAAACGTGATCGTATAATTCGCATTAGCCAGTGTGCCTTGTCCAATCGAATAAGTGCCCACAGCCTCACCAGCAGTCCGAGTCAACGAGCCGGAAAGTACGTCAGGACTTATTAATCCGGAAGCCACATAAGTAAGCGGCGGATCAGCGGAACCAAAGATCTTCGAAGCGATGTCGGCTAGAACTGTCAGCGCTTTGGCGGTTATGTTCGCTGTTGTTGTTGGTTGTGTCAGCGTGTAATTACCGGCATCAGCGCCAGCCAGCGTCAAGCCGGTAATCGTCACCGTTTTATTTGTGCCCACAGTTGCTGAAGCAAAAGCACCAACCGGTGTGCCACCGATCGAAACATCATCACCGCCGACCACCCCTATCAAGGAGGCTGTGCCGGCGACCGTCGCCGACGTTGAACTGTCATACACCTTGTCCACCCCGCTCAGCCCGGTAGCTGTCAGCGCTTTGGCGGTTATGTTCGCTGTTGTTGTTGGTTGTGTCAGCGTGTAATTACCGGCATCAGCGCCAGCCAGCGTCAAGCCGGTAATCGTCACCGTTTTATTTGTGCCCACAGTTGCTGAAGCAAAAGCACCAACCGGTGTGCCACCGATCGAAACATCATCACCGCCGACCACCCCTATCAAGGAGGCTGTGCCGGTGACCGTCGCCGACGTTGAGCCGTCGTACACCTTGTTCGAGCCGCTCAGCCCGCTAACTGTCAACGGAGCGTGATACGTGAAACCATTAGAAAGGGTGACACTGCCGCTCGGAGTGGTGAGCACGATATTCTTTGCACCAGCTGTTCCGGCCGGAGTTGTCACTGTCACCGATGTCGCAGTGATCGTGC
>CAYHCC010000003.1:0-281783 GCA_964355165.1 uncultured Acidimicrobium sp.
GGGGCCAGTAGCTCAGTGGTCAGAGCAGGGGACTCATAATCCCTTGGTCGTAGGTTCGATCCCTACCTGGCCCACCGCGAGTTTGCCCAGCACTAGTTTTATAGATATGTGGAATTCAATCACTCACCTTGACCTCTCGATTGCAGAGAAGATTGTCCGTCCGCTCATCATCTACACCTTCCTCGTGATCGGACTTCGCCTCAGCGGAAAACGCGAGATCGGGCAACATAACGCTCTCGAACTCGTGGTCCTACTCGCCGTGGCAAACGCTGTGCAAAACGGAATCATTGGCCAAGACACGTCGATTACCGGTGCCCTCATCGGTGCGACCACTCTGTTCACCGCCAACGGTCTGCTTGAGTATGGAGTCAGTCGCAATACAAAGTTGCACCAACTTATTGTCGGACATCCGGTGATTCTGGTCGCGGCTGGCCGCGTGAACCACAAGGTATTGCGACGCCAGCGACTGAGCGAAGAGGATCTGTTGGAGGAAATTGAGGAGCAGGGGGCACGAAAATTCAGCGACGTGGAGAGCGCGGTTCTCGGTGCAAATGGTCACATTGCCGTCACATTACGAAGTGATCTATTGCTGCAGGATCAGATCGCCGAATTGACGAAGCAAGTATCCGAATTGCGTCAGGCGATCACAGATCGCAATCAAAACAAGTGATTCATGTCGTCTCGCCGCTCGTCGGCACCATCGTCACCGTGAGGGTGCAAGTAGGCGACACGGTGGAGGCCGACACCGAACTCGTGATTATTGAGTCAATGAAGATGGAACACCCCGTCCGTGCTGGAAGTTCAGCCGTCATCAGCCAAGTGCTAGTTGCCGTTGGTGACACCGTGGCCGATCGGCAACTTCTCGTGGTGATAGATCCAAGTTCCTCAATGCCCAACCGACGCATATCAGAATCCGGGCCGAATGAGAATGTCGAAGCACCTCGACCAGATCTTCTCGGCTATCAGCAACGTCGCCAACGGACTACCGATGCGGCGCGGCCAGACGCAGTCGGTAAGCGACACGAGCGTGGCCGACGCACTATTCGCGAAAACATCGCCGACTTGTGTGACGAAGGTTCGTTCATTGAGTACGGAACATTCGCCATTGCCGCCCAGCGTCAGCGTCGGAACATCGATGAACTCATCGACCGCACGCCGGGGGACGGATTGGTGAGCGGACTCGGCACGGTTAATGGCGCATTATTCGATCTCCAGCATTCTCGATGTGCCATCGTCGGTTACGACTACATGGTTCTTGCTGGGACCCAAGGTTTCATCAACCACCGCAAAAAAGATCGACTCTTTGACATTGTCGAAAAGTTGCGCTTACCTGTGGTTCTCTTTGCTGAAGGCGGTGGTGGTCGACCTGGGGATACTGATGCACCCGGCGTCGCAGGCTTGGATGTTATGTCGTTTGCCACGTTTGCTCGGCTGTCGGGACTCGCACCAACGATTGGCATCGCCTCGGGTTACTGTTTTGCCGGCAATGCCGCCTTACTCGGATGTTGCGACGTCATCATTGCCACCGAAAATTCAAACATCGGCATGGCCGGCCCGGCCATGATCGAAGGTGGTGGACTCGGTGTCGTGTCACCAACCGACATTGGCCCTATTGATGTCCAGTCTCCCAACGGAGTGGTCGATATCCGTGTCGAGAATGAGGTTGCGGCAGTTTCCGTGGCCAAGAAGTACCTTGCTTTCTTTCAGGGTGCAACTGTCAACTGGTCTCGGCATTCGGATGAATCGCTACGCTCACTCATTCCCGAACAGCGAAGTCGTATTTATGACGTGCGCTCGGTGATCACGCATCTTGCCGATATTGAAAGTGTGCTTGAACTTCGTGCCGAATTTGGTGTGGGTATCGTCACTTCACTTGCTCGCATTGAAGGCCGACCAGTTGGTGTCATTGCCAACAACCCAGGTCATCTCGGCGGTGCCATTGACGCCGACGCATCCGATAAAGCGTCTCGTTTTATTCAGTTGTGTGATGCCTACGATCTGCCGATCATCTCGCTCTGTGATACCCCGGGGTTTATGGTCGGCCCCGATGCCGAACGAAGTGCGCAGGTGCGCCACTTTTCGCGTTTGTTTGTGACGGCCGCGAGCGTCACCGTGCCATGGCTTACCGTGGTGTTGCGCAAGGGATATGGTCTTGGCGCTCAAGCCATGGCCGGTGGAAGTTTCCATGCCACGGAGATGATTGTGGCCTGGCCTACTGGTGAATTTGGCGGAATGGGTTTGGAAGGTGCGGTTCGTCTCGGCTTTAAACGGGAACTTGACGCGACAGCAACTCCGGATGATCGTCAGCAGCTTGAGGCAAAACTGATTGCCGACGCTTACCATCGGGGAAGTGCGTTGAACATGGCCAGCCATGTAGAGATTGACGATGTAATCGACCCGGCGGAAACAGGTCACCGACTGATATCGACGTTGAATATGTGTCCAAATCCAGCCATGCGCAGCGGTAAAAAGCGACCGATGATCGATACTTGGTAGCGCAATCAGCGCGATCTAGCAGCCATCTGACATGTAGTAGGCTTACCGCACCAAATAGACACATGAGCCATTGAGGTTCATGAGAGGGAGAAAACTATGAGAAGGAAGACTTTGAAAGGTCTTGCATTTGGTGTCGTTGCAGTTCTCGGTCTCGCAGCATGCGGAAGCGATAGCGAGTCAACGGACACAACAGCAGTCGAGGTAACAGATACCACTGAGGCTCCGGCACCAACAGGGCTTGCCTGTGAAGTGACCGACACGGGTGGTGTCGATGACAAGGGCTTCAACCAGATCGCCCACGAAGGTCTGCTTCAGGCCGAAGCGCAACTTGGTGTCGCCACAGATTTGCTTGAGTCGACAACCGACGCTGACTATGCGCCGAACCTACAGTCATTCGTTGACAAGGGATGCAATATCATCATCACCGTTGGCTTCTTGCTCGCGGACGCGACCAAAGCCGCTGCCGAAGCAAACCCAGACGTGCATTATGCCATCGTCGACTCAAACACTTCGGCGCCAAACGTGCAAGGTCTCACCTTCGCCACTGATCAGCCGTCTTTCATGGCTGGTTACCTGGCGGCGGCAACCAGCAAGTCGGGCATTGTTGCGACATTCGGGGGTATCAATATTCCGCCGGTAACAATCTTCATGCAAGGCTTTGTCAAAGGTGTTGAGTACTACAACGCTCAAATGGGCGCTTCAGTGAAGGCACTTGGTTGGGATCCAGAGAAGCAAGACGGCACATTCGCTGGAAACTTCAACAACCTGGATGACGGCAAGAACATCGCCAAGAGTTTTGCTGATGAAGGCGCTGATGTCATTTTCCCAGTTGCTGGACCAGTTGGTCTAGGTTCCTCGGCATACGCCATGGAATCAGGTGGCGCGGTGAAGATCATTGGTGTTGACGTCGACATGTCGGTGTCAAACCCAGATCATTTCGAGGTCTATATCGGTTCAGTCTTGAAGAAGATTGATGCCGCCGTAGTTTCGGCAGTCGAAAGCGCCCTCAATGGCGAAGGTGGCGGAACCGATTACCTCGGTACCCTTTCCAACGGCGGTGTGGGTCTTGCGATTACCAGCGATATCACTCCTGAACTTCAGGCTCAACTTGACGCAATTGAAGCTGGAATTATTGACGGTTCGATCACTTGGTGATTTTCCGCAATTAGTTAGTAATCATTAAATAATTATTTTGAAACGGGGGTCACGAAAGTGGCCCCCGTTTTACTTTCCCCGCGATGATTGGGCTCGCGGGCGCAGGTGGGTGCGGTTAGTGTTTCCTTGTATGGCTAAGGGGCGTGAGTGGAACTAGAACTGCGAGGAATCACCAAACGCTTTCCTGGTGTTGTTGCCAATGACAAAGTCAACCTCACATTGCGTACGGGGGAAGTTCTTGGCCTAATTGGCGAAAATGGGGCCGGCAAATCCACGCTAATGAATGTGCTCTATGGACTGTATAAGCCCGATGAAGGCGGAATTGTCGCTGATGGCGCCGAGGTTCAATTCTTATCTCCGGCCGATGCCATAGACGCAGGGATCGGAATGGTGCACCAGCATTTTATGCTCGTTCCAGTTTTCAGTGTGGCCGAAAATGTGGTGCTGGGTATCGAACCGATCGGCCGATTCGGTACGTTGGACATTGAAAAGGCGCGTTCGATGGTGCGCGAAATTTCAGATCGTTACCACCTCGATCTTGATCCAGATGCGATCATTGAGGAGCTTCCGGTTGGTGTTCAGCAGCGTGTCGAGATTGTTAAGGTGCTGATGCGCGACGCTCAGATTGTTGTCTTCGACGAGCCAACAGCTGTTCTCACTCCCAGTGAAATTGTTGAGTTCTTTGGAATCGTCAAAACACTTATCGATGCCGGTCGAGGTGTGGTGTTCATCACTCATAAACTCAAGGAAGCACTCACCATTTCCGATCGAATCGTAGTTATGCGCCGCGGTCAGGTTGTGGGCGAAGTTGTACCCGCACAGGCCACGGAAAGCCAAATCGCTGAAATGATGGTCGGGCGGGCTGTACAACTAATAGTCGAAAAGAAACTCGCCAAGCCCGGAGCGACGGTATTCAGTGTGCAAGGTTTGGGTGCGATGGATCCTGATGGGCGAGTGCTCGTGCAAGACATCAGTTTTGAAGTGTGCGAAGGCGAAATTGTTGGTATCGCCGGCGTGCAGGGCAATGGTCAAACCGAGCTAGTTGAGGCACTCACCGGTATGCGCAAGACATCTGCCGGCGTTATAACTCTCGACGGGGTTGATATCACAAACGCATCGCCCCGTGAGCGGCATCAAATGGGTATTGCCCATATTCCCGAAGATCGACTTCGCCAAGGTCTGATCGGGGGTCTTACCATCAGTGAAAATCTGGTACTGACGCGATACCACGACGTGCCATTCAGTACTGGCGTAGTCATGCACTGGGATGAGGCTCGGCGTCTATCGGTGGATCTTGTAGAAAAGTACGACATTCGTACGCCCTCAGCCGAAATGTTGGCAAGTACGTTGTCGGGAGGAAATCAACAGAAAGTAATTGTGGCTCGTGAACTTAGTCGCAACTTGCGGCTGACCATCGCGTCGCAACCAACTCGTGGAGTGGATGTCGGTTCGATTGAATATATCCACGAGCGTATAGTCGAAGAACGCGACTCTGGAACAGCGGTTCTTATCGTGAGCACGGAACTTGACGAAGTCATGGCCTTAGCCGACCGATTACTGGTCATGTACCGCGGTCGTATCGTTGCTAGTCTCGACCCCCGCACCACAAGTGCGATGGATGTCGGCCTGTACATGGCGGGTTCATCGCCCGAGCATCGCGTCGGTGCATCATGAACCAAAATTTCGTCAAGCGATTGGTCGAACGCGTAGGGCGAACAAGTTCGTTTCGTCTGACTGTGCTGGCGGTATTGTCGGCATTGGTCGTTGGAGCGGTCATCATCGTGCTTTCCGACATTGATTCACTTCGCGACGGCGACTTTGGAACGGCATTAGGCACAGTGGTAAAGGCTTATTGGGCTTTGTTCGTGGGATCATTTGGCTCACTGCGCGCATTGTCGAACACGATTAGTAGCACCACACCGCTATTGCTGTGTGGTATATCGGTAGCCGTCGCTTTCAAAGCGGGTCTCTTCAACATCGGGGCCACAGGTCAGATGTTGGCGGGTGGAATGACGTCGCTATGGGTTGGCTTCGCGATGCACGGCCCGGGAATTATTCAAGTTCCACTTGCAATCGCCGCTGGCGCGTTAGGCGGCGCGATCTTTGGCGCCATCCCAGGAATACTCAAAGCGCGAACGGGAGCCCATGAAGTTATCACCACCATCATGCTCAATAACATGGCCGCGTTTCTTGTGTTGTGGCTGCTGAAAACGACGTTGTTTCAGCGTGAGGATCGCACCGATCCGATTTCGAAACTGGTCGATCCAGCCGGTCGGTTGCCGCGAATGTTTGGTTTCTTAAGTGGCCGTCAAGATCTGCTCGCTCACGTGGGTTTTTTGGTTGCTGTTTTGGCCGTCATTGTGTTTTGGTGGGTTTTGCAACGCAGCACGATCGGATTCGAGTTCCGAGCATTTGGTCTCAACAGTGATGCTGCGCAGTACGCCGGTATGCGTACCAAGCGACTGACCGTGACCGCCATGATGATCGCCGGCGCCTTCGCCGGTATGGCTGGCGGAAGTGAGGTACTTGGAACCTACGGTTACGCCTCACAGAACTTTGCCGGAAATATTGGTTTTGATGCCATTGCCATTGCGTTGCTCGGACGCTCCACACCGCTTGGAACTGCATTTGCCGCAGTCCTATTTGGTGCATTGCAGGCAGGCGGTCGACAAATGCAGGCCAACACCGATGTGCCAATCGACCTGATCGTTGTTCTACGAGCACTCATTGTCATGTTCATCGCGGCACCACTTCTCGTCAAGGCGATATGGCGAATCAAAGCCGAAGAGACAACCGTGGCACAGACATTTAGAGGATGGGGTACATGAGCACACCGTTGGATTCCGTTGTGATCTTGTCGTCCGAGCAGCGCAAGCGTGCTCGCAATGTCGGGTTCACCTATGTGGTACTTGGGCTGGTGTCGGCAGTTCTCTTTACCAATCGACCTGGCGACGCAGGTTTCAAGTTGCAAACGGATTACATATTTATCATTCCTGCTCGCCCGTTTGCATCGGCCTTGGCCATTGTGCTCATTGCGCTTGGTGCGGCCCAGTTATTACGCGGATTAGGTCGCTGGACGAATGTTGTGCTGACCGTCGCGACCATAAGTTTTGTCGTCGGATTTCTGTCGTGGGCCGCGTCTGGCGGTTCATTCAGTCTCACCGGAATGTTGCAAGACACCGTGGCGCGAAGCGTACCGATCACCTTGGGAGCGATTGCTGGCATTCTCTGTGAGCGAAGCGGCATCATCAATATTGCCATTGAAGGTCAGCTGTTGGGTTCGGCATTCGCCGGGAGCGTGGTCGGATCGATTCTCGGAGCGTGGCCCGGAATAATTGCCGCCATGTTGATGGGAGTCGCATTGTCGGGAATCCTGGCGATCTTTTCCATCAAATACCGGGTCGATCAAGTGATTGTGGGATTTGCCATCAATTTCTTTGCACTCGGACTGACGAGTTTTCTCACTTCGCGCATATTGACGCCGTATCCGCAATACAACTCGATCGCGCCATTTCGACCTTACAAAATTCCGTTGCTTTCCAAGATTCCGGTGATTGGTACTATTTTGTTCACCCAGACATTGTTTGTCTATGCGTCATTTGCAGTTGTTGCGGTGACCACCTGGGCGTTGTTCCGAACGCGGTGGGGTTTGCGTACCCGTGCGATTGGTGAATATCCAAAGGCAGCGGGCACGCTTGGTGTGGATGTCATCAAACTTCGCTACCGCAATGTGCTCATTGCCGGTGCAGTTGCGGGAATTGGCGGTGCCTGGTGGCCGATCGGCACGGTTGGACGATTCGACCAAAACATCACTGGCGGTCGCGGTTTTATCGCGCTGGCCGCGGTGATCTTTGGGCGCTGGCATCCAATTGGCGCACTTAGCGCGGCATTGGTATTTGGCTTTTCTGAAGCCATCCAATTGAAACTGTCCAACCTCAACACAGGAATTCCATCTGAATTCTTACTCATGTCACCGTACTTGGTGACCCTGATTGTGGTGGCTGGCTTCATTGGCCGAAGCCGACCCCCCAAAGCCGAGGGCCAGGTATACGACGCGCAGTAGCGCGTCGTATACAAGCAAATCGCGCAGTAGTTTTATGCGCCCTTGGGTCGGAACCCAACAAGCCCGTTACCAAGTTCAAGCCGCGGTCCCCCAAGGAGGTCAACGCAATACGGAATTGCCGGAAGCACCGCTTCAAGGCATTCGGCAATCGACGACGGTTTGCCGGGCAAATTAATGATCAGTGACGAACCCCGAATGCCTGCGGTTTGACGCGAGAGTATCGCCGTAGGCACCACCTTCAGCGACGTGGCGCGCATAAGTTCGCCAAAACCGGGCATCATCTTGTCGCAGATCGACTCGGTTGCCTCTGGCGTGATGTCCCGAGGAGCAGGTCCGGTCCCACCCGTGGTGACGATCAAGCAACATCCTTCATCGTCGGCAAGTTCGATCAGAGTGCGGGCCACAACATCGGCTTCATCTGGTACCAGTCGCGCAACCGGGATCCAAGGATTGGTGAGGTGCTTAGTGAGATACGAGATAATTGCGGGGCCGCCACGGTCTTCGTACGTTCCGGCAGAGGCGCGATCCGAAACGGTAACAACCCCGATCCGTGCCGGAGTGTGATTGGTTGTCATGACAGAGGAAACTACCACTGCAGCAGTCGAGTATCGCCTTTGGCCTTCGGGTTAGTAACGCGAATCCAAATTGATTTGCGCAGTTGAGATAATCCATAGCGAAATCCAACTCGACCAAACGCCGACCGAGACATGTAGGTAATTCGCTCAGTGGTCTCACGCAGGTTGTGGAGCAGCGCCGTCTGCAAGGGATCGAGCGGGAGCGACATCGTGGACTGGGTGAATTGGTGTGGCTCGAAATCGAACCATCGGAAATCCTCTGCGTAGATTCCAGCAATTATGTCAGCGGTCTCCCGGTCGTAAACTTGTGCAGGTTTGATTCCCAGACCACTGTTGAGACGCTCCGGCTTTAGGTTTTTGCCCGATCTCTCATTGAGGATCTGCGCCAAACGATCCATCTCGCCTTGTTTGTCGACGCGAATCACTTCGGTGTAGTCAATTTGGTCGCGGTACAACGTATTGAATTGTGGTCTGAAATGATCATCAGCCATGAATGACGGGTTGTCCTCGACAAATTGCTGAGCGAATTTCTTGAACGATGCGGCAATATCGATTCTGCCCTCCACGAGCACGTCCGGGGAACGTTCAAGGATCACCGCAGGGGTACCCGGGGACCGCAAAAACACGCGATTTTCCCATGATGAATAGGCCCGGGAAAGGGGATCGCGCAGTGTCGCGATTCGGATCCATTCGGGGGAGGTAATGATGTGCCATTGCTCCTTGGTAGACAGATCAAAAAATCGTTTCAGACCGTGCACGCGATAGTTATGAATCGTTTGTTCTTGTGAGATGTTCGGTGTGATCACAATTTGGGTTGCCTCTTGATTGTACGAACCCTCTGACAACGAAAGCAGCAACTTGATGCTGCTGCAGGCAACTTTTGTTGTCGGAACATACATCACTTTCAGCTTCGGCGCTACGAGCGCATACCCAATGAGTTGGGGAAGTTGTGGAAGTGGGTTGGCCATATCGACTCGTTAGTGTTTCAGATTGCGACGTGCCACAACGGCTTCAAGCAAAGTATGCACAGTCGCCTCGAGGGTTTCACCGTGGGCACCAAGCACCACATCGGGATGTTGCGGAGCCTCATATGGCGCGTCGAGTCCGGTGAGCCCGGTGAGCGTGCCAGAGCGTGCCTTGGCATACATTCCCTTTGGGTCGCGGTGCTCGCACTCGGCAAGCGGCGTGGCGACAAACACTTCGATAAAGGCCAGGTCGTCATCTGTGTGAATTTTTCGGGCGTGAGCACGACTCGTAGCAAATGGGCTGATGATGGGAACAAAGGTCACCAGACCAGCATCACTGCACAAATGTGCGACTTCGGCGATCCGGCGGGTGTTTTCAACTCTGTCTAAGTCGCTATAGCCGAGGTCGCTATTGAGCCCAAGGCGAATGTTGTCGGCATCAAGTACGTACGTGAGGATTCCCGCTCTATGTAATTCTCGAGCCGCTTCTTGGGCGATCGTTGACTTGCCGGAACCAGAAAGTCCCGTCAGCCAGATTGTCATTCCGCACAAATCATGCAGGCTCCAACGCTCTGATCTCGTCAGGATAGGCTCATGCCAAATCGGTGTTGTCATCGTCGAACCGCTGAGTGCACGAAATTGAGTCTACGATCGTGGCGACAGCAACGGCTACGACCGTGGCGAAAGCAGCATGCCGGCACCCGCAGTTTGGCCAGTTGTCTCGTCGATAACAATGAAACACCCGGTGGTGCGGTTCTGGTGGTAGTCGTCGTAAAACAATGGTGATGTTGTGTGCACAGTGACGCGGCCAACTTCATTCATCGCCAGCGAAGTCACGCCAGTTTCGCGATGGAGGTGTGAAATATCCAATCGGTACAACACCGACGTGATCTTTGCTCGCACAACCTTGGTGGTGTGTTTAATGGTGTAGATCTTGTCCAGCTGCATTGGATTGACATCGTCCATCCAGCACATCATTGCCTCAAGTTCCTGCGATGATCGTGGGCGATTGTGCGGACGACAGATCATGTCTCCGCGTGTGATCGAGAGATCATCGGCGAACAGAAGTGTGACCGCCTTTCCGGGACCCGCTTCGGTCAGTGGGCCAGAGGGTGAGTCAATGCCAGTCACGACAGTGGTGAGTCCAGATGGCAACACCATGACTTCGTCGCCAACACCAATGACTCCACCAGCGACGCATCCGGCATAACCGCGATAGTCGGGTGTGTCAGCACGTTGCGGTCGAATCACATACTGCACGGGAAACCTGGTGTCGATCCGGTTCTCGTCGCTTGCTGTGTAAATGTTTTCGAGGTGATGGAGCAACGTCGGTCCCTCAAACCATGGCATGTTGACCGATCTACTGACCACGTTGTCGCCAGCAAGCGCACTGATGGGCAGGAACGTAACATCTTGAAGATCAAGTCGTGAGGCAAAGTCCTCAAACTCTTCACGTATTGAGTTGAAAACCTCAGGGTCGTAGTCCACGAGATCCATTTTGTTCACACAGATCACGAGATGTGGCACACCCAATAACGACACCAGCAGGCTATGACGGCGGGTTTGTTCCACGATTCCCGCTCGAGCATCCACCAGAACGAGTGCCAAATCCACATTTGATGCGCCGGTGATCATGTTGCGTGTGTACTGAATGTGACCGGGGCAATCGGCGATGATAAAGGATCGCTTCGGAGTAGCGAAATATCTATACGCGACATCAATCGTGATGCCCTGTTCGCGTTCGGCTCGCAGGCCATCGGTGAGTAGTGAGAGATCCACATAGTCATCTCCGCGACGCTTACTGACGGCCTCGATGTGCTCGAGTTGATCCTCAAAAATGCTTTTGGAGTCGTACAACAGTCGACCAATTAATGTCGATTTGCCGTCATCAACCGAACCAACCGTTGCAAATCGCAGGCGTTCCATCAGAAGTACCCCGTGCGTTTGCGGTCTTCCATGCCGGCTTCCGACATTCGGTCATCGGCACGCGTGGCCCCACGTTCGGTAATTCGGGCCACGGCAGTCTCGGCAATGATGTCATCAACGTTGGCTGCCATCGATTCAATTGCAGCTGTACATGTGGCATCGCCAACAGTGCGAAATCGCACCATTTGGTTGCTCACGGTTTCATCGGTCTCCGGTTGCAAGAACGCGGTGACGGCCATCCACATGTTGTCGCGACGAAAAACCCGTCGGCGATGGGCGTAATAGATGCTTGGAAGATCGATGTTGTTCTCGCCGATGAAGCGCCAAATATCGAGTTCGGTCCAATTTGAGAGGGGAAAGATTCGAAAGTGTTCTCCCGGTCGGTGCTTGCTGTTGTATACGCCCCACAATTCAGGTCGCTGGTTCTTCGGATCCCATTGACCGTAAACGTCCCGGTGTGAGTACACCCGCTCCTTGGCCCGAGCCCGCTCTTCATCACGTCGAGCCCCTCCAAAAACGGCATCAAATCGATGTTCGGCGATTGCATCAAGCAGAGTCACGGTTTGGAGTGGGTTGCGACTGGCGCGTGGTCCAATCGCATCAGCGACTCGACCGGTATCAATCGATTTCTGTACCGAGGCAACAATCAAACGTACGCCCATTTCAGTCACGCAACGGTCGCGAAATTCGAGTACTTCGGCAAAATTGTGACCGGTATCGATATGCATGACAGGGAAAGGAATCCGTGCCGGCGAGAATGCCTTGACCGCCAAATGGAGCATGACCACCGAGTCTTTGCCACCAGAAAATAGCAGTACGGGGTGTTCGAATTCGGCCGCAACCTCACGAATGATCGTGACTGATTCGTCGACCAAACTGCCGAGTTCGGTTTTCACCCCTGTAAGGCTAGTTGACGATGCATCGAAAATTCGGTGTAAGCCATTGCCAACAACGAGAAGTGGGGCTTTACTGGCGTGTTATTGTCGTCTCACGCCACCCGGCGCGGAGTATCGGATCAGCATATGCATTGTGCATAGGGGGAGAGTAGGTACATGAGAAACAGACATGCGAAGGGATTCGCCCTTGCAATGGCAGCAGTCCTCGGACTTGCAGCTTGCGGAGGAGATAGCGACACTGTGGCACCAGCCGTCGAACTTAAAGTGGCCGTCGTGTACATCGGAGTTCCTGGTGACGCGGGCTGGACATATCAGCACGATCAAGGAATCGCTGAACTCGAAGCCGCACTCGACATCACGGTGACTCGCCTGGAGAGCATTCCAGAGGGTGCCGAAGCAACAGCCACGTATGACAAATTGGCTCGCGATGGCTACAACCTCATTTTCGGTACATCATTTGGTTACATGGACGCGATGGTTGAAACGGCTGCCAAGTATCCAGAAGTTTGCTTCGAACATAATTCCGGTTACAAGACGGCGCCAAACATGGGTACGTACTTCGGTGCAAACTCTGACGCTTCGTACCTCAGCGGAATTGCCGCTGGTGCGGCAACCGCATCGGGCAAAATCGGCTTTGTCGCCGCGTTCCCAATTCCGGAAGTCGTACGTAACCTGAATGCGTACACCCTTGGTGCACGTTCAGTGAACCCGGATGCAACAGTCCAAGTCACATGGACTTCCACCTGGTTCGATCCAGCCAAAGAAAAGGAAGCTGCGCAGTCGCTTCTTGAAGCGGGCGTCGATGTAGTTGGTATGTACCAAGACTCCACTGCAACTGGTGAAGCCGCAAAGGAAGCCGGCGCCAAATGGACCGGTAACGACTCGGATACCAAAGCTGGCGATTTCCCCGACACCTGGCTGACGGCTCCGGTGTGGGAATGGGGTCCTTACTACATCATGGCTGCGCAGTCCTTGATGGACGGCACCTGCATGGTCGATCAGTTTTACGGCAGCATGGCTGATGGCACCGTCAGACTTGGCGTCCTTGGCTCATCGGTGAGTGCCGAGACTGCGGCCTTGATCGCTGACAAGACTGCGGCGATTATCGATGGCTCGTTTTCAGTGTTCACTGGGCCGATCAATGACAACACTGGCACAGAGCAAATTGCAGCAGGTGCTATTGCGCCACTCGGAGATCTGCTCGGCATGCAGTATCTCGTTGAGGGTGTGATTGGCGAAATTCCTGCAGGTTGATCCAACATGACTGATGCCTCATCTGAGGCAGCGGCGGGGTCGCACCGTGTAAGCGGTGCGACCCTTTTCGCTCTCTCGGCACGACAAGTCACCAAGCGCTTTCCGGGTGTTCTCGCGAACGATCAGGTGGATTTTGACTTGGCTGTCGGAGAAGTCCATACGTTGCTCGGCGAAAACGGTGCAGGTAAGAGCACGTTGGCGTCGGTGTTGTGTGGTCTGTACAAGCCTGATGAAGGAGCCGTGTTACGTAACGGCACGCAGGTACGCCTGACAAGTCCACGGCACGGATTGATCAGCGGAATTGCGATGGTGCACCAGCATTTTCGCCTTGTTGATCGTTTCAGCGTGGCTGAAAATGTGGTACTTGGTCATCGCAGTCTGCCGTTCCTATTACGGGCCTCGGCGCTGGAATCACAGGTGGCTGAAGTTGCAGAGAAGTTTGGTTTGCCAATTGATCCGCAAGCAATTGTCGGCGAGCTGTCGGCTGGCCAGCGCCAACGCGTGGAGATCATCAAAGCGCTGTATCAAGGCGCAGAGATTCTCTTGTTGGATGAACCAACGGCGTTGCTAGCACCGCCTGAGGTTGAGAAATTGTTCGCCACTGTGCGAGCAATGACGGCGACTGGGAAATCCGTTGTGTTCATCAGTCACAAACTTGGCGAAGTCGTTGACATTTCGGATCGGATCACGGTGATGCGTGACGGACGAGTTACCGGCTCGGTTGCTCGCGGCGAGGCCAACATCCATCAACTTGCCGAACTCATGGTCGGTCGCGATATCGATCTGGCCCGCCGCGTATCGCGACAGGCGACGGGAAAGAACCTGCTGTCACTTGACAACGTCACATTGCGTCGTCACGGTGCCGATGTGGTCAACAGTATCTCGCTTAATGTTTGTGCTGGAGAGATCGTTGGGGTTGCCGGAGTTTCGGGTAACGGCCAACGTGAGTTAGCCGAGTTGGTGGCTGGTCTGCAGGTGCCGTCGTCAGGATCGATTGTGGTCGGGGGCACACCGATCAACGGCATCGGTGCGGGCCGAGTTCGTGCCGCAGGTTTGGCATACGTGCCCGAGGATCGGCTGGGTACAGGTCTGGCACCATCGCTTTCCATCGTCGACAATCTTGTCCTTACGCGCAAACGGGGCTTTTTCGTCAATCGTCGTGACGCCCAAATCGAAGCCGAAGGATTGATCAAACAACTAGGGATCAAAACCCCCAGTGCATTTACTCCGACACGCAAACTTTCAGGTGGCAATGCCCAAAAGGTATTACTTGCCCGCGAAATTTTCTCCGCCGGTGATCAGTCCCGCGTGATCGTGGTCTGTTCACCCACCCGTGGTCTGGATGTGGGTGCAGTGGAAACGGTACACAAACTACTCGTTGACGCTCGCGCCGCAGACAAGGCCGTGTTGCTGATCAGTGAGGATTTGGACGAAGTGCTCACGTTGGCGGATCGCATTCTCGTGTTGTATCGCGGTGCGGTCGTGCACGAAGTCAGCGGTACGGATGTCAATGTTGAGGCGGTAGGCCTTGCCATGGCGGGTTTGTCGTGATCATTGGTCGCACCCGAATTGAACTTGAACCGCGACTCACCTCGCCGCGGTGGCTCATTCTTGCTGTGCCTGTCGCTTCGGTGTTCTTGGCTCTCAGTGTGGGTGGGGTGTTTCTGTTGCTCACCGGTCACTCACCTGCAAGCACGTACATCAAGTTGCTGAATAACGGTTATTCCACGTTTTATGGCATCACCGACACACTCGGTCTGGCCACACCACTCATCTGTACTGGTCTGGCCGCGGCATTTGCCTTTCGCATGAACCTCTTCAACATCGGAGAAGAAGGTCAGATGTACCTGGGCATGATCGGTGGCGCGTGGGCGGGAATTGCCTTGGCCGATCATCTCCCCAAGATCGTTGCCATTCCGGTCGTGCTTGCATTCGGCGCATTGACCGGAGGATTATGGGTGCTCGTACCGGCAGTGTTGCGCGCCAAATTGGGCACAAGTGAGATCGTCAGCACATTGTTGCTCAACTATGTGGCTCTCAATCTCGTGAACTATTTCATTTTTGGTAGTCGTGGCTTTTTTCGCGATCCATCCACATCATTTCCGCAAGGCAGGGCCGTGTCAGCCAGCGCACGGTTCGGGAGTTTCGGCACCACCAACACCTATCCGACTCTGATCATTGCGATTCTGCTGGCAATTGCCTTGTGGTGGTTCATTCGTCACTCCAACTATGGCTATGAGACCTCGGTATATGCCGATTCACCGAATACCGCTCGCTATGCCGGTATGAACGCCACTCGCCTGACAGTGTCAGTGCTCCTCGTTTCGGGTGCTTTGGCCGGTCTTGGCGGCGCGATGTACGTGGTTGGTCCGGCGGGAAAAGTTGATCCGGGAATGTTGCAAATCGGATTGGGATATGCCGGGATCGTCGTGGCTTCCCTTGCTCGCTACAACTTCGTGGCCGTGGTCATCACCGCGATACTGTTTGCCGGGTTGCGCGTGGGCGGTGCCGCACTTCAAATCTCAAGTAATCCGGTACCGATTTCGATTGCGGTAGTTCTACAAGGCTCGGTGTTGTTGTTCGCCCTCGGTGGCGAAATTTTTCGCCGCAACCGGATCCGGATCCGTCGAATAAAACCAATAATCCTCCCAACCCGGGTTGGGGCATGAACTCGAACGTTTGGGTGCTTACGTTTGCCGATGGGATCAGCATCGCCACGACGCTCATTCTCGCCTCACTCGGGGCGATCTTCACCGAGCGTTCCGGTGTCATCAATCTTGGCATTGAAGGCATGTTGCTGATGGGTGCCGTCACCGCGTTTCTCGTTGGCGATGGCACGCATAACATTTGGCTGGCGTTGTTGCTAGCGGTGCTGGTCGGTATGGCCATGGCTACGGTGCATGCGGTGCTCACCATTACATTGCGTTCCAATCAGATTGTTTCTGGTCTTGCTCTGGTGATATTTGGCACGGGTCTGTCGCAATTCATTGGCAAATCGGTGGAAGGCATTCCACGACCCGTTCGAATCGAGGCGCTCGACTTTGGCCCGTTATCGGATATTCCAGTTATCGGTCCAGTGATCTTCGGTCATGATCTGATCACGTATCTAACTTGGGCAGGAGCGTTCATTGCGTCGTGGTATCTGACACGAACCCGACCCGGTTTGGTACTTCGGGCCACCGGTGATGCGCCAGCGACAGTGGATGCCCAAGGAGTTTCAGTCGCCGCCGTTCGTTACGCTCACACAATCGCAGGCGGCGCACTCGTCGGACTCGCCGGTGGATGGTTTATGCTCGCTCGCGGTACGGCGTGGAGTCAGGCCGCGACGACGAATGGCATTGGATGGATCGCCCTCGCCCTTGTGGTATTTGCCGCTTGGCGTCCATTGCGGGCCATAGTTGGAGCAGTGTTGTTCGGCTTCACATTGCAGGTTCCCTTCACCTTGCAAGCGCAACGGATTCATATTTTTCCACCGGAGATTTTGCAGATGCTGCCGTATCTGGCAACGCTGGCGGTGCTAGTTGTGCTCTCTACTCCTCGTGCTCGGCGTCTACTTGGTGCGCCGAAGATGCTTGGTCAACCTTTCGTTCGCGATGAGCGCTAACACATGATTACCGTGTCATCATCAAATGAGGAAATCCTCGCCGTGCTGCATCGCGTAGCCGATGCCATTGCCACAGTTCTAGAGTCAAATCTGGATTGGTCATTGTCGGGGATCCGCGCCACGCAATATGCGGTGGATATTCTCACCGACAATGTGGCTCTAGCAATACTTCATCAGGCCGGAATCGCGGTGCTGTCCGAGGAAAGTGAACGCACCGGTGAGTTTGGTGCCAACGATGTACTTGTCGTCATGGATCCACTTGATGGATCAACAAATGCAAGTCGTGGAATTCCGTGGTATGCAACTGCCCTCTGCGCACTCGACCATGGTGGTTTGCGGGCAGCACTCGTGGTCAATCAGGCCAGTGGACGGGATCGATATTGGGCCACGCGCGGTGGTGGCGCCTTTCATAACGGCAAACGCATCACCCATTCGGCTTGCACCGAGATGCGCGAGGCAGTGATAGGCATTTCTGGCCTACCGAAACATAAACTGAACTGGGCGCAATTTCGCGCCCATGGGGCCGCAGCACTTGACATTTGCTTAGTTGCCGAAGGCGCGCTTGACGGATGGATAGATTTCAACAGTCACGGAGTGTGGGACTATCTCGCCAGTTTGCTGATTTGTGAAGAAGCCGGGGTTGCCATCGGTGAACACAACGATTATGAACTCCTTGTTACAGAACATCGCCAACGACGAACGCCGTTGGTCGCAGCCACTCCACAATTATTGAGTGTGTTGCGAGAACTGCGCAAAGCCCACGCCATGTAGACCAGATTCTGTACTCTGAGATATGGCCAGATCGCCGTACAACCCGGCAAATTTTCTTGAGCGATTCGTCGCCGTTGAAGTTCGCGCCGCGGCACTTGTTGTCGTCGCTGCCGTCGCCGGTGTACTTAGTGCCACCATTGGTGATCTCAAGATCGACAACGAGATAAGCAAAATCATTTCTGATGTTGCCATCGGCGGTTTCTTCTTGCTGGTGGGACTTGAGCTGCGACGTGAAATTGCCAATGGCACGTTGTCAGGGCAGATGCTGCGAGTCGCCACACTGGCGGCGGGGGCCGGGATGTTATTTCCGGCTCTTATTTTCATCACTCTCGCTCCGATTGGTGCTCGTGATGCGTGGGTGGCAGTGGTGGCAACCGACATCGCACTCGCTACTGCCATCACCACGCTTGGTCGCTTTCGACCAGTGCTGCGCACGATGCTCCTCACCATTGCAGTGCTCGATGACATTGGGGGAATCGCCGCTCTTGCCACAACCGGAAAGAGCCCGAAGTTGTGGTACGCGCTTGCTGTTGTTGCAGTGGTAATTGTATTCGCGTGGTCGATTCGCAAGTTCAACTTTGGCGAGTTTTATACGATCGGTGCGTGTGCCCTCACCGTGTATCTGATGTTGCGAAGCGGTCTTCATCCGTCTCTTGGCGCGTTTGCCATTGGCATGGTGCTGCCACATTTCGATCCGGACAACCAATCTGTCGCCGAGAGAGTGGAAGAGCGGTTGCATCCGTGGATCGCCGCCGTATTGCTTCCGGCCTTCGTGTACCTGCATACGCTGGTGCCGCTACGCATTCCAGGTGGTGCACCAGCGTCACTAATCGTCATTACCGCCGTTGCGATTCTTGCTGGCAAGACGGTTGGAATTGCCGGAACTCTATTTATGGTTCGTCGCCGAATCGATATCGATCCAAGTGAGGCATTGGCAGTTGGTCTTGCCTCGGCCGCGGCGATGACCGTTGCGCTCATCGGTGTTGCCGCGTCTATTCGGGGCACTCAGTATGTGGAGGTGGTGAGCCTGGGTGTTTTGGCCGCCACTGCAATTGCTTTCGCACTTGGAATTTTTGCTGGCCGTCTGCGTCGCGAATCAATCAGATAACATCAACTGTCCCTCGGGCGCTTAGCTCAGTTGGTTAGAGCATCTCTTTTACAAGGAGAGGGTCGGGGGTTCGAGTCCCTCAGCGCCCACCGTTTACCGTAAGGCTTCTCGACCGAGGCAGTGCCGTGATTCATCAGTCAAAGGCGCAAAAAGGCGCAGCCTTTGGAGCGAGATCGTTCCTTGCACCCGTGCGATTGTGTTCTGGCTTTTTTTTTGCACAATCAATGAAATGAAAGCAGCACATACCATCAGCCCCAAATACTTGACCTTGTCAGAGGCGGCACGTTATTGCTCGCTCTCGGAAAAAACTCTTCGCCGGAAAATGGATGCCGGAAATCTCGCCTACTACCGACCGTGCCGCTCGGTGCTGATTTCAGTCGCGGATCTAGATGCAATGATGGAGACTTCGCGCGTAGAGACCATCAACTTCGACGACTTGCTGGTTCGATAATGACTAGCGGATTCGTGCAACCAATTAAGAATGTGAATACTGGCAGAGTTACGGGTTATCGAGTTCGTTGGCGAAATCCAATCGGAGTAAAACCCAACAACCCGTCGCGCAAATTTAAGACGGAGTTAGAGGCAAAGCGGTTCTGTAAGCACATCATTGCGCACACAACTTTGGGTTTCACAGGACAACAAGAGGTTCGACTCAACCCGACTCTCAATGCATTCATTGAGGCGTATCCGCACCCGAATCACCGCGATCACGAAGCCAAGACGAGGGAAGGGCGCGTCTCCCGACTTAAGTGCTGGATAGATGGAGGTATAGGGAAGACTCCAATTCGGAACATTGAGGTAATTGACATCGAGCGATTGCTAAATAGAATCGTGGAAAGAGGCCACCATGAGACCGCGCGCAAGGTGCGGGGAGACCTATGCCAGGTCTGGCAAAATGCGATGCGGCTTAAGTTCGCTTCCGAGAATCCCGCAGCCCTGTCAATTCTTGTCAGCGCAAAAGTTAAGAGCGATGAATTATTCGATACGTCAGACCCGGTTGATGACATTATGACCAAAGGGGAGATCAATCGTTTGGTCGCGGCCTTCCCAAACCATTATCGACCGCTCGTGATCACTCTCTACACGACTGGACTTCGGATAGGAGAGGCATCGGCTCTTTTGATCCGAGAGTTTAACGTCGACAACGGAACGCTTTCAATTACTTCGACACGCTCATTTGCGGCTAAAAAGTATCAGGATGGAAAGTCAGGTGTGCGCAAGAGGCCAAAATCAAGTAAGAGCCGCCGAATCATTCAACTCTCTCCCGAACAATGCGGCATTCTGAGGCCGTTAATCGATGGAAGAGATGCCAGCCAACCACTTTTTACAACCACAACGGGGAAACGCCTGGACCCGCATAACTTTCGCAATAGAGAATGGCAACGAGCAGTCAAGAAGGCGGGTATTAGAGAGACATTTACCCCTCACGATCTTCGACACTATGCCGCCTCGACCGTATTCCAACGGAGCGGTGACATGGCGCAAGTGTCCAAACTTCTCGGACATGCAACCATCGGAATTACGGAACGCATCTATGTTCACTTAATGCCGGAAAAATCGGTTCAAGTTGCCGCAACTCTTGCAGAAATCTACCCTCAGGGCTCCTTGCAGAAACTCATCACGTCAAATTGAAATAGGTGGAGTTCTACTAGTTCGGTGACAATCCAGCGCAGACCAAATTGGGCACTGCATCGTCGCTGACTTCGTAAAACTGGATTGGTCGAGCCTGTCCACCGTCAGTCCAAAGTGCTCTTCCCACTTCGGCACCAATTAGGTCTGCCTGGTTGTATGTGCCTGTACCGAGTATCGCATCTGATTGAAATTTATCGCCACACCGAAGCGCGAACCTGTCGTTAAGGAGTGAGCGCGTTCCAGTGTCTATAACGTCCGAAGTTGGGCGTTGCGTGCAAAGTATGGCGGTACACCCAACTGCTCGTCCAAGACTGACATAGCGACGCAACAATGAAAATACTGCGTTGCGTTCCTTACTTTCACCGCTTGCCGCAAGTTCTCCCCATTCTTCGACCACGAGAATGATCCAGGGAAAGTCTGGTGACGGAGCGAGCGTTGCGGTTCCTGTGTTTGCCAGATGGGCCGCACGGATCTGAATCTCGAACAGAAGGTCCGTGAGAAGGTCGGTGCTTGGTTGTATTTCGTTCCCGAGAATGAGTTTTGTGAATCTACGTTTCCACAATGCAAGTTCGACATGTTTCGGGTCAATACCATAAAGCGATACGTTTCGTGAAGCGGCCAAATGTGCGAGAAATACGCGGAGCGCATTTGACTTGCCCGCTCCTGGACTTCCACCGATGAGAATGTGGTGACCATAAAAGTTCCCTGAAATGGGTTGGGCATTGTCATCAATTCCAAGTGTGAATGGTCTCAACGGATTGAGTGGGATACCTATCGGATTGGATTCAACTGGGAACGCTATTGAACCAACTCCAAGTCGATTGTCAAAAGCCACTGAGATTCGATCGGCGCGGAACTTGTCAGCGATTACACGAACCCTGGCAACACCGTACGCAACCGCAAGTTGTTCTGCTCTCGTTTGGACGTGGCTTAGTGTTGCAGGAGGTTTCAATCTAAGTTGCACTTCGATTCCTAGCGCGGTCGGGGCCACGCTTCGGATCTTCGTGCCTTGCAATCCAACTTTCTCTGCAACGCTAGGCCAAGTCCACCGAATCGGTAAATACCGTCGAATCACCGTGGCGAAACTCATCGAGCTTGCTTAGCGTCGGCCTCTATTCCGTCAGCGTGCAAGGTCGAACCGTGCCGTTCACGACCAGTGTTGTCCCTCAAAATCCAAGTGGAGATCGAGAGGTTACGCAACTTAATCTGTTGGCCTTTCTGTACCACAGGCAAAGGGCCAGAAACAGTCACCGTCGTCGTCGGGTCAGTTCTATCCCCAGAACCAGAAAGCAAAACTGGAACCTTAAAAATCGGACGACCATCGGCTGTCATCTTTGGGGTGTCGGTTCCATAAACGAGGACTGGTTGAGGATCCCCGATAACAAGCACCGTCAATTTGGTTTGGTCTATTAGTAATCGCATTTTGTATTCCTCCTAGTAGTTAGTGCTCAACTTGTGTCGAGCACTTTCCACTGTCCGCGCGAAACCAACAGATGCAATAGAGCCAAGTGAGCCAACCCGGGTTTGATGACTACCTCATCGCGAGGCTAAACTCACTACATCCAGGATCACGCATAGGGGAAGAATAGGTACATGAGAAACAAATATATAAAGGGATTCGCACTGGCAGCAGCGGCGGTCCTTGGACTTGCGGCCTGTGGCAGTGATTCGAAATCATCGAACAACAACAGTCCGAGTAGCAACAATTTGACGAGCGATACGATTAGCAAGGAACCAAGTCCTAGCGATGCTGCGGAAGATGTAGACAGCTTTGATTGCGGTACCGGCGCTGCGATCGGACTCTTTCGTCCGACAGTAAAAGTGACCAACAGGTCATCAGAGGCATCGGATTATCTCATAACCATAGTTGCCGAATCTTCAGATGGTTCAGTGCGTTATGACACCACAACCATTTCAATCATGTCTCTTCAGCCGAATCAGACGACCACGGTGGAAGGTATTTACATGAAGGCATCGCCTCATGGTTCAGTCTGTAAAATCTCCGAAATTGAACGAACGGCATCGTGACTTTAGGTCTGCTCAGACTTTGGTTGACTATTTGACGTGCCCCTCTGTTTGCGAAGTGTGATGAGTTTCTTTACGGGATTGAAGCAGAGTGCCTTCGGCACTCTGCGAAATGCGATCTGCGCAGATTTAACTGACCGTCGCTGCTTCGCCGCCCCGATGGGGCGCTACGCGCGACGGAAATGACTTCGCGATACGAAATCAAGTGTTTCTGCAACAAGCCAAAAAGCCCCGACGGGGCCGCACCACTAATGATTTCCGACTATGAACTCAATTCGGAGGGCTGGTCGCATAGGCGAACGAGCCCAATCCACGATGCAGCATCACTTGCCAGGTGACCTGAAAGTGAGAAGGTAGTGGGAGCCAGTTGAATTTCTTTCGGCACCACTCTCTGCGCTCGGCGCGCACGGCCGTGAATGTGAGGGGCCAGGCTTTGCTCTTGGCTAATACATGGCCGCGAAAACCCCACCCATTTCTGGCAATTCTGTGTCGGCGACATGGATAATTTCTTTGCTTCGATTGGTATGCAAATTTCTTAATGCATTTACTCACGATTCCGCTCCTATCACACTCCCAGTATGTGACATCGAAGAACTGTTCACCGTGGAGACATTCGGATCGAGATAATCCGCAATTGCAAGAACGACTACCGGCTCGTGCCATCTTCCTTCCGTGTTCGCTTTTTGCATCAGAGGACGAACTTGTGTCCTTTAACGAATACGAGACAGCCTTGTTCATGTAGAAAATCGCACGCCCAGGTTCTCCGCCAGCAATTACGTCTGCTTTACACTCTCGCCCCCAATGCCAACTATCAGAGACAGCAGGTGCAATCTGCCGTTTAGTTCGTGGGTTTGTTCCGCCTCTGGTAGCCAGTTCGAGGCTTCCCTGAGTAAGGCAGCCAATTATCACAGCATGTATGTGAACCAACCCACGTCTCTGAAATTCGACCACACGGATCACTTTCAATTTGCGTTTCAAGATCCGCTCTAACTTCTGTTTAGTGACTGCGAACAATCTCGACGCATGTGCGTTGAAATCGGCAGCGGCTTGGTAATTGTAAGTCGCGACATTGATTGGTGTACCGAGAACAGCCGTTCCTTTAGAGTGACGAACACGACAAGCGCACGGCTTGACGGCACCATTAGTTCTGGTATGACTGCTGTGCACTTGTCCAAACACTTCAGCCCCAGGTGCGGTTAGGGTAATCAATGTGAACGGTCGGGGCTTGTTCGCCTCATTCATCAAGCCGGCACGGAATACGGCGATTGCGTCTCCACGATACAAACTGGAGCAAGACGGACATTTTGAAGCAATACGATTTTGGCATCGACGCCACATCTCACAATGGTTCACCTCGCCAGTCTTGGTATTGACCGTTCTACGTAATAAGGGAATAGGGCGCGAACAATCGCCAGCAAAATTGACTATCGGAACTACTGCGGAGGACATCTCCGCGAACTGTCCAGTAGCGACCTAAATTGGCAAGTAATTAAACAGCATCAAAGAAATCACGCGACCGTCAAATCGCACACACTTTCTTCGAATGGCGACGCAAACCCAAGTCATGGCCGTGTTATGATCAAGGTGCTATTTCATCCAGACGATCTGAGGGGCTTGGCCCGTTGAAGATCACCAACCGATTTCAAGTCGGTGGTAACGCCAGGAACGATGAAAGGGAATAATGGGCACTCAAATTACGTGGGAATTGTTGACTACTCAATTCGCGCAACTGTTAAAGGCGAGACATCGGTATGTTGTGCTGATTGCCAATCCGTTACAAGGGCATGAGGTCGCTCCCTTTACTCAGGTGTCGTGGCGGGATGACTGTCGCATGCAATTAGAGGCCGTAAGCGATACCTTCCTAGATCGCGAACTTGACGCTAGGCAGTGCAAGATGTTGCACCGACTTGGTTTTGCCACACCGGCCTCTCTCGGAGATGACTTTTTAAACTGGGTTCAGTTTCGCGATGGCGAAGGTACCGAACCTATCTCGGTGGCGAGATTTCTTGTGGAATGTCTCAGGGATGTTTATCGCATTCGTATCGATGATGTGGACTTTGAATGGATCGCCTCAGAGGAGATGTTTGAGATTCCCGGCTCCTCGGCCGAAAAATGGTTCAAGTAATCTGTGTAACACCTTTCCGTTTCCGTGATGTCTGACGAAGCAATTTCTTCACTTCGGTAACCGAGTATGCCTTTTCTCTGCGATGAATCATTGCATGACAATTTGGGCAAACAGGCACGAGATCTTTGATTGGGTCGACTTTATAATCCGGACCAACCTTTGAGTTCTCAACGACATGGTGAACATGGATTAGTCCGTCACCTGCTTGGCCATAAGTAGAACGGCCTTCAAATCCACAAACCGAACATTTGGCTCCGTAATGATCCAGGCAATCTCTTCGAGCGCGCGGGTTTCGTTCGTATCGATTCACAAGGACAGGAGTTAATGCACCTTCTGGGTATGTTGTGGGCTCATCAGGGAAGGAAATTTTCTCAATTTTGACATGCCGATACCAACGAGCGGTCAATTTGTCAGCAACATTATCTACGACGCGAACTCCGGATCCGTAAAGATTATTCCAGGGAACTTCGGGAAATTCTCGAAGCAAGACCTCAATTGGTAGCCTTTTCTCTATTTCAACTTGTATGTCCCAATTAACCATTACATAGTTGGCGAGATCTTTCTTCTTCGCGCGCTTCTCGTTGAAATGCAAATCTTTGTAGACAACCGAAATCGCTCGACCAGATGCAACGATCCCTCGGTCCTTTCCAACCCTTACCAGTAAGACCCGATCGCCTGCGCGTATCCCCTTCGTGCGATTACCAGTCGACCAAGGTTCCTCGTAGCTTCCGCCGCCCGCAGTCAGTGCAACATTAAAAATCCAATCCTCTGGTTCGATAATCCAAACACTTGGGTTCCAAGTCAACAGAAATACGGACATTGCAAAAGATTAGCGGAAGCATTTGGATTGACCAGACCCCCTTATTTCGGTGCATTTCTTATGAGGTAGTCGCACTTTACGAGATCAAGGAAAGTTGGACGACTTTTGTGACGCTATCAATTATGTTGTGTCTGCTAAGAAACATGGGCGCATGGCAAGGGAAGTTAAAGGGGCCGTACTCGCAGCAGAGATTCATAAATTCATTTCGCGAACACTCACTGAATTAGAAATCCGTCGGAACCCTCACCCATGGGAAGATAGATTAAAGGCGGTACTCGCAAGCGCAAGCGGCACTGAATAAAGGAGTCAAACAAATTGCGACTCTGATTCTTACCCAGGACTGGACAATTAGATTCGGATGACATTGGAAATTTTTCGCAGGTGGATTACCGGAGTTAATCTAAGGCGCAAAAAGGCGCAAGACGGGTCTAGACAGGGGTGGACTGGTATGGACACACATGACAAGAACCTCAGAAACATTGCGCTTCAAGAACTAATTGTGCGTGACTCTATTTTTTACAAGGAGAGGGTCGGGGGTTCGAATCCCTCAGCGCCCACTATGTGATGTGTCGGGACATAGTTGACAGATGTGTCGGGACATAGTTGACACTTTAAATTGGGGATTTTCGCCTTTTCTCGTTGATTTCTGGCAGGGTGTTTGTCCAGTAAATTTTTGATGGATTGATCTCATGTTCAGAGATTTTCTCGCCGGTGCCCTTGTCAACGACTGCGACCTTGTAGTGATCGACAATAATGATATGGAGAAGACTCAGAATGATGACCTGGGATTTGGAGTTAGGACGCGATGAGATGAGCATCCCAAAGTGTCAACTATGTCTCGACACATCTGTCAACTATGTCATGGCACAGGACACCCTCAGCTCCACCAATAGCCGCAAAGTATTTCGACCGCAGCGGCGCCGGCTGTCATCGGTCACAGACGCAAAACGAGTTGCTATTCTCATACTAAATTTGTGTTACTCTACGGCAAATGAGACAAAAGTTTGTGGGGCGTGTACTTGTCGGGGTGGTCGTATTGTCGGTCGGTACTTTCGCCTGCGCCACCAATAATGGTTCGGAAACGGTGTCTAAAACTAATCTTGCTACCGACACGGTGGTCACCACAATCAATGATGGTTCGGAAACGGTGCCCAAAACCGATCTTGCTACCGACACGGTAGTCGCCACAATCAATGTCGGAAGCTCACCGGAGGGTGTGGCTATTAATCCGGCTGGTACTTTCGCCTACGTCACCAATTTTGGTTCGGAAACGGTGTCCAAGATTGATCTTGCTACCGACACGGTGGTCGCCACAATCAACGTCGGTACTACACCTCAGGGTGTGGCTATTAATCCGGCTGGTACTTTCGTCTACGTCACCGGTGAAGGTTCGGAATCGGATGGGGAGTCCAGCTGGGGTAAAGTGTCCAAAATTAATCTTGCTACCAACGCGGTGGATGCAACGATAGCTGTCGGCCAAGCTCCGCAGGCTTTGGCTATTAATCCGGCTGGTACTTTCGCCTACGTCACCAATTTTGCTTCCGCCACGGTGTCCAAAATTGATCTTACAACCGACACGGTGGTCGCCACAATTAACGTCGGTGCTACACCTCAGGGTGTGGCCATTAATCCGGCTGGTACTTTCGCCTACGTCATCAACTGGTCCGACTTCAGCAACAACCCTTCCGCCATGCTGTCCAAGATTGATCTTGCTACCGACACGGTGGTCGCCACAATCAACGTCGATAGTGCACCTACGGGTGTGGCGATAGATCCGGCCGGTACTTTCGCCTACGTCACCATCATCGATCCCAAAACGGTGTCCAAAATTGATCTTGCTTCCGACACGGTGGTCGCCACAATCAACGTCGAAAGTGCACCTAATAGTATTACTATTAATTCGGCTGGTACTTTCGCCTACGTCACCTATTTATTTTCGGACACGATGTCCAAAATTGATCTTGCTTCCGACACGGTGGTCGCCACAATCAACGTCGGTAATGCACCTACGGGTGTGGCGATAGATCCGGCCGGTACTTTCGCCTACGTCACCAACCAAAATTCCGGCACGGTGTCCAAAATTGATCTTAAAAATTGATCTTGGTACAGCCGTTTTGAATACGACTATCACCAAGTCGGCTTCAGCGAAAATGCTTGAATATCGTGCTCACATATAATTGAGGTGCAATCAATTCGCGTGAAAACATAAAAATTTAAGGACTCTGCGAGCCGTTACCGAGCGAGTGCCAGTTTTGGTGTTTTCGTCAGTGAATAGCGGAGCAAATTCAGGCGCAAAAAGGCGCAAGACGAGTCCGGACAGGGGTGGACTGGTATGGACACACATAGAAAGAACTACAGAAACATTGCGTTTCAGGAACTACTACTGCCTGACTCTATTTTTTACAAGGAGAGGGTCGGGGGTTCGAATCCCTCAGCGCCCACGATGTGATGTGTCGAGACATAGTTGACAGATGTGTCGAGACATAGTTGACACTTTAAGTTGGAGATTTTCGTTTTTTCTCGTTGAATTCCGACACGCTAATCGAGCAACGTCCGCCGCAGAGCGATGATTTGCCCTCGTATCTCTTGGGACAAAGCCCGGGGATTGCTCAAGGGTCTGCGAGATCGCGGCTCAAGGGCTTCAAGACCGCCGGCCCTGTAACGAGCTATGAGTTGGTAGATCCACTTGCGACTGACCCCAAATCGACGAGAGGCCTGAGTAGGACTCAGACCATCGTGGAGAAGACTCAAAATGATCACCTGGGACTGGGAATTGGGACGAGGACTCTGTGACATCCCAAAGTGTCACCTATGTCTCGACACATATGTCACCTATGTCGTGGAACAGGACACCTCCCGTTCCGCCAGTACACTCGGTATTTCGTTCATCAGGCTTGTTTTTGGAGAGGTGCCAGAGAGGCCGAATGGGGCGCCCTGCTAAGGCGTTGTCCGGGTTTTACCGGACCGTGGGTTCAAATCCCACCCTCTCCGCCATGAAAATTAAGACACGGTGTGCATTTGCATTATTGATTATGGCGGTGACCCTCTCGGTCAACGTCGGCAATGTGGCGGCCCATGAATGCGCTAACTCTTACACGGCCCGTCGTGGTGATTCGTGGTGGTCGATAGCAGCCAAGTCAAATATCACTCTGAAGCGGATTTTAGTGATCAATGACGCAACACTGTCTTCGATCATTTTAATTGGTGATGATGTGTGCGTTCCAGCGGTGATCCAGGCATCAGTTGCCGTAGCTGCAGCGAAAGTTACGCCTACAGAAGTTGAACAGATCATTCGTGATGTCTGGCCAGATGACTTAGAAGATCGAGCCATTGCGATCGCACAGCGTGAGAGCAACTTGAAACCGTATGCGAAAAACTTCTGCTGTTACGGACTATTCCAGATCTATTACGGTGTGCATAAAAGTTGGTTACCGAGCGTCGGTGTGGTGAATGCCAAGCAACTACTCGATCCGACACTTAACACACGTGCTGCTTACAAGTTGTACCAACGGAACAACGGTTGGGGTCCCTGGGAGTAGTTGATAATTACAACGCAATGTGTGCCACATTGGCGACGCCAAGTAGACTGAACCGTTGTTGCGCTCGTAGCTCAATGGATAGAGCATTTGACTACGGATCAAAAGGTTGTCGGTTCGACTCCGGCCGAGCGCGCCAGTTGTGTCAATTGAGGTATTTGGCGAGCAAACTTACGATCAGACCGGGTTTGGACTCTTGTTGACCAACTTCTCGGAAGCCAAGTCGGTGGTGGAATCGTAACGAACCAAGATTTGGTGGTTGTAAATTGACTTCGCAAGTGAGAAGTGGCGCGGTGCGATCGCTGATCATGTATTGCTCCACGATGCTGTACAGCGCGGTTCCGTATCCACTATTTTGGTATTGGCTCGACACGGCAATGCGGTCGAGATAGACGAAATTGTCGTAGCGATCCGAAAACCATTGATAGTTGGCGCTTGTATATGGCACTCCCGGGGCGAAGGTGAGACAGAATGCCTGTACATCATTGCGATGTAGATCGGTGACGACGAGCGCATACAGGGAGTGTTCCACGAGAAACTCAAGCGCATCTGCGGTGAGTTCGCCAACTGCGGGAGCGTTGGAATTATTGATTTTCAGCACCTGCTCAAAATGTTGAGGGGTAAGAACGGAAATGTTCGGATGTACATCGGTCATAGGTCAGTCATATCCTTGCATTATGACTGGATCGACAATGCAGCACTTCGTCAATGGCACTTCCCTACACGGACCATGGCCGGAGGGTAGTGAGACGGCAATGTTCGCAATGGGGTGTTTTTGGGGTTCCGAACGGCTCTATTGGGAATTGCCTGGCGTGCACACCACGGTAGTGGGTTACTCCGGTGGAACCACAAATTCACCGACTTATAGGAATGTGTGCTCTGGGCAAACAGGTCACGCCGAAGTTGTGCTCGTAGTCTTTGATCCCCAAATTGTCTCGTATCAACAACTATTGAAGATATCTTGGGAATCGCATAACCCAACTCAAGGCATGCGTCAGGGCAACGATGTTGGCACGCAGTATCGCAGCGCAATCTTTACGACGAGCATCGCTCAACGTGCACTGGCCCAAGACTCCCGCAAAATGTACGAACGGAAACTCGCCGCCGCGGGGTTTCAGCCGATCACCACCGAGATCTCTGATGCCGGAGCGTTTCATTACGCCGAGGAATATCATCAGCAGTATCTAGCCAAGAATCCGAACGGATATTGCGGAATTGGTGGGACCGGGGTGAGCTGTCCGATCGCAGCGCACGCGTAGGGAACCCTTACGTTGCGGCGGCGAGTTGCTCGATAGTTGGCTTTCGGAATAGCGCCAGCATCGTGACACCAGTAATTGCAACGGCCACGCTGATGAAAACCCAGGCATGATGAAAACCATTGATTGGATCGTTGGTCTTTGATGCCGCAACAAGCATTGAACTTACGAGTGCAATACCGAGTGCGGCGCCGATCTGTCGGGCGGTGTTGTTAAGTGCCGAACCCATCGCGAATTTGGGTTGGGGCAGATATGCCGTTGCCGAACTGGTGATGGTGGCGATACACAACCCGACACCGATTCCGGTATAGATCATGGTCGGAAAGTAGAGATCCCAGTAGCGCGGGGTGGGTGTGATCCAGGAGTTAAGAAACAATGTGCCGCTACTTAGTACGAGCGCGCCAACGGCAACCACTCGACCATGTCCAACTCGTTGGGCCAGTCGTCCGGCTGGGGCAGCAACGATTGCCGCTGCAATTGGTCCTGGTGAGCCAGCGAGACCAGATAATGACGGGCTGTAACCCCATACCAGCTGCAACCATTGGACGTTGACGAAGATCATCGAAAAGAATCCCATAGTGAATACAAAGCCACTCAGCGCGGCGGCCGTGACAAACGGCAATTTGAATAGTCGCAGATCAAGAACTGGGTGAGCAACAGAATTGCAGCGCACAAGGAAGGTTGAGAGAAGAACCGCGGAGATAGTAAAAACAACGAGAGATCGAGTTGACACCCATCCCCATTCGTCGCTTTGGACGATGACGAGAGTGAGTAGGGCCACACCACTGACCGCAAGTAGCGCGCCAAGATAATCGACCGTGCGCGGGGCGGTTTCATCGCGCGATTCGTGCAACAAGCGTGCGCCGATGGTCAGGGCAACGAGACAGAGCGGAACATTGATGAGAAAGACGGAGTGCCAGCCAAAGTTGTCAACGAGATATCCACCGAGTGTCGGACCGCTTGCCGCCGCGACGCCCCCAACGGCACCCCAAATTCCGATCGCCGCCGAGCGGCGTTCGACTGGGAATTCTGGAAGGACCAGGGCGAGTGATGCTGGCGTGAGGATGGCACCGCCAAGTGCTTGGACGATGCGGGCACATACCAGCAGCAATGCCGAGGGTGCCAGCGCGCAGAGCAGAGATCCGATCATGAAGATGGTGAGACCCGAAAGAAATGCGCGTTTGCGGCCGAAAGCGTCAGCCAGACGACCGGCGGTGAGCAAGCCAGCGGCGTAGGAGATGTTGTAGGCGGAAAATACCCAGGTGAGCGTGCGACGACTCTCAGGCCATTGCTCAACGAAGGAGCCAAAGGCGACGTTGACGATGGAGATGTCCAGTGACACGAGCATCACGCCGATTGACGTGAGTGCAAGAACCTTTGTACCGCGTGACCAACCACTCATGACGATGTTCCCCATCCGTTGGCCCGAATGTCGTCGCCATCGGCGTCGAGCGGTTGACCTTCCCACCGTAATTCACCGGGGGTCGCTGAGAGTTCGGCGATGAGTCCCTGCATCGGTGTGTTGCCAACTGTGGGGATCATGTTGCGGGCGGCGAAGTGTGGGTCGTGAGCAATATCAGACATATCAAACACTGGACCAACTGCTGCTTGCGCCTCAGATAGTAACTCCAGGACTTCATCTTGGGTGCGCTGCGCACACCACTGCATCATCAACTGTTCGAGTTCAACTCGATGTTCCATCCGACCAGAAAAATTGGCAAATCGTTGATCGTTGGCAACATCGAGCACACCCAAGAGTCGTGCGGCGACAGAGTCCGATGATGCCGAGACGCCGACCCACTTGCCGTCGCTGCACAGATACACCCCACGGGGAACGGTGTAGGGCAATCCAGAGCCGAGTCGAGGTTGCAGTTCGCCGGTGAGTTTGTACAGCGAGATCACCGGCCCCATGATCTGAAACATCGTCTGCAGGAGGTTTACATCGATCACTTGGCCGATACCTGAGTGCAAGGCAACCATTGTGGCGAAAGCAGCGGCAATACCTGTGACCTCGTCGGTCAGGGCAATTGCTGGAAGCACAGGCGGACCATCCGGTTCACCACTTACTGCGGCAAGCCCAGCCATCGATTCAGCAATTGAGGCAAAACCAGGTCTCGATGCATACGGTCCGTCTTGGCCGAACCCGGAGATTCGTGTGATCACCAGCTTCCTATTCCGGGCCAACAACACGTCAGGGGCGAGTCCGAGTCGTTCCAGTGTTCCGGGCCGAAAGTTCTCTATAAGGACGTGGGCGCCGTCTAGGAGTGTAAAAAATACAGCACGATCGTCGTCGTTTTTGAGATCGAGGGCAATATTGCGTTTATTACGATTGGCAAGTTTCCACCACAGTCCCGTTCCATCGCGAGGGTCTCGCCACGCCATGCCACGCAATGAATCACCATGGTCAGGGCGTTCAACCTTGATCACGTCGGCACCGAAGTCAGCCAAGTAACGAGCACAGTTTGGGCCTGCCAGCACAGTGGAAATATCGAGGACGCGCAGGTTTTGGAGCGGCGTCGTCACGGTATCGGTGTAGTCATAGCGTCGGTATTTGTTCTAAGAGTCGGGACGTGAACCACGAGTTACCGAAGAGCCAACCCACCAGCGTCCGCTGAAGCGCCAAGTTGTGTTGATCGGGTCGGGAGGAGATGTGAGTTGTGCGAGCGGCCAGAGCAACTCAATTGCCGTCGAAATTGCGGTTGCCTCTTCGTCGGTAGGTGCGGGCGAAACGCTATGTTGCATGACGAAACGACATGATCTCTATAGCGGCATATTGCCGTGTTTGCGACGCGGCAATTCTTCCCGCTTGGTCTTGAGCATTGATAAACCGGCAATGAGTTTGATCCGTGTATCGGCGGGATCGATGACATCATCTACGTAACCACGTTCGGCGGCGGCATAAGGATTCGCATATTTTTCGGTGTACTCTGCCACCAACTCGGCACGCCGAGCAGTTGGATCCGCGGCCTGTTGCAGTTCGCGGCGGTACACGATTTCAACTGCACCCTGGGGACCCATAACGGCAAGTTCGGCAGTTGGCCAGGCATACGCGAGATCGGCACCAATGGATTTGGAGTTCATGACGACATATGCGCCACCGTATGCCTTGCGCGTGATCACTTGAATCCGAGGAACGGTTGCCTCACAGAACGCGTAGAGCAACTTGGCACCATGTCGAATGATGCCACCGTATTCTTGGTCGACTCCGGGCAGGAAGCCTGGAACGTCGACAAAGGTGACGAGTGGAATATTGAAGGCATCGCACGTACGCACGAAACGTGCAGCCTTTTCGCTGGACTCAATGTCGAGTATTCCGGCCAGCACCATCGGTTGATTGCCGACGACTCCGACGGATTCTCCGTCGAGACGAGCAAAACCGCACACGATGCTTTTAGCCCAATGTGGGAAATATTCAAAGAATTCACCGTTGTCGACGACTTCGCCGATCACTTTTTTCATGTCATAAGGTTGGTTTGCAGACGCCGGAAGAATTGACCGAAGTAATTCACAGCGACGAGCCGGGTCATCGGTGATCTCTGTTATCGGCGCTTGGCCGAGGTTGTTTTGAGGCAAGAAACTCAGCAGGTAACGCACGTCCTGCAAGCACGTAAGTTCATCGTTACACACGAACGTTGCGACACCACTCTTTGATGCGTGGCTCATAGCGCCACCAAGCTCTTCAAGAGTGACATCTTCACCGGTCACCGTTTTCACGACGTCTGGTCCGGTGATGAACATGTGGCTGGTTTCGCGAACCATGAAAATGAAATCGGTCATCGCCGGTGAGTACACCGCTCCGCCTGCGCATGGCCCGAGGATCACCGATATTTGTGGAATGACGCCCGAAGCTTGCACATTGCGGTGAAAGATTCCGCCATAACTGGCCAGCGACACCACTCCTTCTTGGATGCGCGCACCAGCTCCGTCATTCAAACCAATAACCGGTGCGCCGACTTTGAGGGCGAGATCCATGAGTTTGTGTATCTTTTCGGCAAAGACTTCACCAAGTGCGCCACCGAACACCGTGAAGTCTTGGCTAAACACGAACACTTTACGATCATCGATGGTTCCCCATCCCGTAATCACGCCGTCGGTGTAAGGACGCTCTTCCAGACCAGACGTCAGGGCGCGATGTCGAGCGAGTAGATCAAGTTCATGGAAACTTCCAGGATCAACCAGAGCGTCAATGCGTTCACGAGCAAGCAACTTGCCCTTTTCATGCTGGCGCTCCACGGCGCGGGGCGAACCTGCGTTAAACGCCTGCTCCTTGCGCTGGCACAGATCGTTGAGTTTGTCGTCCATCTGGTTGCTACTCACGGGACAGACGCTAGTCCGAGTGACCTGTTAGCCGGCGACGGTAGTGGTGGTGAGGTCGCTTGGTGCTGACACGGGCGCAGTTGTCGTGGTAACGGTCGATTCGGTGATGGTGATTGTCGTACCCAGGGGTACTAGATCACCGGTCGTCGTCGTCCCAGTAATTTCGATTGACCACACACCCGGTGTATTCAGCACAAATGTGCCATCACCCATCACGATTGCAGCACCGCGGCGCTTCAGCGGGATGTGGATGGAAATCCCGGCGTATCCAACTGCTTGTGGTACGAGGTTGACGGTGAAATTATTGATACGCGATGGCTTGAGCAGTTCGATACGCATCGCATTAACACCGGTTGTCGCCGGTGTGAGCGAGATTATGACACTGAATTTTTCGTTGCTCAGTTCTTGTCGAAACAGATAGGCAACCGTTGGGACTGAACGTGAAGCACTCACCTGTGATGGATTCATAGGCACCATCCACGAGGTCAAGCCGAGTGCAACGATGGCAAACACGACCTGCACACTTACGGCTCGGCGTAGTCGCCATGCCATTCGAGATTTCAGTTCGGCTTCCTGTTCTAGACGCTGGAGAATGAATGCTCGCAGTACGAGGCCAATCCAAATCATTGTGGCGACGACGAGAATCTTCAGCAAATTGAGTCGACCGTGACCAGTGGAAAAGATATTTAGGCCATCCAGCAGGTACACCTGCATGATGCCGGTGAACACCGTGATGACAAAAATCGGAATGGAAAGCCGCGCGAATCCGCGGATTGCATCTAGTAGATCTTCCTCTCCTGGATTCGACAGCACGGTTCGAGACAACAGGACAAGTCCACCCAGCCACATTGACATCGAGATTGCATGAGCAGTACCGAATACAAATGTGAGAAGGGCAACATTTTGCCCGATGCGAGTAAATCCAAGCGTGGAGATCATCGCCACAAGGATGCTGATCGCTGGAACTTGAGTGCTTGGGTCGAGAATGCGCACTGGATTCCATGTCACCCAGACCGTGGCGATGACAAGTCCGAATCGCACCAACAGCAAAATCCCGCCGGCCGAATTCAGTGATTCAAACCAGGAAAAAGGATTTAACGCCAGCGCAAAGCCGTCGCCCGATGCGCGCATCGCGGAAATTGTGATCACGAAGTACATGGTGACCACACTTGCCAGCCAGGTGAGACGAAAAAAGCGTAGGGTAACGCCGTAGTCGACGCCTTCTGGCCAGGTCAGGAAGATGAGCATCAGGCCGCCGAAGATAGAGGCCAGAAAGAAATATTCGGCAATACGGAGCAACCCGAGAATGCCACCGACTCGTGGACCATCAGAAAGCGAGGTTGGAAGTGTTTCGCCGATTATTGCGGGTTCGTCTGTTGAGTCTGTCGTCCCATCGCTGTTAGCCGACAGGGTGGTTTCGGTTGTGGCTGATGACGTGAAACTGAATGATCCAGCACTTTGGTCCGGCAGGATCCAACTCACGGTGCATTGTCCAGCCGGTGGAATTTGGGTGAGAGCAGACGAAACTGTGCGTGAATCTGTTCCGAGTTGGGGTTGGGCGAGTCCGATCAGCGTGCCGTTGCACGACAATGACAACCCCATTGTTGCTGCCGTTTCGGGACTCGCCAACGGATCTCGAAAGACCATCTGAATCTGCGTCGGTGGCACTCCGACCACCTGGTTAGGCGCTGGGTTGGAGGACACCACTTCATTGGACCCACCAGTCGAGGCGGAAGCGGCGGTGAGCGATCCGTAGGTGATGGCGATGCCCACACTACAAACGGCAAAAGTTCCCTTCAGCCAGTGGTGAGTTCGAATGCGGCTCAATAAACCCATGCCAGTGGCTTGGTGAAGTGTTCCTGATTTATGATCTATGGCGGTAGTTCCCGTTCATTTGTCTTCTATGACGGTAGTCAATTCACCGACCAAAATCGGCGTGTCCGATGCTGTGGTACCCCGTGGGTAGGCTCGCACCTGATGGCAATCCAATCGCTCTATCGGCGCTACCGACCTCGCCGCTTTGCAGAACTCAAGGGTCAAGAGCACGTGGTTCGGGCATTGCGCAATGCAGTCATCCATCACCGTGAGGGTCAAGCATATTTATTTTCTGGCCCGCGTGGAACGGGAAAGACGTCAACGGCACGCATCTTGGCCAAGGTGCTCAATTGCGAATTAGCTAAAGATGGTGAACCGTGTGGCATTTGTAATTCGTGCCTGGCAATCGATAATGGCACCAGTTACGACGTGCTGGAACTTGATGCGGCGAGCAACAACGGTGTTGAAAACATGCGTGATCTGATCGAACGATCGTCGTTAGGAAATCCCGGTCGACATCGCGTGTTCATTCTTGACGAAGTTCACATGCTCTCAAAGCCGGCCGAGGCGGCGCTACTCAAGACACTTGAGGAACCACCACCGCATGTGGTGTTCGTCCTCGCGACGACGGATCCCCAGAAGGTAAGTGAAACAATTCGCAGTCGCACCCAGCATTTGCAGTTTCACTTGTTGCCGATCAGCGAACTTGAACCACATGTGCGATGGGTGATAGCCGATGCCGGACTCAAAGTCAGCGAGGAGGCAATCACCTACGTGTTGCAGCAAGGTGGAGGCTCTGCCCGCGACACGTTGTCAGCGCTCGAACTCGTCGCTGCCGGTGGTGGCGAAGTGGATGAGCAAATATCACTTGATGAATTCATCGAAGCACTCATCGATCATGATCCGGGACGTGCTCTGACCGCAGTTGCATTTGCCGTTCACCTTGGCGCCGATCCACGAGGCCTCGCCGATGACATTGTTCGTCATTTACGGGAAGCATTCCTGTCGCTAATGGCCCCTGAACTCGTGCAACTTCCCGAACAACACGCCACGGTCGTCGGTGATCAAGCACGCCGTCTTGGCACTGGCAGCGTTGTGCATGCCATCGAGGTGTTGGGCGATGTACTCATCGAGATGCGACACGCCCCCGACGCCCGCTTGTTGCTTGAAGTTGCATTGGTCAAACTCACGAGTCAGGTGACCAACAATGACACTGGGGCTTTGCTCGCCCGAATTGAACGTTTGGAGGCATCGATCGCTGCGGCACATGATGTCACCGGACCAATAGTCAGACCGGCTCCAGTCAACATTGTCACTGGTCGGGCCCAACTTGGCGGCAAGGCAAAGTCTCCCTCGGGCGCATCGACTGCTTCGGGTGGTGTGCCACGTCCATCATTGAGTTCGACAATCGCAACCCCACCTGTACCAGCCACAGATGTCCGTGTTGTCGTTCCACCAACTGTTATTACACCACTTGGTGACCGTGATGTGATGGGCAAGTGGTCAGATGTTTTAGCCAGCCTCAAACCACTTGTCCGCGCACTGTATAGCGCGGTCCAGCCGCGCGATTGCGTAGATGGCGTGCTCACCGTGGTCGCACCCAACCAGGTGCACTCGACCAAGGCCCAAGAACATTTGGAGATCGTGCAGGATGTGCTATCTACCGTTGCCGGTCGCCGTATTACCCTCGCCTTTGGTGCGCCGACATCCTCGCGGGGAAAGAACCAGTCACAATTGGCCAGCCAATCGCATCGGACCAACACGCCGAATTCCACTGATGCCCACGACGAGGAGATTGATCCAACTGACGTGGTGGATGCGCCACGAGGATCCGCCACCAACATCGTCGATCGACTTGCCAAAGCATTTCCGGGTTCGCAGATCATCGATAACGCAAAGTAATTGCAATGTCTTCGGCCTATACAGCGCCCATGCAGGCACTTATTGATGCACTTGGTCGATTGCCAGGATTGGGCCCCAAATCAGCGCAGCGCATCGCGTTCCACCTGCTCAAGACCGATACTCATGAAGTGGAGCGATTGGCTGCGTCCATCGTTGAGGCAAAGGCATTAGTACGATTTTGTGAACGATGTTTCAATTTTTCGGAAGGGATACTGTGCGCGATTTGCGCCGATGATCGGCGTGATAACTCGGTCATTTGCGTGGTCGAGGAGTCGCGTGACATCGTGGCGATTGAAAAGACACGTGAATTTCGCGGGCGTTACCATGTGCTGCTTGGTACCATGAATCCGCTGGAAGGAATCGGTCCCGATCAATTGAAGGTGCGTGAACTCATTGCGCGGCTCGAACCAGAGGCCGTCACCGAGGTAATTGTCTGTACAAACCCGAACACCGAAGGTGACGTAACTGCGATGTATCTGGCCAGATTGCTCAAACCATTCGGGCTACGCGTGACGCGTATCGCAAGTGGACTTCCTGTCGGTGGTGACTTGGAATACGCCGATGAACTTACTCTTGGCAGGGCGTTGGAGGGTCGACGAGAAATCTCTACATAGTCGCGGCACTGCCGCGGTTGCCCAAGACGGGGTCGATAGCCAAATAGTTAGAGCGACCGAACAATGAGTGCGTCCCCTTGGCCGCCTCCACCGCACAGCGCGGCAGCGCCGATACCGCCACCACGACGTCGAAGTTCGTACAGCAACGTGAGTGCAAGTCGATTGCCACTCATTCCGATTGGATGGCCGAGGGCAATTGCGCCACCATTCACATTGACAATGTCATCGGTGATTCCGAGTTCTTTCATTGAGGCGATCCCGACGGCGGCAAATGCCTCATTGATCTCAAACAAATCCACGTCCTGTATCGACAACTTCCCCCGCTCGAGTGCACGCATGATGCTTCGACTTGGCTGATGCAACAGCGAAGCGTTGTCGGGCCCAGCAACCATTCCGTAACTGACGAATTCGCCCAGTGGTTTGACGCCACGCTGTGCTGCGGCCTTTTTGGACATCAATACCAGCGCCGAACCAGCATCACTGAGTTGACTTGCATTTCCGGCCGTGATCGTGCCTTCTTTGTCGAATGCAGGCTTCAGCGTGGCGAGTGACTCCATTGTCGTTGCCGCCCTCACTCCTTCATCTGTGTCGACAATGACGGGATCGCCCTTGCGTTGGTGAATGCTGACGGGGAAAATTTCATCGGCCAATCGGTGGGCGGCAATTGCCGCTGCGGCTCGAGAATTACTTTTTACTGCGAGGTCGTCTTGTTCCTGACGACTAATGGCGCTCCCGACGTAGCGCTCGGTGCCAAGTCCCATCAAGCATGAATCGAAGGCGCACCATAGACCATCTTTAAGAATCGCATCGGCGAGCTCGGTGTTGCCGTATCGAAAACCTCCCCGGGCACCCATTGCCAGATATGGCGCATTCGTCATACTTTCCATCCCACCGGCAACCACGATGTCGGCTTCACCACTGGTAATCATCAAGTCAGCGAGATAGATCGCATTCAGTCCTGACAGGCACACTTTGTTGATGTTGACACTTGGCACACTCATCGGAATGCCGGCTTTGGTCGCGGCTTGACGGGCGGGAACTTGACCTTGACCAGCGGTGAGAACCTGGCCCATAATCACATGCTCAACTTCACCTGGTGCAACGCCAGCGCGTTGCAGTGCCGCCGTAATGGCAAAGCCACCAAGCTCAGCGGCACTGAATGAGGCAAGCGCACCACTCATTTTGCCGATCGGTGTACGGGCTCCAGCAACGATGTATGACCCAGCCATGGCGTACCTCCAGTTTGGATTAGTGAACTAGAGCGTAGAGCCCTCGCTTTGGTCCCAAGCAACTGAGATTTGCCCACAACACCCGGTCACTCTGTATTCTTTCGATATGATAGAGATTCTCGAAGCCATTGTTGCCGGAGCCGATGCCAAGACATTTGAATCGTTGGCGGTTCCAGACTCGTATCGTGCCGCGGTCATCCTGAAAGCCGAAGCAGAAATGTTTGTTGGCGTCAAATCAGCCGATAAGGACCCGCGTAAGAGTGTGCACATTCGCGAAGTTCCTACTCCCGAGATCGCTCCGGACGAGGCATTGATTGCGGTGATGGCCAGCAGCATCAATTTTAATACCGTGTGGAGCAGCATTTTCGAACCAGTGAGCACGTTCGGATCTCTGACTCGTCTGGCCCGCGAAAGCCAATGGGCAAAACGTCATGACTTGCCGCACCAAGTGATCGGTAGCGACGCGGCTGGCGTGGTGCTGCGAGTTGGTTCATCGGTACGCATTTGGAAACCTGGTGACAAAATCACGGTGCATTGTAACCACGTCGACGATCAAGATCCGACATCGCACAATGACTCGATGCTGGGAAATAATCAACGCATTTGGGGCTATGAGACGAACTTTGGCGGTCTTGCCGATCTGGCTGTGGTCAAGGCCAATCAACTGATGCCTAAACCAGCCCATCTTTCGTGGGAAGAATCCGCAGTCAATGCACTGTGTAACAGCACGAGTTATCGGATGTTGGTCTCACCCAACGGAGCACGAATGAAACAAGGCGATGTCGTGCTCATCTGGGGCGCCAGCGGTGGTATTGGCGCGTATGCCACACAGTATGTGCTTAACGGTGGCGGCATTCCCGTTGGCGTGGTGAGTTCACCGGACAAGGCAAAGATTTTGCGAGAGATGGGTTGCGAAGCGATTATTGATCGGAAAGCCGCCGACTATAAGTTTTGGAATGACGACAACACACACAACGAAAGCGAGTGGCGTCGGCTTGGTGGCGATATCGGCAGTCTGGTCGGTGAAAACCCCGACATCGTGTTTGAACATCCTGGCCGTTCTACATTTGGCGCCTCAATGTATGTCGTGAAGAGGGGCGGAACAGTCGCGACATGCGCAGCCACAAGTGGCTATATGTTGGAATTTGACAACCGGTTCTTTTGGATGCGCCTAAAGAAATTGGTGGGATCTCACTTCGCCAATTATCGCGAAGCGTGGGAAGCAAACCGATTGATCAGCAAGGGCATGATTCATCCGGTGTTATCACAGGTCTTCACACTTGAAAACACTGGTGAGGCCGCGTACCAAGTGCATCGCAATTTGCACGAGGGCAAGATTGGAGTACTTGGCTTGGCTCCTAGTGAAGGATTGGGCATTGATAATCCAGAACTACGTGCCAAGATCGGCGAAAAGAAGATCACGCTCTTTCGCCGATCGGCGAGTTGAACGACGACACACAAAATTATGTTGCTGACCGAAATTGATCACGTTGCCATCGCCGTGCGCGATCTGGACGCTGCCATTGACTATTACTATCGTGCCTTTGGCGCATCCGTTGAGCACCGTGAGGTCGTGGAATCAGACGGGGTTGAGGAAGCACTGCTCAAAGTTGCCGAGAGCTATGTGCAACTGATCACGCCCACCCGACCAGACTCTCCCGTGGCCAAGTCGATCGAAAAGCGGGGTGAAGGTCTCCACCACGTTGGCTATCGCGTAAAAAATTGTGCCGAGACACTTGCGGCAATGATCGCCGCCGGTGCCGTAGCAATCGACAAGACACCGCGGCCGGGAAGTCGCGGCACGACGGTGGCCTTCATTCATCCCAAAGGAAGTTTCGGGACTCTCATCGAACTCGTTGAGGAATAATTTTTCGGTGATGGGAAATTTCATTGCAGCAATCGTTGGCGCCATTATTGGCATGCGACGTGCTCGTTTTTCTCGGCAGCTCATTTGGCGACTCGACTCTGAGAGCAACGTCATCGGAGACGTGCGCAACTTTTCCAGCAGTGTGGTGTTTGTCCCGGCCGTGGCGGCACTTGGGGCGATTTCAGGTGCCGCGTTGCTGTGGCGTTTTGATTTCACGGTTGAACTGTTTGCCTTCGCATTATTGACCTCGGCATTGGTCACTCAGAGCATCGTTGATGCGGCGACACATCGGTTATCTCGTCGTATTACAACGAGCACGATTCTGCTTGGTGCACCGTTGCTGGTGATCGCCGCTGTGGTCGCCGATGATCCAGGCCGGCTGGTGGTGTCGATGGCCTCGACAGTGCTGTTGTTTGTCGTGTTTGTGTTGCTGTGGGTGCTGAGTCGGGGCGGAATAGGTGGCGGAGATGTTCGACTTGCCATCGTCATGGGCATATACCTCGGTTGGTTGGGAGCCTCCTATGTTCTCGTAGCAGTCATGGTGGCATCGGTGTTGGCCGGCCTCGTGGCACTGCTGTTGTTGATTAGTCGACGCGCAACACGAACGACACGACTGGCCTTTGGACCATATTTGGCACTGGGGACGCTGGTGTCGATGATGGCGGGAGACTGGATCGCGCGGGTATGGCTGGGTGCCTAACCCGACGCCGGGAGTAGGTTCGCAGTATGCAAGTGCATCTTGTGGATGGCACCTACGAGTTGTATCGACAGCATTTCGGTCAAGCGGTACATCACCGTGATCCGCCGCCGTTTGCGGGGACGATCGGCGTGTTGGCGTCAACGATTCAACTACTTGCCGATGGGGCAACACATATTGGTGTCGCCACTGATCATGTCATCGAAAGCTTCCGCAACGAGTTGTATTCGGGCTACAAGACCTCTGAGGGCATGGAGCAAGTGTTACTTGATCAGATTCCAGTGGTTGAAGACGCACTTGACGCACTCGGTGTCACTGTTTGGCCGATGATCGAGTATGAAGCCGACGATGCTCTTGGATCGGCGGCTGCAGTTGCCAGCGATGATCGACGAGTCCACAAGGTGCTCATTCTCACTCCGGACAAGGATCTTGGTCAGTGTGTGAAAGGTAAGCGAGTCGTGCAGCTGGATCGCCGGACAAACACGATCATCGACGAAAATGCACTTCGCGCCAAGTTTGGCGTCGGACCACAGTCGATCGTTGACTACCTAGCCTTGGTTGGTGATAGTGCCGATGGGTTCCCAGGATTGTCTGGATGGGGCGCCAAGAGTGCTTCGGTAGTGCTCGCTAGGTACGGAAATATTGACGTCATCCCCGATGATCACAAACTTTGGGCTACCGATGGTGTTGTGGTGCGAGGTGCAGAAAAGTTGGCGACAACGCTTCGTGATCATCGTGGCGATGCCGAACTGTTTCGCATCTTGGCAACGTTGGTCACCACGGTGCGTGTCGGTGTTGTGGACGACTGGAAATGGAACGGTCCAACTGCTCGCTTTGACGAAGTCGCGACACGGCTTGGTGCACCTCAACTTGTTGAGCGCCTCCGCCGACTGAAGTGACGGCCAGGTGATCTGCGGCACTCAAATGTTTTCGATGAAGGCTGCTGCCTTCCGGCCCTGACCTGATTCTCGAGCATCCGTTGCACAGGACCCGACCGTCACCTCACTTGGCGGAGACGTGATTGGCCTCACGATATCGTCCAAGGTGCATTCAATTTGCTGCGGTAGCCTGCTTCGCAATCCTTGGAGGGGTGCGAGAGCGGCCGAATCGGCACGCTTGGAAAGCGTGTGAGGCGCAAGCCTCCGTGGGTTCGAATCCCACCCCCTCCGCCAAGTTTGGCAATATTTGTACGTAATCTATGCTTTTAGACAACTATGAGTTCCGTAAAACCAATTCCGACCGACTACGGAACTGTTACGCCGTATCTCAATATCCGAGGGGCCGTTGCGGCAATTGAGTTCTATAAGCAAGCATTTGGCGCCAGGGAGTTATATCGCCTTTCAACGCCTGACGGAACCATTGCTCATGCGGAAATTCAAATCGGTGATTCAAAGATCATGCTTGCCGAAGAGTCCGAGCAATGGGGCAACAAAAGTCCACTAACCCTCAACGGTTCACCAGTAAGTCTTTGTTTATATGTTGCCAACGTAGATGCAGTATTTGCCAAGGCCCTTGCATTGGGTGCCACAGCGGTAGGGGAAATGGTGGTCAAAGATCAATTTTACGGCGACCGAACTGGGAGCATCACTGACCCGTTCGGACACAGGTGGACAATCATGACGCATATTGAGGACGTTTCGTCTGAAGAAATGAAACGGCGAAGCAATGAATTGTTTTCACAACACAAGGGATCTTGATTACCGACCCAGACTCGTTGCCTCCAAGTTACCGTCGCCGACAATTTGATGTCATCGCCGCAATTGGAGTCGGAGGGGCAATTGGCACACTTGCTCGGTACGGAATTGCGGTCGCGTTTCCAGTAACACCTCGCCAAATTCCGTGGTCAACGCTTGGGATCAACCTTTCCGGCTCCTTCCTGCTCGGAATTGTGCTTTTCATTGTCGTAAAGCGTTCATCCAATCGGTTCGTTCGTCCCTTTCTTGTGATCGGTGTGCTTGGCGGTTTCACCACCTTTTCAACCTTTGCCGTGGAGATCGTCCAACTCATTCGGACGCGTCCGTGGATCGCCCTGATCTATCTCACGATCAGCCTCGTCGGTGGAGCGTTTAGTGTTTTCGCCGGAGGCACGGCAGGCCGTCAGATTTACTCTCGATCCATTGACCGTCCCTCGGCTACATCGTGATTGTCACGATCGCCGCCGTTGCATTCTGCGGCGCACTGGGGTCAATTGCCCGCTACCAGCTCGACCGCTTCATTGAGGATCACACCAACGGAGTGATGCTGGTCGGAACTCTCATAATCAACGTAATTGGTTCGCTGATATTAGGGGTGTTCGTCGGTCTACACCTTCGACACGGACTTTCCAACACAATTGAGCTCGCCATTGGGACAGGATTTTGCGGCGGGTTCACTACGTTTTCGAGCCTGATGTACGAGAGCACTCAACTCGCTCAAGAAGGCGCGTACCGGCCGGTTGTGCGAATTTTATCGCTGAACATGATCCTGGGGAGTTTTGCCGCGGCAATTGGATTGGCGGCCACTGGGGCGTTTTGAACACTTCTCTAAGTGGATGTCGATAGTCTGCGCTCGGCCGCCTAATTTGGATTAGAAATCAGAGGTGCACCCAGATCAACTCGACACGCTGCCATGAACACTGATCGGCTCATCATCGCTCCTGAAGTCGCCGACGATCGTGCCGTCATGCAGTCACGCGTCGACCTACAGGTGGAGCCTTCGGCACATCCGGTGCATGTGCTCGTCACCGGAGCGACTGGCTACATCGGCGGACGCTTGGTGCCCCGTCTGCTGGCGCGGGGGCACCGGGTTCGCTGCGTCGCGCGCCATCCCGACCGCCTCGCTGGACGGGACTGGCCCGGAGTCGAGATTGTGCCAGGCGATCTCGCCGACGCGTCGGCGCTTCCAGCGGTGCTCGCGGGCATCGACGTTGCCTACTACCTCGTGCACTCAATGGCGGAAAGTGAGACCTTTCGCGAGCGCGATCGATTGATGGCCGAAGCATTCGGTCAAGCAGCCGCCCAAGCCGGCGTCGGCAGGATCATTTATCTCGGGGGACTCGGTCGTTCTGGGGAGGTGCATAGCCGACATTTAATCTCCCGCCAAGAAGTCGGACGCACCTTGGAGATGGCCGGCGTCCCGGTGGTTGAGTTTCGTGCCGCTGTCATCGTGGGGTCCGGCTCGGCGAGCTTTGAGATGATTCGCCATCTCGTCGAGCGGCTGCCGGCGATGGTGACCCCGCGGTGGGTGAACACGCGTTGCCAGCCGATCAGTGTGCGAGACGTGCTTGATTACCTCGTCAGGATCCTCGACCACACGGACGCATGCGGTCGGTACGAGATTGGGGGACGTGACGTCTTGAGCTACCGGGAGATGATGCTCCACTATGCGCGGATTCGAGGACTACGTCGATTCATCATCGCACTGCCGGTCCCTCGACCAGAACTGAGCAGCCGATTCGTTGGTCTTGTAACCCCAATTCCCTACCGCATTGCCCAGCCGTTGATCCAGAGTCTGCGGACGGAAGTCGTGGTTCGCGACGACCGTGCGCTGCGGGAGTTCGAGGTGCGGCCGATGGGTTACGACGAGGCCGTTCGGCGGGCGATGGCCCGTCTCGCCGCTGATGACGTGGAGACCACTTGGGCGTCAAGTCTGGCCAGCCTGAGCCGGGGCCAGTCCGAGGGTCGTCAACTGTTAACCCACGAGGGCATGCTTCTTGAACGGCACAGTGGTCGCATTGAGGCTTCGCCGGAGCGTGTCTTCAACGTCATCTGCGGACTCGGTGGCGACGACGGTTGGCCAGCGGGTAATGCGCTCTGGCAACTGCGGGGAATTCTTGACCGGGCTTGTGGTGGCGTGGGGATGCGGCGCGGCAGGCGCCACCCGCGCGATCTGCGCGCTGGCGACCCTCTCGACTTCTGGCGGGTTGAAGCCATCGAGTCGCCACACCTTCTCCGACTGCGATCGGAGATGAAGTTGCCTGGTCGGGCTTGGCTGCAATTTGAGGTGCTGCCCGACGCCCGCGGCGCGCGCGTTGAGCAAACCGCACTGTACGAGCCACGGGGAATCCTTGGCTATCTTTACTGGTACGCGGTCCGACCGTTTCATCGATTCGTGTTCCCGGGTTTGCTCCGCGCAGTGCGCGAGCGAGCCGAGGCGACATGACCGGACTTGAAGTCGCAGCGCTCGTCCAGTGGGGAAATACCCCCAACTTCCACTGATTGTTCGAATCAAGTCAACTAGGAGCGGAAGTATCCGCTCCTAGTTGACTCCCACCAGCAATCGTGATCAGGTTGCTGGCGTCACGGTGATGGTGCCGAACATCCCCGCTTCGAAGTGACCTTCAATCTCACATTTCAGATCGTATGTCCCAGCCTCGGTCGGTATCAGGTAGATATCGATCGACTTGCCTGGGAAAACTTCGATTTCGTGGGGAGTAGTCGATTTGAACTCGCCTGAGACATCCTGTGCTTTGCGGAATGCGATCGTCGGGAAGAACTCGCTGGCGGTGAACTCGTGTTTAACATCGCCCACGGTGACGAGCGTCAGAATGTACGGCTTTCCAGCTTCCAGAGTGATGTCATTCGGCGCGAAGTACATCTCGCCGAGTTCGATTGTCATTTTCCCAGCGGCGTCCCAGTCGGCTGCCTTGATTAGGGCAGCCGCTTCTTGGACCCACGGTCCTGACGCGATGTCAGCGAGTTGGATGACAGGTGTTGCTGGCGTTGCGCCAGTCACTGTGATCGTGCCAAACATCCCCGCCTCGAAGTGACCTTCGATCTCGCACTTCAGATCGTAGGTGCCCGGGATGAGTGGGATCAGGTAGAGATCCACTGACTTTCCAGCGAAGACTTCAATCTCGGTGAAGAAAGGAACCTTCACCTCGCTTTCAGCCGTCTGCGCCTTGCGCGTTGCCACCGTCCAGAAGAACTCACTCGCGGTGAACTCGTGCTTAACAACTCCAATGTTCACAAGCGTCAGAATGTATGGTTTCCCAGCTTCCAGAGTGATGTCATTCGGCGTGAAGTACATCTCGCCGAGTTCGATTGTCAGTTTCTCGGCGGTAGCCCAGTCGGCTGCCGACACGAACTCGGCTGCGTTGACCACGTACTGTTCGCGCGATGATGGGGCGACAGTGTCTGATGATGGGGCGACAGTGTCTGACTCGGTCGTCACACTGGAATCATCCGACACATCATTAGCACTTCCACCACAGGCCGCCAAGACCAATAGGAACGCCAATCCGATTGCTAATCCCGTCGTTCGTCTAAATATTCTTGCCGCACCGATTTGGTGATGATGTTGTTCACTTGATGACATCAGAATCTCCTCGTCTGAATAGGTATGTACAACGAACGGTATCTCACTTACATGATCACGGTCGTATTAATTGTCGTCAATGTGATATGAACCTCGTCACCCGGTAGGTAGTCCTAACCACTTGTGACTACCTCACTTCGCGATTTGCTGTACATCGCGATACGCACAACACTTTGTGAATCGGTAGGTGATGAGACATCTATCACTTACTCAGGTGACTTGATGATGGACTTGATCGGCACGGTCGAATCGGTGCTGTTTCGACAACGGCTCCGTCAGTTTCGTAGGCTCACCGCTATGGGAAATGAATTTCTGATCATCGGCGTCGAAGTCGCCGATGATCTTGCCGCGATGCAGTTGGCGCTGGGACTGGCTACACATGCTGGTCAACTCGGTGAAGTTCCTGTTGGTGCAGTCATTGTGCGAAATGGTGTGGTGATTGCCGCTCGACACAACGAGCGGGAAGCAACTCAGGACCCAACGGCGCATGCCGAGGTGCTCGCTTTGAGGGATGCAGCTCATGCGCTCGGTCAATGGAGATTAAACGATTGCAGCCTCGTTGTCACTCTTGAGCCATGCGTAATGTGTGCTGGTGCACTGATGAATGCGCGCATCGGGCGATTGGTCTACGGCGCAGCGGATCTAAAGGGTGGAGCAACGGCAAGTCTGTACAACGTATGTGCTGACCCTCGCCTCAATCACGAACCCGTAGTGGTTCATGGTGTTTGCGAGCAAGAGGCACGGTCACTGTTGCAAGTATTCTTTTCCCAAAAGCGAACCTCCGGTTGGCCGACATGATCCTCGACATTCGCGCATCATCTGCTCAACATTGTGACGTGATGAACTCCAATGCGAGCCATTGGCGCACCGTGGAAAATGACCGATAGCCTGCGGAGCGGAAGGGTGCCAGAGCGGACGAATGGAACGGTCTCGAAAACCGTCGTGGGTTTAGGCCCACCGGGGGTTCAAATCCCCCTCCTTCCGCCAATTCGCCTTCGGCCAATTTACCGGTGAGGTTAGTGCTTATTTTTCATAAAACATGGATGTTGCAACAACCGCAACTGCAATGCTTGACGGGTGACGCCAACGAAGCCGAATGACATTCGTCTTCCACCGGAACTCTTGCCCTCGGATGGTCGGTTTGGTTGCGGACCGTCAAAAATTCGCCCAGAGCAAATGCATTCGGTGATGCAACAATCTGTGACGCTGCTCGGAACATCTCACAGACAAGAACCCGTTCGTCATTTAGTGGGCTCGATTCGTGAGGGGTTAAAAGAGTTGTTTGGCCTGCCGGCGGAGTGGGAGATTGTTCTTGGAAACGGCGGGGCAACGGTATTTTGGGATATCGCAACTTTTGGTCTTATTCGACGGAAGAGTCAGCATTTGGTATTCGGCGAGTTCTCATCGAAATTCGCAACGGCAACGCAGACCGCTCCGCATGTGCTCGACCCACAGGTAATTGAAAGCAAGTTTGGCGACCATCCACTCGCGGTAGCGGCCCCCGATGTCGATACGTACTGCTTCACACATAACGAAACATCCACTGGTGTCGCCATGGAGGTGCGCAGACCCGCCGACTCGGGCGATGCACTCGTGGTGGTGGATGCCACTTCGGCCGCTGGTGGACTTGGTTGGATGCCATCTGACGTCGACGTGTATTACTTCTCACTTCAGAAGTGTTTCTCTTCTGAGGGCGGATTGTGGATGGCAGCATGTTCACCGCGGGCAATCGAGAGGATTGAAGAAATGCGTCGGTCGGGCCGGTGGTGCCCTGCATCGCTCGACTTGGGGATTGCCCTTGACAACAGTCGTTCCAATCAGACACTAAATACGCCGTCGATTACCACCCTGTTGTTAATGCATGAGCAGTTGCGATGGATGCTGGACAATGGTGGATTGCGATGGTGTGTTGAACGCACCAAGACGTCATCGACCACTTTGTACAAATGGGCGGAAACACAAACGTTCACTCGGCCATTTGTTGCTGATCCACCAAAGCGTTCGCCGGTCGTTGGAACGATCGACCTCATCGGAGTTGAAGCCGCGGCCGTCAATCAGATTTTGCGTCGCCACGGGATTGTCGATACTGAGTCGTACCGCAAACTCGGAAGAAATCAGTTACGAATTGCGATGTTCCCGTCGGTCGAACCTGATGATGTTGCACAACTCACACGCTGTATCGATTTCATTGTCGAGCGCATCTCGTCGTGATCAAGAGAATTCTCGTCACCGAAGAAATTGCTGAACCCGGACTCAATCGTTTGCGACATGCCGGATTCGAGGTGGATGTGCAAATGGGGGTTTCGGGTAAAGAGTTTCATGCAGCACTATCCGGAGCACATGCCCTCATCGTGCGCTCGGAGACTAAAGTTGATGCAGCCGCACTTGATGCCGGCCGTGATCTGGTGGTCGTGGGACGTGCTGGTGTGGGCCTTGACAACATCAATGTCGAGGCCGCAACTGCCCGTGGAGTGATGGTCGTCAATGCCCCAGAATCCAATGTGCTCTCGGCGGCCGAGCACACGATGGGCTTGATGCTGGCGATGGCACGGAACATCCCTCAAGCCCATGCGGCCCTCAAGTTGGGAAGGTGGGAGCGGTCCAAATGGGGAGGCATCGAACTGGCCGGAAAGACACTCGGAATTGTTGGCCTTGGCCGTATTGGCAAACTTGTGGCACAACGGGCACTCGCCTTCGACATGCGATTGGTGGGGTATGACCCGTTCATTTCTGAAGAGCGAGCACGACTGTCGAACGTTGAGATGATGTCCCTGGATCAGGTGGTGGCGCAAGCAGACATTCTCACCGTGCATCTCCCGAAGACTCCTGAAACAACGAGCTTGATCAACCGTGAGGTCCTTCGAAATGCCAAACCAACATTACGCATCATCAACGTTGCGCGTGGTGGCATTGTCGACGAAGCCGATTTGTTTGCCGCACTTCGGGACGGACAAATTGCAGGTGCAGCGCTTGATGTCTTTTCCACCGAGCCAATGATCTCTTCGCCATTGTTTGGTCTAGACAATGTCGTGGTGACCCCACATCTTGGTGCGAGTACCCGCGAAGCGCAGGATAAAGCCGGTGAAGCAGTTGCCGACATGGTGCAACTGGCATTGGACGGTGAATTTGTTCCTTTTGCAGTGAATATCGCGGCAAGTGAGACAAATAAGACGATGAGACCGTTTGTTCCATTGGCCGAGCGACTCGGTCGAGTATTTGCATCACTCATTGGTGGAATTCCAACCGATTTTGAAGTAATTACCAGTGGTGAAATCGGAGCCTATGACTCTCGAATCGTCACCCTTAGTGCGCTCAAAGGACTGCTATCGGTGTTGTCCACCGAAAACGTGAGTTTCGTCAATGCTCCCTTGATTGCCAAGAATCTTGGAATCACGGTTCGTGGGGCCGCAACCCCGGCGACAACACATAATGACTACGTCAATTTGATCACGCTTCGCGCCGGTGAGCGCAATGTATCGGCGACTCTGGCTGGGCGACGACGTGAAGCCCGAATTGTCACCGTCGACAATCACCTTACAGATATACCTCCGTCTGAGCACATGTTGGTCGTGAAAAACGATGATCGTCCTGGTGCAATCGGAAGAGTTGCAACTGCTCTCGGAAACGCCAACATCAACATCTCTAACATGGACGTCGGCAAGACTGAACAGCAAGGCAGTGCCCTGATGTTGATTGCCACATCAAGCCAAGTTCCAGACGAACTTGTTGCCCAACTTCGAACAATGCCTGGCATCGTCAGCGTGGCCACAATTCGGGGATGAATTGTCATCCCCTTATCAAAATCAACGATGTTCCAGTCATAAATCATGACTTTGGGGTTGTTGCTCGGCGTTCATGGTGACACTCTTAATAAGTGCTCCAAGTCCAAGGTTTATCGGTGCAAGTCGGCGGTCGACTCGTTGTAGAAAACGCGTCATTCACCGTCATGCCTCGCGACAAGGTTGGTTTGGTTGGCCGTAACGGCGCCGGTAAGACGAGTCTGTTCAGGGTGCTCGGTGGTGCAATTGAGCCTCATGCCGGCAAGGTGTTACGCAAGGGTGGCTTTGGTTACCTGCCTCAGGACCCGAAGATCCCTGGGGCCCGTGAGACACGAACCGCAATAGCCCATATTTTGAGCGGTAGGAATATCGACGATGACCTCATTCGGATCGAAAAATTACGACTGACAATGGAGGAGGCGCCAACGAGGGCAAACATCGCCAAGTTCAGTCGTGCCGAGGACGAGTTCACCCTGAAAGGCGGATACGCAGCCGAGAGTGAGGCGCGATCCATTGCTGCTGGACTGGGGTTGAGCGCGGATCGTCTGGATTCGGTCATCAGCGTGCTGTCCGGCGGGGAGCGACGGCGGGTGGAACTTGCTCGCATTTTGTTTGCCGGTAGTGACACATTGTTATTGGATGAACCGACCAACCATCTTGATATCGACGCCAAGATGTGGCTGCTCAATTTTTTGCGCAACTATCGCGGTGCGTTGCTCGTGATCAGCCATGATCTTGAATTGCTTGATGAAGCAATCACCCGTGTCCTACACCTAGACAGGCCGCAGGAAGAATCAGTCGGTGAAATCGTTGAGTATCGGGGCACGTATAGCCAATATCTCGCCTCGCGGGCTGCCGATGAGGCCCGATCAGTGAAGAAAGCAGCCCTGCAAACGAAAGAAATTGCGCGGCTGCAACATGTGGTTGATCGTTTTGGAGCCAAGGCCAGCAAGGCTGCGATGGCTCACAGCATTGAAAAGCGAATTGCCCGAATCGAAGATGTTCGCGTCGTGGCATCCGAAGGTGACCGCAAACTCAAGGTGCGGTTCCCCGATCCACCGCCTGCCGGCATCACCGTGCTGACCGCATCGGGCTTACGTAAAACATACGGTGGCCCAGACATCTTTCATGATGTGAGTTTTGATTTGGGTCGTGGTGAGCGATTGCTCGTGCTGGGTCTAAACGGTGCTGGCAAGACGTCGCTATTGCGGATTTTGGCCGGCGAAGTGCGCCCAGACAACGGTGAGTTTGAGTTCGGACACCAGGTGAGCGTTGGCTACTACGCACAGGAACACGACAACTTGGATCCCGAGGCATCCCTCATTGATCACATGCGACGATCTGCTCCGGTGGGATTGGGACTTACGGAAACACAGTTGCGCGGGATGCTTGGGATGTTCGGTTTATCGGGTAGCAAAGTGTTTCAAGAATCGGCAACTCTCTCTGGAGGGGAAAAGACGAAACTCGCACTTGCGATGTTGATGATCGGACGCAACAATCTGTTGTTGCTCGACGAACCCACGAACAACCTCGACCCACCATCGCGACAGGCGGTTGCCGATGCGCTTGCCAGTTGGAAAGGGGCAATCGTGCTAGTCAGCCACGACACCGAGTTCGTGGAACAACTTTCACCTACCAAGGTGTTGCTCATGCCTGACGGACAGGTCGATTACTTCAGTTCGGAGTGGCTGGAGATCGTCAATTTGGCCTAGGCGAATCTGTTTGTCTTAACCACAACTACAGTACGACCGTGACCAAACGAATTCTCGTAACAGGAGTAGCGGGCTTCATTGGGTCATCAATTGCCCGGAGACTGCTGACGGAAGGATATGAAGTAGTTGGAGTAGACGATTTGTCGTCCGGAAAAATGAGTACGGTGCCCGCCGGAGTTGACTTCATTGAAGCCGATCTGGCTGCACCAACAGTGGCTCCAAAACTTCCCCGAGACGTATTACAGATCTTCCATTTGGCGGGACAGTCGTCGGGTGAGATCAGTTTTGACGATCCCGTATTAGATCTTCACAGGAATACCGTTTCGACTCTCAACCTCATCAACTATGCGATCGAGACACCTGTCGACAAATTTCTTTACGCAAGTTCGATGTCTGTGTATGGGGAGACCGCCGACGCACCGATTGCTGAATCGATTTGCCCCTCGCCGTTGTCATGCTATGGAGTTGGAAAACTCGCGTCTGAAAACTACTTGAAGGTTTTTGCGTCGAAAGTCCCATCCGTTTCGCTTCGAATGTTTAATGTGTACGGCCCGGGTCAAGATATGTCAAATCTGCGACAAGGAATGATCAGCATCTATCTTGCACAGGCCTTGAATAAAAAGAGGATCACGATTCGTGGATCGCTCGATAGATTTCGTGATTTTATCTATATTGATGACGTTGTCGAGGCCTGGATGCAGGCATCGACTCGAGCCGACGTAGTGAATGAGTGCATCAACGTTGCCACCGGAGTTCGCACGACCGTTGCCAAGGTCACTGAACTCATCTCAGCCCTACTTCCCGGAGTTGAGATTGAAACGAGCGACCCAACACCGGGCGATCAAATGGGAATTTATGCGGATTGCTCGAAGGCACAAGAATTGCTTGGGCTCGATTCCTACGTTGACCTGCCCACTGGGCTCAGACGCTTTCTCGAATACCTTCAAGAGTAATGAGCGGAACACGCTTGATGCTTTAGATGGTTTCAGGATGAGTCGTCATGTAGTTCATCGCCCGAGTCAGGTCATCGGGAGTATCGATAGCGATCCCGACGGAGTTGACCTGAATCAATAGAACTGTGAGACCCAGTTCAATGAATCGAAGAATCTCGATGTCTTCGAGTTCTTCTAGCGGTGTCTTTTTTCCGTACATCGCAAATTGTCGTAAAGCGTCGCTGGAAAATGCATAGAGCCCAATCTGGCGGTTTGATCGGACGAATTGCAGTGATTTGGTCGTTGGTATCGCTGCTCTACTGGCGTAGAGGAGGTGGTTGTTGGTGTCGTACACCACCTTTGGAACCGTCACACTTCGGAAATCCTCTTCGGCGTGGATTGCGCTATATGCGTTGATTACCTGAACCCTTTCAGAAACATTTCTGGCAGCGTTGACCATCAGTCGCAAGCTTTCGGGGTCAAGAAATGGTTCGTCGCCTTGTACATTGACGTACCATCGGGCGGGAATTTCTCGGGCCACCTCGGCTACCCGGTCGGTTCCAGTGAGGCAGTTCGAACTTGTCATGACGACTCGAATTGACTGGCCATGGCAATGCTCCTGGATTCGCTTGTCATCGGTAGCGACTACGACGATTTCACTAGGTACGGCTTCGATGCATCGGTCGTAGCATCGTCGGAGTACAGACTTGCCGTGCAGATCCGCAAGCGCCTTACCTGGAAAACGTGTCGATGCGTATCGCGCGGGTATGACAACCAGAACGTCGGAGGGATGTTGGTCGGGGGACACTTCAGTACGGAGCAAATATCGACGACTGTTCAACGTGGTACCGCGTTCTAGTGATAGCGGTAACTCTGGGTGCTGCGGGCAGCAAATTGAATTCGTCGAATACCTCTTGCATCTCGGTAAAGCGGTGGTCGTCCGGCGTAAATCCATCGAACCCGGCGAGCAGGATGCGTTTTGCACCACCGGCGGCAGCAATTGCCAGCGCATATGCAGCCGAAAGCAAGCACGGAATGTCGACAGTGCTGTGACTAAGCACGAACCCATTGGGATTCACTCGGACGCCGACATCGCGAACGGTGTTCACTTTTATCCCCAATTCGTCCAGTAGGGCTTGTGGAGCAAAGATCGGGCATGTGAGCAACTTGAGACCGTTGGCTTCGAGGATCGCGCGTTCTGGATGACATACAGCAACCACGTCCACTAAATTCGCCCCAAGTGGCGAAAACGCACCAAGACCAATGACGACTGGATCATGCTGAGCGATAAACAGTTCAAGTTCGGAACGCTTGGCTCGGGCTTCGGAACCGGGTCCCAGAATCAACACATTGCGGGCGTCGCACCATCCCGACAGATCAAAGGTGCCCTCGTATGCGGCGCTTCTGCCCGCCGTCACTCCGACGAGTCGATTACTGTCAAAGCTTGCTGCACCCTGAGTGCCCAGATGTTCAAGTGCGCCGACAATCTCACTGGGTGGATATCGACCGTCCTTGGTCAACTCCATGACGTATGTCGGATGAATCCCGTGATTCGCTGAAATGAAGTAGTAAAGGTTCGATCCCCACCCGTAGGTTCGTTGAAGCTCGGTGAATTCGCGGGATACGAGATTCACTATTTGACTCACGTCAATGCTGCTTAATCCCAAGCGAACGAGTTCCATGACCAGGTATTCGGTGCGCACGTTGCCGGGACCGCGGCCCATTCCGAGGACGGTCGCATCAACCCACGATGCTCCCGAATCGACGGCCGCAAGGGTACTCGCCAACGCATACGTCATATTGTCGTGCAAATGGCAACCTACCGGGCCATCAAATCCCTCCGCCAGCGATGAAATTATCGGTGGAATATCATCCGGGCGTAAGCCACCAAAGGAATCGGCAATGTAGGCAATATCGACACCCATCTGTCGACAGAGCACACCGAAGTTACGAATCTCATCCAAAGTTCTGTCAGAAATTTGCATCAGATTGAGAGCAACCTTGTATCCGAGGCTATGAAGTTCGTCGATTGCCGGAGCGAGACGCTCGATTTCTGAATACGTCGCGGCAAAGCGAACCAAGTCGACGCGTGAATTACTTCGGTGTTTGAACAGTCGTTGAATAGCCAGGCGCGAATCTGGCTCCGCAACGATTTCCTTAGCGTTGATCATGACCGCAAGGGTCACTGAAGGCGGGATTTCAAACTGGTGAATGAACTCATCGGTGGTGTACGCGGTTGGTCCGAGATACCGGTCCGATTTGAGTGTTCGAAATCCAAGCTCGATGACGTCTACGCCAGATCGAACCATCGAATCAAGGTATCTCTCGATAAGTGTGAACGAAAAATCCCAGTCGTTGTAGTATCCGCCATCACGGAGCGTGCAATCTACGACCGTGACACGTCTCGAAGCGTCCACTTGGTTGATTCTACAGAGTGACGGTGATTACGACTTGCACACCGTTTCGTTCTCGGGCACGGTGAGATTGACCAAATATCCATCCACGGCATCCACGATGCAGACGTTTGCCCCGTAACCAGTGTGTTGCTGGGCCTCCACGACGAGCAAGATGCCCTGCTCAAGAGACTTTGCCATGTTCCGAGTGGCCCCAAGTGGCGTGGCCGGGTCACCGGTAGTGCCAACGACCAGGATTGGTCCAGCGCCACTTCCAGTGACTTTGACCTTTGGAACTTGGGCAACCGGCCAATTGGTGCAGACATATCCGTAGGCAAAGTTTGCTCCAAGTCGTGGCGCAGCATCAGTGAATGTTTTGACGCTGGCATCAACTTCTTCAACTGATGACGCACCCGGGTCATCCAGACACGTAATTGCCACGAACGCTTCAAGTTCGTTGCCGTAGGTGCCATCCGGTTTGCGTTGGAAGTAATTGTCGTACAACTCAAGTAGTCCCGAACCGTCACCATTTTGGGCCAAAGCGAGAGCACTATCAAGCTGTGGCCACAATGAGTCGCTATACATTGCCTGGGCAATTGCGGTGAACATGACCCCTTGTGTGACCGGCGTGCGATCTGCCCGCACCACGAGTGGAACAGAATCGATATCAAGCAACAATTTGTCGAGAGCAACCTCGGGAGCGCCACCGTTGTAAAACGCACACGACGGTGTTTTGGCGCAGTTGGCAAGAAATGCATTGAGTTGCTGCTCGAAACCTGTGGCCTGCGATAGTCCTTCTTCGAGAGCGGTGGAATTGGGGTCTACCGCCCCATCCAACACAGCAGCACGAACGGTATTGGGGAACAATGTGGCCCATGTAGCACCAAGTTCTGAACCATAGGAAAATCCGACGTAGCTGATCTTGTCTTCGCCAAGAGCCTCACGGATGGTGTTCATGTCCGTTGCGCTCGAGCGTGTGGAGATATACGGAAGGATGGAACCGGAACCTTCCTCGCACTGTTGATCGAAAGCCAATCCAGCGTCGATGAGCGCTTGCTTTTCCTCGGGGGTGTCTGGTGGCGAATCAAGACCAAAATATTCGTCATATTGATCGATGCAGTCGACGGCTGGGCTTGATTCTCCAGTTCCACGGGGATCCCAGGCGATGATGTCGAAATATTGGAGAAGAGTTGTACTGAAGTAATACTCAGCGTCGTCGGCTAGGGAACTTCCACCAAAGCCAGGTCCGCCGGGATTTACCAGGAGTGATCCGATCCGCGACGCCGCATCGGCGGCTGCACGTCGTTTGACAAACAACACGAACGAACCCTGATCGGGGTTGTCATAATCAAAGGGAACTTCAATGGAGCCGCAGGAGATGTTGGATGTCGCTGCGGCGTTGGGGCACTGCTTCCACTCAATAGGTTGAGGAACGAACTGGGCAGTCGTAGTGTCGGGGCTGGCAACAGTTGTGGCCACCTCCGAATCATTTGATGGTGATCCGCAGGCGGACACGATTAGCCCATAACAGATGACCGTTACGCCCCACGTGTAAATTTTTGACCAGCGTGGAAGACGTTGCATCGGATCAGCATACGAGGTCGTATGACTCGGCGCATTTGGCTTTATCCTGACGAAATGAGAATGAACCCTCACATGCTGATGCCCGGTGATAGATCGGCCATCGAGGGAACCGCGGTTAGCCAGGCATCGATACGTCGAGTTGGCCGATTTGCTCGGCCATATGCCGGCGCTATCACCGGATTTTTGGCCTCAATCATCGTATCGGCTCTCCTGGCCTTGGTTCCGCCGCTGATGTTCCGGTCAATTGTTGATATTGCGATCCCGGCAGGTGACAAACATCGAATCATTGTGCTTACCAGCATTCTCGTGGCCGCGGCACTGTTCGACGCATTGTTGCAAGTCGTGCAACGGTGGTATTCGGCCAGCGTCGGCGAAGGTCTGATCTACGACTTGAGAGCGGCATTGTTCGACAAGGTCCAGAGTATGCCGATTGCTTTCTTCACTCGCACACAAACTGGCGCGCTCATTAGCAGACTGAACAATGATGTCATCGGCGCGCAGACGGCAGTCACCGGAACCTTGGGCAGTGTTGTATCGAACGTAGTGGTGCTCGTAACGACACTGATCGCAATGATGATGCTCGAGTGGCGACTGACATTGCTCGCTTTAGTGGTGTTGCCGGTGTTCATCATTCCTGCACGTCGAGTTGGGGTTCGCTTGCAGACAATTGCGCGAGAGCAGATGGGATTGAATGCGGAAATGAATACCCAGATGACGGAGCGACTAAATGTTGCTGGGGCTTTGTTGGTAAAATTGTTCGGTCGCCACGACAGCGAGGTACGAGCCTTCAGCGCTCGCGCTGGTCGCGTGCGCGACATTGGCGTGACATCAGCCATGTACGGTCGAGTGTTCTTTGTTGCTCTTGGTCTGGTGGGGGCGCTTGGCGCAGTCGCAATCTATGGAATTGGTGCCTTCATGGTGGTGTCGGGGCATATCACGATTGGCACATTGGTTGCAATGGCGGCCTACGTACAGCGCATTTATCAGCCGCTTACCGGTCTGACAAATGCGCGACTTGATGTGATGACAGCACTGGTGAGTTTCGAGCGCGTATTTGAGGTGTTGGATGCTCCCGTTGCCATTGTTGATCGACCTGGTGCAATTGATTTAGCCGACGCCCGAGGCGATGTGGCCTTTGATCATGTTTCGTTCCGATATCCGCCCGGATCCTCCGTGTCGATTGCGTCACTCGAACTTGCCGGTGTGATGCAAGGGGCGGACCCCGATACCGATGTCCTCAGCGACGTTTCATTTACCGTTAAAGCAGGCGAAACTGTTGCTCTCGTGGGCGCGAGTGGTGCTGGAAAGACGACCGTGGCGATGTTGCTGGCCCGTCTCTACGATGTCACCGCCGGTTCGGTCAGCGTGGATGGCCACGATGTCAGAAATCTCACCGCCGGGTCGCTGCACGCCATCATTGGCGTCGTATCGCAAGACCCACACATGTTCCATGAGAGTGTCCGTTCAAATTTGGAATACGCCAAGGTGGATGCTTCCGACGACGAAATGGTTGCGGCCTGTCGAGCCGCCCATATTCATGACATCATTGCGTCACTTCCCGACGGCTACGACACCGTAGTTGGTGAGCGCGGATACCGGCTCTCCGGAGGTGAAAAGCAGCGTCTTGCAATTGCCCGTTTATTGCTCAAGAACCCTGCGGTGATGATCCTCGATGAGGCCACTAGCCATCTCGATAATGAAGGGGAAGTACTCGTACAGCAAGCCCTTGAAGCCGCGATGCGCAATCGCACGGCAATTGTCATTGCCCACCGATTGTCTACAATTCGTGACGCCGATCGAATCATTGTGTTGGATAGCGGTCGTGTCGCAGAACAAGGGACACATGACGAACTCATGAATCTTGACAGGTTGTATGCATCGCAGGTGCGGGCGGGGGGAATCTTCACCCCATTGGGTCCATAATGCAACAGAGCTCGCTCAACTTCGATACTGATCGAAATGGACTTAGTGAACCCACGCTTTCCGTGAGCCAGTTCATCAATGTCGTCAACGGCGTCCTTCGTGAAACGTTTGGCGGAGGTTTATGGATTCAAGGCGAGATCGAAGGTTTCAACGGACGTGGTAAGCACATTTACTTTAATCTTGTCGAACGCGATGCCAATGGTACGGCGGCGTTGAACATCTCGATCTGGCAAGGCAATATGGCACGACTACGACCGCTATTAACACAACACCGACTCGAACTCACTGATGGCATCAAGGTGCGAATATTCGGAACCCCAGATATATATCCACAACGGGGAAGTTTTGGTTTCAAAGTCACCAATATCGACCCTCGTTTCACCCTCGGGGATTTGGCTGGTCAACGAGACGAAGTCATACGGCGCCTCAAGGAACAAGGACTTTACGATGCCAACCGAACGGTTGCTGCGCCACTCGTTCCCCTACGTATTGGGCTAATTACGAGTGTTGGTAGTGCCGCACATGCCGACGTGATACATGAGTTCGAGAACTCTGGAATCGGCTACCACATATTGGTTTACGATGTCCGGGTTCAGGGTGAAGAAGCCGTGCCAACGGTCGTTGCCGCATTGAACGAGTTGGGTCATCGGACGGATCTCGATGTCGTCATGGTTGTTCGTGGTGGCGGGTCACGCACTGACTTGCTTGCCTTTGATTCCCAAGAGATTGCCGTAGCCATTGGGCGATGTCCACTTCCGGTGTTTACAGGCATCGGTCACGAGATCGATGTGAGCGTGGCCGACGAGGTTGCCAACAGATCCTTCAAAACACCGACCGCGTGTGCCGTGGCAATCGGCGAAATGGTTCAAAAGTATGTAGATGCCACCGAAGATACATGGCGAGGTATTGCCGCTTCGGCCACCACTCAGTTACATAATGCAGAACGTAGGTTGAGCGAACGAGCCGCCCGGGCGAAGAATCGAATTGTTGACGCACTGCAACGAGCATCAACTGCATTGAGCATCGCCCGCGATCGTATTCGGCGCCGACCTTTTGACGTGCTCATTTCTGATGGTCGACACATTGAGGCAGTGGCCGATCGATTGCGCCTGTTGGATCCTGCGAACACAATGGCCCGCGGATGGAGTGTCACCCGAACCACCGACGGAAAGGCAGTGCGGAGCAGTTCTCAACTTGCACCCGGTGACGTGCTTGTCACGTCATTTGCCGACGGTTCGGCCACCAGCACCGTAACGAAAGTGAAGATTACCTCGAGCGAACCGGATAAAACAGACGGTCGGCGAACAATTAGGAAAGCAGGGAAATCATGACAACAGAAAATCCGTTGGGCTATGCGGATGCGTTGGCCGAACTTGAAGATATTCTCACCGAACTTGAGAGTGACGAAGTCGATGTCGATACCTTGGCTCAGCATGTGCAGCGGGCATCGATGTTGATCGAGTTGTGTCGCGAGCGCATCGGTAATGCACGCTTACGAATTGAAGAAGTGATGACGCAACTTGATGCTGACTAAGCCAGCCATCATGGAACCCGCACCTGCGTTTCTCGGGCAAATCGCCAGCCGAGTTGACAGTCGTTTGCGAAGTGTGTTGGAACGCGAAACTCGACGCTGGTCTGAATTTGACGCCGATCTAGCTCAGCCATTCGATGAACTGAGCCGTTTGGTTCTTTCTGGCGGTAAGCACCTTCGATCGGCGTTTTGTTTCTGGGGGTTTGTCGGCGTCGGTGGCGACCCGAGCGACAATCGAGTCATAGATGCCGGAGCCGCAATTGAATTGATGCACGCATTCGCACTATTCCACGATGATGTCATGGACGGCTCGGCCACGCGTCGAGGTGCGCCAACGACACACACGGTGTATTCCCAACAGCATGAAACACAGCGCTGGGCGGGTGAGCCACGCCGATTCGGTGAAGGAGTGGCCATTTTGGTGGGCGATCTGGCGTTTGTGTACGCCGATCAACTGCTCGCCGACGCTCCGTCGGAAGCGTGGAAAATTTGGAATGAACTTCGAATTGAACTCAATATTGGTCAATACCTCGACATGCTTGGCACCGCACAAAGCGAACGACAACGTACGAAAGCCGAGCGAATCTCTCGATACAAGAGTGGCAAGTACACCATAGAGCGTCCGCTCCACCTCGGAGCCGTGCTTGCCAAACCAGAGCAATCGTCGGAGGTGCTCGCCGCATTATCCGCATACGGCCTTCCCTTGGGTGATGCGTTTCAGATGCGTGACGATGTGCTTGGCGCCTTCGGCGAAACTGCTGTTACTGGAAAACCTGTCGGTGATGATCTGCGTGAAGGCAAACCGACGCCACTAATGGCAATAGCGACCGCTCGAGCCAACGAACAACAGCTTCGGATGCTGCAACTCGTGGGCACTGCGCGACTGGAAATTTCCCAGGTCGCCGATGTGCAACAGGTGATCATCGATACCGGTGCCCTTGCTGAATTGGAAGCACACATCCGCGCTCTCACCGATAAGGCACTGGCGGCAATTCGAGTTGCTCCGATCACCCAAGATGCGCGCGATTCCCTTGTCGAGCTCGCCAATTTTGTGTCGTGGAGAGAAGCCTGACGAAACTTGTAATCGTTCATCGTGACAAAATCACGACCCAACAGATAGCGTTTCAGCCATGACTGTTACCGTACGAATCCCCACCACACTGCGCCCTCTTTCGGGCGGTGTCTCCACCGTCGTAGTTGAAGGTTCCACTCTCGGTGAAGTCCTGAAGAATCTTGACGTGGCACACCCAGGTTTTGCCGATCGCCTATTTGATGTGGATGGCAAATTGCACAAGTTTGTCAATGTTTTCGTTGCCGACGACGACGTACGTTATTTGGATGGTCTAAATACCACGGTGCGGGCTGGAGAAACGGTGTCCATCATCCCCGCCGTCGCGGGTGGCTGAAGACTACCTAGGCATTCACCGATGAGATGCGTTGTGGCAGTCCCCGCTCGGCTCGAGTCAACTCGTCTGCCGCGTAAAGTTCTTGCTGATATCGGTGGCAAGGCGATGCTCCAGCGTGTGCTTGAGAGGTGCGCAGAAGCTGGCAAACCAGATGAAGTTGTCCTATGTACTGATTCGCCTGAGTTGCAACAAATCTCAAAGTTATGGGGTTTTCGTTCGATAATGACTTCGCCATCATGTACATCTGGTACCGATCGAATTGCGTCGGTGGTTGATGAGATTGATGCTGACATCATCATCAACGTGCAAGGTGATCAGCCGTTTATTGATCCTGAAGTTATCGATCTTGTAATTCATGAATGTGTAACTCGGAACCCGACTCCACAGGTCATGACTCCAGTCTTTCGACTGCAGCAGGACCAACTGCATAATTCCAATACCGTCAAGACGTTACTGAATGGTGTGGGCGATGCCTTGTACTTCAGCAGATCTGCAATTCCATATCAACGTGATGTACCACCGGAAAACTGGGTATCGATTGCGCCGTATTGGGGACATGTCGGTCTCTACGCCTATCAATCGGAAGTGCTCAAGCAGTGGCCATTGTTGCGACTTTCCCTACTTGAGGAACTCGAGAAACTCGAACAACTCCGATTCATTGACAATGGAATTCGCATTTCAACAATTGAGATATCGGGCCCGAGTCCAGAAGTCAACGTCCCAGATGACCTTGATATAGCCAGACAATTAGCCGGTCGTGACTTACCACCGGAAGAATTGCGATAGAAATATATAGGCACATGCCAAATTCATCACCCTCAGACTCCACGGCCGTCATTGAAGCTCTTCTTCATGAAGCGGCGGCAATCTCTGCTGCCGCGTATCGGCTGGATCCTTTGAGCATCTCGCAGGCAATCGGGATTCTTGAAAATTGCGATCAAAAGGTCATTCTTAGTGGAGTAGGCAAGTCTGGAATCGTTGCGCGGAAGATTGCCTCAACATTTAGTTCGGTGGGTCTCGTTGCGCTTTATCTGAACCCCCTCGACGCACTTCATGGTGATATCGGAGTGGTTGCTCCCGGAGATGTCATCATTCTGTTGAGTAACAGTGGAGAAACGAAAGAGTTGCTCGCGATTCTTCCTCACCTTCGACGGCGGGGAACAAGTATCATCTCCATCGTTGGAAGTCTGGAATCTTCGTTGGCTCGCGAGTCTGATATTGCCCTTAACGCCGGAGTAAACACCGAAGCGGGTCCACACAATTTGGTACCAACTGCCAGCACAGCAGTTGCCATGGCTATTGGTGATGCCTTGGCCACAGTGTGGATGCAAAGGCGAAATGTTTCTCCCGATGAATTCGCAACAAATCACCCAGCCGGCGAGTTGGGCAAGAAACTTACGCTTGCCGTACGCGAACTTATGGTTCCGGTCAGTCGAGTTCAGCCAGTTGAATGTTCTGCCCCATTGCTGGAGGTGATTGAACAACTGACGGCATTTGGAATTGGTGCGGTTTGGGTTCATGACCGTCACAGCTCCCGTGAAATTGATGGACTAATAACTGATGCGGACCTTCGCCGCGCACTTCGTTCAAACCCTACGAATTTGTGGGCCGGACTTGTGGCGCAGGACATCATGACACGTGACCCAATCACCGTTGATGAATTTGTTCTCGCCGTAGATGCACTCAGAATGATGGAACGCAATTCCAAAAAGGCAATCTCGGTACTTCCAGTGGTTGGCTCGGCGGGATCGATTGTCGGGATTCTTCGATTACATGATCTTGTCCAAGCCGGTCTGAGTGATCCGAAAGTAGATGGTTTGTAATCGTGCAAAATGATGGAGTCCGACTTGCGGATCTCGGTGAGGGTGTTCGAGTTGGAGTCTCACATCCACTGACACTGATTGCAGGACCATGCGTTATTGAGAGTCGACAACTTGTTCTGGAAGTTGCTGGGGCTGTGGCTGAGATTTGTCGCCGATTGGGAGTTCAGTATGTTTTTAAGGCCAGTTTCGATAAGGCCAATAGGACCTCGGCATCATCTTTTCGTGGGCCCGGTATGAGTGATGGATTGGGCGTGTTGCAGGAGGTTAAAGATCAACTACACGTACCGGTATTGACCGATATTCATGAGAGTTATCAAGCCGCAATTGCTGCCGAAGTCGTAGACGTGTTACAAATTCCGGCATTCCTGTGCCGACAAACCGATTTATTGCTGGCAGCCGCAGAGACCGGCAAAGCAATAAATGTTAAGAAGGGTCAGTTTCTTGCACCGGCTGAAATGTCCCAAGTTGTCAAAAAGTTGCGGTCAGCCGGAGTGAAGAATCTGCTTCTAACGGAACGGGGAAGCAGTTTTGGATATAACACTCTTGTGGTGGACTTTCGATCATTACCCCAGTTGCAGGAGCTTGGTTGTCCGGTAATTTTTGATGCGACCCATTCCGTGCAGCAGCCTGGAGGTCAAGGCGGGTCCTCCGGCGGCCAACGTGAATACGTGGCACCATTGGCCAGAGCCGCAGTCGCCGTCGGCGTAGACGGGTTGTTCATGGAAATTCATCCACGACCTGACGAGGCGCTAAGTGACGGTCCTAATACGCTCCCACTTCATCGCCTTGAGCCACTTCTTCGGCAACTTCTTGCCATCCGAGGACCACTGGTAGAGATGGGCCCGATGCCCTCATCGATTTGAAATTTCTGAGACATTGATGTTGAAAATGATTCGAGTTGTCGCTTTTCGGATCAAGTTGCTCATCGTCCGAAGGCAACTTCGAAACATCAAACTTCTTGTTTGTGACGTCGATGGTGTTTTGACAAGCGGAGCCGTGTTATATTCCGCAGATGGTTCAGTTCTGAAGCAATTCAGTGTTTACGACGGTCTAGGTTTCAAGCAAATTCAAAACCTAGAAATTACGATTGCAATCCTCAGCGGCGGCGATGGTTCGGCAATTGCTGCGAGGGCAGAAAACCTGGGAATTGTGCATGTCTTTACCAATGTCATCGATAAGCGTCAGACGCTTATCGAACTTCAATCACTGACGAAAATTGCTATTGAGGACACGTTATTTGTTGGGGATGATGTCAATGATTTAGTTGTTCGCGATCTCGTGTCGCTCTTTATTGCTCCGGCGAATGCAGTAAAGTGTGTGCGACGTAAAGCCGATGTTGTCCTAACCCGTACTGGCGGCAATAGTTGCATTCGGCAGTTAACAGATGAGATTGTGAAGGTACACAAGTGATTCGCATTTTTATCGGCTACGACGAACATGAAACGGTCGCGTTTCATGTTCTGTCCCACAGTCTTTTGCGAAATTCTTCGGAACCGATTGAAATTATTCCACTTGTAAAGAGCCAGTTTGGAAAGTTTTACAATCGCGAAAGATCGACGATTGAATCCACAGACTTCTCGTTCACTCGCTTTCTCGTTCCCTATTTGAGTGGGTTTAGCGGCTGGTCGATATTCATGGATTGCGACATGCTGTGTGTTGCCGATATTGCCGAGTTATGGGCGCTCCAACGAGAAGAGTCTGCCGTAATGTGCGTAAAACATGAGTACCAACCGAGTGGCGGTGTGAAGTTTTTGGACCAAATTCAGACAAAGTATGAAAAGAAGAACTGGTCAAGCGTGATGTTATTCAATAATGAAAAATGCATGTCTCTAACCCCGAAAGTCGTCGAGTCCGAATCCGGGTTGTATTTGCATCAGTTTAAGTGGCTAAGTAGTGATACTCAGATTGGTGCACTGCCAAAGGAGTGGAATTATCTCGTTGGTGAACCGGCGGGATCTGTGGCTACACCAAAATTGATTCATTACACACTCGGTGGGCCTTATTTTGATGAATATGTAAATTGTGAACATGCGGATTTGTGGCGAGACGAATTTGATCGCATGACGTATTCAACGCGGCGGAAATAGTTTCGCAACGAATGTCGTCCAACCTAAAATTTGTGTTCGTATTGCGAGGTCCTGCCGACCTCGACCATATGGCACCAGTGATGTGGCAGTGCCTTGAAAATGAGAGAGATGTTTTGGCTCTGGTTGCCAGGTGGTACAAGGTTGACAACGACTTTCGATTGAAGTTTCTCAAGACCTTTGACGGTTTCCAGATGAATTCCGTTTCCCAGTTGAATGTGCGAACCGACACATTTCATAAGTTGCTCCGCCCATGGTGGAATTTCTACCGAATGAAACGGTTTCTGCGACGGGAAAACGTCATGCTTTGCGTTCTTGAGTGGGGCGATGGGATCTGGTCCGGTCAAAGAAAACCAAATTTTATTGCAAATGTCAAACATAAGTGTTTTTCAGACTTTGTTTTACAGATTCAATATGCTTGCGCGTCACTCGGCATTCCAACAGTGAGCCTTCCCCACGGTCATTCAACAAAAATGTCGTTGATTAGGAGTGCTCACATCCAAGACGTTCTGAACGCAAACGGTCAGAAGTTACCATTTTCGAATCGGAATAGTTTCGCAAAGTATGTCTTTGCGTCCGCGTATCATCGTGATGTAATTCTCGAAAACTCCGATCTTTCTCCAGCAAATGTTGAGGTATGGGGATCGGCACGCTTTTCGGCGGAGTGGACCAAACTCCTCTACGAGATTTCACCGTCGACGCATATTCCGGATTGTGAACCGGGACAGGCTCATCGTGTGCTGTTCTTCATTCCCAAGTGGCACAATCTTGTGGATCGCGAAGCCACGATCAATTTGCTTTTTGCCTTGGCGTCGCTGCCGTCAATTCAATTAGTAATTCGAGGCCATATTCGAGGGCGTGACAGTCAATTGAGTGAGTCCGAACTCTTGAGGCTGTCGTCGATGAATACCGTCGTCATTGCAGAGGTAGATACGCCTTCAACGTCACTCATTTCGGCATCGGACGTCCTCATCGATGTCGACTCAAGTATCGCCTTTGATGCGCTCACTCTTGGAAAGTTATACATTCGCCCTCGGTATCTACAACCCGAATCGCTAAAGACCGTATTTGATGTGTACGGGGGCGCACTCCAAGCGGACAGTCAACAGGAAATCCTTGAGATATTGTCGTCCAAATCATTGCCATCTGTCGTCGTGGATGACAAATTCAAAGAAGTGGTAATTGGAGATGTGCGATCCAATATTCCTTTGGAGTACTTTCGAAGGTTGAGTTCGCTCGCCAATTCATCCGTTGGTACAGTCCCAAAAAGACGCATTAGGCAGCGATGAGATCAACTTCTGAGTCTGTGTGAATTGGCTCGATTTGTGTTGTTGACCTGTTGTTCTTGCGCCACAGGCGCATGTTGTGGGTATGGGTTCCGATCCACATCACACTCATGGCGATAAAGCCTGGTTTGTGAAAGGCGATGGAATACGCCAACCACGGCATTGAATGAGCCAGCACAAGTGCCCATCCCCACCACTTGCGAGCACCAACGAGAAGCATGCCCGTAATGCCGACGAGTTCGCATCCGAGGAGAATCCATGTCCAAATCGCTTCGTTGTTCATGCGTTAAGTATGTCGAAGAATTGACTGCTAAAACTGCGGATATAGAGGTTAGAATCGACATATGGCTGTTGAAAAACTAGTATTAGACAATATTGACTGTGAAATACTCAGTATTCTTCAACTTGACGGTCGAATCCCTTGGCAAACACTGGGCGATCGTGTACACCTGTCTCCAAATGCCGTTGCCGACCGTGTCCGGCGGCTGATCCGAACCGGGGTCATTGAAGGCTTCGGAGCCCGGATCAATCAAGCCGCCCTTGGGCGCACGTTGGAAGCGGTCATTGATGCCCGAATGGCCCAAACTCAGGGCTTCGCGGAGGCGCTGTTAAAACGAGACGATGTGTTGTGGGCAGCCCACGTCACTGGCGAATCCGATATCAAGCTCGCTGTTGCCTGTGATGGAACCACGGGCCTCGACACCATCTTGCGCTGGTTACAGCGCGAAGGAGCTACGGAAACTCGTACTGATGTGGTTTTGCGGAGGATTCGCTAGGCCGACGCGGTACCACCTCACGGTTTGATTTAGCAGTCTCGGCGCTAGAGTGCTAACGCCATATCCGTAACGATATATCCACGTTTTCTGGAGGAATCTCATGCCAAAGATCATCGCATTTGACGAAGTCGCACGCCGCGGTCTCGAAAACGGAATGAACAAGTTGGCTGATGCGGTGCGAGTCACCCTCGGGCCAAAGGGACGCAACGTTGTTCTGGACAAGAAGTGGGGCGCGCCCACCATCACCAATGACGGTGTATCGATTGCCAAAGAAATCGAACTTGAAGACCCCTACGAAAGAATTGGCGCCGAGCTAGTCAAGGAAGTGGCGAAAAAGACTGACGATGTGGCTGGAGACGGAACAACGACGGCAACGGTTCTCGCTTGGGCCATGGTCCGTGAAGGTCTGCGCAACGTTGCTGCTGGTGCCAATCCGATGAGTTTGAAAAAGGGCATCGAAGCCGCAGTTGAGGCCGCTGTCGCAAGTATCAAGAGCCTGGCCAAGGATGTGGATTCAAAGTCACAGATTGCTCAAGTTGCATCAATTTCTGCAGCCGATGAGGAAATCGGTGCGATGATTTCTGAGGCCATTGACAAGGTGGGCAAAGACGGCGTGATCACCGTCGAAGAGAGCCAGACCTTTGGCATGGAAATGGATCTTGTCGAAGGAATGCGCTTTGACAAGGGATATATCTCACCGTATTTCGTGACCGACACCGATCGGATGGAAGCGGTGATCGAAGATGCCTACGTCCTGCTCGTCGGGGGCAAGATTGCATCGGTTCGTGATGTCCTTCCAGTGCTCGAAAAAGTGATGCAGGGTGGTCATCAACTGGTGATTATCGCCGAAGACATCGAGGGCGAAGCACTTGCAACTCTCGTCGTGAACAAGATACGTGGCACATTCAAGAGCGTCGCCGTCAAGGCGCCGGGTTTTGGTGATCGCCGCAAGGCCATGTTGCAAGACATCGCGATTCTGACTGGTGGTCAAGTAATCAGCGAAGAAGTTGGTCTCAAACTTGAGAATGCAACCCTCGACCTGCTTGGTCGGGCGAAGAAAATCGTCGTTACCAAAGACGAGACCACGATCATTGAGGGTGCCGGCAGTGATACCGAAATCAAGGGTCGGATTAGCCAAATCAAGACCGAAATCGAAAACACCGACAGCGATTACGACCGTGAGAAGCTTCAAGAGCGCCTGGCCAAATTGTCGGGTGGAGTTGCGGTGTTGAAAGTTGGCGCTGCCACCGAGGTTGAACTAAAGGAAAAGAAGCATCGCATTGAAGATGCGGTGAGTACCACAAAGGCCGCCATCGAAGAAGGTGTCGTTCCGGGTGGTGGAGTGGCCCTGTTGCGATCCCAAGCCGCAGTGACGAAGGTTGCCGAGTCACTCCAAGGCGACGAAGCCACGGGCGCTCGTTTGGTGGCTAAGTCACTTGAAGCTCCGCTCAAGCAAATCGCCGAAAACGCCGGACTAGAAGGTGGCGTTGTCGTAGAAAAGGTGAAGAACCTCAAAGGCAGCGAAGGATTTAATGCGGCGACCGGTGTTTACGAGGACCTCGTAAAACTCGGTGTCATCGATGCAGCCAAAGTGACACGCTCTGCATTGCAAAATGCGGCATCCATCGCGGCATTGTTCCTCACCACCGAAGTCGTGATTGCCGACAAGCCTGAAGAGGCTGGTTCGCCAATGCCAGGTGGCGGCATGGAAGACTACTAGATCATCACTCGTTGAGCGATCACAGCGTGTGAAATGTATGTTTCAGACGCTGTCGTTTCTGCCACGGCAGCAACGACAGCGGTAGCCTGACCACCAATGAGCGAGGCACTTTCTCCTGCAACCGGCATGGCAGTGTTGCATTTGTTTTGCCATCCCGCGTTTGATTTTGATGCCGAAGGCGTTGTTGCGGCAGTGAAACATTCCCAGGCGACTGGGGTTCAAGTGGTCTGTGTGTCGATGCTCGGCCACAAATGTGATCTTGCGTTTATGGCAATTGCCGCGGATCTACGCGGCTTGCGAAGGTTCCAATCGCTTCTCCAACAGGCCGGTGTCATTGTCGCCGACAGTTACGTTTCGCTCACCGAAGTGAGTGAGTACTCGACACACGTTCCTCCAGAAATGCTCAACGCGCGGCTCTACCCACAGTTGCCCCCACCCGGCAAACTTGCCTGGTGCTTTTATCCGATGTCGAAACGACGCGACCCAGAGAACAATTGGTTTACATTGCCGTTTGATAAGCGAAGTGAATTGATGATGGAGCACGGCAAAACCGGTCGCACATTTGCCGGTCGAGTTACTCAACTCGTTACCGGCTCGGCTGGTTTTGATGACTATGAGTGGGGAGTAACGCTGTTCGCCGTGCACCCTGATGATCTCAAAGATGTTGTGTACACGATGCGTTTTGACGAAGCATCGGCCAAATACGCCGACTTCGGAACGTTCTACGCTGGCATGGTAACGCCCATCGAAGAACTCGTTCTCAGTCTCTAGGCATACTCGGATTCGGCTGGCTAGATGCACACCGAACTTCTTTATCTGCAGGATGCGTATTTGAAGTCATTCAGGGCGCGTGTCATCGATATCCGTGAATCAGCTGTGGCTCTTGACCGTACGGCGATGTACCCGACCGGCGGTGGACAGCCCAATGACACTGGCGAAATGGATGGTGTGCCGGTCATTGATGTGAAGAAAGAAGGCTCATTGGTGTGGCACACACTTGACGGCTTGCCACCGGCTCTCGGCGACACTGTGAATGTCACCATTGACTGGAAACGACGCCACGCGCTGATGCGGACACATACCGCCTTGCATGTGTTATGTGGTGTGATCTGGAACGAGTGGCGGGTGCCGGTAACAGGTGGCAACATGGAGCCACTCACTGCACGCATGGATTTCGAGTTTGACCCATTGCCAGAAGGTTTCGCCCACACGGTTGAGCAATTGGTGAATACCGCACTCACCACTGATTACCCAATCAGCGTGTCGTTTCTTCCACGCGATACCGCAATAGCCGATGATGATCTGATTCGTACCAAGGTGAACATGATCCCTGACTCGGTATCCGAAATTCGGGTCGTTGACATTGTCGGACTGGACAAACAGGCCGATGGCGGTACGCATGTGCACTCAACGGCTGAGGTCGGTCGCATCAAGGTCGTTAAGACCGAGAATAAGGGCAAGGGCAACAAGCGAATCCGACTTGAGATTCTCGACAATTAAGGCTCAATGCAGTTCGTGCTCATCGTCGTGATGGTTAGCCGACCCTCACACTTGCAACTACTCATCCGCCGAAGTCTCCCGAGGCGGTACGGCGTACCATTGGCCAGACGCCCGCGTTAACTGAGCATCTTGCCGGTTTGGTGGACCGATCGGAGCGCACAATTTCACTCCTTGACGACCTAGCGGAGGTACGGGCCTTGGTGGCCTCATGCCGATAGTTGATCGGAATAAACTTGGCATTTTATTATTTGTTGGTGCGTTCAAATTTGCGTTCTGAAGTAACATCGCCTCATGTTTGTAGTGCACCATGTGTCTATTCGTCGGGTTGTGTTGGCTGTTGTGTTTTTGAGTATGACCTTGGTTGTTGCACCGGCTGACGCAGCCAGGACCGGAGCCAGTTGTAAAACTGCGGGTGTTGTCAAAGTGACCAATGGTGTGACGTATAAGTGCAAAAAGTCCAACGGCAAGTTGCAGTGGGTTAAGACGAAGGTCGCTATTGTTGCGGGTTCGTGCGCGGCGGGTGGGGTTTGTGTGGTCGGTGACAAAGGTCCTGGTGGTGGGATCGTGTTCTATGTAGGGTCAACAACCATTAATGCCGTTTCAGGTGTGAGCGCAGGTGGCAAATATCTAGAAGCGGCACCGAAAACGTGGAATGGTGGTACTTCTGATGCGCTTGCTACGTGGGGATGCTATGGAACCCTGATCGGTGGGGCTGACGGTACGGATGTTGGTACGGGTGCTCAGAACACAAAAGATATTGATGCTGGTTGCACAACCAGTGGTATTGCGGCTGACTTGGCGATCAATCTAGTTTTTGGTGGGCAGTCTGATTGGTTCTTGCCATCGCGAGGCGAACAGGTGCTGATGTACATCAACCTCACGGCCAAAGGTGTTGGTGGACTTGAGACTGATACCTACTGGAGCTCTTCTGAATACGATGCGGCCAACGCGTGGTACCAGGATTTCTACACCGGGCTTAACAGCGGCACCTACCGTCAGGACACCAACGTAAAGGGTGCGACGATCTACGTCCGCTCAGTCCGGGCTTTTGGTTAACTATTTATCCATTTTGATTTTGGGGTCGTTCATTGGGCGATCCCAAATGTTTATTTTCACAGCATTTGCAGTTTCTTGGTCGTCTAGGTGGAGTTGTATTACGAAGGTGAACATGATCCTCGAGTCCGTTTCCGAGATTCGCATCGTAGATATTGTCGGCCCGGACAAGCAAGCCGATGGCGGTACGCACGTCCGCTCAACGGCTGAGGTCGGTCGCATCAAGGTCGTCAAGACCGAGAACAAGGGCAAGGGCAACAAGCGGATCCGCCTGGAGATTCTCAATGCCTGACACCGACTTTGGTCGAAATACCGGGTTACTTCGGTTTGCTCAGGAGCGTATTGAGATCATCAGTCGCATCGATCTGCAAGGTCCGGCGTTGTGCACCGCGTTGTCTGACCTTACGGATGCATGGCTTGGAGAACTTTTTTACGACGCGTGTAGCCAACTTCGAGTAGCGAGTGGGGTCGCTCTGCTTGCTGTTGGCGGATACGGTCGCGGCGAACTTGCGCCATTTAGTGACCTAGACCTCATCATCGTCCACGATTCATGCCCAGTCATTGACGAACTTGCTGGCAAGGTCTGGTATCCCATTTGGGATACCAGAATCAAACTTGGCCATGGTGTGCGCACGCGCAAAGAAACTCTGAAAATTAGTTCTGACGATCTTGATGTCGCGACCTCGATGATGACGGCTCGGGTTCTGGCGGGCGACAGTTCATTTGCGATCGCGCTCATTGCTGAAAGCCATGCCCAAACTCGAAAGGCAGGCAAACGATGGTTGAGCCAGTTGCACAGCCGTGTAATGCAACGGCATAGCCAGGCTGGAGAAGTTGCCTTTTATCTGGAACCAGATCTCAAAGAAGGCCTTGGCGGTCTGCGAGATATTCATGCACTGTGGTGGGCGATTGCCGCCGGTTTTGAGTTGTCCTCGGGCGATCAACGTGCACTCAGCGAATGCCACGAGGTACTTACCCTCGCTCGCGTCGGATTACACCGTGTAACAAAACGCGCCGGCGACATCTTGCACCTGCAAGATCAAGATGCAGTCGCGCAATCCATTGGAGTGTCATCGGCTGATGAACTCATGGCCGTGATCGCCAGTGCTGGGCGGCGCGTGGCATGGATCGCCGATGAGGCCTGGGCGCGGCTTGATCCCCCTGTCACGTCCCGTCATTCACCAGTTGCGGTTGCCCCCGGAGTTCAACTACACAACGGTGCGATTCATCTCACTGCGGATGCGAACCCTGCCAGCGATCCAACGTTAATGCTGCGCGTGGCAACTGCCGCTGCACGTCACGGTGTGCGCATTGATCGAGCGTCACTGGATCGACTCGGCGAGGAAACATCTCAATGGCCAGATCCTTGGCCAGCGGGTGCAAGTGATGATCTGGTGGCACTGTTGCTGGAAGGTGAGCGTGCCGTCACAGTGATCGAAAGTCTGGATCAGCGAAATCTGCTGGTGAAGTTGTTGCCCGAATGGGCCCCAGTGCGCTGTAAGCCACAGCGCAATGCGTATCATCGCTACACCGTTGATCGTCACCTGTGGCAAACTGCGGCAAATGCTGCCGCGCTTGCATCGCGAGTTTCACGACCGGACCTGCTCGTACTCGGGGCGTTGTTTCATGACATTGGCAAGGGATATCCGGGCGATCACACGGAAGGCGGTATCGAACTATTTGCCACAATCGGACCGCGAATGGGTTTATCTCCCAGCGACTGTGAGTTGGTATCGGCGATGATCGAGCATCATCTGTTGTTGCCAGATGTCGCAACTCGCCGGGATCTTTCCGATGATGCCACGATCACAAACGTGGCAGCAACGGTGCGGAGTCCAAATTTGCTCGAGTTGCTTCATGCCCTGACTGAAGCAGACTCACTTGCTACCGGTGTATCGGCGTGGGGTAGTTGGAAGGCCGAATTAATGTCGACACTTGTCGACCGCGTCGGTCACGTGCAGGGTGGTGGTGATGTGCATGAAGTGATATGGAGACTATTCCCGAATGCGGAAGTACTGGAATTGATGGCTGCCGGCACACTTGCGATACGAACCAGGGACGATCTGATCACTGTGGTGAGTCCGGATCGTCCCGGAACATTTAGCAAGGTTGCTGGAGTCTTGGCTCTCCACGGTCTTGACGTGCTTGGCGCCGAGGCTCACAGCGATGAACAAGGTATGGCCGCATCGGAATTCCGAGTGCAATTGGATGATGGTGCGATCATTGATTGGTCGCCAGTTGTGGCAAATCTGGAGCGCGCGATGCGCGATGAATTGGCACTTGACGCACGACTCGCCGAGCGAGCTCGAACCTATCGCCGTCACCGTTCGCTTGTAGCGCGCGCCCCGGCACCCGCCTCGGTTCGATTCGATAACGCTGCTTCGTCAAATGCGACATTTCTCGAGGTTCGAGCACCTGACAAGGTAGGTATTCTTCGACGCTTGACTAAAGCCATCGCCGATACGGGCCTGGACATCCGCCACGCTCGAATTCAAACGTTAGGTAACGAAGTTATTGACTCATTTTACGTGCGAACGGCAAGTGGCGAGAAAGTGACAGACGCCTTTCATCGTCACGAAGTTGAACTAGCGATTTTGTACGCCTTGCAATAAAGGTCGCTACTTGCCGTTACCCTGATCGCGAAGAAACTGTTCGACTTCATCCATCAATGACGCCGTATCAGATTCATCGTCACCTTTGTCGGTGGCAAAGTCAAACTGTAATTGGTCGTCGTCAACCTCGTCATTCAAATTCATCCCGCTGTCGGACATTGTCTCGAGTCTTTCAACGTAGGCGACCAGATCTTCGTCGTCACTCACGAGTGAATTCACCTGTTCCTCGTAGCGCTCGATGAGATTCATCACTGTTGCGACTGGAGCCGGAGTTCCGATGATTTCGCACGAGCGACGCATCAGCGACAGCGATGCCTTAGGCGAGGGTACTTGTGACGCGTATGCCGGCACTGCAGCCCACAGCGCGGCAGATGGCAGATTGACGTTAGAACATGCATCGTGCAGCACGCCAACGATGCCGGTGGGACCTTCATAGCGCGAGCGTTGAAGATTGAACCGCTCGACAAGTTCGGTGTCATTGGCCGTACCAATGATTTGCACAGGGCGAGTGTGGGGCACATCGGCAAGGAGTGCGCCAAGGGTGAGCATCATCGATGAACCGAAATGGTCGGCTATACCCAATATCTGTTCGGAAAACAATCGCCATTTCAAACTCGGTTCGGGACCAAGCATCAAAATGATGTCACCACCAGCACCCGAGACGTGCCAGAGTCCGACTGTTGGCCACACGATGTTTCGTGTGATGCCATCTTTCAGGCGAATGTGCGGGCGAATCGTCGCATAGTCAGTGAATTCTTCCGGGTCAATCTCGGCCAGTGGCACTGCACCCCAACCCTCCACCAAATTACGCACGGCGTTGGACGCAGCATCTGCTGCATCATTCCAACCGGTGAAAGCGGCAACAATTGTGGGGCTTTTGAGTACTGGCTTGGACAACCAACGGACTTGATTCATCGTCGTCATCTGACGGAAACGCTACCTACTTTGTGGTCGATTTCGCTGCCGCGATCGCCATCTCTTGGGGTCCCCTCTTTGGATATCCACAGGCATCCTTGATGGCTTGTCCCAATGGGGTCAAGATTTCGATGAGCTCAGCGATATCGTCTTCGATTGCGTGTATTGCCGAGTGCATCTGTTTGTCGGTGTTCATCTCAATGCGTGATCGAATCTCACGTCCGGCAGCGGTGAAGGTTTCACCATTTGCATCTAGTAGTCCGCGTGCCACAAGTCGCTCGGTGGCAGGATCAAACTGTTCAGTCTTCCAACCACGCGTGGCGCTGTACGTGCGCATCGGGAGTCCCGAAAACGCGTCGGTAAGTAGACATATCTCTACGGCGTCAAGCCCTTCTGCGACCCACGCTGCGATGTGACTATCACCACGATATTCGCGAAGCATGTCGGCTAGTCGCCATGTTGCCCCAAGCGCAGTAGTCGGCATTGCCAACGATCGCAGTCCGGCAAATAGTGCCCGACCCTCCAGTCTCAATGGATCCACTGCGCGTTGTAAAATTTCTTGGGTTCGTTTGGCACCTTTGGGTGTGGCACCAAGAATTCGCTCCAGTTGGGCAATCGCACCGCGGTCCCGAGCATTGCAAATGCTTGCCGCGTCGGTAAGTTCCCAGCCCTCGTCAACCGCGGGAATCACGATGTCGGGGTTGAACACCGCAAATGTTGCTGCCACCACATAACCAGAAACTTGGCCCATCACTGATCCACGTGATGTGAAGTAGGCAACTCGATTGCCCAGTGCCACGCCATCTTGTAGACCTCTGCCCTCACCGAACCCGAGTGCCTGATAATTCAAGTGACACTCAGGTGAGAAATACACCTGACCAGCAATGGGTTCGAGAACTGCGGCAAGTTGGCGAGAAGTGGAACTAAGGGTCTGTGAGTCCATAGGTCAAAATTAGAGGTTTGGAGTCGGATTCGACAAGTTCGTCCAATGTGGCAAGGTAGAGGGGATGAGCACGACCATTGAGATCGCTGAACATGTGGATGACGAGCTGGTAACTGCCTTGGCGAAACTTATTCCCCAGTTATCTTCGTCGAATCCAGCCCCAACCCGCACCCAACTTGAAGAAATCATCTCATCACCAGCGACTGAATTGTTCGTCGCGCGCGTTGATGGTCGTATCGTTGGCGCACTCACTCTGGCGTTGTTTCGAATTCCCACTGGCCTTCGGGCCTGGATTGAGGACGTTGTCGTGGACAGTGATGTACGCGGAAGTGGTGTCGGTGAAGCATTAAGTCGAGCGGCATTGAACGAAGCCAAGAAGCGTGGTGCGATTAGCGTTGATCTCACTTCCAGACCGTCGCGTATGGACGCTAATCGGCTGTATCAACGACTTGGATTCGTTGCCCGCGAGACAAATGTGTACAGGTTCCAGTTCAAGGACTGACGGCGATCTCCAGATTTGTGCGGCTCACCTCAGTTGCTCTCGGTCAGTTCGATGATGTTGCCGTCGAAGTCGCGATACCGTGCGGAGGTTCCCCACGGCTGTGGTTTCGGACCATGGATCACCTCTGCACCCGCATCCACCGCCTTGCGGTGAGCCGCGTTGAGGTCGCCGACTCGAAACGCAATCTGTGCGCCAACTGTCGGCGATCCATCCTTGCATTCATATAGGGCGAAGTGCATGAATGCGCCGTCGGTCCAACTTGTGGCTGCATGACGTCCGGAGATCCAAATGTCATCACCTTGATGATCGTCAACGTGGAGATTAAGACCGAAGCCATCGCTGTAGAGCTTCACGGCGCGATCCAAATCCGACACGGTGAGCACGACAGTCACTAGACGCTCAGTATTGCCAGCCACCCGAGTAGCTTGCTCGGTATGTGATCGGGTAGCAAGTCCCGATGCCGCGCCAAGAATCTTGTCAATTACGCCAGATGTATCGTGTCGCATGACCAAATCTCTTGAAAATGGGGCCGAGCGCGCACGGAACATGACTAAGTTCTTTGGTCCACGCGTCCCCGGGCAGATGGGGTGTGTATTCGATCGTGCCACCAGAGATCTTGTGATCGGTCACATCGATGTCACTGAAAATCTCATCGCCGGGACCGGATTTCTCTTCGCGCCTGCGATCATTGCGCTCGCAGACACCTGTGCGGCGATCAAATGTGGTGATAATATCGCAGACGATGAATCCTTTACGACGATCGAGTTGAAGTCCAACTTCCTCGCCAGTGCCCGAGTTGGTGAACGTGTTGAATATCGTTGTACGCCGGCTCATCGCGGCCGTCAGACGCATGTATGGGATGCCGTGATCACAAACGTAACTACTGGAAAGACGATGGCACTATTTCGGTGCACGCAAATGGTGTTAAGGAAAGCAAGCAAATGAACATTTCTCCCGAAATTTTAACGGATTAGCCCTCCACGTGGTCTCAGCCGAGTTTGAAGTGAGGGTTATAGATGAATCCGACGATCGAACCCTGAAGTGTGCGAATTGAGCCGGTGATGATTCCGTCGCCTACCTCTGTTGCCGGAGAGTACTCTGTTGCTCCGGCCGCTAGTGACGCTTTTACTGCGTCTGATACGTCGTCGACTCCCCAGTATGTCAATGCACCATCGGCTGGGTCGGCGTCGGGAAGCAGTCCAAGTTCATAGCCGGCAACATTGAATCCGACATAAAACGGTTCATCGAAATACGGATCAAAGCCGAGGAAGTCGGACCACCACTTCTTTGCTGCTGGGAGGTCAACTGCTGGGTAAATGACCGTTCTCAGTCCTTTAAGTGACGTGCTCATGGCTCGTGTTTACCAGGTACTGGATCGATATCCAACGATCACTCACGGTTTCGAGTTATCCCGTCCATGGCAAAATCCACCGCTGCTCGTTGACGCATCAGTTGCGCTGTAGCAAACCCAACCGAACCTCAGATTTGTATGTGATTGGCGACAAGTTGATTTCCGATCGCATCGAAATCATCAGCATTCGTTTCAAGTTCCTCATAAGTGACCCATTCAATGCGGTAATACTCGCACTGAAGGCGCCTCCGTGGACGAGGTGTGATGCTGTAGCACGGGGTGCTACAGTGAGGATATGGCCCAGACAATCACCCAACGTGAACTTCGTAACGACAGCGGTGAAATCATGCGTCGACTCGATCGGGGTGAGTGTTTCATCGTGACCCGTAACGGGCAGCCGGTTGGTGAGTTAACGCCACTTCGACGACATCGGTTCGTCTCAAGCGAAGCTGCTGCGGCGATGTTCTCTTGTGCCCCCGGCATCGATTTCGATCGGTTTCGAGCCGATCTAGATGCACTAGCCAGCCAGAATATTGAACCTCATGGCTGAGGTGCGGCAAGCGCGCGGGATCCTCGACACCTCGGTCATTATCGATCTTGAGAGAATTGACCGCGCAAAGTTGCCGATCGATATTGCGGTGAGCGCAATCACGATGGCGGAACTCGCCGCTGGTCCGCACGCAACGACTGATGTCGACGAACGTGCCCGTCGACAAGATCGTCTTCAGCGCGCCGAGGCAATTTTTGATCCTTTGCCATTTGATATCGAGGCGGCGCGTGCGTATGGGAGAATTTATGCCGTCGTCGCCACAACAGGCCGCAAGGCTCGAGGTGCACGTGCCGTGGATCTCCTCATTGCCGCAACCGCGTGTGCTCTCGGGTTGCCGCTGTTCACGAGAAATCCTGAGGACTTCAAAGACCTGGACAAACTCGTTGAAGTCGTTGCGGTGTGACTCGTTACCGATTCTGACTAGTGAGAGTCGGTCGTATGGGCCGTGCGAGCAACGTGCATTCGTGCGTGGTCCAATGCCGCGTCGAGGGTGTCGAAGAGGTGATTATCGTGCGCCAGATGATCGAGTGCGCCGACAGTTCTCAATATTTGCTTATGACGTTGGCGTATACCCTTTAGCAGCACTGTGATGCCGCGCAATTCGAGTTCGCGGACGATTTCTCCCAACGCTTGGGCCCCGGTTGCATCAAGAACCTGTACTTGCGACAGTCGGAGAATGACTACCTTGACATCGCTGACGACGGTGAGTTCGTTGAGGAATCGTTGCGCAGCACCGAAGAACAACGCCCCATCAATGCGGTAGACGATGACATGGTCACGCCGCAGTCGTATTTCGTCGGTGCTATCGATTAACTCATCCACCGGAAGTGGCTCCTCGTGGGCTTCGCTGCTCATGGCAATCTGACGCAAGGCAAGAAATGCAGCGAGTGCAACTCCAATTTCGACGGCGGCGATCAGATCAAAGGCGATGGTTGCCGCAGATGTAGCAACAAGGATTAGCGCATCAGATCGTGTCGAGTGAATCAGGGTGATTACGTTGTGCTTCTCGACCATTCGATATGCAGTGACAATCAGAACACCGGCCAGTGCGGCAAGCGGGATCTTGGACACCAATCCACCGCCGAAAAACACTACTAAGACGAGCAGGATTGCATGAACGATTGCAGCCAGACGTGTGCGCGCACCAGAGCGAACATTGACCGCCGTTCGCGCGATTGCACCGGTAGCGGGCATCCCGCCGAACAATGGAGAGGCGAGGTTCGCTAGCCCTTGACCAAAGAGTTCTCGGTTGGGGTCATGACGCTCGCCGGCAGACATACCATCAGCGACTTTTGCCGAAAGCAGACTTTCGATCGATGCCAAGAGAGCGACTGCAAACCCGGCCGACAAAAGATGTCGAATTTCTGAAAATGACGTGCTCGGAATCGAAGGTAACGGCAACGAGTTGGGGAGCAAGCCGATCCGTGACACGTCCAACGAGGCAACTTGGGCAACAATTGTCGCCACTGCGACTGCAATTAACGAGGCTGGTAATGACCCACGGATTCGCGGCAGCAAAACCATGATCGCAATCACCACCACGACGAGTGCGATGGACTGAAGATTCCCGTTCGAGATCGCGTCCAGCCCTGCGCGAACGGCGACTGCGGCCGTGTTCTCGCCTTCTGGTTTCGGAACCCCAAGTGCGGTAGGAACTTGTTGCAGAAAGATGATGATCGCAATTCCAACAGTGAACCCCTCGATTACCGGCCAGGGAATGTAGGCAAGATAACGCCCCAGTCGTCCGAAGGCCGCCGCGGTGACGAATATTCCGGCGATGATGCCAACGACCAATACCGCATCGGTTCCGTATCGGGCAACGATGGGAACGAGTACGACGGTCATCGCCCCAGTCGGACCCGATACTTGGACATTTGACCCACCAAAGATGCCGGCAACCAAACCAGCGACGATCGCGGTGATCATTCCGGCTCGGGCACCCATGCCTGTGGTAATTCCAAACGCCAATGCCAACGGGAGCGCGACAATCCCAACCGTGACTCCGGCTACGAGGTCGGCCTTCCAACCGTAACGAACCCCCGCATAATCGCTTCGCCGCGGGAGGAGTTCTGTAAAACGATTCATTTGGACCGTTTCAATCGTAGTCATGTCAATTCGATTTGGTCCTCATCCCGCATCCACCGCTCATGCGCATTCCCGACGAATATGACATCCGCTGAGATGATCGTTGACAAGCCCAAGTGATTGCATTGCCGCGTACATCGTGGTGGGACCAACAAATCTGAATCCGCGACGCTGAAGTTCTTTCGATAATGCGACGGATTCAGGAGTCAATGACTGCACGTCGGCGAATTTCCTGGGTGTCCGTTGCTTACGTGCCGGCGCAAACGACCAGATGAGATCGGAAAGCGAACCTGGTTCATCGTGCATGTCCAATATCACCCGAGCGTTGTTGATGGTGGCCTCGATTTTCCCGCGGTGGCGGACGATTGAAGCATCGGCGAGTAGCCGTTTAATGTCCCGCTCGCCGAACCGCGCGATGGCCAATGGGTCGAATCCTTTGAAGGCTCGCCGAAATGATTCTCGTTTACGCAAGATGGTGATCCATGACAAACCCGACTGAAATCCCTCCAGGCATAGTTTTTCAAAAATCGCTCTGTCATCGGTAACCTTTCGACCCCATTCGGTGTCGTGGTAACGGAGATAGTCAGGGTCAGTTCCGCACCAACCGCAACGAATCAATTTGTCGTCGCCTTTCACCAATTCGGTCATCGTGAGTGCGAAACATCCCACAGGTGATGGATCGGGTCGTGCAACAGGTACCTACCAAATGACTCGATGGTGAAGGTTGCTCCGTCACTGCGATTCCCGGTTCGCGACCATTGTGCGCCTGACACAGAATCGAAACGCTCGGCAAGTTGCTTGGCGGCCACGGAAAGTTGACCTCGCACGACTAGAGGATCTTGGATGTCGTACCGGTCGGTGATGGCGGTGGCGTCCTGATCCCAATTGGCAAAAGTCGGTGCACCCTCGGTGAGCATGCGTTCAAAGCGCACGTCGAAAATCGTAAAGACATCACGAACGTGACAGGCGTATTCGAGTGCAGACCACACGCTTGGAGATGGTCGCTGGGTGACACCGGGATGCGTCAGAACAACTTCCCATTGAGTCGCGATTTCACGCAGCTGAGCGCCAATGTCGCGAGGAACTACCAACCGTGCGTCAAAGGCGCAATCAGGGCATGCCCGTTCGAGAACCCACGTCCAGTTTTTGTTGTCGGGAATGATTGTCATATTGGTGCTCCTAGATTGGCAAGAGAGAGCGCTTCGCTGAGTGTGCCTGCCGGCTGAATGTGAAGACCCTTATGAATTGATTCGCTGCTTGCCGGCACGATTGCACGGGTGAATCCCAGACGAGCCGCTTCGGCTAACCGACGAGACATTTGACCAACTTGACGAATTTCACCACCAAGACCCACTTCACCGCAGACTACTAAATCTGCCGGAATAGAAGTGTTGGTTGTTGCCGAAACAAGAGCCATGCATAGTCCCAAGTCGCCGGCCGGTTCGGCGAGCCGCACGCCACCAACGACCGATGCGTAGACTTCGTGCTGCGCCAAACTGATTTGGGCGCGACGCTCAAGCACGGCAAGCAACATTGCCAAGCGTCCCGGATCGAGTCCCTGGGCAGATCGACGTGGAGGCACGTTGCTACCGGTTGGATTGGTGAGCGCTTGGACTTCCACGAGGAGCGGTCGTTGACCCTCAAGTGTTGGGACCACAACAGAACCAGCGATACCAGAGCGACGGTCGGCCAGAAACATCTTGCTGGCATCTGGAACTCCGATCAAACCATGTTCGGTCATTTCGAACAATCCGAGTTCGTTCGTTGAACCGAATCGATGTTTCACTGCCCGCAGGAGGCGCAGTGCGTGATGGCGTTCACCTTCAAACGACAAAACGGTGTCGACAACATGTTCAAGCACGCGCGGTCCGGCCAAGCCACCCTCTTTGGTCACATGACCAACCAAGATCGTTGGGAGATTTCGATACTTGGCTTCTTGCACGAATCGGTGGGCACATCCGCGTACTTGCACCACCGAACCGGGAGCCGAGCCAAGTTGTGGATCTGCCACCGCCTGAATGCTGTCGATGACGAGCAGTTCTGGCTTGACGCGATCAATTGCCTTGAAAATATTGACCATCGACATTTCTGAAAGCAGCCACAGATCATCTTTCAGTGCATTGAGTCGCTCGGCACGAAGACGAACCTGTTGGGCGCTTTCTTCAGCGGTGACATACAACGTGCGTTGTGGCCACGCCGCGAGCAATTGCAGCAGCAATGTTGACTTGCCAATGCCTGGTTCACCGCCCAGCAATGTGACCGATCCGGGTACGAGACCGCCATCTAGTACGCGGTCGAGTTCGCCAATGCCGGTCGGCTGTGGTTTTCCAATGCTGGGATCAAGTTTGCCGATGAGTTGTGGTTCTCCTGCAGGAATGAGGGCCATGCCGGCGGCAAGTGATACGCCATCGTCCGGGTTTTCCAGTTCTTCAACGAGTGAATTCCATGCGCCGCACGAATCGCACTTGCCGCCCCATTTGTAGTGCGGGGCACCGCACTCAGTGCAGTTGTAAACGGTGCGCAGCTTGGCCATGCGCGACAGGTTACGCCGTGGGTGTGCGACGGCCGCGTTTGTAACGGGTGAGAGCCACAAAGCCGGAGAATCCCAAGACACCGATCACCCACATGACGAGCACCACGAAGAGAATCGGTGCGACAATCCTCGCAATTGTTGATTTCACGGCGGTATTTTGACTCACTGTTGTGACTACTTGAGAACTTCCGTCGAAACTTACCGTCCACTGTTGATATCCAGATGAATTCACTCCAGTTGTCGACTCGATCGATCCGGGCAGAGAGGCACGAAACTCAATACCAACTGCTTGACCAATATCAAGTTGGGCGTTGGCCAGCGTCGGCGCATAGGGCGATGCGCCGACCGTTTTCAGAAGCGCAGGATCGGCAAACGCATCGAGTCCACCATTTGTTTCAAGCCTTCCGGTCAGGGTCCAGGTGGAGTCGGTATCTTTGCCGGTGCGCACCAACTGCATCTCTTTGAACGGCCCATATATACCGCTTAATTGGGACATCAACAGGGTTGCCTCAGCCGGTGTCGAAAAATGATGTGACGTGCTGACTTCCAGACCACCATCCGTTGTCACCAATGGCTCCGAAACATTCCATCCCGTGTCCTTGGCATCGTCAAAACTCAAGTCATCGACAAGACCAGGGGCCTGGGCAACGACATCGGCATCAGCGGTGGTGACTACACTCAGGATTCCTGAACCGTTTTCTTTGACGTCAAGCGTGACCACAGTTTCAACGCGACACGCACTCAACACAATGACAAAGAAAGTTAAAGTAACAATCGCACGGATGCTTGGAGACGATATGCGCGTCCGCACGCAAGCGATCACTCGGATGTTGCGGTAGTACCGTCGCCAGCGCCAGCAAGTTCGATTGCAATAGGAGGCTCGAAGCCTTCGACTGCGTGGAACTTCATGCGCAACTCACCCACGTTTTCAGGGTCGTCTTCTGTACCAACAACGACGATTTCTCCGGCGGTGAACTCCTTGTTGAGCAACTTCTCTGACAACGGATCTTCAACGAGCCGTTGCAGGGCTCGACGTAGTGGTCGGGCACCGAGTTGAGGATCGTATCCGCGCTTGGCGAGCAACTCTTTGGCCGCTTGAGTGAGTTCGAGACCGAGACTCAAACCCTCGAGTTGCGAGACGAGCCGTTTACTCATGAGATCAACCATCTGCACAACCTCGCCAAGGCTCAGTTCGTGGAAGACAATGACCTCATCGATGCGGTTGAGGAACTCAGGTCGGAAATGCACCTTAAGTGCTTCGTTCACTTTCTCGCGCATGCGTATATACGACAGTGCCTCGTCGGACTTGCCAAATCCAACGTTGGCCTTGCGCAGATCTTGCGTGCCGAGGTTAGAGGTCATGATGATCACGGTGTTGCGGAAGTCGGTTGTCCGTCCCTGCGCATCTGTGAGTCGTCCCTCTTCGAGAATTTGCAACAGCGTATTAAACACATCGGGATGTGCCTTTTCGATCTCGTCGAACAGCACGACAGAAAACGGTTTGCGCCGCACCGCTTCGGTGAGTTGGCCGCCTTCTTCGTATCCCACGTATCCCGGTGGCGAACCGACGAGTCGGCTAACGGTGTGTTTTTCCATGTATTCGCTCATGTCGAGTGAAATCAGCGCATCGTCGTTGCCGAACAGAAAATTGGCAAGTGTTTTGGCGAGTTCGGTCTTGCCAACGCCGGTTGGCCCGAGGAAGATGAACGAACCGCTTGGTCGCTTCGGGTCCTTGAGACCGGCACGAGTGCGGCGAATGCTCTGACTGACAGCCTTGATTGCATCATCTTGGCTGATGATGCGCTTGTGTAACTCGGCTTCCATGTTCAGCAACTTGGCAGTTTCTTCCTCGGTAAGTTTGTACACAGGAATACCTGTCCACAGGCTCAACACCTCGGCGATCGCTTCCTCGTTCACTTCATCAAAGAGATCGATACCTTGGGCCTTGACGTCCGCTTCTTTTTGCATACGCTCTTCGAGTAGCGCGCGCTCTTGATCTCGGAGGCGACCTGCTTCTTCGAAGCGTTGTTCTTCAACGGCCTTCTTCTTGGCCTCTTGTACTTGAGAAATTCTGTTCTCAACTTCCTTGAGATCAGGTGGTGTGTGCATGCGCTTGATACGCAAACGACTGCCGGCCTCGTCGATCAAATCGATCGCCTTGTCAGGGAGGAAACGATCGGAAATGTAACGGTCAGCCAAGTTCGCTGCCGCGACTAGGGCTTGATCGGTGATGGTGACATGGTGATGTGTCTCGTATTTGTCGCGGATTCCTTTGAGAATCTCGATGGTGTGAGCGACGCTAGGTTCCTCGACCTTCACCGGTTGGAAACGACGTTCAAGTGCGGCGTCTTTCTCGAAGTGTTTACGAAACTCATCGAGCGTGGTTGCACCGATCGTCTGCAATTCACCACGGGCAAGCATTGGCTTGAGGATCGACGCGGCATCAATGGCACCCTCGGCTGCACCAGCACCGACGAGAGTATGAATTTCGTCGATGAACAAAATGATGTCGCCGCGTGTTCTGATTTCTTTCAACACCTTCTTCAATCGTTCTTCAAAGTCCCCGCGATAGCGACTACCGGCGACGAGCGCACCAAGGTCGAGGGTGTAGAGCTGTTTGTTGGCAAGTGTCTCGGGAATGTCGCCGCGCACAATTTTTTGCGCCAGACCTTCGACGATCGCTGTCTTGCCGACGCCAGGCTCGCCAATGAGTACCGGATTGTTCTTGGTGCGGCGTGAAAGAATCTGCATCACTCGCTGCGTCTCGTTATGGCGACCAATCACGGGGTCAAGTTTGTTGTCGCGCGCAAGTTGAGTGAGATTGCGGCCAAACTGATCAAGAATTTGGCTGCTTCCCTTTTCTGGTTGTTCCTCTTTTGCGCCAACTGGCTGACCTTCGACCTTACCCGCCGGGCCTTGGTAACCGGACAACAACTGAATAACTTGTTGGCGAACGCGGCTGAGATCGGCGCCCAATTTCACCAGAACCTGGGCGGCTACGCCTTCACCTTCGCGAATGAGACCGAGCAAAATGTGTTCGGTCCCGATGTAGTTGTGGCCGAGCTGTAATGCCTCGCGCAACGAGAGTTCGAGGACCTTCTTGGCACGTGGAGTAAAGGGGATATGGCCTGACGGCGAGGAACCACCCTGACCGATGATTTCTTCAACCTGAGCACGCACTGCTTCGAGTGAGATATTCAGCGATTCAAGAGCCTTGGCGGCTACGCCTTCGCCTTCGTGAATGAGGCCAAGCAGGATGTGTTCGGTGCCGATGTAGGAGTGATTGAGCAGGCGGGCTTCTTCCTGCGCCAAAACTACGACCCTGCGGGCCCTATCGGTAAAGCGTTCGAACACTTGATAGACCGCCTTTTCTTGAATGCGAACCTTTGTTGAAGTGTACCCGTGAGCCAAGCGCTCGCCATGTTGTAATTGGCACATGGCAGCGCTTCGTTCACCATTTCACACGAGAATCTGCCTAGCCTTACGACATGGCTCTTGCCTCACCGCTCCTGGATCTGCCGTGCATGGACACCGACCGTGATCGAGTTGAGGCTGCACTAATTGCCGCCGTCCGCACGCGGGATGCCTATCTCACTGAGATCGCCTCACACCTCGTTGTCGCTGGAGGAAAGCGTTTGCGACCGGTGATGACACTCGCCGCGGCACAAGTGGGTAATTCATTGCCGGTTAGCGATGACATTATTAGCGGTGGAATTGCCTGCGAATTGGTTCATTTGGGTTCGCTCTATCACGACGATGTCATGGATGAAGGCACCACACGGCGTGGAGTGGAAACGGTGAATGCCAAATGGGGCAATCTGCAGGCGATTTTGGCGGGTGATTTCCTGTTGAGTCGTGCATCTGAGATTGCGGCATCGCTTGGGACGGAAATTGCCGGATTGCTGGCTCGCACCATCGGTCAATTATGCGAAGGACAAATTGAAGAACTGCGACACACGTACAACACCTCGCGAACCGTGCCTTCGTACCTCTTGAGTATTGAAGGCAAGACGGCTTCGCTGTTTGCCACCGCAGCCCGAGTAGGTGGAATTGTGGCCGGCCATAATCGACGCGAAATTGACGCTCTCACCAGCTACGGCACGTCGTTTGGAATGGTGTTTCAAATTGTCGATGACATTCTTGACCTCATCTCGACCGATGATGAACTTGGAAAACCGGCTGGACATGACATGGAGGAAGGTGTTTACACGCTTCCGGTACTATTAACACTCGCCGCTGGCGGCACGCCAGCCGTCGAACTAAGTGAACTGCTTGGCAAACCGCTCGACGCAAGTGCACGCGACAAGGCTCTCAGTATTGTCCGCTCGAATTCAGGAGTGCGCAGCGCCGTTGAGAGTGCTCGAAGTTATGTGGCCATGGCTCAAGCAGCATGCAATCAATTGCCTCCAGGCGGCGCAACCGGTGCTCTTTTGGCTGCACCCGCAGTGCTGCTTGAATCAGTGATTCACTGACTCAAGCAATACCACACGATCAAATTCAACTGGCGAGAGTGGTAAGAGCGGAGTCTCTTTGCGATTTGGATTCCCGTTCGACGCGTTGCAAAAACTCGATCAGCACGCGGTTGAAGGTTGCCGCGTGTTCAATCATCAGTCCATGGGCCGCACCTGAAATGACAACAAGTTCAGAATTCGCAATTCGCTCAGCAATTTCCTCGCTATCTCCACGCGGGGTGAGGATGTCTTGATTACCGACGATCACCATTGTGGGTGCGGTGATCGTCGACAGTGCCTCAGTAAGAGAATCATCGTTGGATAAAAGTGCTTGCACTTGCGAGACGAATGGAGCCGATGGACGCATCGCAGCCAGTGGTCCGAGCCAACCGAGTGTCGGCAGAATCCGCCGCAATGAGCGCGGTCCAATAACCCATTGGGCAGCTTGATGCCCTAGAGCATGCATGCCTCGATGTTCGGCCGTGTCGGCCCAGTGTTGAAGTAGATCGCGACGCCACTGGTGATTACGACTGGCGGTGCATGCAAGGGTGAGCGACCGAACACGGTGTGGGTTTTTCACGGCGAGGATTTGGCTGATCACTCCACCCATTGATGCACCCAACACGTGGACATCGTTGAAGCCTGCGGCATCCAGCACGGCAATGGCGTCATCGGCCATCTGATCCAGATGGTAGGAACCCGATGGTTTATCGCTTCGACCGACGCCGCGATTGTCGAAGGCGATCAGGCGAAAACGAGTGGCCATCGCCACCCGTTGGAGGTTCCATGCATTTTTTTCGGCGCCCAAACCTTGAATCATCAGCACCGGTGGTGCAGATGGTCGACCGGTGACTTCGTAGTGTAAACGGATATTGTCGCTCGTACGCGCGAAGGGCATGGTCAGGCAACCTTTCGCTGGGCTGGTACACGCACGATGTTTGGCCAAGCATACAAACGCCCAATGACGTCGGCAGTGGACAAGCGGGGACTGAATCCGATCAGTTCTGCGGAATTTCCACAATGTGCACCACGACCATGTTGAAGAAGTTCGCTGACATGATCTGGCACAGGTGCTCCAGCGATACTCGAGATTGCCCGCGTCACCCACCAGGCCGGACCAATGACCGGAAGGGCTAGTCGACGACCGACGCGTGCGGCGGCCAAGATTGACATCGATCCGGGTGCGATGATGTTGGCAATGCCATCAGATTGCTGTCGGGCCGCGGTGACAATCGCCGTTGCGGCGTCGTGATCTCCGATCAGCGAAAACTGCGGATTGCCAATTGGGTTGTAGGGAACCGCGGGAAGCCGAAGTAACCGTCCGAGTGGACTTGGCACGTGTGGCCCGATGACAGTGCCGAGGCGCAAGGTGGCAATTGAAATTCCACGGGCTATCGCCAGTGAGGCTGCCTGTTGTTCCAGGGCAATCAACATATGTCCAAAGGTGGACTGTGGATCCAACTCGCTGCTCTCATCGGGAAGCCGTGGCCAGCGGCCAAATGTGCCGTAGACCTCGACACCGCTTCGGACCACAAGTGATTCGAGTGCAGGAATTGAATGGGCTGCATCAAACACCGCATGAGCAAGCTCCTCGCCGTGAATTTTGGCATCGTGAGTATTAAGTCGAGCGTGGGGTTCCCAGACTCCGAGATGGATGATGACATGTGGATTGAAGCGGGAAATGATCTCCGACGTACGGGCATGATGAAACGGTTCAACAAGATGGAAGGTGCTGCGCCTTAGTCGGCGCCTCGGCGGGTTCATGTCGAGACCTTCGATCTCACCGACCCATGACTCATCTTCGAGCAGTGTCGCCACGAGTGAGCCGAGTTCGCCACCCATTCCAGTGACGATGACTCGCTGACCTGGCACGAATTGATCTTAATATCGTAAGAAATGAATTACGTGTTTAACGCAACTCGTGAATGTTCATGATCAGTTCGCGCGACTCGGGATCAAGTTGACGACCGCCGATGCGCTCGGTGAGCATCGTTACCTGGGACACATCATCGATGAGTCCCGACCACCTGATGTAGCCACCTAAAAGGCCGACGAGTCGCCCACTCACCTCTTCTCCATGAATGACGACCTTGAGGTTCTTGTCTAGAAGCTCGGAAATTTCTGAATAGAACTTCTTTAACCACAGGTTCATGTCTTCGGTGCCGGTTAGCGGGCGATGTCGATATGGCATCTGGAGTTCCTCATAATTATGCAGATTATGGGGTGCGCCAATGATAGAGATTACGCAGCCGAAATCGTTTTCGCGGAGCCAAATAATTTCTTCTTGTCGACGAACTCGACGGTGGTTGGCACCGAATCCGCCTGGCCGTTCGCAAATTGCGAGTTTGTCCTTGATGATCCAGGTGAGGTGTCGGGGCGTGATACCTAGGGCCCACTTGCCTCGCAGTTTTGGCGGCACTATTTGGAACTCCTGGGTAGGTGCTGCTCGGCGTCGATCAACATTGAACCAATACGATACACCATGAAAACCACACTCCGCCTTGGAATCAGAAGATGTTCGGTGACTCATTCACTGCCACGATGAACAAACGCTGATGGCTTCGACGAACTTGTCGGCAGTTGCCGATGTCGCAGGCTAGGACTTGTCCACTCGCCACAGCAAGAACGCGCTCAACTGTTGCTGCATCAGGCGGATACGGCGCGGCGATCCAAGCACGTATCGCGCGGCGAGCCAGCGCGATGGGAGCAGCGCTGAGTTCCCGTGCATCGGTGGGGTCCAGGTGTGTAGCCAATTCATCAAGTAGATCGGCGTCGGATCGGAGTATGTCGGCTTGTCGCGTCAATAGCGCGGTCACATCACGCTTGGCCAATTCGTTGAGTAGTGGGAGCAACTCGTGGCGAATTCGATTGCGTTGAAATTGTGGATCATCATTTGATGGGTCATTCACGACATCGATATTGAGTGCCTGACACAGCGCCTGTGTTTCTATTCGGCGTAACTGGAGCAGAGGATGCTGATGGTTTGGTCGAATTCCAGAAAGTCCGCGCAATCCGGCTCCGCGCAGCAAATTAATGAGCACGGTCTCGGCCTGATCATCTGCGGTGTGTCCAGTGAGAACATCGACCGGGAGCACGTCGTATCGTGCTTTTCTTGCCCGGGCCTCAAGATTGCTACCTAGTTCGATGGTTACTCTTTTGGCCACGAAATCGACCCCCAATTTGTTAGCAAGGCCACGTACATGTTCGGCTTCAAGATACGAATTTGGTCGAAGTCCATGGTCGACATGAACTGCCGTCACTCGACATCCGCTGGCAACACTCAGGACGAGCAGGGCCATTGAGTCTGCGCCACCGGAGACTGCACAGGTAACGGCTGATTTCGGTGGTGGAAATGTGCAACGCGACAACGCCGCGATGACCAGTGGATGCCCTTGAAGATTTTCGGCGAGCGCGGGCATGAGCCTCGCAGTGTTATTTCTGCGATTGTCGTTGGCGACGGTTTGGATACTTCATCGCGGTTACCTGCTTGAGATACCCGCCAGCAAGTCCAACTAATGATGCAACACCGACAACCAACAAAATGAGACCGAGCCAATAATGCCAAACCTGTGCAGCAATCATGGTCAATATCGTAGCGAAATGCTTACTGCGTCTCTGATTCGTCGGTCAGATCAGTTCCGAAGCACTCTTTGATGCGATCCACCAAACATTCGGGCAGCGGTTCATGGTGCACGGCCTGTCGCACGATCTGGCGCAATTCAGCATGGAACTCAAATGTTTGTTGGCAATCAACGCAACCACCAAGATGGGCCGTCAGGTGTTCAAGTTTTCCGGTGGCGAGTTCACTATCGAGAAATCGTTCAAGATCCTTAAGGGTCTCGTTGCAATCGGCCATAGTGCTCGTGTCCGTTTCAGGTAGTTGAGGTTTGAGAAGGCTGGGAGAGGTTGGCCAATGCCTGCTGGGATACAAGGTGTCGACTCATCGCATATTGGTACAACGCTTCTTGCAGGACTTTTCTTCCGCGATGCAGGCGCGACATCACCGTACCAATTGGAATATCAAGAATTTCAGCGATCTCTTTGTAGGAAAACTGCTCGACATCGCTGAGAAGTACCGGCAGGAGGAATGACTCCGGAAGATTTTCCAGCGCCTCGCGCACTTCTGATCCAGCGAACATGTCCATGAGTTGGTCCTCGGCGCTGCTGGACATTTGAGCCAATTGCGGGAGGCGGTGGTACAGATAGAGGTTTTCCACATTATTGAGTTCGGTTTCCTGTGGACGTCGCTGCTTGGATCGGTAATTGTTGATGAACGTATTGGTAAGAATGCGAAACAGCCAAGCCCGTAAGTTTGTGCCCTCATCAAAGGTTGCGAAGCTTCGGTATGCCTTGAGGTATGTCTCTTGCACTAGATCCTGGGCATCGGCCGAATTTCGTGTCATTCGCAACGCTGTCGTATACAAACTCGGGGCAAATTGCATTGCCTCGGTGGCGAACGCGGCACGGTCAGCCATTGAACTCAGGTGCCGAGAGTTGCCGGGGTGCGGTGTCGATGGCCTTTAGATCTTCGACATCGCCAACCGCAATACCCGTTTCTTTAAATTTGCGCAGTGTTGGTAGAACGCGACTCTCCATTGAACCCACCATCGAATTGTAGGCTTTGATTGCGGTTTCGAGTCCACGACCGGTTTTGTCGACATGTTCGAGCACCGTATCGACGCGTTCGTAGAGTTCCTTTCCGAGTTGCGCAATTTTTTCAGCATGTTCGGCGATTTGGAATGCTTGCCAACCCTTGGCAACGGCAAGGAGAAGTGCCAGCAGATTTACTGGCGAAGCGATGAGCACCCGACTTCGCATCGCGACCTCGAGCAGCGCTGGGTCGGCACGTAGCGCATCGGAAAGAAACGATTCGCCGGGAATGAACATGATGACGTACTCGGGGGCGCGATCGAATTGGGTCCAGTACTTTTTGTCGGCAAGCACTCGGGCATGATCGCGCACCGCCTTGGCATGATCTTGGAGAAAGCGTTGTTGGCTTGTTGTATCGGGTGCTTCCTGGGCACGCAAATATGCGTCAAGCGGAGTTTTGGCATCGATGACCACGCGACTGTCGTTGGGTAGGCGCACGACGGCGTCTGGTCGTTGCAGTCGATCGTTGCTGCTGAGAGTAGTTTGTTCGTCGAAATCGCAATACGACTCCATGCCGGCGAGTTCAATGACATTTCGGAGTTGTTGTTCGCCCCATGCACCACGAGCGCTGCTGGATTTGAGTGCCCCATGCAGCGCGGCCGTGGTGTCAGTAAGTTGTGAAATTTGTGTGCTGATGATGTTGCTCAGGCCCTTGTTTTCGTCGTATGACGATTGCAAACTTGTGACTGCGCTTCGCAACTCTTGAAGTTGTGTAGCAACCGGATCAAGCAGGGTCTTGGTGTTGCTGGTGAGGGTTTGCGCCCGTGCTTGGTACAGACGGTCAACTTGATCGTTGGCGTTGCTCAGCGCTTCTTGGGTGACTTGCCGAATCTGGGCATCAACGGCCGTACGCACAGCATCAACGAGAGCCATCTGATCAACTGCAGGTGCACCAGGCACCATTGTCGGTGGCGTACCAGTTTGCCGACGAACAAGGAGTACTGCAACGGCGATGACGCAGACAATGAGTAGTCCAACGAGAAGTTCCACTTCCTTAGTCTGCCATGAGGATGTAGCGGGGAATGACTGTCGTAGTACCTGAACTAGATTGCTCACCATGGCGACACCGCAAAAGCACAACGTACGAATCACCTATTGCGTTCCTTGAGACTATTCAGATCACGCCGTGCGCGCGATTTCAGATCTCATTCGTAATTATCAGCATGTCATTGAGGATCTCACCCTGGTAATGGGTGACAAGGGAGTATTTAATGTTGAGGTTGACGGGAATCTGCTGTTTTCGAAGCACACCGTCAGTCGCTTTGCCAAGCCTGGAGAACTCTTGCAACTGTTCAAAGACCTCGTTGGTCCCGACGTTCCGATCTATGAGCGCTGACAAGTTGACGCATGGCTGACATAGTTATCAATGCCTCCGGCATGACTATCGATGACGTGATCGCCATCGCGCGTCACAATGTGCAGGTCGTGCTTTCTGATGTTGCCACCGACGCCATGGCAACCTCGCGGGCACATATTGAATCCCTGGCAGTGTCGTTGGAACCCGTATATGGAATTTCAACTGGCTTTGGTGCGCTCGCGACACGTCATGTCTCGCCTGAATTGCGTGCGCAGTTGCAGCGCTCGCTGATTCGATCTCATGCCGCCGGAGTTGGTGAACCGGTGGAACGAGAAGTTATTCGCGCACTGATAACGCTTCGCTTAAAGACGCTGTGCTCGGGTCGCACCGGTGTCCGGCCGATCGTGGCCCAAACGATGGCAGCGGTGCTCAATGCGGGTATCACACCCGTGGTGCGCGAATTTGGATCTCTGGGTTGCAGCGGAGATCTTGCACCGCTGGCACATTGTGCACTGGTGCTCATAGGTGAAGGCGAAGCGGTGGACGTCAATGGTATAAGGCGACCGGTTCCTGAGTTGTTGAGTGAAGCGGGAATTGCTCCAATTGAATTGCGGGAAAAAGAGGGTCTCGCGCTGATCAACGGCACCGATGGGATGCTTGGCATGCTCATTCTTGCGATTGCCGATCTGTCGATGTTGTGCGATTCGCTTGATGTTGTGGCGGCGATGAGTGTCGAGGCATTGCTCGGCACCGATTCGGTCTTTGCAAAAGAATTACATGAGCCAATGCGTCCCCATCCAGGTCAAGCCGTTAGTGCAGCCCGAATGTTGGCGGCACTGAAGGATTCTCCGATCGTTGCGTCACATCTACATGATGATGGCCGCGTTCAAGACGCGTACTCATTACGCTGCGCTCCGCAGGTGACAGGTGCGGTGCGCGACACGATGTCACACGCATTGATGGTTGCCACTCGTGAACTTGCCGCCACGATCGATAATCCCGTCGTGATGCCGAATGGTCAGGTAAGTTCGAACGGCAACTTCCACGGTGCTCCGGTTGGGTATGTACTTGACTTTCTAGCAATTGCTGTTGCCGATCTTGGTTCAATGTCAGAACGCCGCACCGATCGGATGCTGGATAAAACGCGTTCAAACGGTCTGCCACCTTTTTTGGCTGATGATCCAGGAGTCGACTCCGGCTTAATGATTGCCCAATACACCCAGGCGGCACTCGTATCCGAAAACAAACGCCTCGCAGTGCCGGCCAGCGTTGATTCCATTCCCAGTTCGGCAATGCAAGAAGATCACGTCTCGATGGGCTGGAATTCCGCCCGTAAATTGCGTCGCGGAATCGACAATCTCGCACGGATCATCGCCATCGAATTGGTCACTGCAGCCCGTGCACTTGATCTGCGAGCGCCATTGCAACCCGGTCCCGTGACCGGTGCGGTTCGAGATCGATTGCGAAAGGTAGTTCCCGGACCGGGACCGGATCGTTTTCTCTCGCCCGAACTTGAAGCAGCAGTGGTGTTCGTTCGCCAAGGGCACGTTCTGAACTGACAAGGTGTTGGGGCCCAAGATGAGAATCGAACTTACGCCCCCCGTATTCGAGCGCGGTTTGTCTGCCGACGAAGTTCAACAACGGAAAGACGCGGGACGAACGAATCTCGCTCCACCGTCAGCCAGCCCGCCGGTCCGGCGTATTCTTGCGCGCAACCTGCTCAGTCCGATCAACCTGGTCTTCGCAGTCGCGGCTGTTGCCGTCATTGCCGTCGGCGCGCGGTTTGACGCGCTCTTCGCGCTTCCCTTGGTACTGAACATCGTTATCGGTATTACCGAAGAACTTCTTGCTAAGCGACAGCTCGACCGACTCACTGTACTTGTCACACCTAAGGTGACAGTCCGGCGCGACGGTAAAACTGTGGCGGTACGAATCCAAGAGGTGGTAGCCGACGACATCTGTGTGCTCGAACCTGGCGATCAGATCGTGGCAGACGGGCCACTGCTCGAAGTCGAAGGTCTCGAGGTCGACGAATCGTGCCTGACGGGCGAGTCTGATCCGGTCATCAAGCACATTGGTGAATCGGTCATTTCCGGCACCTTTGCCGTCGTAGGAAGCGGTATATATCGGGCCGATCGAGTCGGGCGCGACTCCACTTCCGCTCGTCTCACGGCCGAGGCGCAGGCCGATCGCGAAGCCAGCTCCTCAATCCAACGCGATCTCATTGGTTTGCTCACCAAAATCGCGCTCGTCGCCACGCCGGTGCTCGCCACCTATATCGCGGTTGCAGTTTCCCATCAAATAGGCACATTGGAAACGGTTCGCGGCACTGTCACCGCTGTGGTCTCCGTGTTGCCCGAGGGTCTTCTTCTGCTGACAAGCACGCGGTTCGCCCTCGGTGCGATCCGACTTGCCAAGCGTGGATTAGTGGCGAGTCGGCTTGACGCGGTGGAGTCCATCGCTCGCATCGACGTTCTCTGTTTGGACAAGACCGGCACGATCACGGAAAACCGCCTCACCGTCACCGACGTTGTTCCGGTCGAGGGAGTAAGTCGGATCGAACTTGAGGCTGTGCTCGGTCGTTACGGGGCGTCAACGTCGACACCCAATCGCACTGTGGCGGCTCTCGCTCAGGCCTTTCCCGCCAGGGGTGAACCCGTAGTTGCCACCGCGTCATTTTCTTCGGCGCGTCGCTGGAGTGGCCTCGTTGTCCGTGGTTCTCTCGGTAGTGAGGCTTGGGTACTTGGTGCCCCCGAAGTTTTCCCCGATCTCGGATCGTTGGCCGCAACCGTGGAAGATGCAACTCAACGAGGACAGCGGGTGATCGCCATTGGCGCTGTGGAGTCCGTCGTATTGAGTGCGGGGGATCACCCGACGCACCTGCCGCCAACGCGTCTGCTCGGCGTCGTCGTGTTCCACGACGTTCTGCGTGCCGGCGCAGCCGACACGCTTGCGTACTTCCGTGATCAAGGCGTCACTCTCAAACTCATTTCAGGTGACAATCCCGACACGGTCAAATCACTCGCTGGCCAAGTTGGTCTGAACGCCGACAGCGCAACCACCGGAGACGCGCTATCTGTGCTGGACCCGATGCAACAACAGCGAGAAGTCGAAGCTACCCAAATCTTTGGACGGGTAGACCCGCAGCAAAAGAGGGCAATCGTTGAAGCGTTGCGTGGCAACGGACACTTTGTGGCGATGACCGGCGACGGTGTCAACGATGTCCTCGCTTTGCGAGCATCCGATCTGGGTATTGCTCTTCAAGAAGGAACCGCCGCCGCCCAAGCCGTCGCCTCGCTTGTCATGCTTGAAGGAGCCTTCGGTAAACTTCCCGACGCAGTGCGAGAGGGACGCCGCATTGTTGATGGCATCACTGTTGGTGCCCGACTCTTTTTGCTGAAGACCTTCTATTCACTCACCATCACCGCTGGCATCACCATTGGAGCGCTCGTCACTGGTGGCGACCCTAACTATCCGCTGAATCCCCGCAACCTCTCGGCGCTGTCAACCTTCGCGATAGGGATACCGGCGCTGATCCTCAGCGTCGTTGGCCGTCGACCCGAACGACCCCGAGGTCGATTTGTTCCCGAACTGCTTCGGCTCTCGGTTCCCGGCGGGATTATCGCTGGTGGTATTGCTCTTGCTGGATTTCATTTTGGACGTGATGTCATCGGTGCCACACTCGCCGAAAGCCGCAGCATCACAACCTTGGCGCTTGCCATCGCCGCACTCGCCTTCATTCCATGTTCGGAAGCCATCAGCGGACCAATTCGGCGACGAAGTCTTGGTCTCGCCATCGTTCTGGCTATCGGTTTGGGATTGGTGTTCTCTGTCGTGTTCGCGGTACGACCACTACGCATTCTCTACGACCTTGTCCCCCTAAGTGCCAGTCAATACGCACTGGCCATGGGAATCGGTTGCGTCGGGGCGGTGCTACTTGTGGCCTTGACAATTGCGATGCGCGCGAACAACAATCGCCGCATCTAAAACCACAATATCTGCGCGTGCTCCGGCATTTAATGTTTACTTTCCGAACTGCAAGGTGCAAGATGGTGGAATGAGGACGAGGGTGATTGTGATGCTGGCGCAAGCCGCCGGGGTAATAACTCTTCTGGCTTTGAGCGGCTGTGGGAGGACATCAACTCCAAGTTCGACCTCAACACCAATTCCAGAGACGCGAACTTTGGAACAGTATTGGGTTGCTGATACTGCCCGTGGGTTTCGTCTGTACCGTGAATTTGCCGAACTTGAAATTACCCCCGATCCGATCACGGCAGCCCTGCGGGCTCTCGTCACTAGTCGGCCCAAGGATTCGGATTACGTGTCGCTCTGGCCCGTGGACACAACAATCAATAGTGTTGTTATTTCCGGTGATGCGGCAACTATTGATCTGACATTTGGCAAGCTGAATGTCGGTGCTGAGGGAGAGGTCCTTGCGATTGCGCAATTGGTGTGGACTGCCACAGCAGCGGATTCGACGGTTTCAAAAGTCTCGCTGACCGTTGATGGCAATAAAGTTGAATCGCTGGCCGGTCATGTGGATGCCAGGGCACCATTTGCGCGCGCACCATCCTATGAAGTGGTAGCGCCAGTTTGGATTACCTCGCCAGAAGAGGGCGCTCAAATGGGTGCACAGGGATTCACACTTAGTGGTCTTGCCTCAACCTTTGAAGCGAACGTGGTGTGGAAAGTCTTTCGGAATGGGAAGCTAATCCGCCAAGGATCGACGACTGCGGCGGAAGCCGGGCCCGCATGGACACCATGGAGTGTGGAAATCGAAGGACTGACGCCTGGTGAGTACCAATTCGCGGCAATGGAATTTTCGGCGATGGACGGATCACTTGTTGCGCAAGATACCAAGAATGCAACGTTGAAGTAATCGAGCCCAAGATGAGAATCGAACTCACGACCTACGCATTACGAGTGCGTTGCTCTACCCCTGAGCTACCTGGGCGGGTTATTGTGGGCTTAGTTTACTGGAGCAACTCGGGCCATCATCATGAGCGAGGGCAGTTGCAGGAATAGTGCTTGCAAGAGCAACGTCTCGTTGGCGTTGAGAGCAAGTGCACCCATCGATTTGTGGATGCGTCCGATTGCATCGGAATATCGCCCTGCGTCGGGTTGAGGTGCGGGTGACGTGATGAGCGAGTGGTAGGTAGCCGCGATTGCGCTTAAACCACTGCGCAGTTCGTCGCTCTTGAATTTTCGTACCTGTCGCTTGTGGCGATCTTGGAGTGCTTTTCTGCCACTTCCACGCTCGCCGGTGAGCGCAACTCGTTCTTCAAGTTCCTCCAGTTCATTGGCCTGCTCGGTGAGCAATGGTTCGGATGCGTTGTCGATGTGTTCAAGCAATTCATCGACAATTCGCGCCACGGTTGCACCAGTTCCGTCAAGTTGATACGGAACCTCGGAAAAAGCCTCTTGTCGCTGGGCTAACCATTTGTCGGTGACAAGCATGCGTGCACGCTGAATGTTTCCGTTTGCTGCACGCGCAATCGATTGCGCCGTTGCATCTGTCACTCCGGCTTGCCGAAGCACGGAAATAATCGTGGCATCGTCGGGTCGCACGAAATTTAGGACCACACAGCGCGAGTTGACGGTTGACAGTAACGGAACTAATTGATCGGCGAGCAAAATGAAAATGACCGTCGGTGATGGTTCTTCGATAGTTTTGAGCAATCGAACTGCCGCAGAATCACGCATGAGATGTACTTCATGCACGATGACGACTTTTACTTGACTTTCGGTGGGTGTTGTTGCCGCTTGTCGAACAATATTGTCGGCCTCATCTTTGTCGACTGCTGCCCCTTCCCGTAGTACTTCGGTGACATCGGAGAATGCACCACGAGCGATGAGTTGGGCTTGACGAGATGATGGATCGTCGGTTCTGGTAATGAGCAGAGTGGCAAAGGCGCGTGCGGCTTCTTCCTTGCCACAACCTTCGGGACCAACAAAGAGGTACGCATGAACCGGAGTTTGAGCCAAGTGTACGAGTCGCTCAACGGCGCGATCTTGGCCAACGATTGAATCCCAGACGCTGCTCATGTGGATGACCTTTAGAGCGAGAGTCGCTCGCGCACGAGTTGGGCGATAACCGGTTCAAGTTCATTTTTGGGAGGTAAGCCGTCAACGATCAGCCAGTGGTCGGGATCGGCTGAGGCCATTATCTGATAGCCCTTGAGGATCCGTTCAAAGAATGCACGGTCTTCGCGTTCCCATCGGTCGAGTTCGCGTTTCTTCAATCGTTCCAGCAGCACATCGAGCGGAACACTGATGAACACCACAAGATCCGGCCAACGACCACCGATGGCCCAATTGTTGATGCGACGCAGTTCGTCAATGTTGAGCATGCGCCCGTAACCCTGATAGGCGAGCGATGAGTACACGCTGCGGTCGCTGACCACATGACGTCCCTCGGCCAGAGCAGGAATTACCACCTCATCTAAATGTTGAGCCCGGTCGGCAGCCATCATCAAGGCCTCGGCTCGCGGCGATAACGCTGTATTAGAGGTATCGGCCATCGTTGCCCGGAGTGTGGCGCCTAGCGCAGTTCCACCAGGCTCACGAGTTGCGACCCCGCTTAAATTGGTGGCCAGTCGGGTCACATGGGTCGACTTACCGCAACCTTCAAGACCTTCAAAGGCGATGTACTGGGCGGCAGTCATCCCATCACCTTATTCATCACCTTATTGAACGGTGTCGCTGGTTGCCTTTTGCACGGTCGCCTTTTTGCGCGGCTTGACCGAATTCGGTGCTGCCTTCTTGCGTGGCTTGGACGCTTTCGGTGCCGCTTTCTTTTTTGGCTTCGTTGCCTTTTTCGCTGCCTTCTTGGCTGGTCGCTTAGAGACTTTCCTTTTTCCTAAGCCACGTTTACCACCGAAGGATTTGGGTCCACTTTCACGGCGCACGGCGAGTAGTTCAAAGGCTCGTTCAGGCGTGACATATTCGAGTCGGTCACCACGGGTGAGGCTGGCGTTAGTTTCTCCATCGGTGACATACACGCCGAATTTGCCGTCCTTGGCCACAACTGGCTTGCCGCTCATCGGGTCCAAGCCAAATTCTCGTAGCGGAGGTTTGGCTGGACCGCGCCTTCCATAGACCCGCGGTTCAGCAAGTTTTGCCAGCGCGGTTTCAAGGCTGACCGCAAAAATGTCATCTTCTGAATCCAGCGAACGACTTTCCTTGCCCTTGCTGATGTACGGGCCATAGCGGCCATTTTGTGCCGTGATGAGTTCTCCATCAGTGGGATCGGCGCCGACAGTGCGTGGAAGTGCGAGAAGTCGTTCGGCGTCATGCATCGTCATTGTTTCAAGACTCATCGACTTGAATAATGACACCATCTTCGGTTTTTCGAATCCCGGTGGAATCGCTTCATTGGTTCCCCATTGTACATACGGTCCATAACGACCGTTTTTCAAGTAGACCGGCAATCCGTCAAGTTCGCCGATTGGTTCTTCAAATTTCGGAGCAGAAAGTAGAGCGACTGCAATTTCGACGTTTAGTTCATCGGGAGTCATCGTGTCAGGAACGGACGCCGTGTTGTCGCCACAGCGCACGTACGGTCCAAATTTTCCAGGTCGCAATACGATTTCTTCTCCGGTCTGAGGGTGCATGCCAACCGGAAATGCGTTGAGCGTCGCGGCATCAATGTTTTCGATGTTGTGGTCAACAAGCGGTTTGAGTCCGGGAAGTTCTTTACCGTTGCCATAGTAAAATTCGCCGAGCCAGGTGTCGCGCTGTCGTGTTCCCTGTGCGATTTCATCCAGTTCTTCTTCGACGGTGGCCGTGAAGTCATAGTCGACGAGTGTGCCAAAGTGATTCACCATCAGACGAACTACGGCAAACGCTGTCCACGAAGGAACGAGGGCCTGTCCCTTTTTCCACACATATCCACGGTTGATGATCGTGCCGAGAATGGAGGCATAGGTGGATGGCCGCCCAATTCCCAATTCTTCGAGTTTTTTCACCAGTGTCGGCTCGGTGAAGCGTGCCGGAGGAGACGTGGCATGGCCAATCGGATTTACCGCCGTGATTTCAACCGAATCACCCGTCTTAAGCGCTGGCAGTAGTGCTTCTTTTTCGTTGTCGGAATCTTCGTCAACTTCCTGATATGCCTGTCGATATCCGGCGAATGAAATCGTGGTTCCGCTGGCCGAAAATTCGCAGTCACTTGCCGGGTTGGTTTTCGCCGAACCACCGATTCGGACAGTGACGGTTGTGCCGTTCGTGTCAGACATCTGTGACGCAAGCGTGCGCTGCCAGATCAAACGGTAAAGCGCAAGTTCGTTGGCTCGCAATTCACTTGAAAGTTGCTCTGGACTGCGAAGTGGAAGTGACGGTCGGATTGCCTCATGTGCTTCTTGGGCGTTCTTGACTTTCGACCTGTAGACGCGTGGTTCGCCGGACAGGTACTGCTCGCCGTAGTTTTGAGTGATTTCGGAACGCACGGCTACAAGCGCATCATCGCCGAGGGCCACGTTGTCGGTGCGCATATACGTGATGTAACCAGCTTCGTATAGTCCTTGAGCGAGACGCATCACTTCGCTTGCCGTAATGCGTAGCTTATTTCCACCCTCTTGCTGCAAGGTGCTTGTCATGAACGGTGCGCGTGGTGATTTGCGATATGGCTTTTCTTCCACACTTCTGACAGCGAGCGTGACATCCTGCAGTCCAGCGGTGAGATCGTTGGCACGAGCTTCGTTGATGACGACGACACCGTCTTTGGCAATACCTTTATCGTCGAAGTCCTTGCCGCTGGCAATGCGGGTGCCGTCCACGTTGATCAAGGTGGCGGTGAAACTTGGTTGAGTTGCGGTGACGGCTTCAAGATCCCAGTAGCCAGCCGAGACATGTGCCATCCGCTCCTGTTCCCGCTCGACAACCAGACGAATGGCTGGGCTTTGTACTCGCCCTGCCGAGAGCCCCCGATTTACCTTGCGCCAAAGGATCGGCGACACCTCATATCCATAGAGACGGTCGAGGATGCGCCGAGCCTCAGCAGCATCGACCAATTTGTAGTCAATTTCTCGGGGGTTGGCTATGGCGGCATCAATCGCGGCCTTGGTGATTTCGTGAAACACCATGCGCTTCACAGGCACCTTGGGCTTGAGGTACTCGAACAGGTGGCCGGCAATGGCCTCACCTTCCCGATCTTCGTCGGTGGCGAGATAGAGCGCGGTCGAATCTTTGAGGGCTGCTCGAAGTTCTTTGATCACGACCGCGCCTCGTTCGGTGAGTTCGTAAGTGGGCTTGAAACCGTTTTCGACATCGACCGACAATCCCTTGCTCGGGAGGTCAGCAATATGCCCGACAGAAGCACGAACATCAAAATCACTACCAAGAAATTTGGCAATTGTTTTTGCCTTCGCGGGGGATTCAACTATGACGAGTGGTTTAGACATGTCGTTTCATCGTTAGGTTGTTTGATACAGACTTGTCAAGGCTATCCACGCAAATCCAAATGCACTATGGCTTTGAAATTGCACTGGAATGACGTCCATCGCGCTACCGTGCACCAGTTTGATCAATGTTGACTCGGTATCGTCACTAGGTAGATGACGAGTGAAATGAACACCAATGATGAAAAAAATCTCATCGATCTTGGATGGAACACTGCACTGCAGGGATCACTAAGTGACGTCATTGTGGGCAACACAGCGATGCATCTCGTTGGCCGTGTGAGCCGACTTGATCGTGGGTGGAGCACGGTCATGATGAGTGCACGGGGTGAGATGATGCGCACAAGAAATATTGGAGCTGATGTTGCCGTCGGGGATTGGATCCTGATTTCCCCGGACAGTGAACGGGTGGATCGAGTATTGCAACGCCATTCGGCCCTCACACGTCGTGTGTCTTCTGATGTCGTGAAGGCGGAATCTCACACCGTTGCTGCCAACATCGACACGGTATTTCTTGTGCAATCTGCCAGCAGCGACACAAATCAACGTCGACTAGAACGCGAGCTGGTTCTCGCCTTCGACAGCGGTGCCCAACCAGTCATCGTGGTCAACAAATGCGATCTCATAGATGAGGCTACGAAGGCGACAATGCTTGCTGATATTCGTCAAGTCGCCCAAGGTGTGGCCGTGCATTTCGTCAGCGCCGTGGACGGAACTGGTCTTGATGCATTGCGCCGTTATGGGAGTGAGCATCGGACCCTTGTGGTACTCGGTGCAAGTGGTGTGGGCAAATCAATGCTGGTCAATGCACTCGCCGGATCGTCCCTGCAGAATATCGGTGAAGTTCGGGGCAGCGATCAACGCGGACGCCACACCACCGTTGCTGCAGAACTTGTACCACTGCCGGGAGGTGGCTGGCTGATCGACACACCAGGTCTACGTGCAGTGAGTTTGTGGATCAGCCACCGTGGCATTGAACTCGCCTTCGCCGACGTGTTTGCCGCTACCGAGCATTGCCGATTTCGCGATTGCAAACACGAATCAGAACCGGACTGTGCCGTCCGTGCAGCCGTGGCCGTAGGCACCTTTAGCCAAGAGCGACTGAACAACATGAGGGCACTGGTGGCCGAAGAGGTTGCTCTCGAGCAAGAACAGGTTGAGCACAAACGATCAGACAATCGCAAAGGTGTTCGACGACCGCGACCTGTTTAGGCGAATTGAATGCCTACTGTGGCACCTCCGCCCGGAGTATCGGTGACAAAGGTGGTTGCGTCGTGATCGACGGCAAATTGAGCGACAATGGCAAGACCCAGCCCAGATCCAGGGAGCGCTCGAGTTGCACCGACACGATAAAAACGATCAAACACAAGTGGCTTGTCGGTGTCGCTGATGCCGGGTCCGTGATCGATGACGCAAATTCGTTTGTCATCGATCGAAATTTCTACAAGTTGCGCCGTTGGGTCAAACTTCAGTGAGTTGTCGACAAGATTCGAAAGTGCACGATCAAATTGCGCTGCCCGCGCCATCACCTGGGCTGGTTGATGAGCAGTGATAGTGACGGTGCAACCAGTTCGCCGTCGAGTCCGCGCGGCAACTTCTTCTGCTATTTCGGCAAGGTTGATGAGTTCTGGTGTTTCGGTGAGTCGTTGATCGCTAGCAAGTGCCGAAAGTTCTGCGGAGAGCAATGCGAGTTCATCAACCTCGGATCGGATATCACGCAAAATTGATACACGTGTTACGTCATCAAGTTCGGGACGTTCAAGCAGTTCCGTGTTGGCGCGCAGAGATGTCAGTGGTGTGCGTAGTTCGTGGCTGGCATCCTGTACTAGTTGGCGTTGTTGCGTCATGCTTGTGCCGAGTGCCGTGAGCATGGTGTTGAAACTGGCGGCCAGAGTCGTGACCTCTGAATCGCCTTTGACTGATAACGGCGGCGACAGATCGCGGGTGACCGCGATATGTTCGGCAGCCTCGGCAAGTTGACGAATGGGTCGCGAAATTCGTCGGGCGAGTACAAAGCCGGCACCGGCGGCCAGAAAAATACCGAGTACGCCGAGTGAAACAATCCACCTCAAGATTCCTCGTTTGGCGGCTTCGATATCGCTCGTGTCTTTGGCAAGTTGTAATGCACCACCGCCCAACACTGGCACGGTAAGCATGCGGTACGGAACACCATTGATGTTGACGGACGATCTGTGGACTCCGGTCTGCGCGCCGTTGGCGATGTCAATGTCACTGCTACTGACGGGCAGGTCGGTGTCACCGATTCCTAAAACGACTGCACCAACTTCATTGATCACCTGAGTGACGGTGTCGAAGCGCGTTGGAAGCAGTGCATCACCAAGTGGATTACGTTGCCGCATCCCGAATGGTCCCAGTTGTTGGTCTCTTATTAGTTGTGCACTAATCAATTGCACACGTAAATCAAGCGTGTGGTCAATTTCACTTTGTAGTTGTCGTGAGACAATGATAAACGTACCAATCGACAGCGAACTCACGACAATGAGCACTATCGCTGTTGTGGTGATAATGAGACGTGTCCGCAGGCTCATAATGGGCGTACCACGTAGCCGACTCCGCGAACGGTGAAGAGCATGCGCGATTCGCCATGTTCTTCAAGTTTGCGTCTCAAGTAGCCGATATAGACGTCCAATGATTTCGAGTTAGTTTCGAAGTTGAAACCCCAAATGTGTTCATACAAGTAGTCGCGTGCCAGCACGATTCCTGATTGTTCCATCAGGATTTGCAGCAAATCAAACTCGGTCTTGGTGAGTTCGATGAGTCTCGAACCGCGCCGTACTTCGTGTCTGGCAGGATCTAGGGTGAGATCGGCAACGCAAAGGAGTGAATCCCCAGTGCTTGGCGCGTGTCGGCGCAGGAGCGCCCGAACACGGGCGAGTAGTTCATCAACGGCGAATGGTTTCACCAAATAATCGTCTGCGCCAGCGTCAAGACCAGTGACGCGCTCGCCAATTTCATGGCGAGCGGTGAGCAACAGAATTGGTGTGCGCACGCCCCGGTGGCGCAACTCGCGGCACACAGTGAATCCATCGACAAAGGGCATCATCACGTCCATCACAACTGCGTCGGGTGCGTGTTGTGAAATGGCATCCAGCGCCGCGCGACCATCATTTACACCGACCACTTTGTAACCCTCTAGTTCAAGCACCCGTGTCACCGCGGTGCGCACCGACGGATCATCTTCGGCAACGACAATGCTGTGGCTGGGATTGTCGTTGCTTCCCATAAGTGAGACGGTACCGCACACGATCACCATATTTGACAAGGGTTTTCCACTTCTTGCTCAATCCTTACCTGTTTGCAGTCTGATTTTTACCATCAGGCCGCAGGATCATCATGCATTTCGGATTCCCCCCGGTATGCGACGTGAGGATGAAAACATGAGCAAGGATCAAACGCCTAAATTCCCCTTTTAGGCGTTTCGTGGCGGCTCGCTGCACAGACTATTGAAGCTCGTGTAGCGAGCCGACGCATTTGACCGCACGATCTAGGCCGGTAATAGCGAATCGTTGCATCAACGTCGATCCTGAAGCGATCACGATGAGTTCACCGCCGTGCGCACGGGCGCGTCCGGCGGCACCGAGAATGATGCCCAGTCCCACGTCGTCGAGCGTCCCAACCTCGTCCAGATCAAGCGCAACCCGTTGTGCCAGATGATCATCGATGGTTCTGAACAACGTCTGGGCGAAGTACGGAATTGTTCCCAAATCAATGTCACCGGTGACGAGCAGAACTGGTGTCGTGCCATCGATGGAGTGTGAAATGTGTGGCTCGATAGGGGCAACGCTAGCGATGCTCGGTCATTGGTCTGGTATTTCGCGCTGCATCGCCACGGTTGCCTCCAAGGTGATATTGGGAAACAGCAACCCAATGAATGGCAAGTCAGTGCGATCGACGTAGACCACGTGGGCAGAGATGACATTGTCATCGGTGGTGAGAACGACCTGCAGCGGCCGGAGCGCAACTGCATGGCTGGCTGCCCGTTCGGCGCTTAGTTGTGGATCGGGTGAAATGGCTGCCGCTCGAGCCGCACTGCGGGCCGCAGTCCACACCGCCAACTGGTTAGCCACGACGAGACCGCATTGGATGAGTGCCACGGAAAGTAGCACGATGAATGGCAAAACAACAGCCAGTTCGACCGTTGCTTGGCCATGTTCACTGCATTTATGGTGTTGGCGTATTGGTTGCATCGGTACGGTCGAGCACATTGGACAACACCGTGTCAAAGAGTTCGCCGATTCGACCGGCACCACCGCCATCGGTAGCCCACGCAACGACCAGCAGCGCAATCACCGCCGCACCGAGAAGCACTAGTGCATATTCGGTGGTGGCTTGTCCAGAATCGGTCGTATCTCTTGTTCTGATGAACTTGTTGATGAGCCGCCTGATGTACATGGAGAGCCTTCGTTGCGGTGGATATTCGTATTAACCAAGATGTGTGCGCACACCAGCAAGAGTGCCGGCCAGCATTGGCACAACCGTGAGCATGATGAACGAGGGAAACACGCAGCACACCATCGGAAAGATGAGACGAATCGGAAGTTCGCGAGCTTCAGCCTCAGCGTGTCGACGGCGCTGGGCGTGAGCCTCACTCGACAGGCGATCAAGAATCGTGGTTGCCGATAACCCATCGCGGTCAAGTTGGATCAGCGCATCCACGATTGCGTAAACCGGTGGCCCGATGTGGTGGCGCAACTCGACAACGGCATTCGCAAAACGAACTCCGCGACGAACCAACGCATTGACTTCGGCGACGACACCATTCATTGGTGCAGTAAGCCATGGTTCTAATTGCAGAAACGCATTTGCTGGGGTGTATCCGGCGCGCAATAACACGATGAGTTGATCAATCAGTTCTGGCAGGTCGCCATTCAGAGTCTCATAGGTCGAACCACGTGCGCGCTTGTGGCGGCGACGAACAAAAAACCAGATTCCGCACGCGATAAGAATTGCTTTAATCATCTCGTTCCCTGTACGACTCGGTTCATCCAGCGCCGTCCGTACCAGTTAAGACTGAGTCCTCCGGCAAGAAATGCCCATCCGGCTGGCGAGGCGAGCAAAAACCATCGCGCCAATGGGTTGGTGATGAATTGCCATCCAAGAAATGCCACCGGTAACCAGGTGAGAATTTGTACCGATAGACGAGCCTGGGCCGACTGTGCGCGGCGCTCGTAGTGGATGGCGGTGCGTTCGCGCAGTGTTGCTGCGGCACGCTCAAGTGCGAGCGCACCGGTGCTACCAGTGGTTGCCGCCCACAATGCTCGTGTACCGAACACGACACTTGACGGAATCGTCGTTGACATCGAAGTGGTTTCACTTGTTGGCAGTGCTTCGGCAAGAGATACACCTCGTTCGCAGGATTGAGCGATTGGTAGAACGTAGTCAGCGAGCAGTGGAAATAGATGATAGGAGTGAAGAAATGCGGCGGTAAGTGAACGTCCAAGGTGCATTTCACGGCTAACGGCATCCAACAAATTTGCCATTTCTTCGCTGATGACAGCATCAGGAGTGAGGTTGTGGTTCGCGGCATGCTGAGCTGACAGGGGTTCGATCAGCGGTCGCATCGCGTATGAATTGCCGAGACGTTGGCGCAACCAGTGCCGAGACCACACACACTGGAGCGGTTGATCGATGAGGATGAACACGGCAAGCCCTAGGGCTAGCGAGCCGACGACGGCCAGTACCAGATTGAGGAATGTGATGATCATTGGAGTCTCCCTCGGCCAAGGTGCGATTGATTTTTGGAGAGAAGCGAGCGAAGTGTGCCGTTTGGATGTTCGCTCACTTCGGCGATATCGCGAATGAATCGCGAACCGTCTCGTCGTCGATCGACATGAATAATGACGTCGATGGCTAAGTGGATGTGTTGGCGCAAGGTATCAATTGGCCAGTGGGAGTGGTGTTGTAACACGAGTGACTCGAGTCGGCGAAGTGCATCGGCCGGACCATTGGCGTGACAACTTGCCAACGAACCGTGATGTCCGGTGTTCATCGCCATGAGCATGTCAATTGCTTCGGCACCACGGACTTCACCGACGATCAATCGATCGGGGCGCAGTCGCAACGCGGTGTGTAGCAGTTCGGATAGTGAAATATTGGGAATCCGTTCGGATAATGCCGGGCGTGCTTCCAGTCGAACAACGTGCGGCGTTTGCAGGCGAAGTTCAGCGATGTCTTCGATGGTCACGATTCGTTCGGTGCCATCGATCAGCGAGCACATTGCATTGAGCAGTGTGGTTTTGCCACTCGACGCGGCACCAACAACGAGCGTGTTGCAGCGTTGCCGAACGATGTCGTCCAAGATTTTTACTGTTGCTGGTGGACCAAAGGCCTCGGGTGCCACATGACGAACACTGAACCGACGGATCGAGAGATAGGAGCCGTCAACACCAACTGGAGCAATGACAGCACAGACACGAGAACCGTCACCGAGTCTGGCATCCACGATAGGTGAGATGCGATCGATGTGACGACCCAGCGGCAGGAGGATTCTTTCGATGATTGACATGATCTCACCGTGTCGCAGTGTGGTGACTTTGTGTAGTTCGCCGAGTCGTTCAACCCACACGTCGCAATCGGCATTGACCATCACCTCACGTACTTCGTCATCGGCGAGCAGGTCATCAAGTGGTCCGAGCCCAGTGATGGTGGCCAGCGTTCGTGAAACAACGAGCCGCGAATCTGTGGACGTCAGTAGTGGGGCGAGACGTCTGAGATGCATCTGGGCTGCTTGATGCAAGTCTCCGTGCTCATGGATCAAACATTCATGAAGTGCATCGACCAGATCGTCGCCGTTGGCAACTTGTGTCGTGCTCATACCAATACTGCGAGACGCTGACCAAGCGTGGTCGGTAGGCGACCGGCGAGAAGACCGGCATCAACTGCGCGAGAAATCGACGACTCGTAGGGAACTTCGGCTACAACTGGTGCACCAATTACCGCCTCGACGTCATGGCGTCCCAATGCCCGACCGTCTTCAGCGATGAGGATGATGCCGGTTGGCTGCTGTTCGAGTGCTGCTGCACGTCGCAATGCGAGATAGCACGGTCGAATGACGAGAAACGACGTTCGTGCATAGGCAATAAATGGTGAGCGCGCGACGCCGCTGCCAGCGTCAACCACCACGGATTGTGGTAAGTCAGAAAGTGTGTGGGCCAGTAATTCGAATCGAGCCGTTGTATCCATATGCGCATTTCCACGCGGCAACACCGAGAGATTTGAATTCGCCGAGATCAGCAAGTTGTCAAGAGTCTCTGCATCAACCTCATCGGGTGACATCAACCAGTCGGAAACTCCCAGACCGGCTGGTTCAGCCATGCCAAGAGTTGCCGGGATATCCCCGGCAAGATCGACGACATGGGCTCCTTCGTTCGAGCGTGCGCCGAGCATGACGGCCAATGCACTCGACACGACGGTGGTGCCGCTACCGCCCTTGACCGACCAGCACACAATCATGGATACCTCTTTCATGCATCTGTTTTCACGCGTTTGCCACAGGTTGTGGAACGTTGCGTGGATGTGTGAAGAGGACTGCCTCAAATGTCGTTGTGGTGACTATCTTGTTGAACGGAGGTGTCCGAGTACCTGGTGGACTCCGCCGCCTTCAAAGCGGTTGGGACGAGTGAATCTTGTCCGGCGGGTTCGATTCCCGTCCACCTCCGCCATTGCATCCACCGGACGAATCGGGGATTACGGGGATTTTGTAATTGTGGGTTAGTTCGTCGCCAAGGCAACTGCGAGTTCGGCGGCGACTCGGGCATTATTCTCGGCCAAGGCGAGGTTGGCTCGCACACTTGCACCCCCAGTCGCCTGAGCAATGGCGCTGAGCACATACGGCGTAACTGCGGCTCCATCAACGCCGGCGGTTGAAGCGGCGGCAAGTGCATCGGTAATCACCGTTTCGACTTTCGTACCATCCAGCGATTCGTGTAGTGGTATCGGCACACAGGCCAAGATTCCACCCGTGCATCCAAGTGCACGATGTGCCCGTACTACGTCTGCAAGTTGATTCACAGTGTCGACGCGTGCCGGGATCGGAATACCGCTGGAGTACACGGTGAACGCTGGGAACTCGTCACAAGCAACACCAATCACCGGAACACTCAAGGTTTCCAGATATTCAAGTGTGCGGGGCAGATCAAGAAATGATTTGGCACCGGCACACACGGTCACAACTTGGTGGGCAGCAAGTGCCCCCAGATCGGCGCTGATATCACCATACAACTGGACGCCTCGATGCACGCCACCGATTCCGCCGGTAGCAAATACTCCAATTCCAGCGCGTGCGGCTAGCAACAACGACGCTGACACCGTGGTGGCACCAAACGGCCACCGCTGGGCAATAGCAAGAGCAAGTTCACGTTCACCAACTTTTTTTGCTGGACCCAAAATGAGATCGTATTCGTGAGTGTCGATACCAACCCGAGCCACACCGTCGATGACAGCCGTGATCGCCGGAGTTGCCCCCGCGCCGCGGATTGCATTGAGGCAGCGCTCGAGTGCTTCTCGATTTGCCGGCGACGGCAATCCAAGATTGGAAAATATAGTGGATTCGAGCGCTACAACCGCACGTTTGGCATCAAGCGCCGCGCGAACTTCGTTGTCAATTGTGATTCCGAATGCAGTGTCCATCAGAGGGTCCTTACCGAGTCGCGCTATCGAGTGTGGCACCCGGGGATCTCAACACACGACCAGCAAGTGCATGAGCGGCTTGGAGTGCTCTATGAACATCGCCGACGGTTACAAATGAATTAAGGAACCCGGCGGCAAAGGCGTCTCCCGCTCCCGTGGTGTCGAGGATGTTTGTCACGGGCGGCACTTCGAGTTGTGTCACGGTTCGCTCACGAGTTACTGCCACAGTTGGCTGTGGTCCGTGCTTGATCACGGTGAGGCCAACACCATCAATTGGATTGGAAGGCGAGAGACCGAGAAGTTCGGCTTCGTCACGATTGCACATCAACACATCGGGTGCGAGTTTGGCGATCAGTTCACAAAAACGATGGATACCAAAATCATCAAGCACCGATGTTGACGACGCATCGATACTGACAAAAATCCCACGGGCCGACGCTTCGCTAATCGCATTTATTGCGACTGTGGCAAGTGGATCAACGGTGAGCGAATATGCCGGCACGTGAAGTGCGGTAATACCGTCAAAACAATTGCTTGGAACACTTGCCAGTTGTGTGCAGGACCCACGGTCGGTGAGCATCGTGCGTTCTCCGTCCGGGTACACGAGTACGACAATTGATCCGGTGCGGCCATCTCGGTGGGCACACACCTCCACACCACCTGCGATGAGGATGTCGCAAAGTTGGGTACCTAGAGGATCGTCACCGACTTGACCAATGAATCGCGATGACCCACAAACAGCGGCAGAAAAATATGCGACGTTGGCGGCGCTACCGCCCCGAGTTCGCGAAATACGCGAAGGTGTGTCGCTGGCATGGTGCGGTTCGTGAGCCAACCAGACCACGACATCTTCGACCAGGTCACCAATCGTGCACAGCACGGACGAGTGAGTGAATCCGCGAAGCAGGCCTGCGGCTACACCGACAGCAAGTCGCGTGCGCCGGTATCACTGGATGGGTGACGCAGTTTGCTCATCGCGCGTGCTTCGATCTGTCGAATGCGCTCGCGGGTGAGATTGAAGGCTTCGCCTACCTCTTCGAGTGTGCGTGGTTCACCACGATCAAGACCAAAGCGCAGAGCCAGGATTTCGCGCTCACGTTGATCAAGTGGGGCAAGTAGTCGTGATATCTCTTCTGGCAACAACGCCGTGGCAGCAGCCTCAAAGGGTGATTCAGCGGCACGGTCTTCGACCACGTCGCCGAGTTCGGCATCGCCATCCTCACGAAGAGGTTCGGACAGCGACAATGGTTCGGCAGCAAAGCGAAGTGCTTCCGTGACTTTGTCTTCAGGCATCTCAACTTCGGCGGAAAGCTCGGCGAGTGTGGCTGGCCGACCAAACTTCAACTCAAGCCGTGACCGTGCCTTTTGCAAACGGGCGAGTGTGTCGCCGGCATGTACCGGTAGGCGAATTGTGCGCCCGGTATTGGCAATTCCACGGGTGATGGCCTGGCGAATCCACCATGTTGCATACGTTGAGAATTTGAAACCTTTACGCCAGTCGAATTTTTCGACGGCATGCATCAGGCCAAGATTGCCTTCTTGAATGAGATCCAGTAGGGGTAAGCCCGATGCTTGATACTTTTTGGCAATTGAGACCACGAGTCGAAGGTTTGATTGCACAAATTGGCGCTCGGCGCGGATGCCATCGCGTTGGATTTTTCGCAGTTCACGACGACGGTTTGGCGTTACCGATTTAGTGGTCTTGGCGAGTTCGGCGTCGGCTTCTTTGCCGGTTTCGATGAGTTTGGCGAGACGAACCTCGTCGTCCTTGGTGAGCAAAACATACTGGCCGATGTCGGTGAGATAAAGCCGTACAAGGTCTTCCTCGTCACGATCAATACGGTCTTTTGCCACAGCGACTCCTTGTTGGCGGTAACGGGGTAACGATACCGACAGGGTCAAGCCTCACAACCAGAAAAGTCGAGAAATCACAGTGAAATCGAGGTCAAGTTTCAGTCGTGTCGTGGTATGACCTCCTCGTTGTTGGGGTCATTCAGTATCATGAGATTCATGCCAAATCCTGTACTTAACGACAAAGCCTTCGCTCGAGCCGTGGCCCGTACCCCCGAGCAATCGGGTTGGGCATCACCAACAGGAACCGGACAAGAAGTACAGCGCGGCGCGGATGCGCCCGCACGTCAATCGGCATCTCAATGGAACGCACCTGTAACGGATGGTCCGGTTACACCGTGGCGTTCAGCAAATCCAATGACTGCTCGTGGTGCGGTGAGCGCGACGATGTTTCTGATAGTGGTGTTGATTGCTGCTGCAACGTTTGGATGGATGCAAGTTCCCGACGTTGATGCCGGTGAAGTGGCAACGTTTCCTGCTTGGACGATGCTCGGCATGCTTGTTGGTCTTGCCTGTGCCCTCGTCCTCACCTTCAAACCAACATTTGCTCGTGTGCTCGCCCCGGTATACGCCGTTGCTACCGGCGTGGCGGTGGGTGCGGTGTCAAAGGCCTACAACAATGCTTACAGCGGCATTGTCTTACAGGCCGTCGGCGCGACACTTGGCGTATTTGTGGTGATGCTGGTGCTCTATCGCAGTGGAATCATTCGTGTCACTGCTCGCTTCCGTCGTGTTGTCATTGGTGCCACGCTCGGCGTGGTGGTGTTTTACGGCCTGTCGATGCTACTGAGGCTGTTTGGTGCGGATATTTTTCCGCAGGGCTCAAGCCTGATGAGCATCGGCTTCAGTTTTCTCGTTGCCGGAATCGCGGCGATGAATCTGGCGCTTGATTTTGACTTCATTGAAAAAGCCGAAGCGGCCGGTGCGCCAAAACATATGGAGTGGTACGCGGCATTCGGTCTGCTCGTCACTCTGGTATGGCTGTATCTCGAAATCTTGAGGCTGCTCTCCAAATTGCGTGACCGCTAGGCGCGGCGAGCAATCGGATTCTTGATCAGTAGTTGCTCATCCAGAGGCTTACCGGTAATTTCGTCGGTGAAGTAAGTGCCGTTTTCGAGTCGCACTAGGGCAACCTCAACGGCATCAAGTTCGGTATCGATTCCGTTGAGATCAAGTGAGTTGGCAGACTCAGATCCAGGTTCAAACGAAGTGTCATGGGTCATACGCACAATCATATGAGACGAACGGTGCCCCGCTAAGGTTCGACCCTATGTCCAACAATTTCCCACCGCTCGATGGCTCTGCTCCCAAGCAACAACGATTCGCTCAACCACCGGAAATGGGAATTGACCCTTCCAAGCGTTACACCGCGGCGATGGAGACGTCAATGGGCACGTTGATTATCGCTCTTGACGCAATTACGGCACCAAAAACTGTGAATAATTTTGTATTCCTTGCCGCTCATCATTATTACGACGGCGTTATCTTTCATCGCATCATCAAAAATTTCATGTGTCAAGGTGGCGACCCCGATGGCACCGGTCGCGGTGGCCCCGGCTATAAATTCATGGACGAACTACCGGCCAAGGGCAAGTATCAGATTGGTTCTCTGGCCATGGCCAACGCCGGACCAAACACCAACGGCTCACAGTTCTTTATCGTCAGTGGCCCCGCTGGTTGCAGTTTGCCGCCGTCATATTCATTGTTCGGTCAGGTAGTGAAAGGTTTAGAAATTGTCGAGGCGATGCACAACACTCCAACTCGGACTGGCGATCGACCCGTGGCCGACGTGGTCATCAACTCGGTGACTATCACGGTGGCGGACTAGCGCATTTGCTCTGGCGCAGGTGACCGTGCCGCGCATTCGGGATCAACTGTCCATCGGCGAGGCTCGTCGCATCGCCCTTGCCGCACAAGGTTTTGCCAGTCCTCGACCGTTGAGCGCGGTAACCCAACGACATGTTGCCGGCGTATTGCGCAATGTCGGTGTGATTCAAATCGATTCGGTGAATGTGTTGGTACGAAGTCAAGAGTTGCCGCTATTTGCCCGACTTGGATCGCACAAGCGAACAGCAATCGCCGATGCAACTAAGCGGGGCAAGATTTTTGAGTACTGGGCACACGAGGCGGCGCACGTTCCGGTTGAATTTCATCCGCTGTTTCGGTGGAAGATGGATGCCGCCCGACGCGGTGATTCCACCCATTGGGGACTATCCAGGTTTTATGCTGCGAACAAAGTATTCGTTGACGGCATCTTTCGACGAGTGGTGTCCGACGGACCTTTGAGTTCCCGAGAACTTTCGGCTCGCAAGGGACCAAAAGGTACATGGTGGGACTGGGACGAGGCCAAGACTGCTCTTGAGTATTTGTTCTGGACGGGTCAGGTGATGTCCCGCGCCCGGGGAAGCGACTTTTCCCGCATCTACGACATTCCGGAACGAGTGTTACCTGAATCGATACTCGCCATGGCGACTCCAAGTGAGCATGATGCACGCAAGACACTCGTTGCCCTTTCAGGGGCAAGCATGGGAATCGCAACGGCGTCGGATCTTGCCGACTACTTTCGCCAAAAATTGACGATTGTGCGTCCACTCATTAAGGAATTGGTGGAAGATGGCGACCTGCGAGAAGTGCGCGTTGAAGGTTGGAAAGATGCGGCTTATCTTCACTCATCGGCTCGTCTGCCGAAATCTATTCATACCCGGGCACTTCTTTCGCCATTTGATTCATTGGTGTGGTGTCGTCCGCGCAATGAACGCTTGTTCAATTTCCACTATCGCATCGAGATATATACGCCTCGACACAAACGCATTTATGGGTATTACGTCTTGCCATTCATGCTGAATGGCGAAATCGTAGGTCGTGTGGATGTGAAAGCGCATCGCACTGAACGAACATTACGAGTGCATGCCTCGTTCGCCGAAGCAGGTGCGGATCGTGCCGATATAGCGCATCATCTTTTGGCTGAACTCACCGAGATGGCTGCATGGTTGAATTTAGATGATGTGGATGTAGTTCGTCGGGGAAATTTGTCGTCGTCACTCAGAGCGGCGATGAAAGTTGGCGCCTCAGTACAATGACCCGTGTGTCGCCGCTCATTGCTGTTGCCGGCCGCAATGGGGCACCGAGCCGAGTCTCGCGTGATTCTGTTGCCTTTGCGGGTCGTCGCTATCTCAACTGCATTCTTCGAGCCGGTGGCGAACCCGTGGTGATTTCGCCCCAGCAGATCACCGACGACGCCGCTGAGACACTCATTGCTCGGTTCGACGGTCTGGTGCTGATGGGTGGGGCCGATGTCAATCCTGCTCTTTACGGTCAGCAATCGGGACCAAATGTGTATGGAGTGTTGCCCGAACAAGACGCTTTCGAATCGGCACTCCTTCGCGCAGCCTTGCATATTGATATGCCGATACTGGCCATCTGTCGCGGAATGCAACTCGCCAATGTTGTCCTTGGAGGCACCTTGGTGCAACATCTCGGTGATCTGGAGAATGCTGCGCAGTTGGTTGACCACGCACCGACGAGTTTTCCTGTCGGCGCAGAATTCGTGCTGCATGAAGTTCGACTCGATGAAGGTTCACGCATCGCTCGGTCGATGGGCACTTGCACAATTCAAGGGGCGTCATTTCACCACCAGGGCATTGGCGAACTTGGACAGGGACTCAACATCGTTGGTAGAAGTTCGGACGGCCTACTTGAGGCATTCGAACATCGTGACCATTGGTTGATTGGAGTGCAGTGGCATCCCGAAGACACCGCTGCCGACGATCTGTCCCAGCAGAGCCTCTATGACGCCTTTGTTGAGCGGGCGCGTTCCTCGGGGTCACGCGCATAAGGAGAATTCAGCGAGGTCGCCCAACGAAAAATGCGGGTAATGCCATCGCCGAGCGGTCGCAGAGTGATGGCCTCGGTGATCGGCAGGTACGGAACGCCCAACAGTGAGCGCGACCAGCGGGGAAGTGTTGCAACAGTCGTCGCCACCAGCACGGTATAGGCGGCGCGCGCCGGCATCGGAAGTGGTGGTTGCAACATCAGGTATCGGGCGGCATCGCGCGACTCGGGCGTGCTACGAAGTTCGGGCATGTATGACCGAACTTGATCCCGCAATGCCTGCTCGGATTGCGGCGGCGCTGGCACACCAAATGCGCGGGCGATTACTGCCATGTCGGTCACGTAACCGTCACGACCAGCCTGATCCAGAGGAAATTCTCCGTACCGTTGGTACACGGAGAGAAAACTGTCGACTTCTACGACATGAACCCAGCGCAACAAGTGTGGATCACCCGCCGAGTACGTACGACCATCACGAGCGACGCCATGGACATGCGAATGAACTGCCTTGATCCGGTTAATTATGCGCTGCGCTTCGTTCGCCGAGCCAAAGGTGGTGGTGACAAGGAAGTCGGCTGTGCGCTGCAACCGTCCCCATGGATCGTTCTTGAAGTCGGAATGTTGAGCCACTCCGGCCATGACCAGCGGATGCAGCGATTGCAACAGCAATGCACGGAGGCCACCGATGAACATGGATGCATCAGCGTGCACGCGGCGAATGGGTCGTTCATCGGCAAACCAACGAGGGCCATCGGTAGCAAGAATTTGTTGCAGACGTTCACCTCCATTGGGGCCCGCAACTCGAGATCGCAATGCCTCACCCAGTTCACGTCGAACGGTGGCAATTACGCCTGAAATTCGTTGATTAGGCATGTCCAATAGTTTCCCGCTGATTGCCGGAGTTGTGTGTTCATATCCATCGTGCCAGCAGTTCACTCAACATGCTCACCCCGGTCCACGACTACCCTGTACAACATGAGCGACTCTCGGCCGCCGGACCCACAGCCGATGCCCAGATGGGTACCCCGAGCGATCGTGCTGTTTTGGATTGGATTAATCGCCACGCTGGTGCTCCGTGAAATGTTTCACCAGTTGTCGAGCTTCTTGCTGTTGTTACTTGTTTCACTCTTTCTGGCTCTCGCTATCGAGCCAGGAGTCAATCGTTTGGCGACAAGAGGTTGGCGGCGCGGTTCAGGGACACTGACGATTTTGTTCGCCGTAATCATCTTCACCGGAGTATTCGTCGGTGCAATTGGAACGTTGGTCGGTAATCAGGCGGCCGACTTGTTGAGGAACAGCGAACAGTATGTCAATGACACCGTTGACTTCCTGAACAATACGTTCAATACCAATATTGACCCGGCCGAAGTAAATGCATCGATAGCCGATCCGAACGGTCGAATTCAGGAATTCATCAATAGTCAGCAGCAGAAAGTATTCAGTTTGTCGGTGAGTGCGCTCGGTGTGTTGCTGCAGTTGCTATCGGTGATCCTGTTTACGTTCTATCTTGTTGCCGATGGTCCTCGACTTCGGCGAGTCATCTGCAGACGTTTACCACCCGAGCGACAACGAATAGTGCTCGCTACATGGGAACTGGCAATCGCTAAGACCGGTGGCTATCTACATTCGCGAATGTTGCTGGCACTTCTCTCGACGTTCTTTCACTGGATTACGTTTCAAGCCATCGGTACCCCGGCTCCAATCGCGATGGCGTTATGGGTTGGTCTCGTCTCCCAATTTTTACCGGTGGTAGGAACCTATCTCGCTGGAATATTGCCTGCCTTGTTGACATTCTTGGATTCTCCTCTGAAGGCACTCTTCGTCATCGCCTTCATTGTTGTATATCAGCAGGTGGAAAATTACCTCTTTGCTCCGCGAATCACTGCCCGCACGATGGAGGTGCATGCGGCAGTGGCGTTCGGTTCGGCCATCGTTGGAGGCGCGATTCTTGGTCCAATCGGCGCAGTGCTTGCATTGCCGGCCGCGGCGATGTTACAGGCGCTGGCTGGAAGTTGGGGTACACTTCACGAAGTAATCGATAGCCCACTCGTGTTTATTCGTGAAAGACCCGTAAGGAAACGTCGTTGGCGTAAAACAACAGACGTCATATAAATCTGTCGTGGCGCACATCGATTTTGTTCCACAGATCGAAGACGCGCAATATGGCATGGTCGAGCAGGTCTCCCCGCTCATTCGTCGAGTTATTGCCGAAAATCCATCCAAGTTCACCTATCGCGGAACCGGCACGTACATCGTTGGTCATCGAAATGTGGCGGTGATTGATCCTGGACCAGTGCTGGAATCACACAGAGCGGCACTACGGCGCGCTCTTGTCGGCGAACACGTGAAGGCGATCGTCATCACACATTGTCATTCTGATCACTCACCACTTGCCCGGTGGCTACATGAATTAACGGGTGCGCCAACGATTGCCATAGGCCCACACGCTGACAGCGTTAGTGACGACTCGGATGACAGTGATGATGAATCTAGTGATGAATCTAGTGATGAAGCCATTGATCGCGACTTTGTGCCAACCCAAACAGTTACCGATGGCGATGTCATTGTTGACACTGGCGAGTTCACGCTCACCGCAGTGAGTACTCCCGGGCATACGTCGAACCATATGTGTGTTGCACTTGCTTGCGAGCGGGCATTGTTTAGTGGGGACCACGTGATGGGCTGGAGTACGACCATCGTGTCACCGCCTGACGGTGACATGCGGGCCTACATGGAGTCTCTGCGCAAAGTGCGACAGCGTGACGATCGTATCTTGTGGCCAACCCATGGTGGACCCGTCACCAATCCGCAGACATTCCTTTCCCAGTACCTGCGGCATCGCCTTGACCGTGAAGCACAAATTTTGCAATGTCTTACCGATAACGTGACCACGATCGATGAGATGGTGAACATTTTGTATGCCGATGTAAAAGTCGAATTACACAAGGCGGCTGGTCGCAGCGTGTTGTCACATCTAATTAAACTCATTGACGATGGTCGGGCTGTTGTCGTTGGTGATTCAGCACCGCGACGAACGGCTAGCTTCGCAGTGGCAAGGCCGGTGTTCTAAATGTTGCAACTTACTCGCGCTCGATGCATTGTCATTGCAGTGGTATCAGCGTGCATGGTGATGTCAATTGCTGGCCAAGTCCGGGCTGAGGGCACCGACGATAACTCGGGCACGGCCACAACTTCAACTACATCGATTCCGGCCGATGTAGCACCGGAAGTGCCGCGCAAATCCGGTGTGGGCCGACGCATCGTGTATTCAAACAAACTCCAACGGGTGTGGGTGGTCAACGCAGATGATGACATCGTTCGGACATTTTTGGTTTCCGGTCGTCGCGGTGTGCCGAAGCCAGGCTCCTACCGGGTGTTCAGCCAGTCGGTGTCATCGTTTAGTCGCGAATTACCGGGCGTGACATTTCGCTTTATGACTCGCTTTGCCATCGGTCCAAGAGGTGGCAATATCGGGTTTCATGAACTCCCGGTGCGCAACGGCAAGCCGTTGCAAACCGTGAATCAACTCGGCACATTTTTGGGTAGCGGTTGTTTGCGCTCGGCCACTGCCGATGCACGATTTATCTTTCACTGGGCACGCATCGGCACGCCTGTTGTTGTGGTGCCGTAGGATTCGTTCGCTAAAAGCGCGAGAGTTCGTTTTGCAACAGATCGAGACCAAGGTTGCCTAAATCAAGTGCATAAGCGTGCCATTTACGCAAGTCGAAGTTGGAGCCGTGTTTTTTACGAGCTGCGTCGCGCAGATCCAGCCACACTCGCTCGCCCAATTTGTAGGAGATTGCCTGTCCTGGCCACCCAAGGTAGCGGTTGATTTCTGATCGGTTAAACGCATCGTCGCCCGATGAACGCGCGGATAGAAACTGAAAAGCGAGTTCTGGAGTCCATTGTTCTCCGGGATGCCATGACCAGTTCGCTGGGATGGCAAAGCCACAGTGGATGCCAATATCAATAACCACTCGTGCGGCACGAAAGGCTTGTGCATACAAAAATCCAAGCCGGTATTCGGGGTTGACCAGAAAGCCGAATTCGTCCATGAGTCGCTCGGCATACAGCGCCCAACCTTCACCGTGGCCGGACACGAATGTGTTGCGTTGAAATCGTGAGAGCCTCTCCGAGTTGATTGTGGCGATTCCAATCTGCAAGTGATGTCCAGGGACTCCTTCGTGATATGCAGTGCTCGGTTCGCTCCAGCGCGGAAACATAGTCCGGCCGTTGGCCGGATACCAGGTGCGACCCGGACGAGTGAGATCTTCACTTGGGGGCGTGTAGTACATGGCGGCAGCACCACCTGGTGGTGCGATCATGGCTTCGACGTGACGTATTTGCTGCGGAATCTCGAAATGGTTATTGGTGATAAGAAACGACATTGCTTCATCCATAAGTTCCTGCAACCAACCCCGCAGCGCATCTTCGCCGGTGATTGACCGAACGGGGTCGGTATCGAGCAGGTTTCGAACTTCGGCCAGTGAGGCACCAGGCTTAATTTCTTGGGCCACGCGAGTCATTTCGCTATCCAGTCGCTCGACCTCACCCCAACCCCATGTGTATGCCTCGTGGGAATCGACGCTCATTCCCATAAACCGTCGTCGTGAAATTGCATGGCGTTCTGGGCCTACGCCATCACGGGGATCAGCCACCGGTGCATAGTCATCTCGCAAGAATGCGGCTGTTGTTGCCAGCGCCGCTGAACATGCCTTCGCCGCATCCCGCAATTGGTCATGGGGAGCGCCGGAAATTGTGGCAGCACTGTCGGCGAATGTTTCAAAAAATGCTGGTGCGCCGTGGCCGGACCAGGCCTGCAATTGTTCGCTTACCGCGAGGACTTGTCGCCTTGGTGCGACGATGCCTCGTTCAATACCGAGCTTCCACGATTCGCACATTCCGGCATACGCCTGCGGCACTTTCGACATCCTTTCGGCAATGACCGACCAATCGGCCGCAGTTGCAGTTGGCATGAGGTCGAAGATCGCCCGTGCTTCATCCACATCGCCAGCGATAACGCGAATAGCACGAAGATGTTCACCGGCGTCGAGTTCGGCGACACCGAGCTCAAGAGATTCACGTAACACGCCAGCGGCTAGTCGATCTGAATCTGTTGTCGCCGCGGTGGTGTTAAGTTCGGTCAGAGTATTGCGCACTACCTGGCCTCGAGCATCGTGACCATTCGGGCTGAAATCAGTCATCTCGTGATCGTGTCCGGCAATTCCAAGTGCGGTCGCCATACCTGGGTCGAGGGCTGCGAGTTGCTCAATGAATCGATCAGAAAGCGAATAAACGGCTGAGGTCTGGGCTGAAGTCATGTTCTGACGCTAGACGATTCGTGCTTAGTTGGTACTTTTGTCCCGCAGGTGTCGACCGACATAGGCAATGACTACCTGTAACCGAACCCGGTCCAGATAGAAATGAATGCGTATGTCACCACAACGAATGTGGGGGGTGGCATAAACGGTTTCACCGTGCCAGTCAATGGCGTAGTCATCGCTGAAGCGATGCTTGGCTGTGTCCGATACGTCAGCGGCAAAATTCAATCGGTCACGACAGTGAATTTCGAACATATGTATCGGAATTCGTCCATCTTTCAGTCGTGAGGCGATGTTGTTTAGTTCGATGAGACTCTCCAGTACCCGCTTACCATTTTGAGTCTGTGTCTCATCGGAAGATATTTCGGCACGTTCGTGAAACACCAAGTTCGGACACATTTTCTGGGAACGAGCCACTGCTTCCTTCGCTGTACGCGGCCAGTTCGTTGAATTTTGAAGCGACAGCAGCGCCGTCATCTGATCCAGATACCGATCACGCTCGTCAACTAATGCAGCGTTGAGCAGATCAGTGCCGGCGATGTTTTCCATCAGTTCGTCTTGAGTGCGGGTGAGATCATCTATTTGGTTTCGAAGCTGCGCGTTATCCGTTTCAAGTACGAGAATCTGCGGATTCGACAGCGGTGTGATTCCTGGCAGTGTCGATACCTTCGAATCTGGTGCTGGTTGTTGTATTGGCGATGGTGGTGCGACAAGTACTGATCGATGGTATTGCAGTTGAGGAACCATGATCGGCTGCAACGAGGCAGCAGCGGCTTCAATGAGTGGTGCGAGGACATGTTGCGCATCCTTGTCGTATACCTGTGTCGGTGCGTGCGGTGCCGGCCAAATGATAGTGATGGCGTCAGGGGTGAGTAATCTCTCCCGACGAAATTCATTGAATGCGGTGACGGCTTCATTGGTAGTGATGTGAAAAACATGAGCGATCCCGATAAGAGTTGGACCGAGTGCGGCCGTGGCATGGGCCGTTTGAATCCGACCTTGAGTGTGTTCGACAACTATTGGAAGGCGGCGCCCAGGCGCTTCGGCAAATGCGGCAAGCGACTCGCCGTCAACTGTTTGTGATGCCGTGCGGATGTCTCCGTTGATGAGTTGTTCGGCGTCACGAACCTTGAGTTCTCTTGCCACCTTCACGTTCAGTTCGGTGAGCCGAACATTTGGCGTCAAAATTCTTCGGCGTGGCAGAACGGACTGTCCGGTTGGTCGAAGCATGATGCGTACCTCAAAATTGAGACTCGTATCCAGGACTGCGACGGTGATGACAGTCTGGTTAATGGCCATGTTTCGTTTATCTGATTCACTGATCTCCACCCGGAACACGGGGTCATCAACACTTTCCCGGACTCGTACCGTTGTGGTCGTTGGCCTTGTGTCATATGGGTATGCCTCGGCAAGCCAGTCAGAGACAGCATCCACTAGCGAGGTTCGAGTGACCCCGTTCCACCGTTTCGAAGTTAATGACATTGCATACATCGTGATCATTCCGAATTGGACGCTATCCGCCCGCGGTCAAGACTTGCCCGGCGTCTGGGAGCAGTAGTGTCTGTGCGTGACATTTCGCAACCTGCTTGCGGTTTGGTGCGTGTCGCTGTCGGTCACCTTCATGTGGCCACAGGTCATTCGCGTGATCCGCAAGAAAACGGTGGAGGGAATTTCAGTGATTGCCACTATCCACGGTTTGTCCGGTGCCCTGCTGTGGTCCATCTATGGCATTACTGCTGCAGTTCCGTCGGTCATTCTTGCCAACGTCGTCACATGTCTTGCAGTTGGGTTCATTATCGGTACACAAGTTCGGTATGAGGTTGTGTCGTTGCGACTTGTATTGGGTAGTCAACTCACAATAATCTTTATTGGAATAGTTGCCGCATTGATTTCGGAATCATTGATCGGTTTTGTGGCTATTGCAATTGGAGGCACGGCGATTATCCCGCAGACGATCCGCTCGGCACGTACTAGTCATCAGGTTGGACTTTCAGCACTCGCGTTCGCGATACTTACTGTGATGGCGACTTCGTGGGCGATCTACGGCGTAGTTCTGGAAGACGCCTTCATCGTTGCACCAAACTTACTGGTCGTTCCGTGCGCGCTTTTCATCGGCATTAGGGCCGCGACTTCGCATCGTCGTTATGGCAACACAATCGAAACGGTGGCGGTTCCGGCGCGTTGATGGGCGGCGGTGATCGTCACCGTAGCGCCGTGCTTGGCACGCACCAACCATGAATGCAACACACGATCAGGCGTTCCGTCGGATTTCGCACCACCATTGACGCGAAATTCGGAACGACCGGAAAGTTGACCGAGTTTCACCCGTGCGCCACCTTCGACGGGTGTTGCGCCGGCTATTTCGAGAGTGATCGGGAGCACGATTTTGTTCTTATTTGCCCACGCCGTAACTTCGGTTCCGAGCCATCCGGTGTTGGCGATGCCAACACGCACTCGCCACATATCGCTGCCAAGTGAATCTGCCTCGGCGAGTTTGATTTCTAGTCGTGGCGAGGCGAGTGCTTGATATACGGCGAACTTCGCATGCGGTGCCACTTCTTGGCGCAACCGTGATGGTGGTGTGTTTATCCATGTTCTGAATACGTCGGCTCCACCTAGTTCAACTTTTCCAAGTTGCGGGTGATCGAATGCGTACCAGTTCGAATACGAACCCGGCGCATGCGTATCTGTCCATCGGCACACCGCGAGATCTTGTTCCGGGGTCGGTCCGACGTACCAAATGTTGGTGGGTGAGTGGTCGCCGGTGGCGGCAAAAACTGCATCCCAGAACTCGGTGGTCCACGAAAACACTCCCAGGTGTTCATACGCCCAGTCGTCACCGGCACCACCCATCGGGCTGTTCTTATCCCAGGTGAGGTCTTCGAATACGGAATGCACGGGGTATGTCGTGAGATCGGCGGCCACTTTTCCGAATTCGCTGAACGCCCACAAGTCAAACGGCAGAAGCCATGAATCTGGATGTGTGCTGCTTGGGCGCAACATGAAACCGCCCGCGGTGTGAAATGCGTTATAACCGCAAATGTTTTTGCGAGCGCCTGCCGTGCGCACGAGGGCATCAATTTCTGGTTCCGAAATCGGATGGTCGCCCGAACCAAGCACCGTGGTGCCCCAACCGGCGGGGAAGTTGCGGTTGAGATCCAACCCAGCAGGGTCGCGAGGAGTGGGAATGGTGAAACCGTCAAAATTTTCGATTGTTCCTTCATCCAGCAATCTGTACCGCTGTTTGCCTACCGACACACCGAGCGGTCCAACAGGAACCATCACCCGAGGCTCGTGTTCATGTTCGATCCAGGCGCCATCGGGATCGGCAATTCGCATCGTCAGTACTCTGCCGTCACCATCGATGTCTTGCACACTCAATCCCGGCCAGGTGTGTCCGTCGCGCCATGGCCAAGGGCGAACACTCGAGCGGTGATACAGCGGTCGGTCGGCAAGGGCGTCTTCAACGCCATCAGGATTGACACGTGGAACAACATAAAAAGTTCGAGTTCGCAATGCCTCAGTGACGTGGCTATCGCGCCCAAATTCTGAAGCAAGATAGTGCAGTACGTACAGCGCCGCTACTCCACCTGTGACCTCAGTGGCGTGGATGTTGGCGTCAATCCAGTGAGCCGGTTTGGTGTCGTGTGCACCGGTTGAGGCATCGGTGATCGTGGCGAGCCACAGGCCACGGCCTTTGTGTGACGTGCCGTATGTCTCGAGGCTGACAAGACTCGGAAACGATTGTGCAAGATTTTCCAACCATGCGACCATCTCGTCGTACCGAAGGAAGCGATCGAAGTTGTATGCCCTGTAAGTAGTCATTGCAAAAACCTACACTGTGCTGACGGAGGTGTGTTAGTGCCATATGTTCCGGTGTTTGAGCACGCCAAGGGTGCGTGGCGACCTCGCTGGCGTGGACGCGTACATGCAATCGCCGTTGGTATCACTATTCCGGCCGGAATCACACTCGGAGTGGTCACCCCCGGTGGTTTGCCACGAGTGTCCGTCATTATTTATGTGCTTTCGCTGGTGGCGCTCTTTTCCACATCTGCTTCGTATCACATGTTTACGAACACGATTCGAAGTCAACGCACGATGCGCCAAATTGATCACTCCATGGTCTACGTACTCATCGCTGGTACCTATACACCGTTGTGCCTGCTGGCGCTGCCCAAACACCTGGGCATTCCATTTCTCATCCTCATCTGGATTGCCGCTGCCGTTGGCATGGGGTTCAAAATTGCCTGGAAAGCAAAACGGTTCACCGGTGCGCTCTATCTCATTATCGGGTGGGCGGCCGTGGCAATTATGCCATGGGCCTATCGCAATGCCGGAGGCACAAGCATCTTGTTGTTTGCGATCGGTGGTGTGCTGTACACGGTCGGGGCGATTTTGTTTTTTTTACAACGACCAAGACTGGTGCCACATGTGTTCGGATACCACGAGTTGTGGCACGTGTTCACGGCTGCTGCCGCCGCAACGCAGTTCGCCGCAGTTGGAGTGCTCATCGCCAACGTCACCTGACTGATGCAGGAACTCTCGAGGTCTCTTCAACGTGACATGAAAATGGTTCAGATAGGCTCTCTAGGCCGTTTCGGGTCGCTAGCTCAACTCGGTAGAGCACCGGACTTTTAATCCGTTGGTTCTGGGTTCAAGTCCCAGGCGACCCACGTGTTATTTGGCTCGGCGAATGTTCGTCCAATAAATGTGAGACATTGATAATCGCCGTAGAGTTGTATCAGCAGTGGTACGCCGCGAAGATAAATGAAGTAATTATCTACATCGACGAGGATGTGAACGGTGCTTGGATACAACATTGAGCCGAAGGCCAATTTAGAAGGTGTCGATCTTGGCGGTGCCGATTTGTCAGCTGCCAATTTGGCCTCGGCGAATCTGGCTGCTGCAAATCTGGCTGCTACCAATCTGGCTGCTGCCAACCTGAAAGCCGCGAATCTGGCCGAGGCCAGCCTGCACGGGGCCGACCTGCAACATGCCAACCTGTACAGTGCCAATCTGGAAGGTGCTGATCTGAGCTATGCCAACTTGGTGAATACCAACTTTCACTACACCTACATGCGCGGTGCCAACCTCCGCAACATCAATTCGGTCAATTCCGACTCGACTAGTGCTGGGCCTAACACGATTAACCCGATGAATATCGACTTGAGTCGAGCCGACCTGCAAAATGCCAAACTGCAACACGCCAACCTGGCCGGAGCGAATCTGCAAGGTGCCGACCTGACTGGTGCCGACCTGACTGGTGCGGATCTGAAATATACCAACCTAGAAAATGCGGAGCTCGAATATGCCTCTCCGTACAATGCCGATCTGACTGGCGCCGACCTAAGTGGCGCTGATCTGATCGGTGCCAATCTCACCGGTGCAAATTTGCGCAATTCCATACTGCAGGACTCCAACTTGAAGAGTGCCAATCTCACCGGCACTAATCTGACCGGTTCCAATTTGACTCGCGTCAACATCGAACGTGCCAACTTGAGTCGTGCCAATTTGATCTCCTCCGATCTGAGAACTGCGCGCATGACTGGCGCCAATCTGACCGGTGCCAACTTGGCCGATGCCAACCTGGCTGGTGTGAACCTGACTGGAGTCAACCTGCACGGCGTTAATCTGGATGGCGTCAATCTGGAACATGCGATCATGCCAGACGGCACAGAACACCCGTAAAACGCAAGTAACAGGACTCGAAACCAACTCTTGCTTTCAATTTTACGGTGAGGGAATGGCACCACGAAATACCTCAAGTTGAGCCGGGATTCGACCGATGAATGAATGGTGGCATCATCGCCGTAGAGTTGTGGCAGCAGTGGTATGTCGTGAACATGGATCACGCCACTGTCTGCATTGACAAGGATCCGCATGGAAAATGGATACGAAATTGAACCAAATGCCAACCTAGAAGGTGCCAACCTTTCCGGCGCCAACTTGCTTGGTGCTGGTTTGTACGGCTCCAATTTGAAGGGCGCGAATCTGCACGGCGCAAATCTGCACGGCGCAAATCTGCACGGCGCAAATCTGCACGGCGCCGATTTAAGTAGTGCCAATCTGATCGATGCCAATCTGATCGATGCCAATCTGCATCGCGCCAACCTGCATAGTGCCGACTTGACGGGTGCGGATTTACACGGTGCCGATTTACAAAAAGCCAACCTCGGCTTTGCCAACCTGGAAGGTGCCGACCTCAGTTATGCCAACCTCGAAGGTATCTACTTGCATTATGCCAATTTGCGCGGTGCCAGCCTCCGACGTGCCAACCCAATCGACACCAATCCGATCGACACTCGATTAAAAAAGACCAATCCAACCAGTGCTGATTTGAGTCGCGCCAATCTGCAGTATGCCCAACTGCAATATTCATACTTGACTGCATCCGACCTGACTGCTGCCGACCTCACCGCGGCTGATCTACACGGGGCCGATCTGCATGGTTCCAATCTGAAAAATGCCAACCTGCAATATGCCAATTTACATGGCGCTGACCTACGTGGTGCTGACCTTCAGGGCGCAGATCTGCACGGTGCCGATTTGCACGGTGCCAACCTCCATGATGTCAGTCTCCATGATGCCAATTTGAGTCACGCCAACTTGACATCGGCCAACCTCACCGCCGCCAATCTCCACTCAGCCAACTTGACGGCATCCGACCTCAACGCCGCTCGCTTGACTTCGGCCAACCTAACCGATGCCCACTTAGCTGATGCCCACCTCATCGCTTCTGATTTGACCGCAACCGACCTGACTGGCGCCAACCTAGACGGTGCCAATCTGACCGGCGCCACCCTGCGCAATACCAACCTAAGTGGTGCCAAACTGGAAAATACGACGATGCCAGATGGAACGAAACACTCGTAAATTAGCGAGAACCAGGTACTACGCCTAGCCGGTCTACGGTCGTCGGATGTTTTCGGGCGTGATCCAGTCAGAATGTAGGAAATGACTGCCATTGACCAACTACCGACCCAAGTCGATCTGTCGATCACGGGCATGTCATGCAACGCCTGTGCCATGACCATCGAAAAGGGATTGAACAAGATCAGTGGTGTTGAGGCAACAGTCAACTTTGCTGCCGAATCGGCGCGAGTGACCTTTAACTCCGATCTGGTGGATTCAGCGGAATTGCTGAGTGCGGTTTCGTCACTTGGTTATGGTGCCCGACTTCTCGCCGATACCACACCCGACATGCTGGATGCTGAAGTGAACGAACGGGTCGCAATGCTAAAGGTACGCCTCCTGGTGAGTTTGACGCTTGGTGTTCCGGTTGCGGTGATGTCGATGACATCCCTCGCGCAGTTCCACAACTGGCAATGGATTGCACTGGCGTTGTCGTTGCCGGTCGTTACATGGGGGGCGTGGCCGTTTCATCGTGCCGCTCTGATGAATTTGCATCACCGGGCGACAACCATGGACACACTCATCTCCCTCGGTGTTGTGGCATCAAGCGTGTGGTCAATTTGGGCATTGGTGTGGGGTGGTGCATCCGAAACCGGTTCTGACATGGTTGGAATGGCAATGGATAGCGGTGCGATACACGTATATTTCGAAGTTGCCGTTGCACTAACGGTGTTCATTCTTGCGGGTCGCTACTTTGAGGCCCGTGCCAAACGCCGAGCCGGCGACGCGTTACGTTCGTTGCTCGCACTTGGAGCTCGACATGCCACAGTCCTACGCGACGGGGAAGAATTTGTCATTGATGCCGCACAGATTGAAGTGGGCGATTTGATTGTGGTACGCCCGGGCGAGATCATCGCCGCCGACGGAATTGTCGAAGAAGGCTCCTCAAGTGTTGACGCATCAATGCTCACCGGTGAAAGTGTTCCGGTTGACGTAGCGGTGGGGACCAAGGTCACGGGCACCACAGTCAATTTGACCGGTCGATTGGTTGTTCGCGCGCGCCGGGTCGGCGCCGAATCGACGTTTGCCCAAATGACAAAACTCGTGCGAGATGCACAAAGCACGAAAGCGCCGGTACAAAAGCTGGCCGACCGCGTGAGCAGCGTGTTTGTGCCGACAGTGATCGCGTTATCACTCCTCACTTTCGTTGGCTGGTATGTGTTTGGCGGCAACACCGAGCGTGTAACTGATGCTTTTACTGCAGCCGTCGCGGTACTCATTATCGCCTGCCCGTGCGCTCTTGGTTTGGCCACGCCCACCGCATTAATGGTCGGCACTGGACGTGCGGCACAAATGGGAATTGTGATCAAAGGTGTGGATGTGTTGCAAAGCACTCGTCGAATTGACACGGTGGTGTTTGATAAAACCGGAACGGTGACCAGTGGTGTGATGCAACTTGTTGCCGTGGCATGTGGACGAGGCATTTCGCGCGCCGAAGTATTGAAATTCGCCGGAGCACTGGAGCACGCAAGTGAACATCCGATCGCCAAGGCAATTGCCTCGGCGGCTCGCGCAGAACTTGGTATGTTGCTTCCGGTTGCACAATTCGAGTCGCGGGCCGGGCTTGGCACCGTTGGTGTTGTGGATGGCCATCGAGTAATGGTGGGTGGCGAGCCGTTGTTTTCATCGGCGCTTGTGATCGTTCCTGTTGAGCTCGAAGACGCCCTCAATGAAGCACGCAGTGCCGGAAATACTGCAGTGCTCGTGGCCATTGATGGTCAGGTGCGGGGGGTGTGCGTTGTTGCCGATCAGCCCAAAGAAAATAGTGCCGCAGCGATCGCCGAGTTGCGCCAACTCGGTCTGCGACCGGTCTTGCTCACTGGCGATAACCGAGCAACCGCAATTGCCGTTGCCGAGCAAGTTGGAATTGAAACAGACGACCAGCACGTGATTGCTGGTGTGTTGCCAGCGGAAAAGGTCCGAATAGTTGCCGATCTGCAGGAGCGCGGCTATGCCGTGGCAATGGTGGGTGATGGTGTGAATGATGCCGCCGCACTCGCCCAAGCCGACGTCGGGATCGCCATGGGCACTGGCACCGACGTGGCGATGAACGCCAGCGATCTCACTATCGTTAGTGGTGACTTGCGGCTTGTTTCGGACGCGATTTTATTGTCGCGGGCCACCTTACGAACGATCAGCGCAAACGTATTCTGGGCATTTGCCTACAATACGCTCGCGATTCCACTTGCAGCATTCGGTTATATGAACCCAATGTGGGCTGGGCTGGCGATGGCGTTCTCGAGTGTGTTCGTGGTGAGCAATAGTTTGCGCTTACGAAACGCAAAACTTACGCCACGCACAGCGTTCGTGCACGCAACTCGGTGATTCCTTCCTTGCGCCACGTACGCACGGTTCGGATTGCCACCCCGTAGTCGGCGGCTACAAGTTCAAATGATTCGCCGCTAGCGAGTCGACGCAGCACGTCCAGTCGTTTTGGCGTCATTCCTTTGTGATCCGCTTCGGACAAGAGTCGCCATAGTTCGTCAGACGCGGAACATTCTTGAGGTGGTTCGGCGAGCCGCTCAAGTTCGTCGGCGGGTTTGATGTCAATGGCAACCGTGCGTTTGCGAAAATCACGAACAAATGCAAAATATTCGGAGTCGCGAACAAGATTGGCCGCAATTTTAGCCGGACGTCGTTCAACTGGGTAGGTGCGAATGAGTTCCCATGCGTGCGATAGCGTTTCGGTGAGCGCCTCGTCGACACCACCACGAATAATGCGACCGCGACGACGGGCGATGGCGACTAGCGGCGGCAAGATACGTTGCAACACGATACGGGCAGCAAGTTCATCGTGCGAGGCTCGCCTGACGAGTAACAGCAGGTATTGGTCGCCGTTTGAATCGGTGACTCCAGTGCCAAAGCCGGCACGAACTAATACGTCGTCGAGATTGTCGATGGGTGTACCTGGGAGCCCCCATCCGTTAACTAGTCGGAGGTTATGGTTACGGGTGCTCATCATCGACCACTCCTCTACGAGGTGTCGGATAACGGGCATATGTGAGCTTGGGTGATTGATACGGGATTGTTGCCGTGAAGTGGTGATGGTCATAGACAGGATCATCCGGTTCGGACTCACCGCATATCCGGCCTGAGGTCTCACCGCGACTCTCACCGGAGAAAAATGTTGCTGGCAACCAGTACGACTACACTCGGCAACGTATGCGCATCACCCTTGCCTCTGGAACGGCGGCAGAAGTTGACAAGTCAGTCTTTTCGCCGACGATGGGCCTGGTGATAGCCCCCGACATTTTTGGGTTTCGACCAGTGTTTGATGATCTAGTGGCGCGGTTGGCACGAGAGTGGAACATGGCGGTGGCTGCAGTAGATCCATTTCCCGGTCGAAAATTGTCGGATGATATACAAGAACGTGTTGCCGCGGTGGCAAGTCTCGATGATGATGCACACCTACGAGATTTACATCAGGCGGCCGATGAACTGGCCACACCACGAGTTGGCCTGATCGGATTTTGTATGGGTGGCATGTATTGCCTTAAGTCGGCACGAAGTGATCGCTTTGCGCGAATTGTAAGTTTCTATGGGATGATTCGAATTCCCGAAGGATGGCGCAGCCCAACTCAGGGCGAACCACTTGCCATCTTGCGCGCCGGTCACGCCGATCGAGTGATGGCAGTAATCGGCAAACTCGATCCATATACGCCAGAGGCAGACGTTTCAGAACTGCGCAAAACCGGAGTCACGATTTACGAGTACCCGGAGGCCGAGCACGGGTTTGCCCACGATCCGTCACGACCTTCGCACCGACCCGATGATGCTGCCGATGCCTTCGCTAAGACTAAGAACTGGTTGTTGGCTGAGTAGTAGTTAGCTCGAGCGCACTGAAAGTCGGTTGCGCATCAGAATTTTGTACTGTCGATCATGCTGCTCGAGCCACCCAAGGCGAATAAAACTAGCAATTGCCTTGTTCACACGTTCCCGCGATGCGCCGACCATGCCGGCAAGTTCCTCTTGCGTGACGGGTAATACAAATTCATCCTTGCCAGCGGAAAGTTCAAGTAGTCGCTTGGCCGTACGACCGGTGACGTCAAGGAATACGCTGTCGGCGAGTACTTCATCCATGACTCGAAGTCGAGTGGCGAGCAACTTGGTGACGCCCCACAGCATGTTCGGAGTGGATCGAATTTGCTCCAGCACTGGCGCGTAGGGAATGCACAACACTGACGATGGTTCGATTGCTCGCGCCATCGCACTGCGGGGGCCGCTGTCGAGCATGCCAAGTTCACCGAACAAATCGCCGGTCTCCATGAGCGCAAGCATGCTCTCGCGACTATCGAGTGGTTTGTTGCCGATGGCAATTGCGATACGACCACTGAGCACAACAAATAATGCGTCGGGTACTTCACCTTCGTTGAATAGAACGTCTCCGCGTTGAAGTTCGCGGACTTGTGTCTGCGCACTGATGGCGCGCAGCACCTCGGGGGGCGTTTCGGCAAAGAATGCCGTTTGCAGGAGAAGAGCCTCATGTGTCATGAAGATATTGACGGTACTACCCTAAATGAACATGACAACTGCTTCGAACGAGATTGTTTGGACAGTTGTCGTGGCGGCAGGGTCGGGCACGCGTTTTGGTGGAGCAAAGCAATTCGAAATGGTGGGTGATCGGCGAGTTCTGGATTGGTCGACGACTGCAGCGCATGCGGTGAGCAACGGGGTGGTTGTGGTATTACCAGCGGCCTATGTTGAGAGTGAGGGTGGGGTTGAGGGTGGCTCCACACGAAGTGCGTCGGTGCGATGCGGCTTGGCGGCAGTTCCGATTGAGGCAACGATCATCTGCGTTCACGATGCCGCTCGCCCATTTGCCAGTGAACATCTGTTCCGAGAAGTAGTCGCGGCCGTGCGCAACGGGGCCGATGGTGCGGTTCCGGCTGTGGCCGTCACCGACACGATCAAGCAAATAGATGCACACAATGTGGTGGTTGATACCCCAAATCGAGCGAGTTTGGTGGCAGTGCAAACACCGCAGGCATTTCGTGCATCGGTGTTGCGCGCGGCGCACATCACACAACCAGAAGGAACTGACGATGCCACCCTTGTCGAAGCTTTGGGTAAGCGCATCGTGGTGATTCCGGGTGAGTCCTTGAACCGAAAACTCACGACACCCGAAGATCTCGAATGGGCTCGCGCCGCAGCGCGTGGCGAAGTGTAAGGATTCACCCGTGGCATGTTCAATACGCGTGGGTCAAGGTTTTGATATCCATCGATTTGTTGACTCTGCCGATATCCGGCGGCCACTTGTTCTTGGTGGAGTTGAGTTCGCTGGAGAACGTGGGCTAGTCGGCCATAGTGATGCCGATGTCATCGCCCATGCGGTTGCAGAGGCACTGTTGGGTGCGGCAGCTCTCGGCGACATTGGCGAGCACTTTCCCGACACCGACGCAAAGTGGAAAGATGCAGACTCCTTGCAGTTGCTAAGACAGGTTGCCGAAATGGTCCACACTGCGGGTTTTGAAATCGGCAATGTGGATTGCAGTGTGGTGTGTGAAAAACCCAGGCTTGCCCCGCATCGTGAGGCCATGCAACATCGACTTAGTGATGCCGTTGGTGCACCTGTCACGGTTAAAGGACGACGGGCCGAGGGTCTTGGTGCACTCGGTCGAAATGAGGGAATTGCCTGTTGGGCCGTGGCGGTCGTGCAACATACCGCAGGTCGGCACTAGTGGCTCGATCCTCCTCGAGTGGTCGAAAACCACCGGAAAGACGTAAGTCAACTGGTGGTCGTAAACCGCCAAGAGGTCGTCCGGAACGTGGTCGTCTGGAACCTGGACGTCCGGAAAGTCGTCGATCAGCGGCGCGCCCACAACAGGGCATCCGCGGTGTCGATCGAGCCCGCACGGCCAAGACGAGTGATCATGGACTTGGGGGCGCCCAGATCGAAGGTCGCCAGGCCGTGCGCGAACTGCTCATTGCCCGCAAGCGTCGAATAATCGAAATTTGGATTTCGGATGATCTGGACGACAATCCAGTCATTGATGACATCATCGAACTTGCCGCCGATCAACGAGTGCCGGTGCGTCGGGTCAAACGCAAAGATATTGAACGCGAAGTACGCAGTGAAGCCCCACAAGGAATCTTGGCCAAAGCCGAACCAATTGAAGAAGTGGATCTTGCCTTGTTGCTTCGCGATACGCCAAGTCCACAATTTTATGTTGCGGTCGATGGTGTTACCGATCCAGGTAACTTGGGTGCGATCTTGCGTTGTTGCGATGGAGCTGGCGTGACAGGTGTGGTACTACCACGTCATCGTGCCGTACACATCACGCCGACTGCGGCCAAGGCCGCGGCGGGTGCCGCCGAGCATGTGTCGATGTGCGTTGTTGGCGGATTACCAACAGCGTTGAAGCAGATGAAAGATGCTGGCATCTGGGTGATTGGTCTTGACGATGCCGCTGATCGCAGTGTGTTTGAGATGGGTTCACTGGCCAAAGAGTCAGTCTGTATCGTTTTGGGTGCAGAAGGAGCAGGTTTGTCGCGACTCGTGCGCGAACGGTGTGACATGTTGGTGCGTATTCCGATGCTCGGTGCGTTGTCATCGCTCAATGTTTCGGTTGCAACAGCACTGGCAACATATGAAGTGGTACGTGCGCGAGGCACCGTAACGCCGGAGTGAATGTCGAGTGTTTGGCCTACGATATGGGTCGCACTTCACGGTGCACGCCGGGTTAGCTCAGTGGTAGAGCAACGCACTTGTAATGCGTAGGTCCTCAGTTCAATCCTGAGACCCGGCTCCACATCTGCGTCAATACGCGTTTGGGATGACCTTTTGATATGGGCGACTCGGGGTACAGTAAACGCATGAGTCAAGAGCAATCGCGCCCTCGTCGTACGCCTCCGTCGGTTCCCTCCAGTGTCAACTCCACGATGTCAATTATCATCGCCATCGTTGCCCTGCTTCTCGGATTTTTCATATTGCGTGATATTCAATCCAACGGAAATTCGACCACAGGGGTCGATCAAGGCACGACTACGACTGTTGCCGATACTGTGGCTCCGGATGTCACTACGACAACCTCGATCGTACTCACCGCATTTAAGGTGCAGGTTGCCAATGCATCAAAGGTCGCCGGTAGCGCTGGTCAATTGACCGTAGAACTACAAGGTCGTGGTTACATTGTGCAACCTGCGTTGAATGCAAGCGAAATTACGCCAAAGCTGACCACGACGGTGGTGTACTTCCTGGCAGGCAGTGAGGCTGCGGCGGCGGCTATTGCCACTGAACTTGGTGGAGTCGCAACTGCGCCAATGCCGACGCCGATTCCGACGGAAACAGGAAAACTTGGTGAGGCGAGCGTGCTCGTTTTGTTGGGTACCGATGTGGCTGGCAAGCCACTTGCATCGCCGGTTCCGACGGCGCCTCCGGTTGCTGTGGTAACCACCACGACCACTGCCTAAGTCATTTCGCCAAGAGAAGTTTTAGCGTTCGCGTCCACGCTCAAATTCATATAAGGCGATACCGCTCGTCTTGGCGATCCAGAGTCCCGCCCCAGCGTGTGTGAAATGCCGAAGGAGCCGATTGCGATACCAATCTCCACTGCGCGCATAGATATCGAAATCGGTGGAGTGACGATCTACGACATGCTTCAGATCCGACGATGTTGGCACTTCGAGATACATGACGAGTTTGGTTGCGGCGGCGAGATGTTCGATTGCTGATTCAGCCCTTTTATTTGACAAATACTGCAACACACTTTGGCAGATAACAAGATCGAAGCCACGACTTGGGTTCCATGTGCTGATATCCCGAAACTCGTGGTGGTACTTCGCGCACGCATGTTCGCTCACATCGATTGAGCGAACCTTCACTTGGTGATGGTTCGCCGCGTACCAGTCGCGCCAGTAGCCAAGTCCAGCGCCGACATCGAGAACCGAGGAGATACGAACGTCCCACCATGCGCACATGTGGTGCACTGCAGTGGCCAGCGATTCAATCTTTCGACGGCTGTGTACGGGGGTGCTGGAGTAGAATCGCTTGAAGAACGACTGATCAAAGGTAGTACGAGGCATACATGTTGTGTAGCAGGTGGACGTCCGACCGTTACGATCTATGGAAGCAATACGATTGGTCGAGGTACCAAGGGGGAACACCGTGTCCGTATTTAACAACAGCATTGCCAAAATATCAGGTCCTGGAAATGCACTCGATGAAGTGAAAGGTAAAGTCACCTTGGTGGTGAATGTTGCATCGCAGTGTGGTCTTACTCCGCAGTATGAGGCAATGCAGAAGCTTCATCATGATCTGTCGAGTCGTGGATTCAGTGTGCTGGGAATACCGTGTAATCAATTTGCCGGTCAAGAGCCGGGTAGCGCTGACGAGATTCAATCATTTTGCTCGACCAACTACAATGTGACGTTCCCACTTTCTGAAAAAGTCGACGTCAATGGCGACCAGCGTCATCCGTTGTATACGGAGTTGACGAAGGTTGCCGACGTGGATGGACATTCCGGTGACATTCGCTGGAATTTCGAGAAGTTTCTTGTCGGTCGTACTGGAAGCGTCATCGCTCGTTTCAACCCCACAGTTGCCCCTGATGCGCCAGAAGTCCTTGCGGCCATTGAGACGGCACCCAAGTAGTTGACGCAACCCGGATGGATCCAGTTACATCCAGTTGAATCAAATGTGGCCATGACCGTCACCGTCGCTGCAGTCCAAATGTCGATGGTTTCAGACGTGGCGACCAATGTCGCTACCGCTGAGCGACTCGTTCGCGATGCGGCCGCAAAGGGTGCCCAGATAGTGCTCATTCCAGAACTGTTTGAGGGTCTGTATTTCTGTAAAGACCAGCGGGTTGAAGATCTCGCTCGGGCGATGCCAATCGCTGGTCACCCGACGATTACACATTTTCAGCGAGTTGCGGCTGAACTCAACGTTGTGTTACCGATCAGCGTGTTTGAGCGGGCCAACAATGCGTTATTCAATACCGTGGCAATTGTGGATGCAGATGGCGCGATGCTTGGTATCTATCGCAAGAGCCACATTCCCGATGGTCCTGGGTATAGCGAGAAGTTCTACTTCAGCCCAGGCGACACAGGGTTTCGGGTGTGGAACACAAAACATGCGACAATTGGAGTCGGTATTTGTTGGGACCAATGGTTTCCTGAAGCCGCACGCAGTATGGCCCTGCAGGGTGCCGAACTGTTGTTCTATCCGACGGCAATCGGCAGTGAACCACCAAACCCGTCATGGGATTCTTGCGGGCATTGGCAACGGGTGATGCAGGGCCATGCCGGGGCCAACATCGTGCCAGTTATCGCCGCCAACCGTACTGGACATGAAGTTGGCATCGCCAACAGCATCACATTTTACGGTAGTTCGTTCATTGCTGACGCAACCGGGGCAAAGGTTGCCGAAGCAAACCGCACTGAAGAGACCGTCCTTGTTGCAACGTTTGATCGCGACGAACTGCGGGCGATGCGGACATCATGGGGTTTGTTTCGCGATCGCCGCCCGGAGTTGTATCGATCGCTGACAAGTTTGGACGGCTCGACGCAGTGAAAATGTTGCCAGAGTTTGCTCGACATGAACGCACAGTGATTTGTTGGCCGTCGCGACGCGCTCTGTACGGTGAGTTCTTGGCCGAAGCCGAGCGTGCACATGCCGCACTTGCCTGCACGATTTCGGCATTTGAACCGGTGACGATGATTGCCAACTCCGAGCATGCTGAACGTGCCCAGCAGATGTGTGGGGACTCTGTTGATGTAGTGGAACTACCCATTGATGATTCATGGTTTCGGGATACTGGTCCCATTTATGTAGTCGATGATGTCGGCACCCGAGTGGCCGGAAATTGGATCTTCAACGGTTGGGGCAACAAGTATTTGCCATACGACTGCGATGTTGACATTGCAGTTGCATGGGCCAAACACGCTGGACATCCAATCCGCAATATCGACATGGTGCTGGAGGGTGGCTCAATCAATGTCGATGGCACTGGGTATCTTGTCACGACGGAACAATGCCTGTTGAATCCGAATCGAAACCCACATTTGACACGCGAAGAGATCACGCAGCGACTATGCACCGAACTCGGTACCAGTGACGTGATCTGGTTACCACATGGACTGTCCCTCGATAACGATACGGATGGTCATGTTGACAACGTGGCAGCATTTATCGCGCCACGTACGATCGTGTTACAGCGCTGCGACGACGAAAAGGAAGCAGATTTTTCCCGACTGGCACAGAACCGAGAGGTAATTGACAGATTCGATCTGGATGTGTGTGAAATTCCGATCTTGCCAGTGATTGAGTTTGGTGGGAAGCGTGTTCAGGTCCCGTACCTAAACTTCTATTTCTGTAATGGCGGCGTGATTGTTCCGACATGTGGCCATCCGGCTGATACCGACATGCTTGCCCTTCTCGGTGAGTTCATCGGCGATGTTGAAATCATCGGGCTGGATGTCGGTGGGGTGTTGGGTTATGGCGGAGGTGGCATTCACTGCATCACGCAGCAAGTTCCCGAGCAATTGTGCGGTACTTCGACGCGCTGAATGCTGAACTGCGAGAAATGGCCGCGTGGCTTAGCCTCGAGCACATCACCGTTCATCGATCGGGCAAGTCTTCATTAGAATGGGACGGTGAAATTAGCAACTCGAAATAATGGCGTAATGTTCCTCGTTGTTAACCGATCCGGACTTCATGATGACGATGCTGACGTGAACTATTGGATGAGCATTGAGCCGTCCGAGAGGGTTGCAGCGGTAGAAGTTTTACGCCAACGAGTGTTCGGAGGAATAGATGAAACTCGACAAGGACTTCAACGAGTTTGTCACATTATTCGTCGCTAGCGACGTTCGATTTTTGATAGTTGGTGGTTACGCGCTCGCCGCGCATGGCGTTCCGCGTGCAACAGGCGATCTGGATGCATGGGTGTGGATCAATCCTGAGAATGCAGCAAAAGTTCGAAGGGCTCTCGAGAAGTTTGGGTTCTCCGGTCTTGGAATTACGACAGATGATTTCAGCCGCACCGATTCGATAGTGCAGTTGGGTTACCCGCCATATCGAATCGACATACTCACGTCGATTGATGGAGTCGAATTTGAGGCGGCCTGGGACAACCGTTTAATGATTGATCTCGACGGTGTTGAGGTTCCGTTCATTAGCCGAACAGATCTCATAGTGAACAAGCGTGCTGCCGGTAGACCTCAAGATGTCGCAGACGTCAAACGACTGACAAACGAGGACAGTTCCTAAGTCGTTACACCTCGTGAGAGTGATAAATTCGACCGCGTCGTTGGTTCCTCGAATTTCAGCGAGGTGAAGCGGTGTCGATTCGGTCTCAGTTGGGTCGAATGGCATCAAACGGGTGCGTCCATGCTCCGTAGAGGCAGTACTCGTTGTGGCAAATGATCCCACATGTCGGTGAGCATTTCATCACGCCAGGTACGAATCGACGGGTCGTCCCAGCGATTCACATGTTGTAGCGGATCGTGAGTGAGATCATAGAGTTCGCCTTCGCCGGCCAAGTTCATCGTTCCGTGCAAAGCTGCAGTGCACACCCAATTGTCGCGGCAAATGGTTCGGAGGTGCACGATCTTGCCGAAGAGCACGCTGTCCCATTCTGTAAGGACACGTTCGTGGCCGAGTGCGGTGGCATCTGCATTGTCGATCGGGAGTCGAGGTGCTTCAACATATGGCGGTTGTGGTATGCCAGCGATGTGGGCAAAAGTCGCGGCTAGCGACACGAGACCAACTGGTGCCGCTACACGCGCCGGAGCAACTTTCGCCGATGGGGCCGGTCGCCAAATGAGCGGCAGCCGCATTAGCGAGTCAACATGGTACGGGCCTTTGAATAACAACCCAAAGTCGCCCTGGAACTCGCCGTGATCGGTGGTGTAGAGCACATCTAGGTCATCGCCCCAACCACGGCTGTGGACAGAGTTGAGAACACGGGCGATTGCTTCGTCGATGAGTTCGTTCTCGATGTGAGTCAACGCATTGACTTCCCGTACTTGATCGGCCGTGAGCGTGGCGGGTACCCAACGCGCGGGTGCTTCGTAATTTGAAACGAAAGTTCCGTCATACCATCCACGCCAATGGCGAAGTTTGTCGTCCAACACTGCTTCACGCACGGTCGCGTCCTTGATGTATCCCTCGGGTAAGTCAAGATCTTGCCAACGAACGCGATGATGCTCAGATATCGGTGGATCCCATGGGTGGTGCGGATCGGGAAAACTCATCCAGCAAAACCAGTCAGCATCCACAGGCAGCGAATCGAGCCACTCGATGGTTTGATTGGCGACCCAGTCGGTGTGGTACCACTCCCGATTGATTGGATTGAAATGCACCTGAGGTGCACCTGTGTCACCGCCTCCGGTGGCGTTGACCTGCAATTCGTGATCCAGTACTTGGTAGAACCCGCCAATGGCTTCCGGGTGATGCTTACGCATCCATTGCGAATAATGCAACGGACCCACCGCACCGTGCGTGGCCAATTCCATGTGATCAAAGCCGCGATACGGGTCGTGTGTTAGGTCGTCAAGTTCGGTGAACACGCCATGAGTACCCAAGCGATTTTCGGTGAAACGGAGAAATGGATCGAGCAGTGGCTCGAAGTGTGCTTTGCCAATGAGTGCGGTTCGATAGCCCACGCTGCGCAAATCAGCCGCGATACTTGGGGCATCTTCCGGGAGCGGCACTCCGTTCATCCACACGCCGTGAGTGCTCACATGTTGGCCGGTGAGCATCGTGCTGCGCGAGGGCATGCAGACAACGTTTTGTGGATGAGCCCGGTCGTAGGTGATGCCATGGGTGCTCAAGAAATCGATCGTGGGCGTGCGGGCAATTGTTCCACCGTTGCATCCGAGAGAGTCGTAGCGCTGTTGATCGGTGGTGATGAAGAGAATCTTGCGTCCCATTTACATCTTTCGATCAAACATGTCTTTGAGTTTTTGCAAGCCGACACCGGCCGCTCCGCCGATTGGTAGGGCAAGCGCTTCCGGCTCCATGTCGGTGCTATACATCACCATGCAACCACCCCGAGCATCGTCAATGACATCCACCGTTCCTTGGTGAAAGGTGATCAGCGGATTGTTCACAATCTTGTATTGGAAGCGACGAAGATCATGATCGAGGGTGATGATGTCCTCTTCGAAGATGATGCCACTATCCAGGGTGATCCAACGTTTGTTACCTTCCACCCGTGTGTTCGCAATTGGAAACCACTCATGAAGGCGTTCTGGGGCGCCGACGATATCCCACACCGTTTGTGGCTCGCAGTCGATGAAGATGTGTCGGCGAATCGAAGACATGGCGAACAACCTAGTTGGCGGCAATTGAAATGACTTAGCTGTTCGCAAATCGTAGAAAATCCGAAGAAAAACGTTAGGTGAGATTCCAATCGATCGGGGCGCTTCCGCTGTTCTGCAATGCGGTGTTGATTGCCGAAAATGGGCGGGATCCAAAGAATCCTGCGTGAGCCGAAAGTGGAGATGGGTGGGCTGATTCGATGACTCTGTGATGCGACTGGGTGATGAGTCGTCGCTTCTTGCGGGCGTTGTTGCCCCACAACACAAATACGATTGGCGACTCGCCCTGGCCAAGGGTGCTGATGATGGCATCGGTAAAGGTTTCCCATCCTTTGCCATGGTGAGAGCCGGGGCTACCAGCGCGAACAGTGAGTGTGGCATTTAACAGCAACACACCCTGATCTGACCAGTGTTCGAGACAACCATGCTTTGGTGGCGGTATGGCCAGATCAGCATGGAGTTCTTTGAAGATGTTGGCCAGCGACGGCGGAATGGCGATGCCATGACGGACGGAAAAAGCCAAACCATGTGCTTGGTGCGGCCCATGGTAGGGATCTTGTCCGAGGATGACCACGCGTGTCGTATCAAACGGCGTGAGGTGCAAAGCATTGAATACCTCGGTCTGTAGTGGGTAAACGGTGTGATGCACACGCTCATTACGCACGAATTGCTGAAGAGTATTCCAATACGGCTTGTCGAGTTCGTCGCGCAAGGCGATGTTCCACTTACTTGGCATCACTAGCCGCCAAATGAGCGGTAGAGAACCTCTGCCGGTCCGCGCCCGAGATAGGTCCGCCACATTGCGCCAAATGGGATGGCAATGGCGTAGAACACAAGTGCCAAACCGAGGGCGGTGTCGAGTCCGGTCGCACCTACCCAATGCAGACGGTGCACGATGAGATTGAAGAAGAAGATGTGCGCGAAGTAAATGGAAAGCGACAGCTGCCCGGCTCGTGCCAGCATATCTATCACCGAGTTTTCACCGAGTGAGTCCACGATGATCGACAGAATGCACAGTACGAGCAGAGAACTTGCCAGAGTTCCAATTGAGTACAGCAACCCGCGGTCGTACGGTCGGGTGGAAAGTATGGTCGCAATGAGCCGCTGATTGTTGGCCGTTGGTGCGTCGGCTACAAGGACGAAGTTGATCAGGTACGTGGCAGCGAGAATACCGCCAGACCACAACAGCAGCCGTTGACGAAATTCAGCGAGGCGATACAAGTGCCGGCCGAGGATGATGCCAACGGTAAAGAACAATAGCCACGGAAATAGCGGATGGGTATACGAAACAAATGTACGGATCAGCAAATTTCGCGGCGAATCCACCTTGGTCGGGGCTAGCCATGCGGTGTGGTTGTCGGCAAATGACTGTTCGACCCGCCACCATGCGATCGCCGCCGCCGTAACCGTCGAAACTAAACCAATCGTCAGTATCCGCGCTGTCGGGGCGGAAAAAATGAGTGCCGCCACGATAAAAAAGGCCCCGTAATAGAACAGAATCGTGCCCGGCCAAATCCACTGTGTGATGTAGCCGACTGAGTACAGCAACACACCTCGACGTAACAGTCGAAGCCGATCGCGCCTCAGCAGCGCCGGGTCGCGGGACTCACGGCTGGCACGAGTAAATAGTGATACACCGACCCCGGCGACCAAGACGAATACCGCGGCAAAGCGTGTGGTCAGCACACCCGTCCCGGGATTAAACAGACGTTCCCACTGCGAGGGGTAGATCGGATCCCACGCCAAAGTCCCATTTAGACCTCCATGGTAATTGAGAATCACAACGCCAATCATCGCCACTGCACGAGCGACATCGAGGGTGAGATTCCGTGTCGGTGCCGCGCGATCGTTTGACAAGAGCTGATTCACGTCCAGTAAATGGTGTCGACGGCAACTCGTGTCAAGGGTTGTTGCACCTCGACGAGGTCGCCAACCTGTGGACACGGTGAGCCGGAAGCAACGAACAGCATTGACGAATGCATGTGCGAGGGTTCAAGAAGTTGCAGCCGGGTCTGTTGAAAGTGAAACGGGCTGAGTTGGTCGCTCAGCGGGTGCACGCCATGTGCGGTTCCGGAACCGACGAGGACAAGCGCGCCATCTTGGGTGATCGCAATGTTGCGATACCCGGCGGTCATACCGGCAGTTACCGGGTGCATGTCAAGTACATCGGTGTGCAATTGCAGTTGTGTTCTATTACCAAGCCACAATGCGGTTCCGACCCGAGCGACGATACGGTGTCGCGGAAATGTTGTGCGAAGTTGGAATACCGCTTCGGGATTCAGATGGCTGATATACATCGGATGCTGTGGGTCAATTTGCGATAGCCACTGTTCCACGTCGGCGATGTGAGCATTGGATGCTCCGTCGATTGGTGGGTGCACCGACCATCCCACCTGCGTCAGGCCTGCTTGGTCGAGCGACTGGAGCAACGGTTCTAACTCATCTTGCGTCGCTCCGTAGCGACGCATGCTGGACTGTAATTTCACCACCACTGACCCGCGCCAACCAGCGTGGTGCAAGATGTCGACATGATGTCGCGCCCCAACTGTGAGCACTGTCTGTGACGACAGTGAGGTCGGAAGATCAGTTCCGGCTGGAGTGAGCACCATCGCCGTGTGAGTCGAGGGCACCGCATGGGCTTCGAACACTGAGCCAACGGCAATTAGTGGCGACATCACGCTGGCATGAGGCATCAGCACGGCGAGTCCGAAGCCATAACCGTTGCCTTTGACAACCGGAATCATCTCGCCATAGGCATCAGCGACTGCCACAACCTGGTCGTGCCATGGTGCGCTCGCCACACTGAGCCGCAGGGTCATGTGCCTTGACGGTATCGCCCCCAGCACAGGTCTGTCCTGAATCCCGACTTGGTAAGTCAACAATTGCCCCCTAGGCTGCAAACATGTTGAAACTGCTGAGATTTCCAAATCCGGTCAATGAAACCTCGGCCCGATTGGTTGCCGCTGGTGTCGTCATCATTGGCGCGGCATTTGCTGCCACCGGTAACCCATGGTTACTGGCAGTTCTGACATATGGATTTGTCGCCCGTGTGCTCAGCGGGCCCACCCTCAGTCCGTTGGGTCGCCTGGCAACACAAGTGATTACTCCGCGACTCAATGTCCAACATCGTTTTGTTCCGGGTCCGCCGAAACGCTTCGCTCAAGGGGTAGGTGCGACGTTCACTCTGACAGCAGTTGGGCTCGTCGTGGCTGGTGCCACGTCTCCGGCTCGAATAGTGATCGCGATGCTTGTTGTGGCCGCCTCTCTCGAAGCGGTATTTGCCATTTGCCTTGGTTGTATCGCATTTGGTTGGTTGATGAAAATCGGCATGATCCCTGATGACGTTTGCGAAGAGTGCAACAATTTCACCGCGCACTCGTGGGCCACGACGACACATCCGGCATAAGTGCATCGGCACTGCGATTGGTGATCACACCTTCCCACACGCCAAGGCCATAACTTGCATCATCAATCAGTCGTACGGCGAAGTAACGTAGCGGATCAAGCGCCGGTCGCCGCGACCACCACTCGTACATGGCGGGTATCAGTGCTGCAGCAAACAGCACGGTGCGAGCCCGTCGAGATACCAGTGCCATGATCACCGCAATTGGCCACCACGCTCGAGTGATTGCACTTGCTAGTAGTCGTGCGGCATGAAGATTGCCGAGTCCAGCAAGTCGAAGTGATTCTTCGACGGAATTGGGGACATCGCGAAGTTTGTGGGCCAGTGCGACGATCGTATATGCACCTACGAGTGCCCCAAAAAACGGGAATCCGCAGGCGATGAGCGTCCACATGCCGGTGCTGTAGGCACTCACGCGGACCGGTGCGACTGCTCCCGAGTGCCGAGCGCCGAGTGCGGCCGCTGAACGCCCGTACATCCGTCGTTGAGCAATGAAATCGTGCAATGTTGCCCGTGGTGGATGAGTGGCGATGACCTCGGGTTGGTATCGACAACGCCAACCCGCGGCGATGATGCGCCAGAGTGCGTCAACATCTTCACCGACCCGAAGGGAGTCATCGAAACCGTGTACCGCGCGAATCGCTTCGGTGCGACAGAGCCACAGAGCCGAGGGCACATAACTGACGCGGGTACCAGGTGCGATGCGGGCTTGATTCGGACCCAAATCGAGTGGTGAGCGAACTCGCTCATAATTTCCGATCGTGTTGTCTGAACTGTCGCAGACCACTCGCGGGGCCACGATACCCATCCGTCCATCGTCGAAGTACGCAACCAATCCACTGAACGTGTCATTGGTGATCGTGACGTCGAGGTCGACAAAAGCGACCAATGGTGTGGTCACATAGGCCAAACCAGCGTTGCGTGCCGTGCCCGGGCCAGCGTTGGCCGCAAGTGTGATGACAGTTGTATTTTCAAGTGTTGGTAGTGCATGCGGCGAACCGTCATCGACCACAACAATCTGGGAAACACCAGCGCAGTGTGACACGAGAGCGCTGAGGTGAGTTGCATCGTCGGCCGATTGAACAAACGCCGGAATGACCACCGTAATATCGGCCAGTTGATACCGGAATTCATCGTCTGGAGAGACGAGTCTGTGAATTGCGCCCGCGTCCAACAGTCGATCGGTGAGCGATTCATGCCCGGTTGGTAACGGCTCGCCACGTTCAAGAAGTTCAACAATGGTCTTGCCGGTCAGACTGAGCCGAAACATTTTGATCGGCGATCCAGCAAATACCACTGCGCCATTGGCTCGCCGTCGCCATGACGAATCAACAACGAATCGCCGGTGATGTGTCAGCGAATCCATGTTGCGGTCTCGTGTTCGACATGGCCGATGAGTTGGGCGGCGAGAAGCGTGAGCAACATCTGACCGTGTGCTGCCGAGGCAGTGCGTGGGTCACCGAGTACGCCGTTCGGGCTGACCGAAGCAACCCCATCGACTCGAAGCGTGTCAAGGAGGTTGGTAAGGGGGGTGATGACACCGACTTCGGCTAATTCCATGCGTACAACCTCGGGGGCAATAGCCAGCATCATGGATGTTTCGGTGCAGCCAGCATGAGCATCGTCGTCATCGCCAAGTTGTGGCCACCATGCCGTCGCCCGACGTTGTTCGTTGCGTAAGACAGCAATTGCGGTCTGCACGGCCTGTGCATTTCCGCCATGGCCGTTGACGAGCACCACCCCGGCTGCCCACTTGGCTGAACGTACTAATTCCACAATCACGGTAGTTAGTGCTGAAGTACCAATGGAGAGCGTTCCGGCGAAGCCATCGTGTTCGCCGCTGGCGGCGATGGCGATGGCGGGAGCGATGAGAATGCTGCTGTTCGCACCGGCCAGTCGTTGGCACAAGGCCATGGCGATGCGAGTGTCAGTGTCGAGTGGCAAATGCGGTCCATGTTGTTCGCACGAGCCGATTGGCAGGGCGATGATGGGGCGACTTCGTGACGTGATGTCTCGTGTGGAAAGGGTTGATAGTGACGACGACATGGCAGGTAGATCTCGAATTATTGGGTCTGCTCGATGTATCCCCAACGAGCGAGAGTCTCAAGAATGTACATCGCCGACTTAGTCGCGGTAAGTTCAATCTGCTCACCGCGCGCGCTGGCTGAAGCAACATTGGTTATTGAGTGCAAACGTTCAAGTGCCGTCGCACCGTGTGGCTGGACAAGTGTCTTGGGGCGCGGTCGAAATGGTTTGGTGGCTGAGATCATCCGTTGAGCGGTAATCGATGAGGCAATGACCTGAATGCGTGTATTGCGCGCAGCGAGCGTATTGGCCAGGCTGGCTCGTCGCAGTTGGGCAACGGAACCCTCCACGGAAATCACCGCTCGATCGCTGATCCGCAGATGCTCGCGTCGGCCCCCATCAAGACGTCGGGTCAGCAGGACGTCGTGCACCTGAGGAGTAAGTGAGACCACGCCGAGTGCTTGGCTGATATTTAGTTCGGCGGCAAGATACGCCGGCACGCTTCCGCTTCCCCGATCAAATGAGTAGTCGCCGCACAAAATGAATGAAGCGTCACCAAGCGCCAAGGCGAGCACTCGAGCCGTCTCGGCACTTGACAGTGGAAGTGGAGCGTCGATTCGAATTGCTCGTTGTGCACCGGAAGCCAAGGCGTTATGCAGGACTGGTTCACATCGAGCATCACCGACCGTGATAACCGTGACGTTTAGTGATCGCTGTGACGCGAGTTGGAGTGCCACTTCCAGAGCGGCTTGATCGGCAGCCGAAACTCCACCGAAACGTGCTTCGGGCGAGTGAACCTCGCCGCTGAGTGGATTGAATTCGGGTCGACCGGGAACCCATTTCATGCACACGGCGATGAACGTCATGGGGTCATCTCGCTGTGTTCAGGTGCGGTGAAAGACAACGCCGTGTCCACCCACCGGATAGTTCCATGACAACGCACCCTCCTTGTTGCATACCATGTAGCAACTTCCGCATTCAAAGCAATATTCGTAGTTGAAGATGATGCCACCATCGGCGGTGGGGACGAAGAGATTCGCTGGGCACACAACGATGCATTCACGAGATGGGCAAGTCTGACAAATGGTGGTATCAACGGTGATATGGGCATTTTCGTGAACACGAAATTCAACAGATGCCATTCGGTCCTCGAATGAAATCGGGCTCCAGCGTTCGGAACCATCGGTCAACCGGGGGTCCGTCGTCATCCGAAACTCCTCAATCCTGCCCACGCATCTTTCAACAAGTCACGTGTGCGCAGGCCAAGACGTTTTCGTTCCTCGGCCAAGATCTTGCGCAGTCCTGGCTTTGGTAGCGGATTGTCCACCCTGAACATGCGCTCGGCGACATTGGCTATCAGTTGCGGGTACATGTGTTGGACGCGATCGGACAACACCAATTGCGGGGCATGTCGCAGTTTGCGGTGATCCTCGAGAACAAACGTACTCTCAAGTCGTTTGATGTATCCGGCTAAACCCGTGGTCGAGGTGTCGCCGATTGCGAGTGCTTCGAGAATTGTTTCCGCGGCGTACATTCCCGAGGCCATTGCAAAGTTCACACCTTCAAGCCAGATGCCAGCGGCCAAACACATTGCGGCTGCATCACCGGCGATAAGCAGTCCGTCAGCCACGAACTTAGGCATCATTGACATTCCTGCTTCAGGGATGAGATGGGCCGAATATTCTCTCAGCGTTGCACCCTCAATCAGCGGCGCAATTGCCGGATGTGCCTTGAGTGCAGCGATGATCTGCTCTGGTCGTTGGGATTGGGCGGCAAGTTGCGGCAGTTTCAGCACGACGCCCACACCAATGGTGTCGTAGTTGGTGTACAGGAAACCACCGCCGTTGACGCGACTGGTGCCACCAAGAATTTCGATGTCAACTCCTTCAAGACCGCGAACACCAAAGCGCTCGTCGATGACATGCTTGGGGAGCGCCAGGGTTTCCTTGGCACCGAGTGTAAAATATGACGCGTCGGTGTGGGTGTAGAGACCTGCCTGTTTGGCCAGAAAACTGTTCACACCGTCGCAGGCCACAACGACACGCGCATGCAAATCGCCATTTGGACGATCAGTGGTAACACCACACACCGCACCCGCTGAATTACGAATCAACCCGGTGACCGTGGTACTGCAAATCACGATGGCTCCGGCGGTCTCGGCCTTGTTGGCTAACCAATTGTCAAAATCGGGTCGATAGGTTGTGGCACCGTTGTACGGGGCTTGTCCCCATGCAGTGGTGCGGAAATCGACGGAGAAGGCTTGCGTGTCTGTCAACAACATCGTGGTGCGGCGAGTCACCCAACGTTGCACAGGCATGTCGGTCCACCATTCGTCGATGAGCGAATCGAGAATTCGCGGATACACCACACCGCCGTACATATTCTTGGAACCGGGAAACGGTCCGCGTTCGATGAGTACGACGCGTTTGCCCGCTTTGGCGAGCGTTAGAGCCGCACACGATCCTGCCGGGCCAGCGCCGACGATGATCGCGTCAAAGGACTCGGCAGCGTCAGTCATTGTGGGCCATGAGTAGTGGTCAGCAGCGAGGCAAGTTCGCCGATGATCTCGTTGGCATCGCCGACGATAGCAAGATCGGCAAGTTGCATCATCGGACAGGACGAGTCAATGTTGACAGCGATGATGTGTTTCGGTTGACCAAGCCCACTTGTGTGTTGTACCGCACCGCTCACTCCGAACGCAATGTACAACTGCGGTGCCACAATCACGCCGGTGGTGCCAATCTGACGAGCATGATCGATCCACCCTCTGTCGGTGACCACTCGAGTTGCACCGAGTGAGGCACCTAATGCTGTGGCTATTGCACCAAGCCTCGCAAATGTCGTCTCATCAGCGACGCCTGCGCCGCCGGCCACGATGCGTGACGCTTCGGTCAAGTCAATGCTCGTGACGTCCGGTGGCGCGACGCTTTCTACCGTTGGATCACAGGTCGTGTCATCTGCTATGTAGTTGAGTTGTGACCAGGTTGCGTCGCCGGACATCTGGCGAATATCGCGGGCACCAACTTGCAAGGTTGCGACACAGCGTGGTTCAGGATGGATCGACTCAATTGATAAGCCACCCCATCGGACCAGGTCGACAACCTGTGGTGAGATCCGAACCGCGCCGGCGTAGAAATTGACACCGAGTTCATGGGCCAGTCGCGGGGCCAGATCGCGTCCGTCTGGAGACGATGGCAATACCACGATGTCATCATCTGCGAGATGCTGCGCCAAGAATCGGGCCCAAGCAGCGGGAGCAAAGTTACCGGCCTCAATGATCGTGATTTCGCGAGCGATGCCATCCAACTGTTGTGCCGCGTCGCTGCAACCTTCACCGATCAGTACAACACGTCCATCGCATTCACTCACCGTTTCACCGAAACCGGCGGGATTCATCGCTTGGCGTATGGGGAGTACGGCGCGCATTACTCGTAAGACTACGGGCGCTGGCTTAGGGCCGAGAGGCCGTACCGATGCCGCTGTTCCTATTGTTCGTCGCGCCGCGTCGGAGTCTCAACAGGAAACGAGTGATTTCGATGATAACGGTGATTCCGATTGCACATCCGAAGGCGACCAAGAAGGCAAGTGTGTGATTATCGGTAAAGGTTTTTCCGCCGATGAAACCAAGCAGGGCCGCGTAGTTGGCCCAAATGACGGCCGCGATCATCGTCCAGCGTACAAACCAATGTCGTGGTTGTCTGGTGACACCGCAGGACAACGTAAGCAGCGTGCGACCTCCGGGAATGAACCGCGCGGTGATGAGAAGCAATCCTCCACGATCATGAATCTGATGAATGGCCTGCTCGAGTCGATGTTTACCCTTTTTGGTTCGAGAGTAGCGACGAGTAATAAAAACACTTGCTCGTGTACCGATGAGATATGACATGTTGTCGCCAATGAATGCACCAGCCGCCGCACAGGCGATTACGGCAACGATGGAAAGTGAGCCGCTACCTGCGCTTACTCCGCCAATGACGACGAGTGTTTCGCTCGGCACGATTGGCAGAACAGAGTCGGCGAGAGCAATTGCAAACAAGATCGCATAAAACCAGGGTGAGGATGAGAAGTCTCTGAGCCAATTGAACAGGTCATCTAGATACGACATCTGGTTACTGACGCTACTTCAGCAGTGTTGAATGTGGCGATCGGCTACAACGATGCGCCAGCACGTTCGGCTACAACGATGCGCCGACGCGTTCGCCGTCGATGACAGCGGCATGAGCACGACGTGGAGCAACGCAGTCGCCGATTCGGGAGACATTGAAGCCACGATTGTTGAGGTCGTGAAACAGCCCGTCAATCGGTTGACCGGGCACGGCAAGTATCACCCAGTCAATGCTGCGGGTCTGATTTGTGCCGGTGGGATGATGGAGCAGCGTCAGTTCGCTCCCGTTTATCGCCATTGGCACCAAGTCGGTGCTTTGGACGATGCCTTTTGCGCTCGCCCTGATCCACCAGTTTTCCATATCAAGAGTGAGTCCGAGGTCTTGGCCCACCACCATCGCCGAGGTGATGATTTCGACGGCACAGCCTCGGTCGGCAAGTAGTTCGGCAACAGATGTGGCGTGGTGAAACCCAATTTCATCCACGACAATGACATCGCCTCGCGGAGCCGCGGTGCCATCCAGCACTTCGCGCACGTCGCACACTCGGGCCGTGGATTCCTGCGCCGGAACCCACCACGGTCGCTGCGGTGCAGAACCGGTAGCGACGATTACATGATCGGGTTTTTCCTGTTCAACCATGCCGGTGTCCACTGCGACACCAAAGTGGAAAATAACACCGAGTCGTTTGCATTCAGCCAGCTGATTGCGAATGAGGTCACCAAGCTCGGCACGGTTCGGTACGCTCGCGGCAAGGCGAACCTGACCACCGGCGTGTTGTTGTTGTTCGTACACGGTCACGCGGTGACCGCCGCGCGCGGCGGCAATTGCGGCTTGTAATCCGGCTGGGCCGGCGCCGATGACCATGACATGTAACGGTGTTTTTGTTAGCGACACATGTTGAATTGTGTCTACTTCGTGTTCGCGACCAGTTCGTGGGTTTTCGATACACCCCATCCAGCGGTTGAGCCCCATCCGACCAACACACTCTTGATTGCAACTCAAGCACAGTCGTATTTCATCGGCGGCACCGGCACGAGCCTTGGCAGCGAAATCGGGATCGGCAATCTGCCCCCGTACCACACCAACAAGATCGCAATGCCCGTCAGCAATCGCCCGTTCGGCCTGCAAGGGATCCTTGAACCTGCCAACTCCAACCACCGGCAGGTCAACTGCTTTGCGAATTGCCGATGGAATAAACAGTGAATAACCGGGCGGGATGTGCATTGAGGCTTCGATCATGAACAGGCTCGCGGTTGCCACGCCGATTGAGGTATTGATGTAATCGACATTGCCCGATTCCTCCACCAACTTGGCAATTTCCACCGCGTCATCAATCGTGGTCCCATTTTCAATGAACTCGTCACCGCAGAGTCGAACTCCGAGCGCGAGTTCGCTACCAATGGCGAGACGCACGGCGGATGCAATCTCGAGCAGCAGTCTGGCCCGGTTTTGGAGGGATCCGCCGTAGTTATCGGTGCGCTTGTTTGTCGCCGGTGAGAGAAAACCGCGCACGATTGAGGAGTGACTGCACTGCAACTCGACTCCATCGAAGCCGCCTTCGGCGCAGTGTTCGGCGACTCGGACATAGCCGGCGACTACCTGGCGAATCTCGTCATCATTGATTGCTTTCGGAACTTCACGAAAGAGTGGATCAGCAACGGCACTTGGAGCCCAAACTGGGAGCCTGCTGTACATCGAGCTGGCTTGTCCGCCGTTGTGGTTGATCTGGGCAAATATTGGGACCCGATGTTGATGAACCGCCGAAGTTATTTGTCGGTAACCAGGAATGACATCGCGATGAAATCCGTGAATGAGTTTTTCATATGGCCAATCGGTGGGATGCGTGCTGTGTTCTTCGGTGATGATGAGCCCGGCGCCACCTGCAGCACGAGCCGCATAATAAGCAGCATGTTGTTGAGTGGGTTTTCCGTTACGCGCATAGTTGGTGAGGTGTGCACTGAACACGATCCGGTTGGCCACAGTAACGGGACCCAACTGCAGCGGAGTCCACAGGTATCGGTACACCATCAGCCAAGGTTACGGCGAGACTTTCTAGGCGGCGGGCTCCTGCTTGGAACGAAGTCGCTGAATATTGCCGACGTGCCGAATGAGTATCAGAATGACCATCACGATCAGCGCAATAATCTCCCACGCTTCGGCCCCCCCGACGGCAATTGCAACTGGCAGGGCGATGGTGATCGCGAGCGAAGCAACTGACGACTTCTTGGTCACCCGGCGAATAACGAACCACGACGTAAACAGCACGAGGCTAATCAAGGGGTGCAAAACATACATCGCCCCACCGCCTGTGGCAACACCTTTACCGCCCTTGAACTTGCGGGTGACCGGATAGGTGTGACCGATAATTGCTGCCACGACACAGACATATGCCAGTACCGACACCCGGGTGCCGTCGATCTGCCAACCAATGATGGCGGCAATTGCACCTTTGGCCATGTCCAGAGCGAACACCACCGCGCCATATTTCCAGCCCAGCAGGCGCACCACATTTGAAGTTCCTGGATTGCCAGAACCGGCCGCGGTGACATCAATTCCACCGCGTTTGGCCACGAGTAGTGCGCTTGGAAAGGTACCGAAAAAATATGATGCGATAATTCCAACGCCAACAACGAGTGGATTCATGAATGCAACTTAGTCAGCCTTGGACTGGCAACTTGTCAATAGTCAATACTCCACGACGTGCTTCGAGTACGGCCTCAAGAATCGTTCGTGGAGCCACACAATCACCCACCTGCATATGGGCGCCAGCGATGATCGCAGTCGGAAGGCGATATCCGCAGTCAATCACCGCAGCACACGGCAACGTTGAGCAGTGACCGGTGAAGCGATCCTCAATTTCAACATCCGTGGCGGTGACCGAACGCAGGAGTGCGCGACGAATGATGCGCACTCCAGACCTAGCGAGTCGAACATTTGCCGGCGCAAGGTCGCCGGTGCGGGAAAGTTCAATCCCGGCGATGTTGTCGGGAGTGATGAGAATGGCCCGGCAGCCGAGTTCTTCGGCGATAGCCACGCCAATTGGTCCACCGATTGGATCATGAACAACGATGTCACCTTCAGCCGGTATGTGGGAATTACCACGCCGCAATTCGTCAATATCGATGACAGTTGCCCCGGAATGGACTTTGTACCCGCGCAGTCCAGGTACCGACCCGGTGCACTGCACTACTACATCTGTGCGCGCGCGTTGGCCGTACTCAGGTGAGTTGGTGTTCCACTCCACTCCGGTCGAGATCACCACACCGGAGTGAGTGCACTCTGCAACGAGCCAATCAATGAAGGGTTTGGCCGGTCCGGCCACTGCGCCAAGGCCACCAATGTTGTGACTGCGCTCCAGTACCGTCACACGATGACCGCGAAGTGCAGCAACACGCGCGGCTTCCAATCCGGCCACACCGCCGCCGATAATGGTGACACTTCGTGGCTTGGCTGTTGGTGCTTCCCACTGTGGTTCCGTTGTTTCGTGACCACTTGATGGATCGAGCACACAAGTGACGAGCGGATTGCGGACATCCCGGACTTGGCACGTCTGATTGCACAAAATGCACGGCCGAATTCGCTGCGGGACTTGGCGCCGAAGCTTGCTCACCAATTCGGCATCGGCGATTTGGGCACGAGTCATTTCGACGCCGTCGCATACTCCTGCTTTGATTGCCTCCTCGGCGAGTCCAACATTGGTCACCGAGCCCTGCAAGAACACCGGCACCTTTATCTTGGATTTCATTGCCGCACACAGGTCCCGGTTGAACATCGCCGGCTCGTGGAAATCTGGTCGAGTCTTTTCGGCGGAAAAAATACTCCCGCGAACCACGACCAGGTAATCAATACCTGCGGCTACCAGTTGCGGTGCCAGTTGCGAGGCAATCTCTGGAGTAATGCCGGCCCAAGGTGCTAACTCGTCACACGACAACCGTAAGCCAATCACGGCTGAAGTGTCGGCGGCTTCGCGCACGCCTGCAATTACTTGACGGGCAAACAACGTTTTGTCAACTCCCCATTCATCGGTTCGATGGTTGGTGAGACCGGAGAGGAATTGACGAACGAGACTGTGTTGACCGGCGTTGATTTCGACACCGTCGCAGCCCGCACCAAGAGCAACCTGTGTCGCTTCAACAAACCCGTCAATCACCGAGTTGATGTCGGTCCGTTCCATCCATTGTGGAACTTCGCGCGTGTTGACTTCGGGAACGCGACTCGGTGCCCACAGTGGTGACTGGTGAAAAGCCGAGGAACCCTGCCCACCGGAGTGATCCAGCGAGGCGATGACGATTGCACCATAGGCATGACACGAGTCGGCGATGTTCGACCAACCTTTGGCGCAACTCGCGGCACGTGGTGCACGCTCATATGGCCAGTCGCTGTCGTGGACACTTGCGCCTTCGGTGACAATCACCCCACATCCGTTGCGAGCCCGATGTTCGTAGTAGGCAACGTGGCGAGCGCCAAATGTTCGGTCATCATCACCGAGGTTGGTGACATGCGGACCGAACATGATCCGGTTTGGCGCGATGGATGCACCAAGATGAAGCGGTGTGAGCAATTGCATCAGCGCACTCAGAGTACGGGATAACGGGTCAAGATTGGAAGGGTAGGTCTGACACTCGCTTGTCGTCTCCGGTTGCCGTGTCGCTCATCCCCAGAATGCACAGATCGGTACCGCGAAAATGCTCTCATCTAATTGAATGATGTCAGGTCCTGTGTGCAGTACGGCGCCAGCAACAAAGCGGTCTGGGTAGCGTTCGCGAAGCCACCTGAGATGCTTTGCATCGGAGCTATCTGGTGATGCTGTTGCCTTTATCTCGAGCCCGAGAAGTTTTCCGCCTGGAATCTCTGCAAGAATATCCACTTCTTCGCGTCCCTCCTTTGTTCGCAGGTGATAAAGACGTACCCGTTGTCGGCTCAGTGCCACTTCGGGACGAAGCTGTGTCATGACGAAGGTATCGATCATTCGCCCGAGAAGATCATTGTCAGTTAGCACGGTGTCGACTGTGGCTCCCACTGCTGCAGCCATAAGCGAAGTATCAACTACGTAACGTTTACCTGTCTTGATTAGGCGATCAAGACGGTTTCCTGCCCAGGCAGGTACAATTTCTGCGACGAACAATTTTGTGAGTAGATCGTCGTACACTCCTCCAGTCTTGATATCCACGCCGGCGGCATCGTATAACGTCTTGTGTTCGGGCATTCCTGCTGAGCTCGCCGCCACTGCGTCGAAGTATTTCGCCAGCTTGTGGTGGTTTCTTTGAGATACGAGTGGGTAGCTGTCGCCTGTCAACAACTGTTCGAGGTAACTTTCGACCCACACGTCACGCAGGCCCGCTACTGGACTCAATACAATTCCCGGGAATCCTCCTTGGAGGGCGATTTCGATGTAGCCCCGGTGGTCGGGCCGAACCGTCGGCAGAGAGAATGCCATTGGAGAACACTTTGCCAGCGCATCGAGGAAAAACGGTTTTGGTATCGATGGCAGGCCTTGAATTTCAAGCTCGGACAACCCGAACATTCTCACTCGCACTAGGCGCCCCGTACCTGGCCATACCTTGTGTTCTAGGTCAGAGCGCACACTCCCGGTGAGGATGAATCGACCCGGTCTCGGATCGTCGTCGACAGACCGCTTCACAGCACCAAGCAATTCTGGCACCTCCTGCCATTCGTCGAGCATTACCGGCTCGCGGCGTCCGCGTAGTGCGGCATCTGGATCTGCATGAAACGCTGCGGCTTGTGCGGGCTGATCCAGTCGAACTTCGCTTGCCGCGAGCTGACGGACGGTGGTTGTCTTTCCAGTCGCACGTGGACCATTGATCAGGACTGCAGGAAAGGTCTGAATGAGTGACGCAATGTGAGCGTCAGCCAGACGGTGACGGTATCTCGGCGTGGGTGGCACGGGTGGTATGTGTTGCACGTTTGGCCGTATACGGTTCCGTAGCCTTGATTCCCTATTTGGACCAGCACGGATTCCCTATTTGGACCATTGCTCGTTACCGTTTTGGACCAAAGTAGGCAACCTGGTTGGCTGGCCTGACTTGCCCCTCCAATCTTAACTCGCTATGCCGTACTCAGCGCACGCTGACGGGTTGTGGCGTGTTCAGCCGAACTCCTCGCGAGTGATCCGTGGTTGGTTTAGGAATGAGCATGACATCGGCGGCACGTAGAAGTTCTTGACCATGGCCGATGGCACATTCGGGATCTGGGCCATCGAGAGGAAGACCGGTAAAGAACTTCGCCGCCATGCATCCACCCTGACATGAGTCGTAGTTACCACACGAAGTACAGGCGCCAGCAGAATCTGGTTTACGCAACGAGACAAAGAGCTCGCTGTCACGCCAAACGCGGGTGAATCCACCTTGATTGTGGACTGAGCCAGCCTTGAATTGATCGTGAATGACGAAGGGGCAAGCATAGACATCTCCAATTGGGTCAATCAGGCAGACCACTCGTCCGGCGCCACACATGTTCAGTCCGGGCAATTCCGAACCAAGGGCGTTGAGATGAAAGAACGAGTCGCCGGTCAAAACAGTGTCGCCGTGGGCGATTAACCAATTGTAGATCTGTCGTTGTTGAGCCTGTGTTGGGTGTAGATCATTCCAACTATCGATCCCGCGACCTGACGGGCGTAGTCGGGTGATGCGAAGTTGTGCGCCGTATGAGTCGGCAAGTGCTTTGAAGTCATCAAGTTGATCCACGTTATTTCGAGTTACAACGACGGAAATCTTGAACGCACCAAAATTTGCATCCCGTAGATGATCCATCGCCTGTCGAGCAACCGCATACGAACCCTCTCCGCGTATCGCGTCATTGGTTACTGAATCGATGCCGTCCAGGCTGATCTGAATGTCGAGGTACTCCATCGATGCCAGCCGCCGTGCATTGGTGGCATCGATATACGTGCCGTTGGTAGAAAACTTTATGCCGATGTGGTTGTGCTGGGCATGTTCGAGAATGTCAAAGAAGTCTTTGCGAATCATCGGCTCGCCACCACCGATATTGATGTAGAACACCTGCAGGTCGCGTAGTTCATTTAGCATGGCCTTGGCTTGTTTGGTGGTTAGTTCGCGGGGATCGCGTCGACCACTACTTGACAAACAGTGAACGCACTGCAAATTGCATGCATAGGTGATTTCCCATGTCAAGCAGATCGGCGCGTCGAGACCCTGTTTGAGTTGGGCTACAAGTGTGCTAGCGGACACGAATGATGTCCGATGAACGAAGTGAATCGATGGCAGTCACAAAGCTTGGCCAGCGGTCGGGATGCACATCGGCCGCGGTGAGTGCATCGGCAAGTGTTGGGTGATGGGAGAGATCTCGAACGACCGCCACGACATCAGGATGCTTAAGAAACACAAGTTTGCGATTGCCGTAGTGATAGGCGAGGGCGCCAAACGGCTCTGAGCGTAATGATACCTGGGGGTGTAATTCGCAGGCCGTGTCAAGTGTTACCGGCATGGATTACCTGTTAATAGACGCCGCACATGCCGTCGATCGAGATTTCTTCGATGAGTAGTTCTTCGACCACAACTTGGGCATTCGATGTCGTCGCAGGGGCAATGGGTGTCGTCATTTCCGAATTGGTTGTGTTTTCTGTAAGTTTCATCAGTCTCCACAGTACTCATGAGACCTCGCATTGGGTAGCGTCGGCAATGAAGAATTACCATCTAAGTAATAAAGATGTAGCAACGCCAACTGGGCAAATCGATGGGGGTTATTGTGAAAACAAGGGCAGCAGTTTTATGGGAAAGAAATGCACCGTGGAGTGTCGAAGAAATTGATCTTGATGCACCCGGACCCACTGAGGTGTTGGTAAAAATTCACGCATCTGGCATGTGCCATAGCGATGAGCATGTGGTTACAGGCGATCTGCCATTCGAGTTGCCAATGATTGGCGGGCACGAAGGGGCCGGCGTCGTTCAACAAGTTGGTTCCAGCGTAAGTTGGTTGCAGCCAGGTGACCATGTCGTGTTTGGGTTTCTTCCGTCCTGCGGTCGATGCGTAAGTTGCAGTACCGGTCACCAGAACTTGTGCGATCTGGGTGCGTACATGGCCACAGGTAAGCAAATTGCCGATCAGACATCCCGTCACCACAGCAATGGAAAAGACCTGGGCGTGATGTGCTTACTTGGAACATTTGCTGAGCACACCGTGGTACACGAAGCAAGTTGCATCAAGATTGATAAGGACATGCCGCTTGATCGCGCGTGCTTGCTTGGTTGCGGAGTTGTCACTGGCTGGGGCAGCAGTGTGTATGCCGCCGAAGTCACCCCCGGTGACACCGTGGTTGTCGTGGGTGTTGGTGGGATAGGTGCCAATGCGATTCAAGGTGCCCGCATTGCAGGTGCCAAGCGAATCGTTGCCGTAGATCCAGTTGAGTTCAAGCGGGAAAAGGCAATGGAGTTTGGTGCCACGAATACCGCTGCATCAATGACTGAAGCGTTTGGCATGCTGCAAGAACTGACGTATGGCACGATGGCCAACAAGGTGATCATGACAATGGGAGTTGGCAATGGTGCACTGATGGGTGAGGCGATGGCTCTTGCGGCCAAGCGTGGTCGCGTTGTCGTCACCAACATCCATCCGGCACTTGAGGCCAGCGTGTCGATGAGTTTGCTGGATCTCACAAGTATGGAAAAACAGTTGGTTGGGTCGCTTTTCGGATCGGGTAATCCCCGTGCGGACATCCCCAAATTGTTGGGGTTGTACCACGAGGGACAACTGGACTTGGATGGTCTTGTCACCCGCGAGTATTCACTCGATGAAATCAACGAAGGGTACCGAGCGATGCGCGACGGAGAAAATATCCGTGGTGTCATCAAGTATGTCTGAGGCAACTCCGCTTCATATCTCGCGGCAACTTCTTGAGCAACTCGACACCCAAGTCGTTGGTCGTACCCGCGAAGTCGAACTTGTCGTAGCCGCACTTGCCGCCGGTCGGCACATGCTGCTGGAAGGTCCACCTGGCACCGGAAAATCAACGTTATTGCGGGCGGTCGCCCACGGACTTGGTTTAAGTTTTGAGTTTGTCGAAGGCAATGCAGAGCTCACACCGGCACGACTAGTTGGTCATTTTGACCCTGCGCGTGTGCTCAACGATGGGTATTCGCCCGACGTATTCGTGGATGGACCGCTCATCACCGCGTTGCGCGAAGGATCGCTTCTCTATGTGGAGGAAATCAACCGGATCCCAGAAGAGACGCTCAATGTGCTCATCACCGTGATGAGCGAGAGTGAACTACATGTGCCGCGGCTAGGTCGCATTGCGGCATCTGCCGGTTTTCGTTTGGTTGCGGCGATGAACCCATTTGATGCGGTAGGTACGGCTCGGATCTCGAGTGCCGTATATGACCGAGTGTGCCGGGTTTCGTTGTCGTATCAATCTGCCAACGAAGAGGCACAGATTGTTGAACGCAATTTGAGGTTGCCTACATCGACTCATGATGCCGTTGCTGTTGCTATTCCTGACGCGGATTGGATTCGCAACATTGTTGAAGTGGTACGACGCACTCGTGTGCATCCTGATCTGCGGGTCGGTTCATCGGTGCGTGGTGCCATTGATGCCGCACTTGTTGCCACGAGCCTGGCACAACTGCGCACGACCGATATCAGTGATGCCCAAGTTGGCCTTGATAGTGCGCTTGTTGCTCTCACCGGGCGAGTGCGTCTGCGAGAGGGAAGCGTGCGCAGCCCCGAAGAAGTCATCACCGATATCTGGCAAGAGGTATTTGGACCATCCCGAGAGGGTGAATCGGCGGGAAAAGTTGGCGCCCCGATCGGGGCCACCAACTCTCGCTAACGAAGGAAGGCCAGGCAGCCGACGACGCAATTGCTTCGACGGGTAAGCGCACCTTGTCACGACGCGAACTTGCCAAACATCAACGCTTCGAGCAGGTATCACCCGATGTTGGCGAACTCGATGAATCAGCGCTTGATCAGGCACTCACCGATGCACCCGATGACACTTTGGCGCTACTGGCTGATCTGACGTCGGCAACTGACCCAAAATTGCGCGAACTCGCCCGGCGATTGGCGGGGAGACTCATGCTTGACATCGCCCGCCGCGGTACCCATCGTGGTCGCGGGGTGGGACGCATGACAATGCAGTCGTATCAACCAGATGCGGGGGACATCGACATCGATGCAAGTCTGGATGTGATCAATCAACTCCGTCGTCACGGCGCCATCGATGTAGATCAACTAAAGGTGCGGGGTTGGATGAAGCTGGGCGCGGCGTTGTGTTTGGTAGTGGATCGCAGCGGTTCAATGGGTGGTCGCCCGTTAGCGACTTCAGCCGTAGCAACAGCCGCAGTGGCGGCCCGTAATCCAGACGACTACAGCGTTGTCGTGTTTGGCAGTGACGTCGTTGTTGTCAAATCGCAAGATGCGAACAAGGAAGTCCAGGGGGTGATCAACGCGGTGCTCAGACTGCGTGGCTTTGGCACTACCAATTTGTGCCAAGCGTTGATCGTCGCGCACCAACAATTACAGCGTTCACGTGCCGCGCGCAAGGTCACCGTTTTACTCTCTGATTGTCGAGCCACCGTACTTGGTGACGTGCTTGGAGCGGCCCAGATCCTTGATGAACTAGTGATTCTGGCACCAGATGGTGACGACAAGGACGCCCGACAATTGGGGATAGCAATTGGCGCGCGCGTCACCACAGTGGGCGGGCCGAGCGATATTCCAGATGCCTTTGCGCGAGTGTTCGACTAGTGGCAGGTCGGGTCATCGGGTGGGACGACACCGACGGTGTCCTGTACGGGCGCAACAACCGGAACAGTCGTCGATGGCGTGGCATTTGGAGTGCTGTTACCGCCAACGTTTGAGCGAATTGATTGAATATTGCCCACGGCGCCTTGATCGCTGTCAGTATCCGTGCTGACAGTATCGGCAGGAATTGTCGTTGACGAGGTACCAAGACTTGCCTTACCTTGAAAGATCGCCAGAATTTGGCGCATCCGATCATTTTTAATTGTTGGGATAAGTACCGATTGATCGCCGATCATTTGTCCGGATGCTTCGACGGTGTAGGTGGCAATCTTGTTGGTGTTGAGATTGCGCATTGCTTGGGCAAGTTGGAGCATGGAGATTGCCGAGAGCTCATCGTCGGTGATGACATTTTTCAGTGCGGCATTTAACAACTGGTTGGCAACTCGGGGACTACTGGATCCCTTATCCAACGCCCGTTGCATGGAGCGACGAATGAAATCTTGTTGACGACCGATACGGCCAAGGTCGCCGGTGCCATCCTGTGTCCAATCTCCCGTGGCCGGATCGAGATAACGGTATCCCGATCGTGACCGCACATAAGCAAGTGCGTGATCGCCGGAGAAACTAAAGCAACCCGGTGCTGGCACGTACAGACCGGTCTTCTTGTCCCGTGTCGGATAGAGAAATGGCACGTCTACTCCGCCAACTGCATCCACAATTTGCTTAAAGGCACAAAAGTCCACATTTACGTAGTGATCAACCGGAACGCCAAAGTTTTGATAGATCGTGTCGATTAATCGCTTGGGGTACTTGCGATCAAATGCGGTATTGATGCGGTTCGATCGGGTGGAGTTGGCAATCTTTACCCAAAGATCCCGTGGAAACGATAGGAATGCGGCCTGATTATCTTTCGGGTTGACACGGATGATCATGATCGTGTCGCTGCGTTCACCAAAACTCGTGCGATCACCAAAGGCGCCCGCGTAGGGAGAATTAGGATCCACGCAACTGCCGTTGTCGGAACCGGTCAGCAGAAAGTTCTTCGCCTCGAGATCGCCTTCGGTCAGCGTCCATTCATCAGACGGAGCGATAATGGCATCTGACACGGGTGGTTCTGGAGATGTGCCGTTGATGGACACCACTTGACGACTATCCAAGCGCTGACCAGCCCACAGCATGCCAATACCGGCTATGAGCAGCGCCGCGACCACACCGATATTCATGATCAGTACGAGACGGTGGGCCAGGGAATGTCTGTATTTGCGGGGGGGCGATGCCATGTCAGGTCTCAGGGTAGTGGCGTTACACCGAGGCGGTGGGGGTGAGGCGTATCTGCACGGCGATTGCATTGAGGTCGTGTGTCACCATCTCGACGTCGTTCAATCCGCCTGCATTTCGCAGGTCATCCATGCATAACTCGACGAGTTGTAGTTGCGCCGTTGTCGCCAAAATCTTGAGGAATGCAACTTCCGTGCGTTGGGATGTTTTGGCTTCGGTCTTGGAACGTCGAATTTGGGAGAGTACTTCGCACACTGCCGACAACAATTCTTCGCTGTCGCCATCGGCGCTAACATCACCCACCGTTTCGTCGCTCGTAGGCCATGGTCCCAGATGAATCGAGTCCGGCTGCCACCAACTCCAGGCTTCTTCGGTGACAAACGGTAACAGTGGTGCAAACAGTCGCTGTAGAATACCAAGTGCACGACGAAGCGCGACCACTGCCGACGCAGAATCATCCGTTTTTCCGTATGCGCGCGTCTTGACCAACTCCACATAGTCGTCGCAAAACCACCAGAAGAATGCCTCAGTGCGCTCAAGTGCTCGGGCGTAGTCGAAGCCTTCGAGTGCCTCGGTGGATTCTTTCACCACTTCGGCCAGTCGGTACAGCATCGCCACATCCAGGGGTTGTGTCGGAGCCGCCGATACATCGACAACATCGACTCCGAGCACAAACTTGGAAACATTGAGCAGTTTGGTGGCTAACTTACGACCAACCTTCATTTGGTCCTCGCTGAACGCAGTGTCCACACCCGGCCTCGCACTTGCGGCCCAGTAGCGAACCGCATCGCTGCCGTATTGATCGAACAAATCGATCGGTGTGACTACGTTGCCTTTTGACTTGGACATCTTTTTGCGGTCGGGATCCAAAATCCAGCCCGACAGTGAGGCATTTCGCCACGGCACCGTGTCGTGCTCCAGGTGCGAACGCACCATCGTTGAAAATAACCAGGTACGAATGATTTCGTGAGACTGTGGGCGCATGTCCATCGGGAAGACGTGAGCAAACAATTCTTTGTTATCGATCCAGTGGCCAGCAATTTGTGGCGTCAGCGAGGATGTTGCCCAGGTGTCCATGACATCGGGATCACCAATGAACCCGCCGGCAACCCCACGCTGTGATTCGCTGAAACCGTTCGGCACATCAGAACTTGGATCGAAGGGCAGTTGGTCGGCACTTGGTATCAATGGCGCGTCGTAGTCGGGTTCACCGCTTGAGTCCAATCGGTACCACAGCGGAATTGGAACACCGAAGTAGCGCTGCCGGCTGATGAGCCAGTCACCGTTTAGCCCTTCGACCCAGTTGTCGTAGCGGTGCTTCATGAAGTCTGGGTACCACGTGAGTTCAGAACCGCGTCGCAATAACGCTTCGCGCAATGCCGTATCGCGACCACCATTGCGGATGTACCACTGGCGGCTGGTGACGATCTCCAGTGGACGATCACCTCGTTCGTAAAATTTCACCGGGTGCGTAATCGAGCGTGGTTCGGCGCGTAGGTCACCACTGGCACGCAACATCTCGACGATTGCTACCTGGGCCTGTTTTACCGTCTTGCCGGCGAGCCGTGCATATGCCGCTTGCGCCGCTGGTGTACTGAAGGCCTCTGGCGCCTCGGTCAGGATTCGGCCGTCGCGTCCAATGATTGCGCGCGTCGGAAGGTTCAGTTCGCGCCACCATGTGACATCGGTGAGGTCACCAAATGTGCAGACCATGGCAATTCCGGTGCCTTTGTCGATCTGGGCAAGTTCGTGAGCATAAACGGGAACCTCAACATCGAACAGCGGCGTGCGCACGTGATGGCCAATGAGTGAGGTGTAACGCGTGTCGTCTGGGTGGGCGACAAGAGCCACGCAGGCACCGATAAGTTCGGGACGGGTAGTGTCGATGAGCACATCGCCAGTGCCGTCATCACGGGAAAATGAAATCAAGTGATACGCACCTGGACGCTCGCGATCTTCGAGTTCTGCCTGGGCAACCGCGGTGCCAAAATCCACGTCCCATAAAGTTGGTGCTTCTTGCGGGTACGCCTCGCCACGAGACAAATTGTTTAAGAAGGCCTGTTGGCTCGTGCGCCGAGCGTGATCACTGATAGTGGTGTACAACAGCGACCAGTCCACCGACAAACCGAGTCGGCGGATCAAATCTTCGAAGACTTTTTCGTCTTGATGGGTGAGTTGTTCGCACAGTTGAATGAAGTTGGGCCGCGATATCGCAATTGCTTGATGGCCCTTGGGCACATCGCCGTTAAATGGTGGTGTGAAGTCGGGGTTATAGGCCACGGCCGAGTCGCATGAGACACCAAAGTAGTTCTGCACACGGCGTTCGGTAGGCAGCCCGTTGTCGTCCCATCCGATTGGGTAAAACACCGATTTGCCACGCATGCGCCAAAATCGCGCCACGGCATCGGTATGGGTGTAACTGAACACATGGCCCATGTGCAACGATCCGCTTACGGTCGGTGGTGGAGTGTCAATGGAAAATACGTTGTCACGAGATGCATTGCGATCGAATGAATTGACGCCCGTGCGTTCCCACTTGGCAATCCAGCGCGCCTCGATGTGATCGAGCGCGGGCTTGTCCGGTACCACGTAGGTGTGATCGGGTGAGTCAATCATCGTCGTGTAACGGTACTGCCACCAGGTTGGGCTCGGCATGCACACGCGCCTCTAGGCTTGAACCCGTGCTGCATCTCTATGACACCGCCACGCGGGAGGTTCGAGAGCTCAAACAACGCGACCCGGGACACATCGGCATATATCTCTGCGGTCCGACGGTGTATGGCCCGCCCCATCTGGGTCACGGACGAGCCACGGTTGTCTACGACATCTTGCGCCGCTACTTGGAGTGGAGTGGCGTGAGGGTGCGTTTGGTATCAAATGTCACCGATATCGACGACCATATTATCGACCGGGCACTACGTGAGAATCGCCCCTGGTCAGAGATCGCTCACAAGTGCGAACGTGTGTGGTTTGAGGCGATGGACAAACTTGGCGTGTTGAGACCCACCGACATTCCGCACGCCACTGAATATGTCGACCAGATGGTTGAGATGATCGAAAAGTTGGTGGCTCGAAATGCCGCCTACACGACGAGTGACGGTGTGTATATGGATGTCACCACCGTGTCTGACTACGGGTTGCTTGCCCATCAACGTCTAGACGAAATGTTGAGTGGTGGTGGCGAACGTGATGTTCGTGGTGCAGCCGAAAAACGAAATTCCGCGGATTTCGTGCTGTGGAAGTTTTCCAAACTCGGCGAACCGTCCTGGCCATCGCCATGGGGCTCCGGTCGACCGGGTTGGCACAGTGAGTGCGTGGTCATGAGTTTGGAATTACTCGGTGAAGATTTTGATCTGCATTGTGGCGGGATGGATCTCCGTTTTCCACACCATGAAAACGAACGTGCCCAGGCCATGGCGCTCGACAGGGTTTTCGCTCATCATTGGATGCACCATGCGTTTGTCGTGGATGAGGAGGGAATCAAGATGTCCAAAAGCCTCGGCAACGTCGACAACCTGATGGATCTCGTCGAGCATTACGACCCGCGTGCATATCGAATGTTGTTGTTGCAGACCCACTATCGGTCACCGGTAAAAATTGGCCAAGACACGATCGATGCTGCAGTAAAATCGGTCGCCGGGTTGGATGCGTTTGCCACACGGATGGCGGATCTAGCCAGTCAGAAACCGGATTCAACCGCGATTGCTCGATTCCGCGAGATCATGGACAACGATCTGGATACACCAGTTGCCACAGCGCACATCTTCGACACGGTTCGTCAGGCCAATACTGCGTTAGACACTGGCGACGCTGCACGCGCCAGCGCACTTGCTGTCGCTGTCATCGACATGTGCGGCGCCGTTGGACTGATATTGCGCACCGTGACTGATGTTGATGCGGTCATCGTTCAGCGCGCCGCTGATTTGGATGCTGCCCGCCTGGCCAAGGATTTTGCCACCGCCGACGCGATTCGCAACGAGTTGCAGGCAGCCGGCTTTCTCGTAGAAACCACCAAAGATGGCACCCGCGTTCGTCGCGGGTGACTCCTGCCAACGGTTATCGATGACATGAGCGATACGGCACTGAAACGCGAATCGTTACCCCGCGGGTTTTGGGTCATTTGGTCGACGGTTGCACTCGACATGGTTGGGTTCGGCATTGTTGCACCGATTCTTGGACGATACGCAGATCGATTCGGAGCCAGTGGATTCGAAGTGGGATTACTATTCGCCTCGTTTTCACTAGCGCAAATGGTGTTCGCGCCGATTCTTGGGCGCTGGTCTGATCGCATCGGTCGAAAACCGGTACTTATCGTGTCCTTGCTTGGTAGTGCCGTCGGTAGTTTCATCACCGGTGCTGCCGGTGCGCTGTGGGTGTTGTTCGCTGGTCGACTTATTGATGGTGCATCGGGGGCGAGTATTTCCGTTGCTCAGGGTGCCGTCACAGACATCGGCTCGCCTCAACAGCGCGCCCGGATGCTCGGACTATTGGGGATGGCATTTGGTGTTGGCTTTGTGATCGGGCCAGCCCTCGGTGGGCTTGCCTCACTGGGTGGTCCACATGTGCCGTTTTACGTGGCGGGTGTTTTGGCGTTGATCAATGCCGGGGCGGCGATCATTCGCCTTCCGGAAACACGAACTCGGGAACTTCGCGCTGTAACCCGGGTGCCGCGGCGAACTTCGCCGGGCACAATTACGTCATATGTTGTGATCGGATTTCTCACCACCGTGCCATTTGCCGGTTTTGAAGCAACATTTTCCTTGTTTGGTGGTCGTCGCTTCAATTTCACCGAAGGGTCAACAGCATTTGTGTTTCTCCTGGTTGGCGTGTTGATGTCAGTCGTTCAGGGCGCACTCATTTCGCCTCTCACCAAACGCTTCGGCTCGTTGCGACTGGTGGTGTTCGGTCAGGCACTTGTGGCAGTTGGCATGCTTGCACTTGGTGCGTCGACAATGTTGGCAGCATTGTGTTTTTCCCTCGTGCTAATGGTGCTTGGTGCTGGAGTTGCAATGCCGTCACTCACGGCGTTGGTTGCCAATAGTGTCGATGACCACCGGCGGGGCGAAATGCTTGGGGTTCAGCAATCGGCTTCGGCACTTGCTCGTGTGATCGGACCACCGCTGGCGGGTTTGGCTTTTGATGGCGTCGGAATCGGGGCGCCTTACACATTCGGTGCGCTGCTTTGTCTTGTGGCCGTCCTTGTGGCGAGTAAGAGGTTGTGACGTCGAAAACTCGATCAATGGGGTATCAGCCCGCACTCGATGGACTGCGCGCACTGAGCGTGATCGCCGTCATCGCCTACCACGCCCGTTTGGTGTGGATTCCAGGCGGATTCATTGGGGTCGAGGTGTTCTTCGTCGTGAGTGGATATTTGATCACGACATTGCTTATCGAAGAACGTTTGCGCAGCGGTTCAGTGAGCCTTAAACAGTTCTGGATTCGGCGGGCTCGCCGTTTGTTACCGGCTCTATTTGCGATGTTGTGTGCAAGTGCAATTGCTGTTGCCTTTTTCGCTCCGGAATTCGCGCCATCGTTGCGCCGCGATGTGCTGGCGGCGGTGTTCTATGTGTCGAATTGGTGGCAGATATTTTTTGTCTCCGTTCCGTATTTTGCTCCACTTGAAGCACCAATATTGCGGCATCTGTGGTCACTCGCAGTTGAGGAACAGTGGTATCTCATCTGGCCAGTGGTCTTCGGTGTGGTGTTGTGTCGACGCAGCGTGCGACTTGACCGTGCCGGACTCATCGTTGGGCTGGCAGCACTGGCGATCATGGTCTTTACCGCTGTGATGTACGTACCAAACAATGAAACGCGTACGAACTTTCTCTATCTCTCGACTCTCACTCGATCAAGCGGCCTGTTGTGTGGTGCCGGTCTGGCATTTTTCTGGCGTCCGTGGCACGGCAAACAACTCAATACCTTCCAGCGACTCGGTGCTGAAATCTCATGTGTCACGGGTATCGCCGTGCTGGTGGGTGTCGCTGCATTAATCCATGTCGATGATGCCCGTCTATATCGCGGTGGTCTTGCGGCAGCAACGCTTGCTTCTTGTGTCCTTATTTTTGTTGTTGTTCACCCCTCAATGACTGTGATGAAGTGGATCGTCTCACGACCCCTGGTGGTCGAAATTGGTCGTCGTTCTTATGGCTTGTATCTGTGGCACTGGCCAATCTTTGTCGTTACCGGGGCTCGTGACTCAACGAATGCACTGGCCATTGCACTTACCGCCACGGTTATTGTCAATGAACTGTCGTATGTATTGATTGAACAACCGGCTCGTCGAGGGGTGATTGGCGCCTGGTGGAAACAACGATCACAATTGTCTGTGATGCGTCGTCGACTTCCCGTAGTTCTAGCCACAACTCTCGTGGCCGGACTGGCGGTTACGGGCGTCCGTGTTGCCGGTATCGAGGCACGGGATCTGTCCATCGACGTATCAAACACTGATGTGGTATTCGTTGCTCCGACAACCGTGCCTTCGACTGGACTTGGAGGGTCCTCGACATCGGTTCCGCTTCCGGTACCTGATGTGTCCACCACGAGTACCACCATTGCCGTACTTCCGCGCCGTGTAGTGATCGTCGGAGACTCACAGGCTCATGCGCTGGCGATCAACTTGCCACGCGGGATCGAAAAGACATTCAGAATTTCGGATGGTTCAATCGACGGATGCGGTGTGTACGACCGCGGAGTCGGTATCGGCGGCAGTACAGGAAAGTTTCGTCGTAATTTCGCTAATTGCGTCGGATTTGAAAAGGATTGGGCGCGCTCGGTGGTGAAGGCCAGGGCCCAGGTTGCACTCGTCGTCATTGGGGCATGGGAAGTTCTTGACGTCCAGGTGGATAAGTTCTTGTTCAAGTTTGGAACTTCTCCGGCCGACGCATTCTTTCGGACACGAATGCTTCGCGGAATCAAGGCATTGCGTGACACAGGTGCCACCGTGGCCTTGCTCGAAGTTGCCTGCATGCGACCAATCGAATCAAAGGGTGGTCCGGTGCCACCGTTGCCACAACGGGGAGACGATGTTCGCACCGGTCACCTCAATGAACTGTTGCGGGAGATTGCCACTGCTGGCGGTGACGACGATGGCGTCTATTTTGTGTCTGGACCCACGGAGTGGTGCAACAATCCGAAGATTGGTAACAACCTCTCCTATCGCTGGGACGGCGTGCACGTCTACATACCGGGGGCAAAATTGATCTATGAGACAATTGCCTCAACGTTGCTGCAATAACCCATTACCAGAAAATAGGCGCGCGGCTTACCGTCGGGTAACTTATCGGAATGCCCGAATTTTCACTTTCCCTCAACGACGACCAACTGCAAATCAAGGACTGGATTCACACCTTTGCCGTAGACGTCATCCGCCCGGCTGCCCACGAATGGGACGAACGGGAAGAGTTTCCGTGGCCGATCGTGCAGGAAGCGGCCAAAATCGGTTTATACGGTCTGGATTTCATCATGAACGCGATGAAAGACCGAAGCGGACTTACCTTGCCAGTGGCGATCGAAGAAATGTTCTGGGGCGACGCGGGAATTGGTATGGCGATCATGGGCTCGGGTCTGGCCGCCGCCGGTATCGCCGGTAACGGCACTCCGGAACAAATGATGGAATGGGTGCCACAGTGTTACGGCACCGCCGACGATGTGAAACTTGGTGCGTTTTGTGTCAGCGAACCTGATGCCGGAAGTGATGTATCGAGTTTGCGCACACGCGCCGTCTACGACGAAGCCACTGGTGAGTGGGTGTTGAACGGCACCAAGGCATGGATCACCAACGGCGGCATCGCCAACATTCACGTCGTGGTTGCGGCGGTAGAACCTGAATTGAAAGGTCGTGGACAGGCAAGTTTCATTGTTCCGCCCAACACCAAAGGTTTGTCGCAAGGTCAGAAGTACAAAAAGCACGGCATTCGCGCCAGTCATACCGCCGAAGTCGTGCTCGAAGATGTCCGTGTGCCGGGTTCATGTCTGCTTGGCGGTAAGGAAAAACTTGATGCCAAGTTGGCGCGTGCGCGCGAGGGTGGTCACGCCGGTGGCAAACAACCGGCGATGGCGACGTTTGAAGCGACGCGTCCAGCGGTCGGCGCACAAGCACTCGGCGTGGCCCGAGCCGCGTATGAATTCGCGCTCGACTATGCCAAAGAGCGCAAGACGTTCGGCAAGCCGATCATCATGCATCAAGCGATTGCCTTCAAACTCGCCAACATGATCACCGAAATCGATGCGGCACGGCTACTTATTTGGCGCGCTGCGTGGTTGGCAAAAAACGGCGGCTTCAAGAACGCCGAAGGTTCACAAAGCAAGTACTACGCCAGCGAAGTTGCGGTGCGCGTGACCGAGGACGCCATTCAGATTCTCGGCGGCTATGGCTACATCCGTGACTATCCGGTGGAGCGTTGGCATCGAGACGCCAAGATCCACACCATCTTTGAAGGCACCTCAGAGATTCAGCAACTGGTGATTGCCCGAGCGATTTCAGGAATGCGTGTTGAGTAGTTCTCTCAGGTCACACATCACTCCTCCCTTCCGTCGAGTATGCATGACCGACAAAACTGACGGCGAAGCCTGTTCGGCGACACCAGTTTCTCGCTGGTCGCCGCAAAGAAATACTTTTTCTAAATCAAGAGGTTGATACTCTCGAATCGAGAAGTCTATACTCTTGATTGTGATGGAATTGGAACGATTGGACGAAGCCCTAGCGACACTCGGCGGGTTGCTCGAAGAGCGCGGCGAACACATCAGCGTGCTTGTCATTGGTGGCGGCAGTCTCCTTTTGCTGGGCGTGGTTGAGCGGCCAACCGCCGACATCGATGTCGTGGGGTATCCCTCTGCAGTGGGCTACGTCAAAGCTGATGTTCTTCCCGATTTTCTGCTGACGGCGGTACGGGATGTCGGCGACGCGCTCGGGCTCGGACCCACTTGGCTCAATCGCGGTCCAGCCGGTTTGGTTGATTTTGGATTGCCACCGGGGCTGGCCGATCGCGTCATCATCCGTAAGTATGGAACTCTTGAAGTGCATCTTCCTGCACTTGAGGATCTGATTTGCTTCAAGCTCTACGCGGCTGTCGACTTAACCGAGCGCAGCAAGCACTTCACCGATCTTCAAGCTCTGGCTCCATCTGCAGAACAATTGCTAAAGGCCGCACGTTGGACGCGGACCCACGATCCGTCAGATGGGTTCTTGGGCGACCTTCGACGGATCCTCGCCCTGCTCAATATGGAGGTGTCAAATGCCGATCTCTCGATCTCCTAAACCTGCCGCCACATTCCGCAAGCAGGCTCTCGCTCTTGCTTGGGGTGCTTGGACGCAACTCGGGGTATCTGGCCTGACCGCTACCCACATCAATTGGGCTGTGGATCCTGAGCCACTCGTCCTGTTCACTGCGTGGCTCGGAGACTCAGATCCTCGTTTGCGGGATGAAGCCACGGACTGGTGCGTGCGGAACTGGCGGTATCTTTCTCGAACTCGCCTCAAGAATCTTGTCCGCAATCAGCCGGACGAACTACGACTGGCGTTTGGTGAATTCGCCGCAACCGTCGGCAAACACGCTGGGGTTGTCTGGCCGAGCGCGACGGAGGCTCGCAACTTCAAAGTCACCCGCCGTTCGGTACTCGCTCCGCTTGAGCGGCCATCGATGGCATGGGTTCGGCTGCGTGCGATGTTTGGTGTCAGTGCGCGATCAGAAATCATTCGGTGTCTTCTTTCGCAGGATGGTGCTGCCAGCGTTGCTCGACTTGCCGCAGTCACGGGCTACACGAAACGCAACATCGCCGATGAATGCGAAACTCTCCAACTTGCCGGCGTGCTCTCCGTTCGATCAACGGGGAATCGGTTTTACTACTCGTTGGCACGTCGCGTCGCACTTGAGGCGTTCGTGGGTCAACTTCCCCGCAACCGCCCTGACTGGACGTCAATCCTCAGGATCGCTCGCGAATTGATTGCACTTGAGGAGTCGTTTACTCAACTTTCGTTACAAACTTTTCCCGTGCGGGTCAAGAAAACGCTCCAGCTCATTGAGGTTGATCTAGCCGATCTCGGTATTGAGCGATCGTTCGACAACATTGAGGGAACTGAACTCTGGCCAGCCGTGCGCGAACTCGGCATGGAGACTCTTGGAGCATGGTCGATCGGCCAGTTGCCAAGTAGTTAGTGCCCACCAACTTGAATCGACTTAAACGGAGCACAAGGTGAGGTTTCGGTGCCAACGCCCTCATCGTCAGTTCAGTCGGATGATGAATCGATTGTGTGAGAATCAACACATCACGATTGAGATATAAAATGTGTGAAAATCAACACTTTCAGTTTACAGCTGCTATTGTGTTGATATGAGCACAACTCAGCAATTCAGTATTCGAAGCCCAAAGGATCTCGCCCGAACGATCACGGAGGCTCGTCTGGCGCGCAAGATCACCCAAAGTGACCTCGCTGTCGCGACTGGCATCGACCGAACCTACCTCTCGCGTATGGAGAACGGGCTGGATACCACAGAACTTGAGCGGGCGTTCCAAGTATTCCGCGTCCTGGGAGTCCAAATCGAAGCACGCATGGACTCTCAGAGTGAGTAGACCGCGACTCGCGATCTGGTTGTACGGTGTCCGCGTCGCGGATGTCGAGTCGCGAGGATTTGCCGACCTCCGTCTTCGTCATACGAACACGGCATTGGATCGCTGGCCGGTCAACACTCCGCTCATCTCGTGCTCATTGCGCGTCGGTCGATCGTGGCAGCCCGCATCGGCTTACTTGCGCGGGTTGCTTCCTGAAGGACGACACTTGGCAGCCGCCGCACAGGCGGCGAACGTGGCGACAAGTGATACCTATGGACTGCTTCTCCGCTATGGGCGTGATGTTGCTGGTGCTCTCGTGATCACTCGCCACGACGAAGAGCCCGATGAGGGCCGCTGGGGCGTTGAGCTGTACACGGCGGAGACGCTCGGCGTTGCTGTTGGTGCTCTGGATGATGGTGGCGAAATCGTCTATCCGAACAGCGAACTGTCAATTGCCGGGCTGCAGAACAAACTGCTTCTCGTAGAGACCGAGGCTGGGTGGGCGCGGCCGACTGGAGGCCGGCCGTCGACTCACATCCTGAAGCTTGATGATTCGTTGCGGCCGGGGCTGGTCGACGCCGAGTACCACGCATTGCTCGTCGCTGGCGAGATCGGCGTGAGCTCTAGCGATCCGACGCTCCTCGAAGTCGCTGGCCGGCGCTGTCTCATTGTTCGTCGGTTCGACCGTTCCGTCGCCGACGGTGCGGTCCGGCGCATTCACCAAGAGGATGCATGCCAGGCCCTGGGCGTGAATCACGACGCACACGAGGGTCGGGGAAAGTATGAAGCGATGGGGGGGCCTTCGTTCAGGGCCGTTGCCGAGCTTTTGCAGTCCGATGCCGACGATGCCGATCATGAGATGGCGAAATTGGCAAAGTTGATGACATTTACGGCCGTGATCGGCAACGCAGACGGTCACGGAAAGAACGTCGCCTTTCTTCATGCCGCCGACGGCCGCATCCAACTTGCTCCTGCGTACGACACCGTGCCGACAATGCTCTGGTCGAAACTTCGCACACGACTGGGCATGTATATCGGCGGTGTTACAGACCTGACCCACGTCGACCGTGACGCGCTTATCCGCGAAGCGACCGGGTGGAAACTGAACAAGCAGGCTGCGATCAACACAATCGACCAGACGCTGGAACAACTTCGCGCGGTGGCCGTCCAGCATGAGGGACTCGCGGGGCTCGTCGCGACCAACCTAGACCGGATTCAGCGAAAGTGATTTCATGAGTGTTACGCAAGCGTGGTCTAGCGATGCAAACGACATCACTGAAAAGGGGTCGTCGGACAAGCGCCGGACCCGGCGCACCCCTAATTAATTAGTGGCCGGCTCAGATTGTTATCGCTCGGGCGATTTCAGGAATGCGTATCGAATAAATGTCTCGAACCGTCGCGGTCGGTGTGGTTGTTATTGAGGCGCTTCAGCGTGAACGATCGAGGCGACGGGAGATTGCTCGAATGCATCGATGAATAGTCGAACCGCTTGCCTTGACCCCGTTATCTCAATCCGACTGGCGCGGTGGGCTTCCTTCAGTGAGGCATGTCCGAGGTAGGTGCGGTACAGCGTCGATCGGTCAGTACGCACGGTGACATCGATGTCGAATCTGGGATCGGCGAGACACAACGACGTGTCATGGTCGACAACGATCCAGTAATGCTTGGGATGGTCGGTGAAGTTGACATGGATTGTAAATCGAGGGCTTGGCAGACTGTTCGGGTCGAGTCGGCGGTGTAGCCACCACATCAACAGGTCTGGATCGAGTTCCTCTGGTTCGGGTTCGCCGAATGTCCATCGCGCTCCCCATGTCGCGAGTCCCATCACGACCGGTTCGAGGTCGCGGCCCGACGGCGTGAGTCGGTAGGCGCCACCGTCATCTTGTTCGATCACGTCGGCCCGTTTCAGTTGCTGGAGCCGCCGGCTGAGCAACGCCCGGGAAAGTCCTGGATTGCCGCTGATGAACTCATTGAACCGAGACGTGCCAGTCAACAAATCGCGGATGATGTGAATCGTCCAGCGGTCACCAAGCAGTTCGGCCGACCGGGAAATCGGGCAGTACTGGCCGTACATCTTCATGCGCCACATTAACGCGGTTCAGTATTGGAACTAGGCAACGCATTCTTCGATGCCTACCGTAAGCAATAACAAACGGAAAATCACTCCACTGAATCGAACCGAGGGCTTATGCACATCACCAAGAACGACATCCCGACCAAGATCGACGTGCCCGGCGCAATCGCGCGTCAAGCGATCAACTTCGGCGACGCGTCGGACTACGGGTCGCTAGCCGCCGAGTATTTTTCTCTCGGTACGGGTACCGACATTGCGCCGTTGCTTAAAGGTCTCGACGACGACGCGTGTCATGCACCCCACTGGGGATTTATTATCTCGGGTGAGGTTGTAATCACCTACACCAACGACTCACAAGAAACCTGCGTCGGCGGTGACCTTTTCTATTGGCCGCCTGGACATAGTGTGCGTGTTGTTCAGGACGCCGAGGTGATTCTCTTCAGCCCGCAGGTCGAACATGGCGAAGTGCTAAACCATATGCTCGCGACGATGGCTGGCTGACCAGGACCGAACTCAAACCGAACGAACAAGGAGACTAAATGGAAGGCAACGATCAGTTAGCAGTCATCATTCCGATGTTGAAGCAAGTCGGCTCCGGCATACGGACCGAACAACTCAATGGCCCGACACCATGTGCGTCGTTCACCGTCTCAGGTGTACTTGACCACATGACAAATCTGGCATCGGCATTCGCCCCGGCATTCCGAGGAGATCCGCCCGCCAACGACGGTGGAACGGCGGCGCCAAGCAACGCTGACCTACCGGTAAGATTCCAGATCGCAATGGACGCGCTTCTCGACGCCGTCCAAAGCCCGGGTGCACTGCAACGCACGATCGACACACCCTTCGGACCGATGCCAGGCTCGCAGTTCGCTCGCCTCGTCGCGTTTGACGGACTCATTCATGGATGGGATCTTGCCACCTCCACCAATCAGGCCTGGAATCCGCCGGAAAACTTGGTAGTGGAGGTCGACGCTTTCGCCCGCCAAGCAATCGCTCCGTCGCTGCGTGATGGCGTCACATTCGCACAGGAAACATTTGCACCACCTGACGCCACGCCTCTGCTCCGACTCGTGGCGTTTAGCGGGCGGACGATCTAGCGGTGGCTGAGCAAGTCTGACTAGCGGGCGTAGGAAACTCCACCATCCACGATGAGAGTTGAACCGACAACGTAATCACCGGCGCGAGAGGCGAGATAGATCGCTGCCCCGGCCATATCTTCGGCCGTACCGATGCGACCGGCGGGAATGGCTTTGGAGACATCTTCGGCATGATCGCGGGCAGCCATGTTCATGTCTGAAGCGAATGCGCCGGGCGCAATTGACGTAACACAGATGTTGTCTCTGATCAGACGCATTGCCATTCGCTTCGTGAGATGAATGAGTCCGGCTTTGCTTGCCGCATATGAATACGTCTCCATCATGCTCACCGCGATTCCATCGACGGATGCAATGTTGATCACCTTGGCCAAGTGACCTGTCTTGGCAGCGGCACGAAGTTGTGGCGCTAGTGCTTGAGTCAGGAAAAACGGTGACTTCATATTCAGATCCGCAACTTTGTCCCAACCGCTTTCCGGAAATGAATCGAAGTCTTGGCCCCACGCCGCCCCGGCATTGTTGACGAGAATGTCCAGAGTCGGTTCGCGTTCGGCAATTGCGGCAGCCAGAGCATTGACGCCATCGAGTGACGAGATATCGCCAGGTAGGGAGATGCACTCGCCGTACTGTGAAAGTTCGCGAGCCGCCGCATCGCATTGAGCGGCTTTGCGTGCGGTGATGTAGACCCGTGAGCAGCCATGCTCAAGGAAACCTTGGGCGATCATTGCGCCGATACCGCGCGAGCCACCGGTGACGAGAGCGACGCGGCCTTGGAGTGAAAAGAGGTCTTTCATCTCGGCAACTCTACGAGCATTCCGTGGACCAAGCCGACGAGTAGGTTGGCGGCGATGAAGTTCTCGGTGTGGCCAGACTTGAATCGACCGTTTTCTGAAGTTCAGGAACTCGCGCGCATGATCGAGCGTGACGGATGGGACGGGCTGTGGTACGCCGACCATTACATGCCCAATACGGCTGACGGTGAAGTGGCTAGCGGCGACGTCTTGGAGTGTTTTAGTGTGCTGGCCGGACTTGCCGCATCGGTACCGCGAATTCGGCTCGGCTCGTTGGTGGCTCCGACCACGGTGCATCATCCGGCAGTGCTCGCCAACCAAGCAGCCACGATTGATCAGATCAGCAATGGGCGTTTTGTTCTTGGTCTCGGTGCCGGCTGGCAAGTGAACGAACACCGTGCCTACGGGATTGATCTGATGGAACCTAAGGATCGTGTTACTCGTTTTGGTGAGGCGATTGAGATCATTTCGCGGTTGTTGAGCGAACCGCGAGTGACCTTCGTCGGCAAACACTTCACGGTCACCGATGCTCCATGCGAACCCAAACCAGTGCAACAGCCGCTCCCACTGCTGGTGGGTTCGGGTAGTCCGCGCATGTTGCGATTTACCGCCCGCTTCGCCCAGGAGTGGAACAGATGGGGAACGCCGACCATAACTCGGGAAGTGGTGGAACGTTTGCATACTGCATGCGAGAAGGAAAATCGGGATCCGGCAACAGTGCGCAAGACGACACAGGCCCTTGTGTACATCGTTGATGACGCCGACATCGCTGAAAAGGTGCGGGCAAAGGTGCCAGAGGGTCGGTCGTTGGTAGGTACAACCGAACAACTCACCGAGATGATGGCTGATTACCGGAACATTGGAATCGATGAGTTCTGTCTGCCTGATTTCACTCTTGGTGATTCGTTTGCCCAGCGCACCGAATCGATTCAGCGGTTTTTCACTGAAGTGGCGTCACACTTTCGTAACTAGCAGGGGTGCCACTACTATTCGTCGGACGAATCGTTAGGGGGCCCGAGCGATGAAAGTTCCATTGACCGTCATTGATCATTTGCGTCGAGCCGAGCAGGTGTACCCAAATCGTGTCGCGTTCGTAGATGAACCCGACCAACCCGCCAAGTCGTGGGGAACGCAAACCTATAAGCAGATGGCAGACCGTGCTCGGGCCCAGGCCGCCGGGTTGGACGCACTCGGAATACCTCAGGGCGCCCGAGTCGCAATAGTTAGCCAAAACTCGGCGCGGCTACTCACCAGTTTCTTTGGTGTCAGCGGTTCGGGTCGCATTCTTGTGCCGATCAATTTTCGTCTCGTCGCCGATGAAGTTTCCTATATCGTCGAACACTCCGGCGCAGATGTGTTGCTCGTTGATCCGGAACTCAACGACGCCCTTGCCAGCGTTACCGCCACACATCGATTTGTGATCGGTCAGGAAACAGACGAACGGCTGTATCACTTTGACGTCGACCCCAAGGTCTGGTCACCCGATGAGGATGCCACGGCCACCATTAACTACACCAGTGGCACAACGGCACGACCAAAAGGAGTGCAGCTCACACATCGCACGTTGTGGTTGAATGCGGCAACGTTCGGTTGGCACATGGGGGTGAGCGATCGTGACGTGTATCTACACACATTGCCGCAGTTTCATTGCAATGGATGGGGAATGGTGTACGCGGTGACGGCAATGGGTGGTGAGCATATTGTTCTGCGCAAAGTCGACGGCGCAGAAATCCTGCGCCGGGTCGAAAAGCATGGCGTGACGCTGATGTGCGGGGCACCGGCAGTGGCAAATGCGATTCTTGACGCCGCCGCAACCTGGCCGGGAGAAATTCCCGGGAGGGGTCGGGTGCGAATAGTGGTGGCTGGAGCCGCGCCGCCGACGCGCACGATCGAACGGGTGGGATCCGAACTGGGTTGGGAATTCAATCAACTGTATGGTCTCACCGAAACTGCACCAGTACTCACCATCAACCGGATGCGATCCGAGTTCGACTCGTTGTCGCCAGCAGACCAAGCCGCCAGGTTGAGTTCTGCCGGTGGACCAGCCATTGGTATCGAAACAATGGTCGACGATCACGGCGAGATATTCGCGCGCGGAAATGTCGTGATGGAGGGTTACTGGAATCAGCCCGAGGAAACCGACAAAGCCATCGTTGATGGCTGGTTCCACACAGGAGACGGCGGGACAATCGGCGATGACCACTTCCTAACAATCTCGGATCGCAAGAAAGATGTAATCATCTCCGGTGGCGAAAACATCAGTTCAATCGAAGTGGAAGACGCAATTTTTTCTCATCCCAATGTCGCTGAGGTTGCCGTGATCGGCATCCCCGATGAGAAGTGGGGTGAATTAGTGATGGCGTTTGTCGTGAAGACACCTAATTCAGATCTCACTGAAGATGAAGTTGTGGCGTATGTCAAGACGAGACTTGCCGGATACAAGTGTCCAAAAAAGGTAGAGTTTCGCACCGAACTATTCAGAACCACCACCGGTAAGTTGCAGAAATTCAAATTGCGTGAACCGTATTGGCAGAGTCGCACACGGCAAGTGAACTAATTACAAACAAAAGTCAAGGGAGAACCATGCCAAGCGACTTGTATCTAAAGACTGGCAACGCGGTGCATCGTGTAATTCTTGGAATCACACGCGGACGAGTGGGTTGGCGAGTTGGGAGTATGCCGGTACTCGAGTTAACGACCATTGGGCGCAAGAGTGGTGTGTCACGGTCGGTGATGCTCACCTCACCATTGCAAGAGAACAATGCAATTGTCATTGTTGCCTCACGCGGCGGAGATGACTTTCATCCAGCATGGTTTCTCAACTTGCGAGACAATCCGCACGTGGAGGTGGCGTACATGGGCAAACCCAAGAAAAAGATGACAGCACGCATCGCCACAGATGTAGAGCGCCAGCGGATGTGGCCATTGGTTACCGCCAGTTACAAGGGATATGCCGGATATCAAACCAAGACGACGCGCGAAATCCCGCTGGTTATCTTGAGCGAGGCATAGCTCGCACGTATCCTCCGGTAACGGTAGGGGGCGGTAGCTTCTTGATATGAATTTGAACGTGAGTTTGCCCGATCTCGGAAAGATGTATGAGGAAGCCTTTGAAGAATGGCTAGCCGATGAGGAGTCTGTGGATTGGGAATCACTTGATCAAACCGATTGGGAGAAATGATTCATCTCCGGATCTAGTCGAATCCACCTCGATTGCTGTCTCCGGAGCGCACACGTACTAGAGCTCGCACTAGCCTGAGCGCATGCCAGCGCCCGGAATGCACTCAGGAATCACCACCGACGATGCAATGAATCTTGCCATGTCGCCACGCGCGGTTCCGTTGTACGAAGCAGTGAAACTGTTCATCGCCAACGAAGTCGAGCCAATCACCGCCGAGTTCTATCGGCTTGGCGAAGGTCGCAAAGAGCATTGGGGTTATGGCAAGGGACAACTTGAATTACTCAATTCGGTGAAAGAGAAAGCAAAGACCAACGGTCTGTGGAACTTTTTCTTACCCAACGCCGAGACCGGTGAAGGATTGTCGAATCTTGACTACGCCTATATTGCCAACGAGTTAGGCAAGAACCCACTTGCCTCTGAGTGTCTCAATTGCAGTGCGCCCGATACTGGCAACATGGAAGTACTCGAGCGCGTGGGCACACCGGAGCAGAAAAAGAAGTGGCTCGAGCCGTTATTGGCCGGCGAGATTCGCTCGGCATTTGCGATGACCGAACCAGATGTTGCATCCTCGGATGCCAAGAATATTCGCTGTCGCGCTGTACTTGACGGCGAAGAATGGGTAATCAACGGCGAGAAGTATTACATCTCTGGTGCTGGCGACCCGCGCTGCAAGATCATGATCTGCATGGTCCAAACCAGTCTCGACGGGCCACCGCACAAGCGTCAGTCACAAATTCTCGTTCCAATGGACACTCCAGGCGTACAGATTCTCGGAGGCATGGAAGTGTTCGGCGAAGACGACGCGCCGCATGGTCACATGCACCTGCGATTCACCGATGTGCGTGTGCCAGCATCGAACATGCTGCTTGGTGAGGGCCGTGGTTTTGAGATCTCTCAGGTGCGTTTGGGACCAGGTCGGATCCATCACTGCATGCGTTCAATCGGTGCTGGCGAGCGCGCCCTGGAATTGATGGTACGACGGGGCCTAAATCGCGAGGCGTTTGGCAAGCCGATCGCACGACTCGGCAAAAACACCGAAGTGATTGCCAAGGCTCGCATTGAAATCGAAGCGATGCGCCTGATGGTGCTCCGTGCGGCCAAAGCGATGGACTTGATGGGCAACGTCGAGGCGCGAGTATGGGTGAGTGCAGTAAAGGCGATGGTACCCGAGCGCGTCTGCAAGATCATCGATGACGCGATTCAAATGTATGGCGCCGCAGGCGTATCTCAGTGGACGCCACTGGCACGTATGTACACGAGTCAGCGCACGCTTCGTCTCGCCGATGGCCCTGACGAAGTGCATTGGTATGTGGTGGGCCGCGCCGAACTTTCGCGCTATGAAGGTGAGTCCGCGCCGGTCAAAGACACGGGACGTGGGGGCGTATTTTCAGGACCATAATAAGTTAAGAATCACGGTCGAGTGGTTGGTGATTCCGTTTTGCTTGGGTCGGTAACGATTACTCCATCGAGTGCGTCATCGATTGCCTTCATCAATGTTGAATCGAGTTTCACCTTGGCTGCCTTGACGTTGTCGTCAAGTTGCTCAGGTTTCGTTGCGCCCACAATTGCTGAAGCAACATTGGTGTTTTGCAACACCCAAGCGACGCCGAGTTGGGCCATCGTCAGTCCGGCCTGATCAGCTAGTGGTCGTAGGGCTTGCACTTTGGTGAGCACATCGTCGGTCATCCATCGAGAGATGAAGTTCTTGCCGCTGAGTTCATCGGTGGCGCGTGAACCTTCGGGTGGTGGTTGACCGGGCAGGTATTTACCGGTGAGCACACCCTGAGCGAGGGGCGACCAAACGATTTGCGACAGACCTTCGTGTTCGCAGGCGGGCACCACTTCTTGTTCGATGACGCGCCACAGCATCGAATATTGCGGTTGATTGGAGATGAAGGGCACGTGTATTTCGCGAGCGAGTTGGGCACCAAGCGTGATTTGCTCAGCGGTCCATTCGGATACACCTATATAAAGTGCTTTACCTTGTCGAACGATGTCGGCAAAGGCGAGCATCGTCTCTTCAAGAGGTGTCTCGACGTCAAAGCGATGGGCCTGATAGAGATCCACATAGTCAGTGCCAAGGCGCTTCAGCGAGCCATTGATTGATTCCAGTATGTGTTTGCGTGACAATCCACGATTGTTTGGACTCTTTCCGGTCGGCCAGTACACCTTGGTGAAGATCTCGATGCTCTCTCGTCGCACGCCCGACAGGGCTCGACCGAGGACTCCTTCGGCCCTGGTTCCCGCGTAGACATCCGCAGTGTCAAACGTGGTGATACCAAGTTCTAGAGCGCGCTGGACGCAGGCACTCGCCGCCTGTTCTTCGATTTGGCTGCCATGAGTGATCCAGTTGCCGTAACTAATCGCCGAAACTTTGAGCCCACTGCGTCCGAGATAACGAAACTCCATCGTGCAAATCTATTGATGTGGCGTCGCTACGCCACTATTGATCCGGCGTCGCTACGCCACTATTGGTTGGTTTACGCATCCAGGTTGGCCCGGCGAGCAAGCATCCAGTAGTGACCATCAACACCATCACAACTGCAGTTGTCATGAAAGCAGTTGCCCGACCAAAATGTTCGTAGGTTGCGCCGGCAAGTGTTGCCGCGATTCCTCCGGTGAGGGTTTGCATACCGCCGAGGAGTCCCGAGGCACCGGCTTGGCGTTCGACGGGGGCAACCATTGCCACGGCGATACCAGTACCAGTGACGGTAAGTGAATCCACTATTGACTGGGTGAGTCCGATTCCAAGCATCAGGTACGGTCGGCCGAGGAGTCCGTACATCATCATGTATCCAGCGCCACACATCAGACCAAAAGCGCTGACGCGAAATGGGCCGTAGCGCTGGGCAATTCTTCCACCCCGGGTGCCAAAGAGAATGAACGGCAGACCAAAAATCGAAATACCGGCATTGGCGACCCAGTGCGGGGCGTTGAGATCGTCCATCATCACCACCCACAGTGGATCGAATGTTCCGATCATGAGATACAGGGCCAAGCCAATCATGATCGCACCAAGCAGCGGACGAATTTTAAGCAGATCAATGGCGAAGCGTTCCGGGGTTCGATCCTCAACCGGCGTTTCAGGAATCGGAATTCGCCAGACGATGAGTGCCATCACCGCAAGCACCGTGGCAATGATGAGAAACGGTGCAGCAAGACCTAATGAGTCAACGGTGGCCGCAGAGAGGATTGGCCCGACAGCGAATCCGCCAACCTCGATTGACAATCCACGGCCCAGATTCGCACCCAGGTGTTCCGGGTCGGTGACGACAACAATGCGACGAATGGCGGGTATTGCCATGCCGGCACCCAAACCCATCAGGAATCGTCCGATGAGAAAGGTGCTGATTGTTGAGCCCTGTGCCATCAGCAAGGCACCGACAACATTGGCAATAAGACCAAGGGTCATCAACCGACGGGAAAAACCCTTGTCAGCAAGAGGTGCGATCGTGAGTTGGGCGACAAATGAAGTGAAGAACCCCACGGCAATGATGAATCCAAGTCCAGTTTCGTGAATGCCATATTCGGCACGCCAGTCGTCCAACATCGTGAACATCACCCCGTAGCCCGCGGCGAGTATCCCAACGGCGGTTTGAAGAAGCAGGATCGTCCGTTTGGTGTGCACCATGCAACAGTAGGCAATCCGATCATCGACGTCCTGTTTCTTTGGCCGATTCGAGTCCTCGAGTAATGGAGTACTGTTGCGCCCGTACCAGTCATTTCTCACAGGGGGTAAATTCATGAAAAGCAAAATTCACTCGGTTGGCGCGTTCGTTTTTGCCGCAGGTCTGTTGGTGGCGGCGTGCGGAGGGTCGGATTCATCGTCAGATTCGTCGTCGAAACTCAAAGTATTCGGGGCATTCGCCACGGCGAAGGAAGAACCATGGGATGGAGTCATTGATGCTGCTCTTCAATCCGCAGCAGATGCTGGAACCATCGACTACACATCGGTCGACAAGATTGGCTATGACGGAGACATGGAACGCGTCCTTCGTGAAACCTGCGAAAAGGACAACCCAGACGTGATCTTTGGTGACGCATTTGGTAACGAAGAGGCTGTTCGCAAGGTGGCCGCCGATTGTCCAGACACCGCATTTGTGTTCGGTTCGGGCAATGGACCGACAGAGCCGAACGTGAGTGTGTTCGATAACTGGATTCATGAACCCGCGTACCTTGCTGGCATGCTCGCCGGTGGTCTCACTAAGTCAAATAAGATCGGAATTGTCGGAGCAATGCCAATTCCAGAAGTGAATCGCTTAGCGAACGCATTCATTGCCGGCGCGCAGTCGGTGAATCCAGCCGTGGAAGTCAAGGTGACGTTCATCAACAGTTTCTTTGATCCGGCCACGGCTAAGGAAGCCGCGCTGGCACAAATCGCTGCTGGTGTTGATGTCATCTACGCAGAACGTGCAGGTGTTATTGAAGCGGCTGCCGAGAAAGGTATTCTCGCATTCGGCAACATGAGCGACCAGAGTCCAATTGCACCTGACACCGTCGTCACATCGGCGGTGTGGAACATGGTTCCTACGGTTGCCTATGTATTGGATCAAGTTGCCAAGGGTGCCTACAGTGCACAAGACCTCAAGGACTTCTCAATGATGGGCAAGGGTGGCGCAAGCCTCGCGCCGATCAACGAAAAACTCGTGCCGGCTGATTTGCTGAAGAAGGTGCAAGATCAACTTGCGTTGATTCAAGGCGGTGGATTCCGCGTTGACATCAATGAGGGACAACCTGCCGGATCAGTTCAAGCGGGTTAGTGCATCGGGTGACCCAAGTACATACAAGTATCGGAGAGTCGAGCCGTACAGCGGTCCGACTCTCCGGTATCACAAAGCGTTATGGCAACCTACTTGCCAATGACAATGTAAGTTTTGATGTCGGTGCTGGTGAAATTGTTGGACTGCTCGGAGAAAATGGCGCTGGCAAATCAACGCTCGTCAAGGTGCTTTACGGGCTGACGAGTTGTGACACCGGTCAGATCGAAGTCGATGGTCGAATCGTCGTCGTGCATAGACCAATTGATGCCATTAAGGCTGGGATTGGTATGGTCACTCAGCACTTTTCACTGGTTGGACCGATGAGCATTGTTGACAACGTGCTTTTGGGTACCAGCGGCGTGGTGCTCGATCGCCAAGGCGCTGCGGCAAGAATCCGAACCCTGAGCGAGAGTGTCGGATTGCCGGTGGATCCTGCCGCGGTGATATCAGCACTCTCGGTCGGTCAGCGTCAGCGGGTCGAGATCATCAAGGCGCTCTATCGCCAGTGTCGTGTATTGGTTCTAGATGAACCAACGGCTGTGCTTGCCCCGCAGGAAGTTGAAGGATTGTTCACGGCGGTGCGATCACTTTCTCAACAGGGCATCGCCGTCATCCTCATCACCCACAAATTGCACGAAATCCGCCAGATGTGTTCGCGTGTAACGGTTCTGCGCAAGGGTAAGTCGGTTGGAACATTCACGGTGGCGGATTGTTCCAACGATCAACTCATTGAATTGATGGTTGGGCGCGCAGTTGATCGTGACCCGCTGCTATCCACAAGTACCCCTGCGGCCGTCGCCCTAAAGGTTTCTGATCTCACTCTCCACCGTAAGACTGGTGCACCGCTCATTGATCGAGTCTCCCTTGAAGTTCGGTCAGGTGAAATTCTTGGCATTTCCGGAGTGTCAGGAAATGGTCAAAGCCAACTCACCAAGATTCTCAGTGGTCTATTGCGCGCCTCCTCAGGGACAATCGAAGTGTTGGGCCATGACCTCACCACGGCAGGAGCAGCACAATTCATCAAGGCAGGGGTCGGACGAATTGCAGAGGATCGACATTCCAGCATTGTGGGCGAATTGTCAGTTGCCCTCAACTTGGTGCTTGAGCGAATCGACGAGTATCGCAAGGGCATCGGAGTCGACAACGAACGTATAACTGAGCATGCACGAGAACTTATCGATCAGTTTGGAATCAAAGCCGAACCTAACGATCCAATTCAATCGTTGTCGGGTGGAAACATACAAAAAGTGCTTCTTGCACGAATTCTCTCACGCAATCCAAAGGTCATCGTGATCGCCCAACCAACTCGCGGCCTTGATGTTGGCGCAACTCGAGACATCAGAAGGATTCTCGCCGAACAGCGGAACCTCGGTGCGGCGATCGTGTTGACGAGCGAAGATCTAGATGAACTGCTTGAACTGAGCGATCGCTTGGCGGTGATGTTCGAAGGGCGAATTCTTGCCGAATTCACCTCCAGCGATTTCGATCGGCGCCGCATCGGATTGGCGATGACGGGTCAATATGTGGAATCGATAGCGTCGTAATGTCATTGCGACTTGTACCTCGCGTTCGTCCATGGCGAACAGGCACGATGATTCTGCCGTTGTTGGCGATCCTTGTCACACTGATGCTGAGTTCTGGGGTGGTATTGGCAACCGGAGTCAACCCACTCAGTGTGTTCGTCGAGATTTTTATCGAGCCGCTGCGGTCTCGCTACAGCTTTCTTGAAGTTCTGGTCAGCGCAACGCCACTTCTCTTGACAGGTACTGCCGTCACCATCGCATTTCGGTCGGGCTACTACAACATTGGAGCCGAGGGTCAATTGCTCGCTGGGGCAATCTGTGCGGCTGGAATTGGACCACATCTCGGATCCTGGCCCGCACCGATTGGGATCACGGCGATGATTGCTGCCGGCGTTGTAGGTGGAATGGCGTGGGCGCTCATTCCAGCGTTGTTGCGCACGAAGTTGAACATCGATGAAGTTGTCACCACATTGCTACTCAATCCAACGGCAACACTTCTTGTCAACGGCTTGCTAAATGGGCCGTGGCGAAATCCTGAAACGGGCTTCAACGAATCGCCGCGAATTGTGGCCACAGCGGAGTTTCCCGAAATCGCTAGTCGCTCGCGACTCAACTTCGGGTTCGTCGTCGCAGTCGTGGTTGTAGTACTTGCGGGCTTGGTGATGCATCGGTCGGTATTGGGAATCAAATTGCGAGCAGTCGGTCTGTCGCGCGACGGAGCACGCTTCGCCGGACTTCCAGTTGAACGATTGTTGATGCGCGCGGCCCTTGCTAGTGGTGGTGTTGCTGGGGTTGCTGGGGCGTGTCTCGTGAGTGGAATTCAATACCGACTCACAGAAGGTATATCGGGAGGGCTGGGATATACCGGCATCATCGTCTCAACACTTGGAGGAATCCATATCGCAGGAGCAGCATGTGCGGCAGTGCTACTCGCGGTTGTCAATGTTGGTTCTTCATCGGCCAACCGCGTATTTGGCATACCGGCGCAACTGGGTGATGTGATAGCCGGAACTTTGTTGATGGTCACTGTTGCGATGTTGCTGTTTAGGAAGTATCGGTTCGTGTGGAGGAGCAAATCATGAGTTTCTTGGTTGACATCCTGACCGCGATGTTTCGCGTCAGCACACCCTTGGCACTTGGTTCAACTGGTGAAGTAGTGACCGAGCGATCAGGTGTGCTGAATCTTGGAATTGAAGGAACGATGTATGCAGGTGCGTTCTTCGGTTTCTATGCGGCGTATCAAACCGACAATCGTTGGATTGGTCTTGCCGCCGCGCTGGCTGTGGGGGCGATTGCGGCGACGCTCCTGGGGTTCCTCACTGTCACCCTCGGTGTCAATCAACACACGGCTGGTCTTGGTTTGACCTTATTTTTGATCGGACTTTCCGAGTTTGTCAATCGTGCCGCCCTTGGCACCGGATCGGGATCGTCGTTGAAGGTGCGCACCTTTGGTCAACTTCGACCGTTCGGTGTCGACGGAGTGTTCGCTCAGTATGGAATTACCTACTTCACGATTCTGGTCCTCATTCCGGTCGTGTGGTGGATGTTGCGACACACCAGTGTTGGTCTGGCAATCACCGCCGTTGGAGAAAACCCTGAAGCTGCAGATGTCGCCGGCATCAATGTACGCCGCACCCGATATGTCGCACTCATCATTGGGGGAATGCTGATGGCAGCTGGTGGTGCGTTCATCACACTTGCCACCTTGGGTACCTTCACCCCCGATATCATCGCTGGTCGCGGCTGGGTGTGTTTGGCACTGGTCATTTTTGGTCGCTGGAGTGTGGTTCGTGCGCTCATCGGCGCTTTCATTTTTGCCTTCGTCTACGCGCTCCAGTTTCGATTGCGTTTGCTGAGTGGTTGGGAAGGCGTTCCATTTGAATTGCTCCTGGCATTGCCGTATCTGGCAACGATCGTGGCCCTCGTGGTATCGGGGCGCAATGCGCCATATCCCGGGGCGTACCTCAAAGCATTCAGGCGTTCATGACAAGTCATACGAATAGACAAAGGAGATCAGATGCCGACAAGTGATGAGGATATGAGATTTCTCGCGGTGGCCATCGCCGAAGCACGACAGGGGCGCTCGGAGGGCGGCATTCCGATCGGAGCAGCGCTCGTGGTCGATGGGAAGGTCCTCGCTGGCGGACACAATCGCCGCGTACAACACGATTCAGCTATTCACCACGGTGAAACCAACGCATTGGAGAACGCGGGCCGACAACCAGCCTCAGTGTACGCGCGCTCAACGATGTACACGACATTGAGTCCTTGTCATATGTGCACCGGTGCGATCCTGCTGTACAAGATTCCTCGGGTCGTGATTGGCGAAAACCAAACTTTCATGGGGGCAGAGGAGTTGTTACGCCTAAATGGTGTCGAGGTGGTGGTGCTCAACGACAACACGTGTGTAGCAATGATGGAGGAGTTCATCGCCGCCGAGCCCAGCCTCTGGAATGAGGACATTGGCGAGCACGACTAATTAAGTGTGCTATATCGTGTGCTAGAATGTACACACATGAGAATTCACGTCCATTTAGATGACGACATTGTTGACCAACTTGATGAGCGATGCGGTCCACGCGAGCGCAGCGCATTCATAGTTAATGCAATTACCCGCGCTCTCGAATTCGAACGACAGTGGGACAAGCTTGAAGCCGCGATCGGTTCGGTTGGATCGCGCGGTCATGCATGGCAGACCGATCCAGAGCAATGGGTGCGTGCTGAGCGATTAGCCGAGCGGCTCGTTGACCAACCATGAGCAACGTAAGGACTCCAAATGGTGCTTTTTGATACTCCGATACTTATCGACATGTTGCATGGCACTGTGTCGACCGAGCGATTTTTGCGCCTGCGTGCTCGTGGTGAGGTTCCGGTGACCACGGCGCTGAATGCTGCGGAAATATTTCATGGCATCAATCCTGCCGACCACGAACGGGCTCGCCTGCTGTTTGGTGGGGTGCGCGTCGTTCCGGTCGGTCTGGAGGACGCCGAGCGGGCAAGTCTTTGGCGCAACGAATTCGCCACACGCGGAATAAGCCTCTCATCAACGGATTGCATGATTGCAGCGGTCGCAGTGAATCTCAATATTCGACTCGCCACCACCACACCACAGCTGTTCCCGATGGACGGGGTTGAGATCGAAGCCTGGTAAGAGAATAAGGTGGCGGTATGAATGTTGCCGTAGTCGACTACCGCGCGTCAGATGCGCCGGCTCGATTTACTGAATCGCTGCGTTCGACAGGTTTTGCCGTGATCGTCAATCACCCCATCAACTACGAACTCGTGCAGCGACTGCACAACGAATGGCTGGCATTTTTCAAGTCGGAACGCAAATGGGAATTCCTACCAGGTGAGCATGATCAGGATGGTTACCGACCGCTTGAAGAGTCCGAAACGGCCTTGGGTGCACAGTTTCGCGATATCAAGGAATACTTCCACTGGTATCCGTGGGGTCGTCAACCATTGGATGTCTCAGCGAGTGCTGCTGCGGTATATCAAGCAGGAATGTCACTCGGTGTTGAGTTGCTCGGCTGGGTCGAAGCCAATACGCCACGAGAAATCACCAAAACGTTCTCGATTCCGCTGTCGCAAATGATCACCGGCACCCGTCGCACGCTGTTGCGAATTTTGCATTATCCACCACTGCGTGGCAACGAACCAGTTGGTTCGGTTCGCGCCGCGGCACATGAAGACATAAATATGCTCACCGTCTTACCGGCCGCCAATGAACCGGGCCTACAAGTGCGGGATCTGGAGGGCAAGTGGTATGACGTGCCGTGCGATCCGGGCAGCGTGGCAATCAACGCTGGTGACATGCTCAAGTTCGTCAGTGCCGGCTATTACCCGAGCACGACCCATCAGGTCACCAACCCAGTGGGGGAATCTGCCCAGCGTTCGCGTTTGTCGACGCCCCTGTTTTTACATCCTGCTGATGACGTGGTAATTGCAGAAAACAAGACCGCATTTGATTTCTTGCGGGAACGGATCAAGACAATTGCCGGCGTTGACCTCGCCAAGAACTAATTTCACGACACAAAGGAGCCAATCTGACTACGCCACAGGTGCCAACATCGTCGTATATAGGTGGTGCATGGGTCAAGGCATCGTCAACGTTTGACGTGCTCAATCCGATGACCGGCAAGTCAATCGCCAAGGTGGCCAACGCCTCGGTCGGTGACTGTTTGGCCGCCGTGGATGCCGCTCATGACGCGTTCGCGTCATGGCGCACGACGGCTCCACGTCAGCGAGCCGAAGTCCTGCGCAAGGCATTTGAACTGATGATTTCCGAGCAGGAAGATTTGGCCCGGCTGATCACCCTCGAAAACGGCAAAGTGCTCAGCGATGCCCGTGGCGAAATTGCCTATGCCGCCGAATTTTTCCGCTGGTTCAGTGAAGAAGCGGTGCGTATTGATGGTGACTATCGCCGAGCACCAAGTGGCGCCAACTGGCTGCTCGTAACGCGTCAACCAGTTGGTGTGGCCCTACTTGCCACACCGTGGAACTTCCCGGCAGCGATGGCAACTCGCAAAATCGGGCCGGCACTCGCCGCCGGTTGCACCGTCGTTCTCAAACCGGCACACGATACACCTCTCACCGCACTGGCAATCGCCGACATCCTGTCGCGCGCCGGGCTCCCTGCCGGCGTCGTCAATGTGGTCGTGCCTGATCCGCCGGGTGAAGCCGTAAAGGCGATGCTCGACTCTGGTCGGGTGCGAAAACTGAGTTTTACAGGCTCCACTCAGGTGGGAGCACTTTTGCTCGCCCAGGCAGCCACCCGAATCATCAATTGTTCGATGGAACTTGGCGGCAATGCACCGTTTGTGGTGTATGACGACGCCAACATTGATGCTGCGGTGGACGGGGCGATGATCGCCAAGATGCGTAATGGAGGTGCAGCGTGCACCGCCGCGAACCGTTTCTTCGTTCACGCCTCAGTGTTGAGTGAATTCACCGACAAATTTACGGCCCGCATGTCGGCTTTGAAACTTGGTGACGGAATGGATCCTTCGACGACACTGGGTCCACTTGTATCGCGCGCTCAGCAGCAGCGAGTGACGGCAGTTGTCAATGATGCGGTAAGCAATGGGGCACATGTCTTGTGTGGTGGTTCAGCGGCCACAGATGGATCGTTCGGCTACGCGGCAACGGTGCTTGCTGGTGTGTCGCCCGATGCGGCAATTTTGCAAGACGAAGTGTTCGGCCCGGTGGCACCGATCGTGTCGTTTGACGATGAAGGTCTGCTGTTGCAATATGCCAACAATGTTGAGCACGGATTGGTCTCGTACATATATACCCGCGATGTTGCCAAGGGAATGCGACTTGCAGAAGCACTCGAAACTGGCATGGTCGGTCTCAACCGCGGTCTGGTCTCCGATCCTGCGGCGCCATTTGGCGGCGTGAAAGCATCGGGAATCGGACGCGAAGGTGGCCACGATGGACTGTTGGCATTTCTCGAAACCAAGTACATCGCTGGAAACTGGTAGCAAAATATGAAAACGGATGCCCAATGAACGACAACATTGATGTGAGAACGAATTGGTTGGATCCTCACCAATTGGAATCCGTTCGAGGTCAGGTTCCCCTGGTGTATGTGGATGCAGTACCGGTTCGGGTGGATGACCACGGCAATGTCACTCACGTGGGAATGTTGTTACGCCAAGCACCTGACGGAAATATCAGCCGCACCATAGTTTCCGGACGTGTGATGCTCGGTGAACGAATCCGCCAGGCGCTTGTTCGACATCTTGAAAAGGATCTCGGTCCACTTGCTTTGCCCCAGATTCCTCCGGAACCAGCGCCGTTCACGATCGTTGAGTACTTCCCCGACCCGCTTATCAGCGGATTCCATGACCCGCGCCATCATGCCGTGAGTTTGGCCTTTGTTGTACCGGTATCGGGCGACTGCCAGCCCAGCCAACAAGCTCTCGATCTGGGGTGGTTCACCCCCGAGCAATCGGTGAGTGAGCCAATGCGTAAGGAAATGACGAGCGGCCATGACCGACTTATTCGTTTAGCCCTCGCCTCCGTCGGTCAGTTGCCCTGAATTCTGCGCCGCCTGCGCACCCGTCGTGACCGCTGCGAACGGGCGTACGGTGCGGGCGAGATCACGGTGATTGACTCACTGAGAATCAATGTGATTCCCTCATGATCAATATTTCCTGGCTCTCCTGAGGCCTCAATGACAACTGCGGCTTCCTGACGGGGTTTGCGTCCGAGTAATCGATCGAACACCACCATTCCGCCGGCAAGCAGAGCGCCCACGGTTCCGTAACGTTGCGATGCCCGTCGCAACATGGCTTGCTCGCTCGATTGCGTCGGTTTCGGCAGCTCGGGTTTGGATGACGACGACACATTTATCAACATAGTGCTCATCCCACAGTAAGCAACCGCACGTGCAATAATCTCTGTATCGTGCCAGAGTCCGACGCCATTTATCGCAGCGCTGCAGCATTACGAACTGCGCTCTTGGGCAAAGAATTGTTACGTTTTGAAGCACCGCAGTTGATTGGTATTCGACCTTCTGTCGGTCGGGTGATCGAAGAAGTGCGCAGCCACGGCAAACACATTGAGATTATTTGGGATGACGGCGTAGTGCTACACACTCACATGCGTGTGCTTGGTTCATGGGAACTGTATCGAGCGGGCGAACAATGGAAGAAATCAAAAGACCGTGCTCGTGTAGTGATCGTGGTGTCTGACTGGACGGTTGTCTGTTTCAGTGCAGCAGTTGTCGAAACTTACAAAGATTTCGATCCGCGCCGACATCCGATTCTTGGACGTCGTGGTCCAGATTTAAGTCGTGCCGATGCCGATCTTGAAGAGTGCGTTGATCGCATAATGAATTACCAAGAACGCGATACCGCGATTGCCGACGTATTGCTCGATCAGCGAGTGATATGTGGCATCGGCAATGTTTATCGTTGCGAGTTGCTGTGGGCCTGTGAGATTCACCCGTGGGCGCATGTTGGATCCCTGAAGCGCGGAGAATGTCGAGAAATGGTGATGTTGGCGTCCGAGATGATTCAGGCAAACTTGGATCACACTCCGCAAAATACTGCCTCTGAATTGAACGGAGGTCTTGCGGTGTATGGTCGCCAAGGGAAACATTGCCACCGATGCGGAGACGTGATCAAGGTGACGCATCACGGTGAAGCACACCGTGTGCTGTATTGGTGTCCGAATTGTCAAATTACGCATCAACCATTAATGCGTCCAAATTTCACTCCGGTATACATTGAGCGTGATCTCTCAGGCGGGATTTTGCATTCCGTCGATGTTGGCGACTTCATCGACTAGACGCGACGGGTCACTAGGCGCTCATCCGTCATCACATTTTGTGGACATCGCATATCAACGGTCGCGAAGTGAACGCACGTCCGCTGCTCGCGGCTCGGTCTCAGTGCGTAGCGGTCAGTTCCAACAATGGACGCCGTTCCTTGCTTAGTTAGGTCGATCCCAAGCGACGACACCAGAGCACAAGCCTGCGAGCAGGCTCCCGACGATGCAGATGCCGCTAACAGTGATCAACGCTGACGTCGGGAAGATAGCCGAGGGGTCGACCCCTCGGATCGCAATAAGGCCGATGAGGGCTAAGAAAAAAGCCCCTGCTGCCGCGACCAGCACGACCATGGCAGCTTCGGCAGCAGCGAGGACACTCACTTGCGCTCGTTCTGCTCCGAGTGTGAGTAATACCCGTCGTGTTACGGCGAGTCTGGCCGAATGACCAGCGAGAGCGAGCGCAAGCGCAATCGAAGCCGTCACTGCCATTGCTTTCATTGCGGCGATTACCCATACAACTAAGGGTGATTCTCGTTGCGCCAGCGAGAGTCGAGAAATCACCGAGAAACCAGGGCGAGCCAACGCGAACTTCCGAAGATTGGTTTCGAGCGAGGATCCGTCGCGGGAGAAAAAGAGGAGACTTGCTATGGAGTAATTCGGTAGAAGGTCGCCGGATCCTTCTACCGAAACTCGGCCGCCTATCGTGTTGAGCGACTCTGGGCCGAGTATGAAGCCCGTCCGATCACACTTCTGTATGTCGAGGACCACCCGAAGTTCCACGCAGTCGCCGATGAGTCGAACCTCTGGTGTGACGGTCCCGTCGAAGGAGGGCGAAAGATTTTCAACGCTGATGTAAGCGCTTGGAGCACCGGCGACAGACTCTGCCTCTTGCCGCACTTCTTCGGAGATATTACCAACGAGTTGGATCGTCGTGATTGCGGATTCGCCCACCGGGTCGGGCGCTCGAGCGGTGGCGACCCAACCGGCGACTAATGGATACAAGACAATGAAGGCGCACCAAGAGGCCAGCGCCTTTGCTTGATGCTGCGAGGCGTAGTCGAGGCGTCGTCCGATCAACAAGATCTTCCATCCACTTTGGTTCCCGAAGTACCTACCAATCAACTGGTAGACCACCGGGAGCCCGACGATTAGTCCTACGACGGACGTGAGAATGCTCGCTACCAACCACGTAGCACCTCGCCGACCTTCAACAAATTGTGAGGACAGAATCCCGAGTAGCCCGAGGGCAAGTGGCATGAGGGAGGGGTTGACGTGTCTCCGCCGGGACCGGCGCGGTGTATTCGCGCTCACGCCGCGACTCATTGTCATCCCAGACAGGATGACCGCGTAGAGAGCGGTGAGTCCGAGCGCCGTGACAACTAAGACGCGGACTGGAAGGGCGAGATCGCCCTTCAACACCTGTACGTCGGTTAAGGGGAACCTGGTTAGCAATGGGCCGACGATTGCCCACGCCGCAGCCCCAACGGCGGCACCCGGCAGCAACGTAAGGATCGAACTAGCGGCGACGAGGCGAATGCGAGTGTTGTAGGTAGCACCCAGCGTGCGAAGGATGGCGAGACGAGCTTCGAGCTTCACACGGGGAGCGGACCCTGCCGCAATGAGCAAGCCAACTCCTGGGATAGCCAGAAACAATGCTGCGGCCAGCAGGATCGGCAGTTCTTCGATCCGCTCGTAGTCGCTGAGCCCAGACAGTCCGGGCCGGCGGCTCAATTGTTCGGAGAAGCCATTACCTGTGGGAACGATTCGATACGCGAGGTACTCGTCTGGCTCGGCGACGACTTCTTGGAGCAGCGGTGAAACCGCACCGAATCGTGCTGCGAGAACGGGATCAGTGCGAGTCAATTTGGCGAGTGCCGGAGATACGTACCAATGGTCGTAGGTGAAGTCGAGAGGAACTCCAAACGGTGGCCGAGCCGTCGAGTCTGTTATGGCCCATGTCGCCGTGATGATCAGTTCACCAGCAGGCGTCTGGTCATAGATCACTGATCGTTCGAACGCGACATCGGTGGAAGACTCGGCTGGTGAGAGACCACGGGCAGCGTATCGTTCGTCGATTTGTTCGCTCATCGTGCCGACGGCCATGTACCCACACAACAGGAACGTCGCCCAGATCGCTGCGAATGCAACAGCGGCGCTTCGGGTTCGATCACCTGAACCGGATCGCCAAGTGATCGAGGCAGCCAGTTTTAGGAGACGCAACGTACGTTCTCGAGCTGACCATGAACAAGTCGCGTGATCGAGTCCATTCTCGCAGCGACAGCGCTGTCGTGTGTGGCGACCAACAGACCTGCGTCGCTGAGGCGGCAAACATCGCGGAGCAACTCTGTGACTCGATTGGAGTTGTCCTCGTCGAGTGCACCTGTGGGCTCGTCGGCGAGCACCAATACGGGGTTGCCGACGACGGCTCGCGCGATGGCAGTCCTTTGGACCTCCCCGCCCGACAGGTCGGACGCTCGCTGATCTGCACAGTCAAGTAAGCCGAGTTGCTCGAGGACCTCATCGACGCGTCGTGGGTTGTTTTCTCGTCGTAGTCGCAGCGGCAATCCAACGTTCTCCCGAATTGAGAGTTCTGGGAAAAGACCACCGGTTTGTTCAACGAACCCGATCGAATGTAACCGAAGATGCGCCAACTCAGCCTCCGACGCAGTCTCAAGGTATTTGCCAGCGACTTCGATCGATCCAGTATCCGGTCTTAACAACCCTGCCGCGCAGCGAAGCAGGGTAGTCTTCCCCGACCCGCTTGGACCCATCACCGCCGAACTGCGACCTCGAGGTAACTCTAAGGTCAGATCGTCCAAAACGACCCTGCCCTGTCGAGTTACTCCGAGGCCGACTATTCGTAGAGCTATCAAGCGGAAGTATCGGTTAGACGGTGGCTTGCCAGTTGCCGCAGTTGTCCGGCCAAAACTGCTGCACTTCGCACGTCCGGTGTCGAATGATTGTGCTAAACGTGTATTCCGTACCACAAACACCGTTGTTGCCATCTTCATCCATTGCGCTACCGTTCGTATCGCCCGAGTTGTCAAAGTCGTAGTTGCCCTTGACCTGGTTTCCGTCCGACTCCTCATCACAGGCCGCCATGTATGTGCGGCTACCGTAGTCATACGAATAGTCCGAGCCCTGATAGGACGTGACAGCGCTGGCTACACCAAACGCTGTCGTCCAAATAACGGCCGCGAACACACAACTCCTAATAATAAGTTTCATCTCGCCCTCCTGTTATTTCAGTTATCGCGCAACCATCGCACCGTTGTGCGTGCGCTTATTGGCGGATAATAGCAGATCAGCCGTTGCCGCTGTCAAACGAAGCCCCCGTTGTAGCGACCCATCGGTGCCTAGCGTTCGGCGACCCAAAAAGCGCTCAATAAAGCCAGCGGTGAGGTCCCCAGCCATGAAAGGTTCGGATTATGGCGCTACCTGTTTGGGCGGGTCAAGGCAGTCGAAATCTTCGTCTACGCCCTCGACATGTGGACCGACTGGCCGAACGAGTCAACCCTGAGAGCCTTACGACGTTGGCCGGGGCGCAAGGCGTCGAACTTCGGTCGCCCCATCATTTGAGCATTGAGTCAGTCGAAATCGAACATGAGTTGTGACACGGTCACATCGTGGCGATGGCCTGCATGATTTCAATTTTGGTTGCCCTGCGTGCGGGATAAATCGCAGCAAGTACACCGATGACAAACGACAACACCAGAATGACTGCTGTGTCACGTACGGGCATTCGGAACGCGGCAACTCCATTATCGGCAAGGACGGCCATGAGCACCACGCCCATCACAATGCCAAGCACTACGCCAACGACAGCACCAAACATCGAAGTGATCACGCTTTCCCAACGCACGGTGGTTCGGACTTGTGAGCGCGTCATTCCCACGGCGCGTAGGAGACCAATTTCTCGTTGGCGTTCAAACACCGAAAGTAACAAGGTGATGACAATACCAACGATGGCAATGACCACTGACAGGGCGAGAAGGCCGTAGATGAGCCCAAGAATCTGGTTGACCTGGCCCGATTGTGAGTCGATGAATTCATCACGGCTTTGCAATTCGCCCAGACCTTTGTCGGTCGTGGCGGCGACAAGCGCATCACGTGCATCGGACGTACTCACGCCTTCCTTCAATTTCAGGTAAATCACCGTGTCGAAATATGAGTTGTTGGTTCCGCGCAAGACATCACGGTGAATGACGTATGAGCCAATGAACCCACTTGGCCGAAACGTTCCTTGGATGGCAAGTTTCTTGGTGGTTCCGTCGACCATCACAATGTCGATCTTCGTTCCGATTTCCCAACCCTTTGACTTGGCTCGACTCTCGCTCACCAGAATGCCACTTGGTGTCAGCCACTCTTGCTTGTTCTGCACCATTTCAAGTTCGAAAATTCCCTGCGCTGTTTGTGGATTTATGACTTGAACGAATTCGCCTTTGTCGTTGATCTTGATTGTGGCGAAGCCCAATCCGCTCGCTTGGGCCACTTGTGGCATGACACCTAGTTCGTCAACAAGAGTTGGGCTCAAACCACCAAAGCCGTTGTTAGGGGCACTCACGGCGTAGTCACCGCGGAACTGGCTACCAATTGTGTCGCGAATTTCTGATTTTACGCTTGCCGCAAACGCTGTAAACGCGGTAACGAGAGCGACACCAATGAGCACTGGGGCCGCGGTTCGGGCTGTACGTTTTGGATTTCGCGCCGCATTTTGGCGGGCCATCGCGCCTGTCACACCGCGAAGTTTTTCGATTGGTCGACCAAGCCAAAGTGCAACTGGCCTGGCTACACCAGGGCCAATGATGAGTACCGCAGCGAACACAAAGAGCACACCGAATCCCAAGAATGCGGTGTTGGCGCCACCACCTGCAGCAATTAGTGCAACGGCACCAAGACCAAGTATGACCAGGCCGATTGAAAATCGCTTCTTGTTGCTACCCACCGTTTCGATCGCCGTATCGCGAAGCGCGGCGAGTGGTGGCACTCGTCCGGCTCGCCAGGCGGGGATGATTGCCGAGAGCACCGTAACGATGACGCCGGTAACGATGGTGATAATTACTGTTCGAGATTCGATGCTCAGTCCACTCGATGGAATCTCGACTCCAACGGCACTTAGCAATGCACTGAGTCCGCGGGAAAGACCAATGCCGGCAAAAAATCCGAGAATCGATCCGAGTAGGCCGACAACCATTGCTTCGACCAGCAGTGCTCCTGCGATCTGTCGACGACTAGCACCGATTGCACGCAGCATCGCGTTTTCGCGCAGGCGCTGCGCGGCGGTGATGGAAAAAACATTGTAAATGACGAAACAGCCGACACCCAGAGCAATCAGTGAAAACGCAGTGAGAAACGTGGTCAGAAAGCTGAGAGCCTGACCGATTTGATCTTGGGTTTCCGCAGTGATTTCCGCACCGGTGAGTGTTTCAAGTTTGGCCGATGCCGGCAAGGCGGCAGTAATTCTCGCGGCAAGTTCTGTATCGGTAAGCGACCCGTCGCCCTGAACAAGAAAGACATCCACGTAGCCAGGGGCAAGCAAGAACTCAGATGCAGTTGGTTGATCGAACAAAGCAAATGTTGCCCCAGCAAGCGAACCCACGTCACCAAAGGTGCCAATACCAACGAGAGTGAATTCGCGGCTACCCGACTGAGCATTGACACGAACCGTGTCGCCAATTGCAAACTTTCCTGCTTTTGCTGACGTCCGATCCATCATCATTTCACTTGCACCACTCGGCAAGCGACCGGAATCGACACTCCAAAGCCCCGTCAAATTCCCGCTGGCAATTCCGCCGATGGTTGGAGCACCGTTGTTGCTGCCCAGTGGTTTGCCATCCTTGCCGATGATCCGGGCAAAGGCCCCAATGTCACCGACGGCGTCGAGTACGCCGGGGACTCGACGCACAGTGTCAAGTTCGCTCACCGGTATTCTAGCGCGTTGCTCTCCGCCGAAAGGAACTTCCACGAAATTCGAAGACCTGACATAGGCGTCCACATCTTTGTAGACGTCTGAAAATAACTGATCGAAAGTCCTGTTCAATGTGTCGGAAAAAATAAATGTTCCAGACAAGAACGCTGTGCCCAAAATGATGGCCAGTGATGTCAACAACAGTCGGCCCTTACGGGCCAAGGTCATTTTGAGCGAGAGAAGTAACACCGAATTATTCTCCGAGATGCTTGAGATAGTCGAGCACTCGATCCGGCGTTGGTTCGGTCATTTCTCCGGCAATCTTGCCGTCGTTGAGAAACACAATTCTGTCGGCATAACTTGCTGCGACCGCATCATGGGTCACCATAACGATGGTTTGACCGAGATCGGTTACCGCACGGCGCATAAAGCTGAGTACTTCGCTACTTGACTTGGAATCGAGATTTCCGGTTGGCTCATCGGCGAAAATGATTGCTGGCTTGCTCGCTAACGCACGCGCGATGGCAACGCGTTGTTGCTGACCACCCGACAACTCACTGGGACGATGGTCGAGTCGATCCCGCAGATCGATAGTATCAATCACCAAATCGATCCAGGTTTTGTCACCTGACTGTCCGCCCAGCGAGAGCGGAAGCACAATGTTTTCATACGCATTGAGCGTAGGAATGAGATTGAAGGCCTGAAACACAAAACCAATTTGTTCCCGGCGCAGCGACGTCAGTGCTTTGTCATTAAGCGGGGCAAGATCGGTACCGGCAATCGACACGCTGCCGGACGTGAGTGAATCAAGGCCGGCCATACAGTGCATCAAGGTTGATTTACCCGAACCGCTCGGACCCATGATCGCGCTGAACTGGCCTTTATCAAATTGAATGCTGACCCCGTCAAGGGCGTGAACTTCGTTGTTGCCCTCGCCGTAGGTCTTGGTGGCATTGACGGCGATCGCCGCCGCGGCCGCAGGATTTATCGTCATCGTTCCAGTGTAAGTGGCGCTTTCATTATCCCTTTGGCTGTGGTACTACCCGCAAGTACGGCTTCACTGTTTTCCAGCCACCGGGGAACAACGTCTTAGCCTCTTCGTCGGTCACTGTTCCACCGATGATGACATCCTGACCGTTTTTCCAGTTTGCTGGAGTGGCGACTTTGTGTTTCGCGGTGAGTTGCAATGAATCGATGACACGGAGGATTTCGTCGAAATTGCGACCGGTTGATGCCGGATAGGTAATGGTGAGTTTCACCTTTTTGTCGGGGCCAATGACAAAGACGCTGCGAACGGTGAGCGTGTCGTTGGCATTGGGATGGATCATGTCGTAGAGATTGCTCACCTTGCGGTCAGAGTCACCAATCATCGGGAAGTTCACTGGCGTTCCCTGTGTCTCAGCAATGTCGGACTCCCATTTGACGTGTGATTCAACGTTGTCGACCGACAGACCAATCACCTTGACGTTACGTTTGTCGAACTCCGGTTTGATCTTGGCGACATAGCCAAGTTCGGTTGTGCACACTGGGGTGAAGTCTTTCGGATGACTAAATAGAACACCCCACGAGTCACCCAGCCACTCATGGAAGTGAATCGTGCCTGCTGTGGTTTCGGCTACGAAGTCGGGGGCAATATCTCCAAGACGTACGGGCATGAGAGTTCTCCAAAGTGTGTGGATGTGGCTAGGAGTGTTCATTCAATCAAATCCCGACTACTTTTGTCAACTTTTGGTACATAATCCTTGGATTTGGGTCGAGATACGCCGAAGTGTGCCAAGGGATCCACTTCTCCCGCCACCGGGTCTCTATTAGTCGTATGGGGTATCGTCACCCCATGACCGACTCACGAACTGTTCCGTCGCACCTGCCCGTAACCCTGGGCACATTGCGCTCATCGGGCTGGGTGTCGGTTCCCGTAAAAGAGGAGGTCCGTCGCAACGCGGTAGAGAGAATCGCCTCTGGTAAGGCGCTCTTTACTGGAGTGCTCGGTTTTCAGGACACGGTGATGCCACAACTGGAAAATGCACTACTGGCTGGTCATGATGTGATCTTTCTCGGCGAACGAGGTCAGGCAAAAACCCGAATGATTCGATCGCTTACCGGACTTCTTGATGAGTGGATGCCAATCGTTGCCGGCAGTGAGATCAACGATGATCCATACGCACCGGTATCTCGATATGCAGTTGATGCGGTGGCCGAGTTTGGCGCTAGTACCCCGATTGGATGGGTGCATCGCGACACTCGATTTGGTGAAAAACTGGCCACCCCCGACACTTCGATTGCCGACCTCATCGGCGAAGTCGACCCGATAAAAGTCGCCGAGGGTCGATATCTCAGCGACGAACTGACACTGCACTATGGCTTGGTACCCCGCACGAATCGCGGAATCTTCGCTATCAATGAATTGCCAGATCTGGCTGAACGCATTCAGGTGGGCTTGCTTAATGTTCTGGAAGAGCGTGATATCCAGATTCGTGGCTACAAGATTCGTCTGCCACTTGATGTGCTCTTAGTCGCATCGGCGAACCCCGAGGACTACACCAATCGTGGTCGGTTGATCACGCCTCTGAAGGACCGCTTTGGTAGTCAGATCCGCACGCACTATCCACTGGATGTATCAACTGAAATGCAAATCGTGCGTCAGGAGGCCCGACCATCGAGCGTCGGCAAGGTCGTGGTGCGAATGCCTGAATTCATGGAAGAAGTGGTTTCCACGATCAGTCATTTGGCTCGGGCCAGCAATCACGTGAATCAACGTAGCGGTGTGAGCGTCCGCCTGTCGGTGAGCAACTACGAACTCTTGGCCGCCAATGCAATGCGACGAGCATTACGCGCCGGTGAAGTCGATGTTGCGCCGCGCATCAGTGACTTGGCCGCACTGGCGGCATCTACTTCGGGGAAGATCGAAATTGAAAGCGTGGAGGAGGGCAGAGAATCGGCTGTTCTTGAGCAGTTGGTGCGGGCCGCAGTGCTGCAGGTGTACAAACAACACGTGACGAGTGAAAAAATTCGCGATGTCATCGCTGGCTTCGATGAAGGCATGGTTGCGCATGCTGGCGAAGACATCGCATCATCTGAGTATGCGGCCGTGCTTGAGAGCATTCCGGCATTGCGCGAAATTGTGGTGTCAATCGTCAAGGGCGACGAGTCACCCGCAGTGATTGCAAGTGCGATCGAATTCGTACTTGAGGGATTGCATTTGTCGAAACGGCTTAACAAAGATTCCGCAGGTTCGCGCGCAACGTATCGCTCACGAACCTAATCTTCTATCAACTCGTTCCTGATGAGCGAGATTTACGAACGGGCCCACAGATCGCTGGTGTCGTAACGCATGTCAATCACTGGTTCACCGGACAACGAGACCACGTCGATTGGCAGTGGAAAGCCAGGCAAGGTAACGGGGTTAAGTGCGTGGGCGACGATTCCCAGAGGTAAGTCGGTGGCTTGATCGGCTGGTATCAGAGTGCCGATGCCACCGGCGGCATCGCACAGTCGTGCTGCAAGATTTGGTGCCGATCCGATGTAATCCTGTCCTTCAAACAGCATCGTGTTTCCTGTGGCGACGCCGATTCGCAACGAAAGCGGGGCACAGGCAGATACGGCCTGGTGTTGAAGTTCAAGAGCGAATGTAATGCCAACTGCGGCTTCAACAGCCACCGCCATCAATCCGTCGCCGAGATATTTGTCGATACGAACTCCATGGTGTGACCCGACGGCACGTGCGATAGCCCGAAATCTGGCGAGCAACTCCGCTGCTGCTTCGTCGCCATTCATTTCGATGTAGTTCGTAAACCCAGAGAGGTCAACGAAAACAAAGGTTCGAGGGAAGCGCATGTCACGCTCAGCCTAGGGGTGTGACGAATGTCTTGCCCCGTCACCCACGACTGATGACGTGATCTGGGCTCGATCTGGCCTGCGTGTATCGTGCGGGCATGGGAGCGCGATTTACCTATTCCCGTTGGGACGGTACTCAGAAGGGTTTCGAACTGGATGCCGACGGGCTCCTAGATTCGCTCACCGACGATCTCCTCTATCACGGGGATGTGAATAGTGCCTTGCGCCGGCTGATGCAGGAAGGTTTGCAGGACCTCAATGGGGAGCGCATCGCCGGTCTTCGGGAGATGATGGAAAAATTGCGTGCGCGTCGTCAAGAAATTGAAGACCGCGGCGATCTTGGTGGAGTGTACGGTGAAATTGCCGATGAACTCAATGACATCGTTGACGACGAGCGGCACGCCGTGGAGAACTACACCACTGAGGCAAAAAACTCAGGCGATGAACGTCGCGCCGAACTGGCCACGCAGGCCGCCCTTGATCGAAACTTCCGTCTCGACATGTTGCCGGCTGATTTGGCGGGCAAGATAAGCGAATTGCAGCATTATGACTTTCAGTCCAAGGAAGCCCAAATGCGATTTGAGCGATTGCTCGATAAATTGCGCCAGCAGTTGATGCAGCAAAATCTCGATCAAATGTCGGGAGCAGTGCAAAATATGACTGCCGCCGATATGCAACGAATGAAGGACATGTTGTCTGAATTGAACAATATGCTCGAGCGTCGCCAGCGCGGCAAGAATCCCCAATTCGAAAATTTCATGCATAACTTTGGTGACTTCTTCCCCGAGAATCCCAAGACGCTCGATGAATTGCTGGAAATCATGGCCCGGCGGATGGCGTCCGCGCAGGCAATGTTGAACTCCATGACCCCAGAACAACGGGCCCAGTTGCAGGCCTTGTCTGATCAATTGCTGGAAGATATGGATCTCAGATGGCAGATGGATCAGCTTGCCCAGAATCTTCAGTCGATGTTTCCGGAGATGGGTTGGAACCGACGTTACGACTTTGACGGTCAGGAGCCGATGGGTTTTCAGCATGCGATGCAATCCATGCAGGAGCTCTCGGAACTTGATCAACTTGAAAACCTGATGAAAAATGCTTCACATCCCGCTGCACTTGCCGAAGCCGATATGGATCGGGTGCGAGAATTTCTCGGAGATGATGCCGCTCTCTCCCTTAAACGGCTTGCCGAACTGGCCAAGATGCTTGAGGACGCTGGACTCATCGAGCGAAAGGAAGGTCGCCTGGCACTTACCCCTCGTGGCTTGCGCAAAATCGGAGTAAATGCATTGAAGGATCTGTTCGGCAAACTTGCTGTCGATACCCTCGGTGGGCACCAGATCAACCGTTTGGGAATTGGTCACGAACGAACCTATGACACCAAGCAATACGAGTATGGAGACTCATTTCAACTCGATCTGCAGGGCACGCTTCGCAATGCGCTTCACCGCAGCGGACCGGGAATTCCTGTAAAATTGTCCCCGAAAGATTTTGAAATTGAGCGCACCGAGCACCTCACTCGATCCTCCACTGTGTTGATGCTGGATTTGTCGTTATCGATGCCGATGCGCGACAATTTTTTGCCCGCTAAGAAGGTGGCAATGGCTCTGCAATCGCTCATCTCGACGCAATTTCCAAGGGACTACCTCGGCATTGTGGGTTTCGGTGAGGTCGCTCGTGAATTGAAGGCTGACCAACTGCCAGAAGTGTCATGGGATTTTGTGTATGGCACCAACATGCAGCATGCCTTCGCACTGAGCCGTCGCATGCTGGACCGTCAAAGTGGCACAAAGCAGATCATCATGATCACCGACGGTGAACCCACCGCCCACATCACTGCATCAGGTGATGTCTTTTTCAATTATCCGCCTGCGAGTGAGACGGTGGAGGCAACCTTGCGTGAAGTGATGCGATGCACCCGGGCGGATATCCGAATCAATACGTTCATGCTCGACGCCGATGCCGGCTTGCGTGGATTCATCGAACGCTTGGCGAAGATCAACCGTGGCAGGGCATTTTTCACTTCGCCTGACACCCTTGGCGATTACGTGTTGGTGGACTTTCTTGAACACAAACGACAGTTATCAATGCGGCCACATTCACGAGCAAGTTGATCGTAACTGTGACCGACAACTGGTGTATTTGCATTTTTGGCGCATCCTTGGCATAATGACAACGTTGTAATTACCTCGTTGTCGGCGCGTTCTCGCGACTGCAGTCGAGAACCAGAGGAGACAGTTCGAGTGGACGACGAAATCATCGCGCTGAGCGCTGATCGAGCTTGGCAAGACCAGGCAAACTGCCTCGGCGTCGACCCCGACCTGTTCTTTCCAGAGCGGGGTGCGTCCACTCGCGAAGCCAAGGAAGTGTGTCGTGGTTGCGTGGTACGCAATGATTGCTTGGAATATGCGCTGGAAAATGGCGAGAAATTTGGTATCTGGGGCGGGCTGTCGGAACGGGAGCGGCGTCGTTTGCGGCGTCAGCGTGCCCAGGCCAACCGCAGTATCGCCAGCGCCTAGCCGGTTAGACGCTTGTTGCGTCTGTGTTGCATTTAGTTCTGCAGGTAATTTCGATTTCGCCGAGCAATTTTCCATTCGATAGTTCGCTCATTCCCGACGTCAAGTTGTAGCCAACGTGAGCGGGGAATCGCCGCCAAAACTCGGGCTGGCATGAGCCCCACAAGTTCGGCGCGCTCAATTTCGGCCTGCTCGGCCACACGGTCGTAGACCTCGGCTGGACCAACGAGGAGTGGGGCAATGAGGTTCATACTCACCTGGGTGTATTTACCCGTCTGAAGCCCAAGTGCGCGAACGGATTCACTGCGAATCGATGCGGAAATCAGTTTTGCTCTTTCCACCGAAGTATTTCTTAGCCACAGGTTGTAGGCCACGAGCATGGGCCGCGCGCCGACACATATGGCACCTGCAGTTGGGTGCGGTGTCAGCGGGCCGATGTCGGGAAGCAGGCCTTTGAATGCGTGGGCCCGAATATAGGGAAGTGTTTGCTGAGGTCCGTAAAGAAAGCACGGAACACCAAGTTCATGTCCTGCGTACTCGGCAAATTCATCACGCGCCCGTAACGCATCATCGAAGGTACTTGGGTCCAGGGCAATGAATGGCACGACGTCCACGACACCGATACGTGGATGAACTCCAGAGTGTTGGTTAATGTCCAAGGTGGCAATCGCCTGGCGAGCAAGAACCCGAGCCGACTGAGTGCCGTAGAGCGTAAAGACACTGCGGTGATGGTCGGCGTCACTGTGCAGGTCAAGCAGATCGATCCCTAGCGAGCCTGCTAACGCCGAGAGTTTGGCCAAGTCCCTACCCTCACTGATATTGACGACACATTCAAGCACTCATAGTGCTTATCGCATTTGGTGCCTGTAGTGCTACATTGTTGGCATGTTCAGTGGCTGGGAAGGAATCGTCGTCATCGTGATTGCTGTCGCCCTATTTGGGTCGCGATTACCAAAAATTGCGCGCAACCTTGGTCAAGCACAGCAGGAGTTCAAAAAGGGTGTGTCTGACGGGAAGCCCGTCACACCTACCGCTGAAACTCCGAAGCCAGAAACTCCTAAGCCCGACTCGACCTCGACTTAGTCGTATTGTCACGCCGGCTAGGCCGGCGCCACCTTGACGCGGAGTCCGGTCACTTCGCTGAGTAAGCCCCTACGTTCATTTGCGGCGTATACGTTGAGGTCTGAATCGGTGTCTGTGATCGTTCCTATTGCAATTTCAAGATCTCTGTCAGAATTGGTGATCGTCAGCTTGTTCACTCGGCCGTCCTGAGTGCGGTCCAGGCCGATGGCGATACGAAGTATTCCGGCGAGTCCGCGCACGAGGTATTGATCGTCGGCACTGAGTGCCGCAAACTCAGGATGTTCCAGTTTTGGGGATCCCTTGCGGTGGTACCTAGCAATTTGGGCAATCAACTCAATTTCGCGATCACTCAAGCCAACAAGTTCTGAATTGCGAATGACGTAATACGAATGCAAGTGATGCTTTGAGTGCGAAATGACTACGCCAACATTGGCCAAGAGTGCGGCCGCTTCAAGTAGTCGACGATTCGACGGATCGATGACGAGCAATTGGTGAAGTTCGTCAAAAAGTTGACCTGCTAGGCGGGCCACATTCTCGGCATGCTCAGGCCGATCATCACAGCGATCCGCGAGTAGGAGAACGCTGCGCATGGCGGCATCAAGCACTTCAGTTTTGGGACCACGTCCCTGGCGTTGCAAGGTGTCGATGAGGACGCCTTCGCGCAGCGCGCAGTCGCTGAACATGAACGTATCTACACCGTAAATGTCGGCGATGCCTTCCAGAATGATCGCGCCAGCCAAAATGATGTCGGCGCGTGTCGGATCGAGATTGAAGCGCTGTTGTCGCTCGATCACCGTCGGAGTGTCGGCCAACAGTTGTACCATTTCGGCGATCTCTATTCGTGTGAATTCAAATCGGTTGAAGGTCTGTGGTACCGATTTGCCCGATTGTGCGCAGATGAGTCGAGCAACAGTTTCAGCGGTGCCCGACGAAGCAACGGCGATGTCATAGCCAAACTGCTCAATTTCGGCCTGGAGAATCGTCAATGTCGAGCGCACGAAGGACCGACAACTACTCACAGCGCTCGGGTGGAGCATTGCCGAGGCAAAGAATCGGTCGGTGAGCCGAATCGCACCAAGTTTGAAACTACGGGAGAGCAAGATGTCGTCATCGTTGGCGAGAACTATTTCAGTTGAACCCCCACCGATATCACATAGCAGCATCGGGTGTTCGTGGTCGCCGATTGCGTAGAGAGCACCGAGGTGGATGAGTCGCGCTTCCTCGACACCGGAGATCACTTCGATGTCGATTTTTGCTTCCTTGCGAGCTCGTTTCACAAACTCGGCCTGGTTGTTCGCTTCACGAATTGCACTGGTCGCTACGGCACGAATATGGGCATTGTGCGACTCGGCGACTTTTTGCATTCGGGCAAGACACGCGATCCCGCGATCAATTGCATCGGGATCAAGTTGTTTCATTTCACCACCGCCGTGTCCGATACGCACGGATTGCCTCTCGCGGGTGACAACTTCAAAGCCACCTTCGACCGGCTTGGCGATTACGAGGTGAAAACTATTTGTTCCTATATCGAGCGCGGCAATGGTGTCGAGCGCAGCAATGGTGTCAAGTGCGGCAATTGTTTCGCCGCTACCTGATGACCCCACGTTTAGATCATAGTTTCACAACTGCTCGTCGTCGTTTGGCTATCCGACGCCGTTCGCGCTCTGAGCATCCACCCCACACACCATGGTCAATATGCTCAACCAGGGCGTACTCCAGACACGTCTGCACCACAGGGCACGTTGCACACACCTTGCGGGCACGATCAACACCGGCTCCGTCTGCGGGGAAGAACACAGCGGGCGCAAAATTTCGGCAGTTTCCCTGCTCCATCCACTTCGTTGGTGTATCCATGGGGGTGAACACCAGCGTAACCGATAGGGGTCTATATTGCGGCGGTAGCCTGATTGGCTACCAGGAGGAACAGATGTCGTCACCATCATCATTGCCAGATTCGACCGTTGCTGAGCCACCACGGGGGCATGCCCGAATCGTCTACCTTGGTTCTGTTTCTCCGCATTGGGAGGTCTACAGCGACTACGGCGACCCCAATCTTCTCAATGAATTCCGGGCTCGAGTTCTTGCTCGTCTTGTGTTGTTGCCGCGCAATGACCCTCAGTTCCGTCGTAATCAAGAACGTGTCAATCGCGACGCCGAACGCGAACGGATCAGCCTCGAGTGGGAACTCGGGTATCCAGTCGCCGCCCAGTAATTTCATCCGCTCCGACAGGTCATGCCAAATGCAGCGACTTGAAATAGAACATTTCCAGCACGGAAACTGCAGATGACATTATTGCGACATTTTGTCTCTTCGGTATTTCGTCCTCGTCATGATTTGTACGATTCCGGCATCGACACCCGATACATCAATCGTGAACTGAGTTGGCTCAATTTTAATGAGCGGGTTCTATCACTGGTCGCCGATCCGGACATTCCATTGTTGGAACGTTGCCGGTTCTCATCAATTTTCAGCTCAAACCTAGATGAGTTCTTTCAGATTCGCGTCGCTGCGCTGAAGGATCAAGTTGAAGCAGGTGTGGTCGAACGTACTCCCGATGGACGCACACCGCAGGATCAACTCGATGACATCGCTGTGATGGTCACTGATCTCATTGGCCGTCAGGAATCGCTGTGGACCGATGTTCTCAAGCCCGAGTTGGCGACCAACGGAATTGAAATCGTCGGATGGGACTCCCTGAATTCGATTGATCGTGAACACCTCGTCAATGAGTTTGAATCACGGATATTCCCTGTTCTCACACCTTTAGCAGTTGACCCGGCGCATCCATTTCCGTACATTTCCAATCTGGCCCTCAATCTTGCTGTCGTGGCGCGTGATCCGCGAACCACCGAACACCGCTTTGCACGCGTGAAGTTGCCGCAGACGTTTCCACGCTTCATGCCACTTCCAGTCGGCTCACGATTTGTGATGCTTGAAGACGTGGTGGCGGCCAATCTTGGACGGCTCTTTCAAGGAATGACAATTGAGCAGTGCTTCACATTCAGGGTAACTCGCAATGCCGACTTGTCGCTTGACGATGAAGATGCCGAAGACCTGCTTGCCGCTGTTGAGATGGAACTTCGTCGACGTCGTTTTGGCCGTGCTGTGCGGCTGGAAGTGCCGGAGAAAATATCACGAGATGTATTGGATCTGATGACCGACGAACTTGAACTCGCCAAGAGTGACGTGACGTTTCATCGCAGCATCATCGACATGAGCGCGCTATCGCAACTTGCTTCGCTGGATAAACCGCAGCTTCGATATCGGACTTGGAAACCACTCACTGCTGGACGACTTACCGCCGCCGAAGAGTCCGGACGATCAATATTCAGTGTCATTCGTGAGCGCCAACTTCTGGTACATCACCCACACGAGTCATTTTCATCGTCTGTTGAGGCGTTTGTTCAGCAAGCCGCAGTTGATCCAAATGTTCTGTCGATCAAAATGACGCTGTATCGCACCTCGGGCGACAGCTCGATTGCTAGACACCTGATCAAGGCTTCCGAGCTAGGTAAACAGGTTGCAGTGGTGCTCGAGCTGCAGGCCCGATTTGACGAGGCCCGCAATGTTTCATGGGCCAAGGAACTCGAGTATGCCGGAGTGCATGTCACCTACGGGATCGTTGGTTTGAAAACACATGCCAAATGTATTCTCGTCGTGCGCAACGACCCTGATCGGATGCGACGATACGCGCATGTTGGAACTGGCAACTACAACTCGGTAACGGCGCGCCTGTACGAAGACATCGGGTACTTTACGTGTGAAGAATCCATTGGTTCTGATGTCACCGAACTATTTAATTACTTGACTGGATACGGGCAAGAGCCAAACTACCAATCGCTGTTTGTCGCTCCACATCAACTGCGACCGCGAATTCTTGATCTCATCAACAAGGAAATTTCGTACGGCACCGAGGGTCGAATTGCACTCAAGTTGAACTCGATTTCTGACCCCAGTGTTATCAATGCGTTGTATGCGGCAAGTCAGGCTGGCGTGCAAATTGATTTAGTAGTGCGAGGAATCTGCTGTATTCGTGCGGGTGTTCCAGGACTATCGGAAAACATTAGGGTGCGTTCGATTTTGGGGAGATATCTCGAGCATTCGCGTATCTACCGATTCGGGCACGCCTTATTCGATGGATCACCTCTTCATCTGATTGGCTCAGCAGATTTGATGGGGCGTAATTTGGACGGTCGAGTGGAAGCCTTGGTGCCGCTTACCCATGAAAAACATCGGATGTGGTTGGACACGGTGCTGGGATTCCTGTTGGACGATTCCGTGGTCCACTTTGCCCTCAGGCCAGACGATACCTGGGAGCGCCGAGGCACCGATGGATTTGCCAACGATGCTCAACAACGGTTGCACGAATGGGTGGTGGCAACACAAGTTCGATAGGAGCATCGATCCCGGTCATGTTCATCGACTTGTCATCCGGAGTTAGGGTCGCCGTAACCAATTGGGACTACAATTCGCTGGCGTGGAAGAGCTACGAAAATCATTTCATCAGGATCTTGACTCTCTGCGCGAAAAAGTGGTGAGACTTGGCGCATCGGTGATCGAGGCAATACCAAGGGCGACCGCGGCTCTGCTTGACGGCGACCTTGAAGGTGCCGACTATCTGGTGCAGGCCGACGATGAGATTGACGCTCGGACAATCGATATTGAAGATGCGTGTTTTCAGCAGTTAGCACTGCAGTCACCTGTTGCCGGAGATTTACGACAGCTGGTGTCAATTATCAAGATCGTCGGCGAGCTTGAGCGTTCTGCTGACCTGGCGGTCAACATCTGTAAGGCGGCGCGCCGAATTTATGGTCATGATCTCGATCCCGTCCTGCGCGGTCTGATCAGTAAAATGAGCGAGCAGGCTCAGCAACTATTTATCGCTTCGATGGATGCATTTGAGAACAACGATGTACACAAGGCCGCGGCGATTGATGACATGGATTCATTTCTTGACGGTCTCCATCGACAGTTCATTCAGGAAATCTTTGAAAGCCATGCACGTCAGAAAATCGATCTGCAGGTGGCCGTTCAAATGGCAGTCGTTGCTCGTTTCTATGAACGTATTGGTGACCATGCGGTGAATGTCGGCGAACGAACTCGATTCATACTCACGGGTTGGATGCCGGAACATCGTGGCGCTGAGCGTTTCCGTGCCAAGAATGGCGAAGCCAAGCCCCCAATCTCGGTAACTGAAACGCCATAGCAATTGTCGAATGACGGGCGCTGTTTGGTTCATCGTCGGGGTGCTCGCAACAATCACCGTGGGCATGATGTTTCGTCGCAGGTTTGGTGATTCGGCGGTCAAAGATGCGGTACTCACGGGCGTTCCGGAGACAATAAGTAACCCAGTAGCAGATCAATTGCGACCTGCCTTTGATGCCTTGCCAATTGGAGTCGTTATTACCGATCGAAATGGTGGGCGTCCGGTGCACAATCGGGCCGGTGCGGCAATGACCGGTATTCGTCACATTGATATTCTCGTGCAAAACGCCGTTGAAGATCTCTTGGCTACCTCAACCAAGCTTGATTCCATTCAAAAGACTATTGAAATCGCGGGACCCCCCACAAGATATTTTGCGATCCGAGTACAGCCACTTGATGTCGGTGGGGCAATGGCTACCGTTGAAGATGTCACTCAAAGAGTTCTCACCGATACGGTTCGGACCGATTTTGTGGCCAATCTCAGTCATGAACTCAAAACGCCGGTCGGCGGGATCGCTGCGCTTGGCGACACGATGATCGAAGAAACTGATCCCGCGGTCGTGAAACGACTTGCGGAAAGCATCGTTACCGAGGCATACCGACTATCAGCAATTGTTGACGATCTGTTGGATCTTTCGCGAATTGAATCCGGGGCCACAATGAATTGGTCACCAGTCAATATTGCCGAAGTCATCACCGCGGTGGTATCCCGTTCCCAGAATTCGGCGAAGCGACATCAGGTCGATCTAGTAATTGAGCACAATCCTTCTGTCTACGTTTACGGTGACCGCATTCAGTTGGTCTCCGCGTTCTTGAATCTTGTCGAAAATGGAATCAAGTACAGCGAAGCAAATTCGTCATTGCAAATTCGAAGCGAGGTCGTGGGTGACGAAGTTCGAGTGTCAGTGACTGATCAGGGGATCGGTATCGCAGCCAAGAACCACGAACGGGTTTTTGAACGTTTCTACCGAGTTGACCGCGCCCGCAGTCGTGCAACTGGCGGTACTGGACTCGGATTGTCAATCGTGCGACACGTCGTAACCAATCACGGCGGTCGAATTGAGTTGGTATCAGAAGAGGGGATGGGAAGCGCGTTCACAATTATCTTGCCGCGACTGGACAATCCAGTATGAGTAAGCAAAAAGAATTTCCGACAGTATTCGTTGTCGAGGATGAGGAATCGTTCGTCGAAGCACTGGTAATCGGTTTGAGGCGTGAGGGATTTAATGTGGAAGTGGCACGTGACGGGGCAGAAGCGCTTGCCACATTTGATGCTGTGAAACCCGACATTGTGCTGTTGGATGTGATGTTGCCAAAAGTGTCGGGAACCGATGTATGTCGTGAATTACGCAAGAAGAGCCAAGTGCCAATTATTATGGTTTCGGCAAAGGGTGCCGAAATAGATACCGTCGTTGGCCTTGAGGTGGGCGCCGATGATTACATTGTCAAGCCCTATCGGCTGCGCGAATTAACCGCCAGAATACGGGCTGCACTTCGACGCAGCACACTTTCCTTGAGCGACGAGCAAGATATCGGTTCCGGAACGGTACAGGTGGGTGATGTGACCATCAACCCGGACCAGCATGTCGTCACGGTACGGGGCAATGTGGTGAAGATGCCGCTGAAAGAGTTTGAATTGCTCTACGTGCTGATGGTCAATGCCGGACGAGTGCTCACTCGTGAGACTCTGATCGATCGGGTTTGGGGCAATGACTATTATGGCGACACGAAAACGCTTGATGTACACATCAAGCGTTTACGGGCCAAGGTGGAGGCGGATCAGCTCAACCCGACACGGGTGGTGACCATCCGCGGTCTCGGCTACAAATACGAGAAGATGGTCTAATTAGAAACCGACGTCTCTTCTTCGGGTTGTCCCCCGCCTCTCCGCTGACGAGGCTGGCGCGCGTCCACGGCTATATGGCCGCGGCGGATACTTTTCTCGCCGTCTCGCTGGCCGATTCGTTGTTTCTCTCGATCAGTCCCGATGCCGCACGGAGCAAGGTGTTGCTCTTTCTTGCTCTGAGTTTGGCACCCTTTGCAATACTTGCCCCACTTGTCGGACCCTACATTGATCGACTTCCAGGTGGACGAAGGCTGACCGTATTTGGTGTCGGCATCGCTCGTGCTCTCGTCGTGGTCTTGATGGTCGGCCGTATTCATTCGTTGCTGCTATTTCCGCTGGCGTTTATTTCCCTGGTGTTGGCCAAGACTTATGCCGTTTCCCGTTCTTCACTGGTACCGACACTGGTGCGCAGCGATGCTGAACTGGTGGCTGCCAATGGCAAACTCGGTCTCGTTGTTGGCGTTGTAAGTTTCATTTCGGTTATTCCGGCTGGGCTGATGCACCTCGTTGGATCTGAAGTGTCGTTGAGTGTTGCCGCACTTCTGTTCGTCGTTGCGGCCGTGATGGCATTGCGGTTGCCCCGACATCTGGCTACCGTCAGCGGTCCGGTTCGGCGTCTAGAACTTGAAGAACTTCATCGACCGCAGGTGTTGTATGCGGCTTTCGCCATGATGCTGCTCCGCGGTGCCGTGGGTTTCATGTTTTTCCACCTTGCCTTCTGGTTGCGTAATCAGCGCGCCGGAACGGCGTGGTTCGCACTGGCGCTCGGTTTGGCATCGCTGACGACAATGCTGGCCAACGGTGTTGCACCGATTCTTCGACGTCGCGTACCCGAGCAGGTGATGCTCGCCGTGACGCTCATTGCGATTGCTGTGGTCGGAGTCGTTACTGCATACTTCGGCGGAATTACTGCAGGAATCGTCCTATCAGCAACCGTCAACGGGGTCGCCGCACTTGGTCGGTTGTCGTTCGAAGCAATCGTCCAAGCCAGTGCGCCGGATGCCAATCGGGCCCGAGCCTTCGTCCAATTCGAAACACGCAACCAAATGGCTTGGGTTATTGGCGGTCTCATCGCCGTCGTTTTTGCACCCCCCGGTGCACTGGGTTTTGCCCTTGTGGGGGTCATTGGGTTGGTGGGTGGCACCTACTTCGTGATGCGTACAAGATTATTGAACTTCAAGTCGCGCTAACCACAGGCCCGGCGCGTCCAATTCACTGGGAGTCGGGAGGTTGCCCGGTGCACTGAACAGTCGCGAGATACCGTCGTTTCCGGCTCGCTCAACTACGCCGTCAACAAACGTTCGGCCTCGCTCCAGCTGTTGACGAGTGAGGCGAAGACCAAGCAATTGTTCCAGAAATACGTCATTCGGCGAGGATTCGACTCGTCGTCGGCGAACCGCTTCGGCTATTTGGGAACCGCCGCCGAGGATATGGGACGCGACTGCATCAACACTGTGATCGATATAACCGATGATTGCGGCAACCATTGCGTCAAGAACCGGAGAGAGCAATTCCTGTTCCTTGGAACGCACTGCGCCAAGTATGAGTGAAGGATCGCCAAGAAATTTTTGCAGCATTGCCATTGGATCGGTACCGGTGAGTTCGATACCCGCCATGCGTTCGAACATTGCAGCCGGATTTGGTCGGAATCCTGCGACATATCGACGGACGGTGGATGAAATGATCTCGCGCACATGCTCAACGCCGAGTACTGCGTGCGCGGTGAGTTCTTGGATTAGCACCCACATCCGCAGATCATCAATTGGTAAAGTCCAATCAATGGCAAATGAATTGATGTTCGATGGCACCAGCAATAACTGATGAGCAGGATCGCGCGGCAGTGGAATGTCGTACTGGCCGAAGGCATGTTTGGACATTGTGCCGACCATCGAGCCGACCGACATCCCCATCATTGCTGGGGCCATCATCTTCGTCAGACCGGCCATCATCGATGCCATCGAATCGTCGGATGGGAGATCGAAGGAATCGGTGGTCACCACATCTGAACCACTGAGCGAGGTGGCAAGTGTGGTGAAAAGCGGTTTGTAGGCCTCAAGGGTGTGGTGGCACCAGGTGGTTCTGTTCACCACCAGCAACGTGCGCGTGTGGTCTGTGGGAGTAGTTGAAAGTCCGGTGTGGGACTCCACGTGCAACTCGGCGATGGGGGCGAGTGATTCAAGGATGATTCGATCGGCCGGATCAACATTCGGTTCAGCAGTGCTGCCTCCCAAGGCAGTGGTCATCGCCACCTGACGAGCGACATCCCACTGCAATGGACCGTGCGAAGAAATCGCCTTCATCATGTCGCCAAAGAATGGCAGACCAGCAAAGGCATTCTCGTCAGGGTCGTCGCTCATACGACGATGCTATGTCGACTTGATGCAAAAAATCTTCAAGCATGGCCATTGGAATTACCCACTGTGCGCCGTTGACGTACACACACCATCCGATCGCAAGTCCTTGATCATCGACAGCCAGACCGACCAATTTCGAACCCGGAGGCGAGTCGATCGGCCAGAGGTGCTTAGTCAGCGCGATATTTTTGGTCGAGAGCCCGATGATTGCAGTGGTGACATCGCGATCGATGATCCACACCGCATCACCATGGGCAATTTTTGCTACCACCGTCGTCGGCGGACTAATCGTCAGGGATTTGGTGGCATACGTTGAATCAATGTTCAGTCGGCGCAACCAAGCGATGCCAAACTTCTTGTCGATCGACACAACTTGGGCCGTGATGGTTCTGCCGTCAACATCAACAATGCTGGTCACCAAATTCATTTTCATGTCAACAGCCGAAGTCAAAAAGTATCCAGTTTGTCGCATCGCGACGACAGGTTGCGATGAATCACTTATTCGTGGAATCACACTGCGCAGGTCACCGACGGATGTAGACCCGACGGGCATCTGCAGCAAAGCCGTATTCGGTGTTATGGACGCTGAATTCTCGTCGACATCGACTGAAGGTGGGCGGGGACTGACCACACCAAGCAGAGCGAGAGAGATCGCCACGCTGAGACACGCCGACCCAATGGCGACAAGTCGAAATTGGCGTTGAAGGGGTGGGGCAATTATCTGCGGTTCTGCTTGACCCCGTAGTTCGCTGGGGTGCCTCCAGTGGCGCTCATGAGGGGGTATTGGCGCGGTGAAGTTGTTCCGGTCACCGTCGAAGTCGTCTGGTGACATTGGTGGCAGATCACTAGTCACAGGATGGAGATTACTCATCCATTGTTTTCTATGGGTGTCGCCCACCTCAGGTACGCTGACGACGATGAGTCACGCGCTGAAAATCGACGATGGCGATACGTGGCTCGTGTTGACCGAAGCCCAATTGGAACTTGGTTCGACCTATGACTGGGCTGTTATGCCTCGGTGCGGGGCGGTCGTGATATTTTCTGGAACTGTTCGCGACCATGCCGATGGCCGAGACGGCGTGACGTCGCTGGACTACGAGGCCTACGACACCGAAGTGCTGGGGAAATTCGCTGAGATCACGGCAGAAATGCGCCAGCGTTGGCCATTACTCGGAAGAATCGCACTCATTCACCGACTTGGCACACTTCACTTGGGCGAATCATCAGTTCTGGTCGTCGTATCTGCTCCGCATCGACCCGAAGCATTTGCTGCGGCGCGATTTGGAATTGACGCGCTGAAAGCTACGGTACCGATCTGGAAGCGCGAAAAGTGGGCGACCGGCCACGATTGGGGTACCGGTGGACAAAAAATTGCGAATCTCAAAGATGTTCAGGTGATGGAGCATAAAGGTTGGCAGCCGTGACTGGAATAGTTACTGCGCTGTCGAGTTTTTCGGTATTGTTTGCCATGGTTTCAGTGGTATCTGGAGTAACTCTGGCAATCATTGTCGTTCGCGATTCCCGTCAGGCCAGCAACAACAATGGGATGGTCTCGTTTAATCGCCACCTCGATGCATTGTCCGATGATTCTCGAGCGCATTTGCGTCAGCAACTACTGGATGCCCAACAACGTCAGCGGCGGAAGTAGACCGTCATGGCTCGTGACCTAGCAATCGATCTCGGCACCGCCAACACCTTGGTGTATATGCAAGGCCGCGGAATTGTGATCAATGAGCCATCGGTGATTGCAATGAATCGACGCACCGGCGAGGTGCTCGCGACCGGTCAGGAAGCGTGGGAAATGATCGGTCGGACACCGGGCTATATCGTGGCAGTGCGTCCACTGAGAGGCGGGGCCATCACCGACTTCGAGATCACCGAAAAGATGATCCGTTTGTTGCTGCAGCGTGCCGGTGTATCACGATTCTCGCGACCGAAAGTGCTCATCTGTGTACCGTCGGCGATCACCGAGGTAGAGCGTCGCGCAGTAACCGATGCAACACGTCGAGCCGGAGCCGCCGATGCCCAACTCCTGGAACAACCGATGGCAGCTGCAATTGGTGCTGACCTGGCGATTAACGAACCGGTTGGCAACATGGTTATCGATATTGGTGGGGGTACCACGGAAACCGCGGTCATCAGTCTTGGCGGAATCGTTGCCCTGGAAGCCATTCGTGTCGGAAGTTTTGATATTGATGCGGCTATTCAGACCCACGTCCGGAAAGAACATGGTCTGGCCATCGGAGAACGAACGGCCGAAGAAATCAAGATCAGCATTGGCAGCGCGATTGCGACCCCGGAAGACCGTGATGCAGAAGTGCGAGGGCGCGATCTTGTGACGGGTCTACCTAAGACGGTGGTGCTCACATCTCAGGAAATTCGTGGCGCAATTGATGATGTCGTCAAACAAATGATTGACTCGGTTGTGCGATGTCTCGCAAGTGCTCCGCCTGAACTATCTCAGGATTTTCTCTCTCGCGGTATGTATCTCGTGGGCGGTGGTGCACTGCTTCGCGGTTTTGCGCAACGCATTGAACGCGATACCCAAGTGCCGGTCAATATGTCAGATCAACCGCTGGAGGCGGTTGTGCTTGGGGCTGGTCATTGCGTCGAAAATTTTGGTGCGCTTCGCGAGATGTTTATGGAATCGCGGCGCTGAGCGACTTCGTTGCTGATCAGTCAATGACGCGAATCAAACCCTCCTGCACCACGGTGATTACCAAATCGCCGTGCCGAGTAAAGATCGAGCCACCCGCAAGGCCGCGTGCATTTGACGTTGATATCGAGGACTGGTCATAGAGCATCCACTCATCGGCTCGGAACGGTCGATGAAACCACATTGCATGATCGATGCTTGCCATTTGAAGACCACCATCCGACCAGGAAAGTCCGTGCGGTAGAAGTGCCGTATCAAGCAGGGTCATGTCACTTGCATAGGTGACGATGCAGGCGTGCAAGACTTCGTCATCGGGCAACGATCCATCGGCTCGCAACCAAACGCGTTGGCCAAGTTGACGGTTTCCACCGCGCGAAAATGGATCATTATCCACGTAGCGCAGGTCGATAGGCCGTGGCCGGTCATACCACTCACCGAGTTTTTCTTTGTGAGGAGCCATTCGTGCGGTGAAATCTGGAAGCGACTCAGGTTGCGCAATTCCTGAGGGCATTGCAATCTGATGCTCCAGTCCGACTTCTCGATTTTGAAAACTTGCCTGCAGGTTAAAGATCACCTTGCCATGTTGAATTGCCACCACTCGCCGTGTCGAGAAACTTCTTCCATCCCGGATGCGGTCAACTTCGTAAAGAATTGGTACTCCTGGGTCGCCTGGCCGCAAAAAATAGGCGTGCAACGAGTGAACGTGCCGACCCGGTTCATCGATTGTGCGTGACGCCGCGACCAAGGCTTGACCGGCAACTTGACCACCGAACACACGCTGGCGATTCTCATCGGGTGATTGCCCCCGAAAGATGTTCATTTCGATTGGTTCAAGATCCAGCAGACTGATGAGGTCGTCAAGTGCAGTTGCCGATTGTGATGCCGATGGAGATGCTGGTGTTGGAACCATGATTCCATGTTGCCAGTAAATGTTCAGTGCAAGGCGTGCGCTACGATAATTTTCCGTGACAACGCCCAAATTCGCCAAGCCAGCGTCGTCGTTTCCCAATGGGTTCACTTGGGGTACCGCTACTGCAGCCCATCAAGTTGAAGGTGGCAACTGGAACAACGACTGGTGGGAATGGGAGCACAGGTCAGGGTCAACATGCCTGGAGCCGAGTGGTGACGCCTGCGATCACTTTCATCGATATCCACAAGACATCGCCATGCTGGCATCGCTTGGATTCGACAATTACCGATTCAGCATTGAGTGGAGCCGAGTTGAACCGGAAGAAGGAGAATTTTCAGTCAATGCGCTCGATCACTACCGACGGATGGTCGAGTCTTGCTGTGAGCATGGCGTAACGCCGGTGGTGACGTTGCATCACTTTACGACACCGCGCTGGGTAGTCGAGTCAGGCGGGTGGCTCAACGTTGTCACTGCCGATTTGTTCGCCCGATATTGCGAACGCGTGGCTAAACATTTGGGAAGTGATGTTGGACGATGGTGCACCATCAATGAACCCAACATGGTCTCCACAATTGGGCATCTGCTCGGAGCATTTCCTCCAGGAAAAACTGACCGCGGGTCGCGTGCCAAGTGCAACGCGGTATTCGTTACGGCACACCACAAAGCGCGCCAAGCAGTAAAAAGTGTTTCCTCGGCGCCACTCGGTATCACACTGGCGATGGAAGAGTTTCTCATCGATGCCCCGGAACACGAACGCCATCAGGCTGAAGCAAAACGAGATTCAGCCTGGGCCGGGCTTGAGGATCCATTTCTGGAAGCGGCTCGCGGTGACGATTTTTTTGGTGTTCAGACCTACACGCGGCAGTATTTCAATGCCCTCGGACGCGTCACACCTTCCGCCGATGCCAGAGTAACGATGATGGGTTATGAGTTTTGCCCCGAATCGCTGGAAGTTTGCATTCGTCGAGCATGGGAGCACACCGATCATGTTCCGATACTCGTTACCGAAAACGGAATTGCCACTGCGCAAGATACGGAGCGAATCGAGTACGTACATGGTGCCCTTGAGGGGGTCCTGCGTTGTCTGGCCGATGGCGTCGATGTGCGTGGTTACACCTATTGGAGTCTGCTCGACAATTTTGAATGGATATTCGGATACAAACCAACCTTTGGCATCATCGGCGTAGATCGAACAACGCAACAACGCGTACCCAAGCCAAGCGCCCGATGGCTTGGGCAAGTGGCACGGGTAAATGCACTGTTACCGATTCCCCAGTAACGGGTTGTTCGTGGGTCTTGATCCAAGTCTTCGGGCCATCGCCCTTGCCACCAAAGGATTCATGCCTGCCGACGAAGGCGATGCGCTATTTGCAGCAGCGTGTGCCGGCGGGTCCGCGCCATCCGGTCATGTATTTGTGGAAATCGGTTCCTATTGCGGGCGATCCACCGTGTGGTTGGGCGCAGCCGCGCGGCTATCGGCGACGACACTCTATGCGATTGATCATCACGGTGGCTCGGAGGAAAATCAAGTGGGCTGGGAGTGGCACGACCCAACACTTATCGACGACACGACCAAACGCATCAACACGCTTCCATATTTTCAACGCACGATCACCAACTGCGGTCTCAACGATGTGGTGTGCGCCATTGTTGGGGATTCATCTTCAATCGCATCAACATGGTTAATGCCCATTGAATTTTTGTTTATCGATGGCGGTCACGGAGCCGACGTCGCGAGTGGCGATTATGAGGCCTGGACACCACACGTGGTGGTGGGCGGAACATTGGCGATTCACGATGTGTTCAGTGACCCAGATCAAGGCGGACAGGCACCCTATGAACAGATTTATGTGCCGGCCATCAGCAGCGGCGCATTTGTCGAGGTGGCGGCAACCGGTTCGTTGCGCGTTCTGAAACGAGTTAGTCGATAACTTCCGGAGTCCGAAAGATATGGCTTGTCGCTGTTGATCCGGCAATTGCGTCAGCGGCGATAATGACGGCAGCTCCGGTGTAGGCGCTTCGCTCATCGGCGGGGAAAATGATTCGATTTGGGTAGACGATTCCGGTGTAATACGACCCATCGGCATGGCGATGAGCCTGCGTCCAGGAGAGCAGTTCTTGGGCGGTGTCAATGTCACCAACTGCCACGTGAGCAACCGCGCATTCGGCGGTTTCGGCAGCAGTTACCCATTGCTCGTCGCTGACGCAACGAACTCCTCGACCGTCAATCACGAACTCATCCCATTGCCCGGCGAGACGATCCTTGGCCTCGACACCCGTTAGCGCACCAGTAAGTACGGGGTAATACCAGTCCATCGCCCAGCGGTGTTTTGGCTCAAAGGCACCCAGATCGGTGCAAATGATGTTGTCGATGGCATCGGCTGCCGCGCGCCACTCCGGTTGCGGGTCGCCGAGTAGTGCGCCGAGGTTGGCTGCGCATTGCAGTGCATGACGAATGGAGGATGACCCGGTGAGGAGGGCATAGTCCCATGGCGCGCTCTCAACTTCCCGAGCCCACAGGATCGTGCCGTCTTGGCGGCGCATGTTTAGCACCCAGTTGATGGCGCGCTTCACGGTCGGCCACATATGGTCGACGAATGCCGTGTCATTGTTCGTCAGCCAGTGGTGCCAAATTCCCGCACCGACGTAGGCGCACACGTTGGTGTCAAGTTTGTAATCTTCGATCGATCCATTGGGCAGGTAGTAGTTGAACCAACTTCCGTCGCTGCGTTGTTGGTCGACCAACCATTGATAGGCCCTACGGGCATTGTCGTGCAAACCCATGATGTCCAGGGCCATTGCGGTTTCGACGTGATTCCACGGGTCACAGTGACCATCCCTAAACCACGGAATCATTCCGTTTGATAGCTGCAGCGACGCAATTGAAAGCGCTGTTTGCATCAGCTCATCATGCGAGATAATACCGTCGAGTTGATCGAACTGGATCTCCAACATCTCAGTTGTCCATCGCTGCGACGGCAAATGGTTTCTGCGAATACACCACATAACTTTTACCGAGGACTGGACTTATCGCTTTGTCCAGAACACGCGTGATCCGTGGTGCCGCGACGATGTCCCATTCCAAGAATTTCTTGTACGCATTGACGAGCCGATGATCTTGGCGCCCCGGGCCGACGGCACAACGCAACCACCAGTAAGGGGAATGCAATCCGTGAGCGCGATGAGTATCGCCAAGTGCAAGACCGGCGGCACACATTTTGGATTTCAAATCGGAGGCGCTGTAGATGCGTACGTGCCCACCTTGTACGAATGGTGCGTGGTATTCGGCGGAGAGCATCCAGTTGATTTTTTCAGGAAACCATGACGGAACCGTTGCGACCAGGGTTCCGCCAGGTCGCAGGATCCGTGACAATTCGCTGAGGGCTCGAACATCGTCATCAATATGCTCGAGCACTTCTGAAGTGACGATGCAGCCAAATGACGAATCGCGAAAAGGGAGACATGTGGCATCTCCGCGAATCACACCGGCAAGCCGGTCAGGGTTGATTTCACCGGCCTGAGCCATTGCCGCAAAGGTGGCCCGAGTCGCGGCAACTTCGTCGGTGGCAAAGTCCAGGGCCACAACTCGCGCGCCTCGCCTGGCTGCTTCAAAGGCGTGACGACCAAACCCTGCGCCAGCGTCCAGAAACAGTGTGTCAGGACCAATTGGCAAGCGATCGAATTTGACGGTGAGCATTGGGCTAATCATTCCTTGGGCGAGAATGTTTGTTGTGGTTATGTGGCATCGCCAGAACCTCCCGATACTGCTCAACGGTCAGGGCTGCACAATGACGCCAACTCCATCGCTCCACAACTCGTTTGCGTCCGGCATCTCCAATGCGTTGGCGCAGTGCCGGGTCATCAAGACCGCGACGAATTGCCGAGGCCAGACCGTCTGCATCACCGGGTGGGCAGGAAAGAACTGTCTCGTTATCACTCCCGGTGACTTCTGGTAAGGCGCCGCCGGTTGTGGCGACCAGGCAGATTGCGGTTGACATCGCTTCGATCGCGGGGAGACTGAAACCCTCATAGAGACTTGGCACCACCGCGAGTTCGCTTTCGGCGTACAGCTCGACGATTCGTTGATCGGAAACTCCGGAAACGAAACTGATGCAATCTTGTAGGCCAAGTGAACCAATAAGTTCGGCACTGGCACCCTTGCGTGCCTTGCCGATGATTGTCAGATGCACGTCGCGTTCAGTACGCAGTTTGGCAACTGCCTCAAGCAAATATGACAGGCCTTTCAGCGCCACATCAGCCGATGCCGTAGTGATGAGATGACTTGGCTTGCGCGCAATGTGTGGCAGAGGCGTGAACAATTCGGGGTCGACCCCGACCGGGACGAGCCGCATCCGATCAAGTGCAACTCCCATATCGGTGTGAATATCCTGAATTGAGTTCTCGCTGACCACAACGATACGCGGCATTTTGCTAGCGACCTTGCCTTGCATCTTGACGAATGAGTACCAACGTCCGATTCCGCGACTCTTCCAGAAGTTTTCTGCATGTTCTATTTCAAGTTTGCGGTCTTTAGTGATCGGATGGTGAAGCGTTACAACCGTCGGAATTAACTTTTCAATTTTCAGAATGCCGGTGCCTAAACACTGGTTGTCGTGAACGATGTCAAAATCGGCAACACGCGAGCGAAGGGCGCGGTAGGCACGAATACTGAATGCCAATGGTTCGCCAAAGGTCCCCTTGAGGAGTTGTGCGGTTTCCACGACATTTGGCCAGTTGTTGAGTTCCCAGTAGGCGGGAAAACGGCCAGGATGCTGATCATTGAAAATGTCGAGACTTGGCAATTCATGCATCACGATCCGTGGATCAAGAATTGGGTACGGCTGGCCGCCGAATACCTCGACGTGATGACCCAGGTCGACGAGAGCCTTAGTTAAGTGGCGTGAGTAGACGCCTTGACCACCCACATGCGGCTTGCCTCGATAGGTGAGATAGGCAATGCGCAGCGGATCATTGGTGTCAACTGGCACAGTCATAGGCATGTCACTCTACCTTCGGGTAACCAAGCCTTCTTTGGTTCGCCTGTCAACGAGAAAAAATCCGACGGCCAGTGCCAGCATCAATAAGATGAACGGTCCATCACCGAGTATTGAATATGGTGTGGATCCGGCACGCAGTGGAACATCGTAGAAGATCACGCGTTGCTCGCTGACTGCCGTGCGTTGATGCAGCGCACCATCCGGACTGAGTACTCCAGAAAACCCAGTTGTTGCTACCTGCACCAGCCATCGCCCGTTTTCGATCGCCCGCAGTCGTGATGCGGCAATCTGTTGTGACTGCAGAATTGTGCCGGTGTAACTTGCGCCGTTGGTTGGATTGATAATGATTTGTCCGCCGTGCTGGACGCCTTCGCGAACTCGTCCGGCAAAAAAGTCTTCCCACGAAACGACGATGCTGAATCGAACTCCAGCAACATCAAGGGTCGCGACACCGGTACCCGCGAGCGCATCACGTGGCACGAGATGAACGGGCGCACCAACTTTCTTCAGGACACTACGAAACGGCATGTACTCGCCGAATGGAACGCGTCTCACCTTGTCATAGCGATCGGTGATCGATCCATCGGTTTGCACCACTACTTGAGCATTGATGAAATTCCGCGCATTGAAGTCTTCGGTAATCCCAACAACGAATGGTGCGTTGAGTCGTTGCGCTTCGGCGGTAATCTCCTGGAGTTCGATGCTGCTTGAAAACTTCGCAACATCGATGACATTCTCGGGCCAGATCACCACGTCTACCTTGTCGCTGGGTGAGATCGACCGCGTGGCGGCGAGATGTCGCTCGATGACATCTCGGAAATTAGTGTCGATTCCGTGAGTGCCCTGCGGTCCGCCGCCTTGGACGGCGGCTATTTTGAGCGTTATCCCGCGATCCGAACCATTGGGTGCCAGTGCCGCAGTAAATACCAAACCAAGCGTTATCGCCAGTGCGACCACTAGATGACGGATCAATGGCCGATGAAGCAGAAAACCAATTTGAAACACAAACCATGTCAGCAGCAGAGGCCCGCCGAGGCGTGCCAACGTCGCAACTGGTGAATCCGCTTGACCGATGGCGAGACTGGCAAGTGGAACGCCACCGAAGGGGAATGAAAATCGCAATGCTTCGGCCAGAGTGTGGAGGAGCGGCCCAACGTAGACACGGCGTGGCGTGAGCGAACTAACACATGCCGCCAATCCATGCAGTGTTGCGTACAGCACGACGGCAACGACGTAACCCGGAGCGGTGAGAAACCACATCCAGGCCATACCGGGAGCCAACCATCCAATGGCAAACACAGTGCCGACGACAAAGTGGCCAAATGGGCGAGAACCGATACCCCTACCAAGAGCAACAAACTGGGCGACACCTAAAAATGCCAGTGGCCACCATCCCCACGGCGGAAGACTTAACGCCACGAGCACACCGGCACCAAGTGCCCGGGCCAGGCGCGACGGCATCGCGATTGCGCTCACGTGTTGAGTTTGTCTACTACGCGTCTGGCCGCAACGCGTGCCTGCTGAACGCAGGCCGGAATACCGATGCCTCGATAGCTGGCCCCAGTGAGAAAGAGTCCAGGCGAGGAAGCCGCCAGCGCGGCATCGAGGCGATCGATTCTCTTGGTATGACCGGGCCGATATTGGGGGAATGCTTCGACCCAACGAGTGAGTCGTATCGCATGTGGTGTGAACCGGCGACCGAGATGAAGATTCAGATCGTCTAATGCCATAGCGATAAGTGAGTCGTCATCGTGATGATGCATCGGTGCACCGTCACGCCCAAGCGAGACGCGAAGAATCATTGAACCGTCATGCGGATTCCAATGCTTCCATTTGTTTGAACCGAACGACACTGCGGTCACCGCGCGCTGCACTGGCTTGGGCACGAGGTAGCCACTGCCGGTGAGGTGAGTCGGCCATTGGTCTCGTGAAATGGCAAGGCCCACCATCACCACCGAGGCATGTTCTGCTGTAGCAAGGAGTTCCGCAACTTCGCCATCTAATGGACCAATCAGGGATGCAGTGTGGCGTGCCGGTGTGGCCAACACCACCGCGTCAACGGTAAACGATTCTTCGGGTGTGTGCACCACGAATGTGCCGCGCGACGGCTGTTCGATGCTCATCACCGGACTAGAGAGACGAATGTCGGTTCCGTGTTGTTGAATCGCAGCCACAAGCGCGTCGATCAACGACGACATTCCACGCAGCGGTGCGGCGAACACGGCCCCGCCAGCCACTCTGGAACTCAAGACATCATTGGTCGCTCGCATCAGACTGCCATTACGTCGAGCCAAGTCCGCAATCTGGGGCATCCCATCAAGACTGAAGTGGTCGGTATCGGTGGCGTAGATACTGCCGACAAGTGGGTCAACAATGCGTTCCAGAACTTCGTTGCCGAACCGCGAGCGAATGAGTGATCCGAGACAGTCGCGAGCATCAGGTGCCGGAAGTCGGATCTGGCGACGGGGGATCAACGGTTCGATCGAAGCACGAAGTTTGCCCCGCGTGGTAAGCAGTCGTGTATTCATAACTGCTGATCTATTTGCTGGAATGCCAAGCATTGTTGGCACTGGGATGTCGTGGAGGCGACGGTGCCAAATATAGGCGTGACCCGTCGCTGGCTCGGCGAGTTCGCTACCCAGGTTTACTTCGCGGGCTAATTCCAGAGCCGCTGGTGACCGGATCAGAAATGCGTCGGCTGATTCATCCACCGATCGCAGACCGGCAAATGGACTTGCACTAATGCATCCGCCAAATCGAGGTAAAGATTCCAATACGGTGACATGGGGTGCAGGCTGTTGTTGGCCAAGGGTGTATGCGGTGGCGAGACCAGAAATACCGCCACCAACTACGATCACTCGTTGTTCGTTCGTCCGCGTCGATGTCTCAGTCACGATGATGGGCCGTTCTACTTAGCCAGGGCGGCGATAACTAGGTGGGCAAGTGCCGACATCACCATTGGATCATCGTTGACGCACTTGGTACGGGCAAAGGAAAGACCAAGTTGCTCGGCACGCTGGCGGGCTTCGATATCTATGTCGTACACCACTTCAAGGTGATCGGCGACAAATCCGCACGCACTGACAACGATGCCGTCACAGTCGTCTGTGTCGGCAAGTTCATCGATCACCGTCAAAATGTCGGGTCCAATCCATGGCTCGGGAGTCCGACCCGCGGATTGCCATGCGATTGTCCATTGTGAACCTTCGCTGAGGCCGAGTTGACCGGCAACCGCAAGAGCAGTTGAACGCAGCTCGGTCGGGTACGGGTCACCGTTATCGATGATGCGTTGAGGAAGTGAGTGGGCCGTGAAGAGCACATGTGTGTGCGCTGACGTAGTTGATAAGGCAGACAACTTGCTGCGCACGTCACTGGCGATGAAACTTATCAACGCAGGCTCAGCGGCCCAACTTTCGATTCCTATAACTGTCATGCCATGTGGCGTTGCGGCCTCGGTGGCGCGGGAAATATATTGTCCGACCGAATATGAGGAGAAGTGTGGTGCAAGCACCAGCGCGATGATCTGGGTGAACCCATGTTCGGCCAGATCGGCCACGGTTTCTTCGATCATCGGGTGGGTGTGCTTGAACCCGAGTTGAACATGAAATTTGCCGGGAGCAATTGTTTCCAATGCACGTACAAGTGCATCTCGTTGTGCCCCGGTACGAGCCGCGAGTGGCGACACGCCACCGATGGCGTCGTACCGAGCAACCAAGTCAGCAAGTTGTTCGTCGGATGGCACTCGACCGCGACGAATATGGGTGTAGTAGGGCAGAATCTCCTCGCTGCAACGTGGAGTTCCATAGGACATCAGCAGCACCGCAGTCTTCTCCGTCGAATCAATAGTTGACCTGCCGTTCATGTCGTGACCGTCTGTTCGTGCACGTATCGCACCACTGCGGCGAGCACATCGGGGTTGGTCGAGGGTTGAACCCCGTGTCCGAGATTGAAGATGTGTCCTGGGTGGCCAGCATTATCGGCAAGTACGGCATCTGCACCACGGAGCGCCTGATCCACCGTGCCGAGTACGAGTTCAGGGTTCAGGTTGCCCTGCACGATCGTGTTGGCGCCGAGTCGCGTACGTACATCGGCAATTGAACTTCGCCAGTCCAGACCAATCACGCTAGGTCCGGCCGCGTACATGGCTTCCAACAAGTGATCGCATCCAACTCCGAAATGAATGCCAGGTGCGTCTGGGTGCGACGTGCGTAACTCGTCGAAAACATACTGCGAGTATTCGAGTACATGATTGCGGTATTCATCAACGGTGAGCGCTCCTGCCCATGAATCGAATAATTGGAATGCACTCGCACCGGCATCGAGTTGACTACGAACAGAAGCAACTGCGTGTTCTGCAAGGCGCCGCATTAAGGCATCCCACAGTGTTGCGTCGCTCGTCATCAGTGCCTTTGTATGCAGATAATCGCGACTTGGTCGACCTTCGACGAGGTAGCTACCAACGGTAAAAGGGGCTCCGGCGAATGCCAACAGCGGCACTTTCAATTCGGCGGCAAGTAATTGGACGGTTTCGATGACGTAAGGAGTGTCCAACTCCGGTTCCAGTTGGCGCAGACGCGCCATATCACTGCTGCGACGAAACGGCTGTTGTGCGACCGGCCCGGTACCAGGAGTTACATCGATTCCAAAACCGACTGCATGAGCCGGTACAACGATGTCGCTATAGAGCACCGCGACATCGACTCCGTATCTACGAATCGGCTGCAATGTGATGTCGGCGGCGAGCCTCGGTTGCTTGATCGCATCGAGGATGCTGCCTTGGCCACGTATGGCTCTGTATTCGGGCAGACTTCGGCCTGCCTGACGCATGAACCACACCGGGGTGTGCTGCACACGCCGACCTTGAGTTGCAGCAAGAAACGGATCGGTTGTCGATTGCGTGCTCATTTGCGCTAACGCTATCGGCGTCGCCGTTGCCGGTTGCTCCCAGTCGAATCGTCGCGACGCATCATTGCTTCCAAACGTGCAATGCGCGTGCGTGCCGGCGGATGTGATGCGAGCACGACGGCATTCCATCCCTGCAATACTTCACTATGTCCAGAATTAACGCCACGCTTTAGTGCACTCAAGAGTTGGCGACCGAACCCCATCTCCACTGCTCGAGCATCGGCTCGGTATTCGGCTGCTCGACCAACGACATTGCCCCACGATTGCGCGAACATCAAACCGGCCAGAAAGATCCACGCAATACCACTGAGGAATGTGGTGACGACTCGACCGATGACGCGCACACTCCGATTCGGGTATCGGTCGGCGAACATATTGGCAGCGGCTTGAGCCACACGCTGGAGCGAAAAACCAACTCGGGCCAATGCGATTACCGGAAGACTCATCCATTGTGCAACCGTCAGTGCAACGGTATGTCCGCCGAGGTGATGGCTGAGTTCGTGGGCCAAGACCCCCGCGAGTTCGTCGGCGTCGAGGTTGTCAATCGCATACGACGAAACCACCAGGAGGTGCCCACCACAGGCAAATGCATTGATGTCATCGCCATCGGCAACAGCGAGAACGAAACGATTGGGCGGGAAGTGATTGGCCTGGGCGACACTTCCCCAAGCTGGATCCAATTCAAAGAGTTCGGCCTGGGTCGGTGATCGGGCGCCAAGCAAGCGAGCAAAGAAGAGTCGTTGGACCGGTCGTGAAAACAACACAACCCCAAGCAACAACAGTGAACTGGCAAACAGCGGATAACTCACACCGCCTAGTAGTGCGAAGGGGAGCCAAAAAATCGCTGTGGAAATTAGCCAAACTGGGAAAAGCGCAACCACTGGCGCAAGGGCAGTAATTGCTGACGAATCAATTCGACGCTTGGCAATGGTCACCTCATCAAGTCAACCACCTACACTCGATACAGAATCCACGACGGTACATATTGATTCCAAAAAGAGGCATACGGCATGACGGCAGCAACACTTGTGGGCGCGGAACCATGGTCCTATATCGGCACGGGTACCTTGGGTGTACTCGTTGTTCACGGCTTCACAGGCAGCCCAGGATCGATGCGGGGCCTAGCCGAGGCATGTGCAGCCGCTGGGTTCCATGTCGAACTCCCGCAACTCAAGGGTCATGGCACGGCAGTTGCCGACATGTTGCCCACCAGATGGAGCGATTGGTCGGCCGACGCCGAAGCGGCGTATCAAACACTGCGACAACGCTGCGACCAGGTTGTCGTAATTGGTTTGTCCATGGGCGGCGCGCTGACGTTGTGGCTTGCTGCACACCATCCGGAACTTGTCGGGATCGTGTGCATCAACCCGGCGGCGCAACCGTTATCCGATGAAGTAATGGCCGGCATTGATTCGCTGATCAAGGATGGTGTGGAGACGATTCCGGCCATCGGCAGTGACATTGCCGACCCGTCGACAAAAGAAATCTCCTATGACGCGACCCCAGTGTCCGCGTTGCACTCGTTGTTGATCGACGGTGTCAGCGTTGTGGCCAATCAGTACTCATCTATCAAGATGCCGATGCTATTGCTGAATTCGGTGAATGATCACGTGGTTGATCCAAAGCAGAGCGACTATCTGGTCGAGCACTACGGCGGAACAGTTGAGCGAGTAATGCTTGAGCGCAGTTACCACGTGGCGACCCAGGACTACGACAGGCAAATTGTTTTCGATACGTCGGTTGCCTTCGTTCGTCGAGTCACCGGATCATGAGTTTTCTCGCCAGTATTCCAAGCCCAAGTTCAGGTTCACTTCATCTTGGACCACTGAAGCTCAACGCCTATGGGATGATGATCGCCCTTGGCGTCATCGCCGCAATGTGGCTGTGGAGTCGGCGGGTTGAGGCTCGTGGTGTTGCGACTCGCGACGATGTCAGTGCAATTGCCATGTGGGCCGTTCCGGTCGGCATCATTGGCGCACGTTTGTATCACGTCGTTACCGACTGGTCGCGTTTCAGCGGTGATCTGATCGGGATAGTTAAGGTGTGGCAGGGCGGTCTCGGTATTTGGGGCGGCATCGCCCTGGGAATACCCGTTGGTATTTTGGTCGCCAAGCGTCGGGGATTACCGATTGGAGTGCTCATCACATGTGTCGCACCGGCGCTGGCGCTGGCACAGAGCATTGGGCGCTGGGGAAATTGGTTCAACCAAGAACTGTTCGGCAGACCAACAACATTGCCGTGGGCATTGCGTGTCTCTGATGCAAATGCGATTGCCGCCGGATATCCAGCAGGAACGACCTTTCATCCCACCTTTCTCTACGAGTCGGTGGCCAGTGCGCTGCTGTGCATTGCGCTACTTGTACTAGATCGACGAGTCGTGATGCGACCGGGAAGACTGTTCTTTTTCTATACCGCCGGTTACACCGCGTATCGATTCTTTATTGAGGGGTTGCGGATCGATCCGGCGCATCACATTGGTGGATGGCGGCTCAATCAGTGGGTATCGCTTGCGGTGTTTGGCATTTCGGTGGCAATGATTGCACTAATGCGTGGAGTTCCCGAAGCGAGCGTGCAAAATCTTCAAGAGTCACCGGAATAACGTCGTGGCCAGCGATCCATCGATCAAGATCACACCCGAAGTTGTGGCCAAAGTGGCGCGCTTGGCCCGACTAGATCTCACCACGGAAGAACTCGCCCGAACCACCACTCAACTTGCCGACATGCTGGAGCATTTTCGCGATATTGACAAACTTGATTTGGCCAATGTCATTCCGATGACCCAACCGCACCCGCTGAAGAATATTTTCCGTGACGATGTCGTTGTCCCCGGGCTTAATCACCAAGAAGTTTTGGACAATGCTCCGGCCGCCCAAGATGGCCGATTTCGTGTGCCACCCACCATTGGTTTCGATGTCTAACCAGATGGTGAACCAGATGGCAACACCTGTGCTCCCGACGGTGATTGAACTTGCTGCCGACATCCGCAGTGGAGCGACCACGGCCAGTGCAGTACTTGAGGCTCATCTGGAACGCATTGAACAACGAGAGCACGACATTCACGCCTTTAACGTGGTAACGGTTGAGAGTGCGCGGACGACGGCCGCACGCATCGATACGGATATTGCCGCGGGCAAAGATTGCGGGCCACTGGCCGGTGTACCAATCGCCTTGAAAGACAACATGTGCACCCGCGGGGTGCCAACCACATGTTCGTCAAGAATTCTTGCCGGATGGAAACCACCCTATGACGCAACGGTGGTCACTCGATTGCAACAGGCAGGAGCGGTGATCATCGGCAAGACAAATTTGGATGAGTTTGCGATGGGTTCCAGCACCGAAAACTCGGCGTTTGGACCGACTCGTAATCCGCTCGACAGGTCGCGAGTACCGGGTGGATCAAGTGGAGGCAGCGCTGCCGCCGTGGTCGCCGGGTTTGCCGCGGCAAGTTTCGGAAGCGACACCGGTGGAAGCATTCGCCAACCTGCCGCCCTGTGTGGAGTAGTGGGCGTCAAGCCCACCTATGGACTCGTCAGTCGCTACGGTCTCGTTGCCTTTGCCAGCAGTCTCGATCAGATCGGACCGTTTTCACGCAGTGTTGCTGACGCTGCGCTGTTACTTGAAGTCATTGCCGGACATGATCCGTTGGATTCCACATCCATCCCTCAACCATCACCGTCGTTGCAAAGTGTGTTGAACGAGGGCGTCAAGGGCATGCGTATCGGCCGGATCATTGACTTGCCCGAGGGTTCTGAGCCCGAGGTCCTGACCCGGTTGGATGTCGCATTCGATGCCCTCAAAGCAGCAGGGGCCACCATTGTCGATGTCACATTGCCGTCGCTCTCGTTTGGTCTCACCGCCTATTACCTCATTGCACCGGCAGAGGCGAGCAGCAACTTGGCTCGTTATGACGGTGTTCGTTACGGATTGCGCGTGGACGCCCCGGATGTGAATGCGATGTACGGTGCCACGCGGGCGGCAGGTTTCGGCGACGAGGTAAAGCGCCGGATCATGCTCGGCACGTATGCACTTTCAGCCGGCTACTACGACGCGTATTACGGCAAGGCCCTCAAGGTTCGTCGAGTCATCGCCGATGACTTTGCCAGGGCGTACGCCAGATGCGATGTCATTCTCACCCCAACTTCGCCGACAGTGGCATTCCCGATCGGATCCAAGTCCAACGATCCGTTGACGATGTATCTCTGTGACGTTTTTACGATTCCGTCCAACTTGGCGGGTGATGCGGCCATGAGCGTGCCGTTTGGTAGTGGCGCACATGGCTTACCGGTGGGCGTGCAAGTACTTGCACCCGCCCTCGGCGAACAATCGATGTTTCGCGTGGCTGCAGAACTTGAGCGCGCCCTATGAGTAACGCATCTTCGGCCCCGACACATTCGACAGCCTTGCCAAATGGCTGGGAAATGGTGATTGGCCTAGAAGTACATGTTGAGTTGGACACCAAGACGAAGTTGTTTTCTGCCAGCCCGAATCGTTTCGGCGATGATCCGAATACAAACATTGACCCAGTGACACTTGGTTTGCCAGGTGCCTTGCCGGTGCTCAATCGCCACGCGGTCGAGTTGGCGATGCGACTCGGATTGGCACTCAATTGCACGGTTCAGCCATCTACGTTTCATCGTAAAAACTATTTCTACCCCGATCTTGCCAAGGCCTATCAGATCACCCAATACGACCAACCACTCAACGTGGATGGCTTTCTGATGCTGCCCGGAGAAGTTCGGATTGGCGTCGAACGGGCACACCTTGAGGAAGACACCGGAAAGTCCACTCACTTCGGAGGTACCAGTGGACGAATTCATGGCAGCGATTACTCACTCGTTGATTTCAACCGAGCCGGTGTGCCACTCGTTGAGATCGTGTCGCGTCCGGATATTCGAACCTCCGATCAAGCGCGACAATACGTTGCTGAATTGCGTGCGATCCTGCTTGCCGTTGGTGCCAGCGATGCCAAGATGGAAGAAGGCTCGATGCGAGTCGATGTCAACGTCTCGGTGCGCCGAGCCGGTGAACCATATGGCACTCGTTGTGAAATCAAAAACGTCAACTCGATTCGAGCAGTCGGCAAGGCAATTGAGTACGAGGCTCGGCGACAAATTGATGTGCTTGAAAGTGGGGGCATCATTCATCAAGAGACTCGCCACTGGGATGATGCTGAAGGTCGTACTCATACATTGCGGACCAAGGAAGACGCTGATGACTACAGATATTTCTTAGAGCCCGATTTAGTATTGCTGGATCCCGATCAGGAGTGGATCGAATCGGTCCGCGCGTCATTGCCAATGCTGCCGGCCGCGCGTCGTGGGCGACTGGCCCAGACCACGGGTGCCGATAAAGAAAGTGAAGCGATCTATGTTGTCGTCGAACGAGGTCAAGACGACTACGTATTGTCAGTTGCCCAGGCCGGCGGTGACGCGGGACGGGCGCTGGTATACGTGCAACAGGGTTTCGCCGAAGCAGGTCCATCACCGCGCGTACCGGCAAAAGATTTGGCCGTGCTCACAGTGCTTGAGCGGGATGCAAAGGTGACGTCCACACAGGCCAAGACAATCCTCGCCGAGATTGTTGTCAACGGCGGGGGTGATCCGATGGCAATTGCCGTTGCCAAGGGTTTTGAAGCACTTGACACGTCGGCACTTGCAGCCATCGTTGATTCGGTCATTATTCATCAGGGTGATGCCTGGGCCAAGTACTGCGCCGGCGAAGAAAAGGCACTCGGTGCACTCGTTGGGGCAGTGATGAAGTCCTCCCAAGGCAAGGCCGACGGTAAGGCCGTAACCGCGCTATTGCAGGCTCGCCGTGGCTCAAACACATAATCGGCTGGTCGACTTGACAGTGGGTGTTAGGTATGCCTAACATCTGATTATGGGATCAAGTCTTATCATCACACTGCGCGAAGGCCTTGAAGCTTCGCTAATCATTGCCATCCTCCTCACCTACCTGCGCAAGACCAATCGTCAGGCCGATGGACGTGCGGTGTGGCTTGGCACGACCGTGGCGACGTTGGTTTGTCTCGTCGTGGGCACGCTCATTTACATCTTCATTGACGGTCTCCACGGCAAGGTCGAGCAAGCCGTAGAGGGATTTATTGCCCTTGCCGCGATGCTCGTGCTGACGCGGATGATTTTTTGGATGCGCGCCAATTCCCAGGCCCTCGGTGCCGATCTGCGAGGCAAAGTTGATCGCTCTACCCACGCTGCTCTGTTCACGATTTCCTTCATTGCAGTTCTTCGTGAGGGACTAGAGACGGTCTTGTTTTTGCTCGGCGCCGAAACCCAGTCCTCATCCGGGTTGTCGGTGGTTGTCGGCGGCCTGATCGGACTTACGGCCGCGGTGGCAATCGGCTTCTTGGTGTACAGCGGCAGTCGTCGGGTCAATCTGAAGACGTTTTTCAGTATCACAGCGGTATTGCTGTTGTTGTTCGCCGCTGGACTGGCCGGCAAGGCAGTCCACGAACTTCGTGAACTCATCGGTTGGGAATCTGGTTGGCTGGTTACACCGGCGTGGACAATTGAGAGCGGCGTCTTGGCCAAGGGCACCGCTTATGACTTCATGAAAGGTCTCTTGGGGTGGCATGCCACACCAGAGCGAATCCGTGTTTTGGCATACGTTGCCTATCTCATTCCAATCTTTACGTTGTACCGCCGCAAGCCCGTGGTGGCACCAGCAATTGCAGCAGCCAAGGCTTAGCAAAGGCATAATCAGGGCATAACAACGAGAACTTCAGCAGTAGCGTTTAGCGCCGTGACTGGATCAACAACTGAATCAACGCCGACTACGCGAAGTGATGGTACTCCCGTCGATGTCAAGCCTCGGAGTCGCGATGTCACGGATGGAAACCAGCATGCCGGCGCGCGGGCGATGTTGCGCGCCGTGGGTCTCACCGATGATGATTGGAATAAGCCCCAAATTGGTATCGCCAATGCATGGAACGAAGTCACACCGTGCAATGCCTCGCTTCGTCGTTTGGCCGCATGTGCCAAAAAAGGCGTTCGTGAGTCAGGCGGTGTAGCCCTCGAGTTTGGCACGATCACCGTCAGCGACGGCATATCGATGGGTCACGAAGGTATGCGCGCCTCGCTGGTGAGTCGGGAAATCATTTGTGACAGTGTCGAGACAGTCGTCCACGCCGAGCGCTTCGACGGGTTTGTCGGACTTGCCGGTTGTGACAAAAGCATTCCGGCGATGTTGATGGCCGCGGCGCGGCTGAATTTGCCAAGCGTGTTCATCTATAACGGATCTACCTTGCCAGGGGTGCATCATGGCAAGAACATCGACATCACCACCGTCTTTGAAGCCATTGGGGCCTGCGCTGCGGGGACGATGTCCCAGAGCGAACTTGATGACATCGAACGTGAGGCCTGTCCAGGCGAAGGTGCCTGTGGTGGGATGTTCACCGCCAACACGATGTCGAGTGTCGCCGAGGCACTCGGCATGAGTTTGCCCGGTAGCGCTTCACCACCGGCAATTGATCACCGTCGCGAAATCGATGCCGAACGCGCCGGCCAAGCCGTTATCAACCTTGCTCGCAAGGGCATCTATCCGCGCGACATTATGACCAAGAAGGCATTCGAAAACGCGATTGCCATCGTCAATGCGCTTGGCGGCAGCACAAATGCTGTGTTGCATTTGCTGGCAATTGCCAATGAAGCCGGTGTTTCTCTGGATCTGGAAGATTTCAATCGCATCGCCGCAAAAGTGCCGCACATTGCCGATACCAAACCGGCTGGCAAATATCACATGACCGACATTGATCGCATCGGCGGCATTCCCGTGGTGATGAAGCATCTACTTGATGCCGGATTGTTGCATGGTGACGTACTTACTTGTACGGGCAAAACGCTGGCCGAGAATCTGGCCGAGATCAATCCGCCTGCACCCGATGGTGATGTCGTGCATTTGCTCTCTGCGCCGATTCATGCCCAGGGAGGCATCAACGTACTGAAGGGCACGCTGGCACCGCGTGGCGCCGTCGTGAAAATTGCCGGCTTGAGCAAGGACCAACTCGTCTTCGAAGGCCCCGCTCGCGTGTTTGATGACGAAGACGGCGCGATGGCCGCGATCGTGTCCGGTGACATCACACCGGGCACCGTGCTCGTGATCCGCTACGAGGGGCCAAAGGGTGGTCCTGGGATGCGCGAAATGCTGGCGATCACCGGTGCCTTGAAGGGCGCCGGTCGCGGATCGGATTGTGCGCTGATCACCGACGGACGATTCAGTGGGGGCACGTGGGGTTTATGTATCGGTCATGTGGCGCCCGAAGCAGTCGATGGTGGCCCAATTGCCTTCGTCCATAACGGTGATCGGATTCGCATCGATGTGACGTCGAAACGTCTTGATTTGATTGTGGACAAGAGTGTCCTGGCTGAACGCCGCACGGGTTGGAAACCGAACCCGCCGCGCTACACAAGTGGGGTGTTGGCGAAGTTTGCCAAACTCGTGCAAGGTGCCGAGACCGGGGCGATCACCAACATCATCGGGTAGCGAATCAATATTGCATTATCTGCAAGATATATTGCAGGTTATGAAATCTCAAGCTCCGCCGCTTTTACCGATTTTTCGTTCCCGTGGGCAAGCGGAGTTGCTTGCTCTCGTTTTGTTGTCGAGTTCGGAAGAGCGGAGCCTTACCCAACTTGCCCAACAGACCGAACTGTCGCTGGCCACCGTTCAACGCGAGATCACACGTTTTGAAGAAGCTGGCGTTGTGAGTTCTCGGCGAGTCGGAAATGTCCGACTCGTTCGGGCTGCCGAAAATCGAGACGCAGAACTACTCGCCGAATTACTGTTGCGTTCGTTTGGCCCACGACAAGTCGTAACTGAGGAACTTGCACGGGTGGAGGGAATTGATCAAGTGGTGATATTTGGATCATGGGCAGCCCGATACCTTGGCGAGCGCGGACACGCGCCCAATGATCTTGACCTCCTCATTTTGGGAAATCCCGATCAACGCCAGTTATCCCGGGCATGTCTCGCCATCGCTCGGCGAATTGGAATGGAAGTCAACACAGTTGATAGGGATCCAACGTGGTGGACTTCCAGTTCGGATGATCCACTAATTCGAGAAATAAAGCGCCGACCACATCTCGTTGTTTGAATCACACATTGAAGTGTGTCCTCGACTGTTGACAGATTGATCGATGTAGGGCGAATTGCAAGGATTTCTCGCGATCAGCGGTTGATAAAGCAGTTGCTTGAACATGCGAATCTCCATATCGAAAGTGCTGAATTGCTCATAGGTTGTGACGATTCGATCGCTGCCTTTCAAATTGCATACGATGCAGTGAGAAAATTGTGTGCTGCACTCCTCGTACACCACGGATTTCGCGCAACGAGTCGGGGTGGACACCATGCACTCTTTGAATGCGTCTCCGAGTTGTCCGATGAATTGCGCATGTACCTGGCTGATTTTGAGGTGCTCCGTCGACAACGGAATGCCTACGAATATCCGGCGGCGGCGGGTAAATCCCCGAGCGACTCACAGATTCAACATGCCGTAGCAACGGCTCGAGCCGTCGGCAGGATAGTTAGTGATTTGGTGGGCGAGTAACAGATCTTCGGAAAGTTCGAAATGTCCCACGCCAGCCGAGCAGCATCGCACCCAGAAACAGCGTGGCGACAACGATAAATGACGTAGCGGTGCCACGGTCGAAGACCACATTGCGCAACAACATTCCAACAACAATCGTGCAAGCCCAAATGATGCATCCCTTGCGCAGGTTCATCGGCCGACGCCAAGCCCGACCAACTAACCAGCCGATTGCGAGTGCAATTAAGAACGGCGCGGCAACCGTCATCACTCCGTCAAGCGCGGTGCCCTCATTATGATTTCGCCGTCCCACCGCAACGAACACAAGCACACTTGCGGCATCGAGTACCGCGGCGACCACAATGCGACGAGAGTTAATCAGCGTCGTAATACTCACGACCAAGGTGTGTGATCTGGTCTTCACCCATAATCCAGCGCAAAGTGTTCTTCAACTTGGTGAGTTGAATAAACAAGTCATGCTCGGGGTACAGGCCTGGGGCCACTTGAGGGCTCTTGTAATAGAACGAAAGCCACTCTTGGATACCACCCAAACCGGCACGCTGCGCGAGGTCACTAAACAGCACGAGATCCAGGGCAAGCGGAGCGGCCAGAATCGAGTCGCGACACAGGAAATCGATCTTGATTTGCATCGGATAGCCAAGCCAACCGAAGATGTCGATGTTGTCCCAACCCTCTTTGTTGTCGCCTCGAGGTGGGTAGTAGTTGATGCTCACCTTGTGAAAGACGTTTCCGTAGAGGTCGGGATTCTTGGATGGTTCAAGAATGTCTTCCAGCACGCCAAGTTTTGATTCTTCTTTTGTCTTGAAGTTCTCCGGCGCGTCAAGTACTTCGCCGTCGCGGTTGCCGAGAATGTTTGTGCTATACCAGCCGGACAAACCCAGTTGGCGGGCCTTGAGCATTGGTGCAATCACCGTCTTCACCAGCGTTTGGCCGGTCTTGAAGTCCTTGCCGCTGATTGGAATGTTGTGTTCGGTGGCATATGTCCGCAACGCTGGTGTGTCCACGGCAAGGTTTGGTGCACCGTTGGCAAACGGCACGCCTTCCAGGAGGGCGGCGTAGGCATACAGCATCGCCGGCGAGATCATTTCATGGTTGGCATCAATTGCCTTTTCGAAAGATTCGATGTCCTGATGTTGCGGGCCCGGCTCGATGTAGATCTCGGTGCTTGCACACCAGATCATCACCAGACGATCGATCCTTTTTTCGTCGCGGAAGCGATTGATGTCTTCGCGAATCGAATTGAGCATCGCCCGCTTCCCGATATCGCCCTTGGTGTGTTCGCCGGTGAGATTGCGGGCGTACTTGCGCTCGAATGCCGCTGGCATTGGGCGAATCTCGCGGAGGGCATCGGCGATGGACTCGATGTGTTTGCCACCTTCGAGTACCCCGGCACGCGAAGCCGCGACATAAGCGTCGTCGGGGTAGACATCCCAGGCTCCCCACACGATGTCATCAAGCGCAGCCAAGGGAACAAAATCTTTGACCAGCGGACTGCGATTATCGGTTCGCTTACCGAGGCGGATGGTTCCCATCTGGGTGAGCGAACCAATTGGCAATCCCTGACCGCGCTTGACGAGTTCAACTCCGGCAATCAGGGTGGAAGACACCGCGCCAAGGCCGACGACGAGCACGCCAAGGCGACCAGTTGCGGGAGCGACAGTTGTTGGGTTTGTAGTCATGGGATCTCCTGAATAGAACGAGGCTCTCTAGGCTACGCCGGAATTGGGGTGACCCGATCTATCAACACGGCCCATCGAACTGGTCAGCGAGCGCCACCAAGTTCACCCATCAGCAGCGAAAGCATCTGCGTCCGGGTGGCATGGCGTGAGAGCCCTTGGATGCGGCGGAAGTGATCCCACATTTCAAATGAGGTCACCGCCTCAATACGCGAAATTACATCGTAGGGATTGCTGCGATGACGTAATTCACGAACGAAGGTCTGTTGAATTTGCGATGCAGTGGCGCGACGCAGTTGTTGCAGTGCTTCGCGGATTCGTGGCGAGTCCCGGGCCGCGGCACTGAAGCGAACTCCATTGCGCAATGGTGCGGCAATTGAGTACAGATTGTCTCGCATCTCGATGATTTGTTGCGCCTTAGTGAGGGTTGGCTGCATGCGCGGTACTGCGGCGACTAACGGCATGATGCGCAGCGCTTGGACGCGAACAATTTCAGTGTACAAACCTTCCATGTCTTCGAAGTGATGAAACACGGCGCGAACCGAAACATCTGCTCGTTGTGCCACCTGCTGGGCCCGCGGTTCGTCATGACCTTCCTGCAGCAGTTGCAGCATGGCGCCAGAAATTGCTGTGCGGGTACGTTGCGAACGAATGTTGCGGCGATCTGCAGATATTTCTTCAACGACTGTCATAGCAGTGTCCAATATGTGGTACTCAGCAAGAATCTGCAGATGGTCTGCAAATTGTAATCATCGAAACGCGGAGATCCACTGGTAAATCGACGATGAAATGCAGAAGGGGCATGTATGGCGCATAATCTCGCTACGACGTGCGAAGGGAGCAATTGCGAGGTTGTTATTGATCTTCGCGGTGAATCACAGCGATGGGATATGAACAACTGTGTCGTCTCTGTGAACACGCCTCCCACAGTTTCTCCGCCCGGGGGAAGAAATTTCTACTCTCGTTGGTATGTTTCGGCGGGTCATCATCTTGCTTGTCTCGCTGGCAGCGATCATCTCCTGTTTGGGTGGACGCTCGGTCAAGGCCGACCCAGCAGGTGCCGTGGTCGCGACATCTAGCGGCGATGCCACATTTGTCATCGCTCGGATGCGCTACATCGATGTTGGTGATGCCTTCAGTTGTGTGATTCTGGATGATGCGTCGGTGAAATGTTTTGGGCTCGGCGCCGACGGTCAACTTGGGTCGGGAAGTACTTCCAATATCGGCGACGGGGTTGGTGTTTCAGTTTCTGCATCGGCGGCGATTGGGCTCGGGTCGGGGCGGTCGGCCCGAGCCATCGCCGCAGGATCGTCTCATGTCTGCGCTCTGCTTGATAATCGCAGCGTCAAGTGTTGGGGTTCTGGTATTTACGGGAGGCTTGGATACGGGGACACCACCTCGCGGGGATCAACACCTGCATCAATGGGCGATGGACTCCCGGTGGTGGATCTCGGCACCGGTCGGAGTGCCCGAATGATCAGCGCCGGTGGACAGCACAGTTGTGCATTGCTCGACGACAACACCGTGAAATGTTGGGGTCGTGGTGCCTCAGGCCAACTCGGTTATGGCACGACTCAAACTCGTGGCGATGAGCCAGGCGAGATGGGTGATTCGGCGGCGGCGATTGGGCTCGGGTCGGGGCGGACGGCCCGAGCCATCGCCACTGGCGCCAACCACACCTGCGCCTTGCTCGACAATTACACGGTTAAGTGTTGGGGCGACAATTCCTACGGTCAACTTGGTCAAGGCAATCTCGCCAGCATCGGCGACGGAATTGGGACATCGGTTTCTGCAGCGGCGGCGATTGGGCTCGGGTCGGGGCTATCGACTCGAGCCATCGCCACTGGTGACGTCCACACCTGCGCACTGCTCGACGATGGAAGTGTCAAGTGTTGGGGGGCGGGGGGAAACGGTCGCCTTGGCTCGGGTGCGGCCGATGACATCGGCGACGGAGCAAACGAAATGGGAGACTCGCTTGTTCCCGTATCGCTTGGTACCGGACGAACCGCAATCGCGATTACTGCGGGTGGAGCGCACACTTGTGCACTTTTAGATAATTACGCAGTCAAATGCTGGGGAAGTGGAGCAGACGGACGACTTGGATATGGAAATCAAAATAATGTCGGTGACAATGCCGGACAAATGGGCGACACACTCGCCGCCATTCCACTTGGCACCGGGCGTTCCGCCCGAGCAGTCGTGGCCGCTGCTGCCCATACCTGTGCGATTCTCGATAACGACACGGTGAAATGTTGGGGCAGTGGTGGAAGTGGACGCCGCGGATCAGGTAACACTCTGCGCGCCGGAAATTCCACGCTGACACCGCTCGGCACGGAGCCAAGCATCGACTTGGGTACCGCTCGCTCTGCCAACACCCTCACCGAGCCTGGTCGGCCTACTTCGCTGGTAGCGAGCGCCGGTGACACCCAAGCATCGCTGAGTTGGAGTGACCCGACAACTACTGGCGGATCGGCCGTCACCGATTATGTGATTGAGAATTCTGCCGACAGCGGTACGTCGTGGTCGATGGTCAGTGATGGCATCTCAACAGCGACAACTGCAACGGTTACTGGCTTGTCAAATGCAACGAGTTACATTTTTCGTCTCAGCGCGGTCAATGACGTTGCCACGGGAGCAGTGTCACTGGTATCTGCCTCGGTCACACCAACGGCACCGACCACAACAACTGTTGCTCCGACGACAACTGTTGCTCCGACGACAACTGTTGCTCCGACGACAACTGTTGCTCCGACGACGACCACAAGTACAACGACCTCGAGTACATCCACAACATCGACGACGATTCCATTTGTTACCACACCAAGTACGACAACTTCAAGTTCGCCCACCACTCTTCCGGCCGAGCGAGTCGCAGTACGAGTCATCCCCACGCTCGTACTGCAACCCTTTGCCCCGTACGCAACATCGCTCAAGGCACAACAACAACGACGTCTGATGGAATACAGCGCGCTGTTGCGCCGGAGCGACAGGGTGACGTGCATTGGCTACGCCGAAAACAACCCACTGCAGGTGGTGAGCGCCTTGAGCGTCAAGCGGGCCGAAACGGTTTGTGTCTATCTCGCCAAACGAGTGCGCGGCATCATTATCTCGATCGACACCAAATTACCGGCAACTGTGCGTCTCAGTTCGGCCTCGGTCTCGACAGGTGTTCCGTTGCCGCCCAATTTGGAACGGCGGGTCGTGGTGCTTGCCACACCGCGTTCCTGAACTCCGTAAATCAACAAAGAATTTGGGCCTTGCGGTTGCCGATCTCGTTTGAGCCTGACAGACTGAGAGGGATGTCAACCAAGGCCACGTATCGCACAGCAGCAGTAGTAATTTACTAGGCACACCGGCGATCGCCGCGTGTGCCCCAAGCCTCCCAATAGGGGGGCTTTTTTAATCCCCAAAAACAGTTCACAACAGGGACGAGATCAAGATGAGTCACAGAAACGCCAAGTTCAACGACCAGCTCACGGGCGCTCAAGCGCTTATCAAGTCATTGGAAATGCAGGACGTAGAAGTGATGTTCGGTCTGCCTGGCGGCTGCATTCTTCCCGCCTACGACCCACTCATTGATTCGTCAATCCGTCACATTCTCGTGCGTCACGAACAGGGTGCCGGCCACATGGCCGAAGGGTACGCCCATGTCACTGGTCGTCCGGGCGTGGCAATGGTGACAAGTGGTCCGGCCGCCACCAACATGGTCACGCCATTGTGCGATGCCTATATGGATTCCATCCCGATGGTTGCCATCACTGGTCAAGTTGCAACGGCGGCAATTGGCAGCGACGCGTTTCAAGAGTGTGACACGGTGGGCATCACCCGCAGTGTCACCAAACATAACGAGTTGGTGATGAGTGCCGATGACATTCCGATGGCGGTGCGGCAGGCCTTCCACATTGCCAGTACCGGCCGACCGGGTCCCACACTCATCGACTTGCCCAAAGATGTATTGCAAAACAAGATGAGCTGGCACTGGCCATCGGACGACGAAGTTCTCGACAGCCTGCCCGGCTACAAGCCGAACACCAAGGGTCATACCCGGATGATCAAGGAGGCCGCCCAGTTGATTCTGCGCTCGGAGCGACCGGTGTTGTACGTTGGTGGTGGCGTGCTCAAGGCCCGCGCTGCCGAGGCGTTACGAGCACTTGCCGAACTCACGCAGATTCCAGTCGTTACGACGCTGATGGCCCGCGGTGCTTTCCCCGATGATCACCCGTTATGTCTGGGAATGCCGGGCATGCACGGCACAGCAGCGGCGGTGACCGCAATGCAACGCGCGGATTTGCTGATCGCTCTGGGGGCTCGCTTCGACGATCGTGTCACCGGCCGGGTGAACTCGTTTGCTCCGGAAGCAAAAATCATTCACGTCGATATCGACCCAGCCGAACAGGGCAAGGTGCGCAAACCCGAAGTTCCGATCGTGGGCGACTGCCGATTGGTGATTGAAGAAATGGTCAAGGCGATCAAGGATCTGCTCAAGGGTGACACCGTGCAAGCCGATCTCAACCCATGGCGTAGCCGTGTCAGTGGTTGGCAGGAACAATTTCCACTGGCCTACGAACAGAGCGAACCCGGCAATGCGCTCAAGCCGCAGTTTTGCTTAGAGAAACTTCGCGATGCCGCTCCGGAAGGCACGATCGTGGTCTCCGGAGTTGGTCAGCACCAGATGTGGTCGAGCCAATATTGGCGGTTCAATGAGCCATACACCTGGGTCAATTCCGGAGGACTCGGAACCATGGGGTTTGCCGTTCCGGCGGCGATCGGGGCCAAAGTTGGTCGTCCGGATAAAACCGTGTGGGCAATCGATGGCGATGGTTGTTTCCAAATGACCGCCCAAGAACTTGTCACCGCGTCACTGGAGCGCATCCCGATCAAAGTCGGCATCCTCAACAATTCGTATCTGGGCATGGTTCGACAGTGGCAAGAGATGTTCTACGAAGAGCGGTACAGCGAGGTGTATCTCTCCACCGATGTGCCAAACTTCGCTAAGTGGGCCGAGTCGATGGGTTGTGTTGGCATTCGCGTCGATGACCCATCCGAAGTTGAGCCGGCAATCGACAAGGCAAATTCAATCAATGACCGGCCAGTTGTGATTGATTTCTGTGTCGATGCGGGTGAAAAGGTGTTTCCAATGGTTGCCGCCGGTCAAAGTAACGATGACATCATGGTCCAACCTTCACAACAGGCACGACGGGAGTTCTTGCGATGAGCGGAGACAATCCATACGGCAGGGCTGCGACGCACCACATGTTGTCGGTGCTGGTGAAGAATCGTCCTGGTGTTCTGGCGCGCGTGGCATCGTTGTTTGCCCGTCGCGGCTACAACATCTTTTCACTTGCGGTTGCCCCGACCGAACAATCCGACTACAGCCGCATCTCAATCGTTGTGGATGTCGAGTCGGCTCCACTCGAGCAGATCGTAAAACAGTTGTTCAAGCTCATCGATGTTGTCCGGATCTCCGAACTCGACCCACGCAAATCGGTGGAGCGCGAGTTGATCGTGGTCACGGTGAAGGCCTCGGCCGATGAGCGCGGCCAAATCGTCGAACTGGTGAACATCTTTGAGGGCAAGATTCTCTCGGTTGGACCAGATGCTCTCATCGTGTCACTGGATGGCAGCCCAGAAAAATTGGACGATTTCTCTGAATTGCTGCGACAATATGGAATCATCGAATCGCAGCGCACTGGGCGAGTCGCGCTTCCAAAACTCGATCGCACTGCACGAGTTCGTGCATCAAAGGGAAAGGCAAAATAATGGCTGCAAATGTGTACTACGAAAAGGATGCTGACCCAGCGCTGATTCGCTCCAAGAAAGTAGCGATCATCGGTTACGGCTCACAGGGTCACGCCCATGCGTTGAACCTCAAAGAATCCGGCGTCGATGTGGTCGTAGGTCTGCGAGACGGTTCATCTTCCAAGGCCAAAGCAGAGTCGGCAGGGTTGCGTGTCATGTCGATTGCCGATGCCACCAAATTTGCCGATGTGATCATGTTGCTGGCACCCGACACCGAACAGAAGAAAATCTACGAAGAAAGCATTCAGCCCAATCTCGGCGAGGGTAAGGCACTGGCCTTTGCTCACGGTTTCAATATTCGATTCAATCGCATCGAACCACCCAAGGGTGTTGACGTGATCATGATTGCGCCAAAGGGACCAGGTCACCTGGTGCGTCGCACATTTACCGAAGGTGGTGGCGTGCCGGCACTTATTGCCGTGGCTCAAGATGCAACCGGTAAGGCAAAAGCACTGGCGTTGTCGTATGCCAATGCAATTGGAGCGGCCCGTGTGGGGGTAATTGAAACGACATTCACCGAGGAGACCGAAACCGATTTGTTCGGCGAACAAGTCGTGCTCTGTGGCGGTCTCACCTCATTGATCATGGCCGGATTCGAGACGCTCGTCGAGGCCGGTTACCAGCCAGAGATGGCGTACTTTGAGTGCTTACATGAGGTGAAGCTGATCGTCGATTTGATGTACGAAGAAGGCATCGCCGGAATGCGCTATTCAATTTCCGATACGGCTGAATACGGGGATGTGTCGCGCGGCCCGCGGATCATCAATGCCGACACGAAAAAGGAAATGAAGAAAATCCTGGAAGAGATTCAGTCCGGCAAGTTCGCCGAGGAGTGGATTGCCGAGAGCGACAGTGGCCGCAAGCGCTTTGCCGAGATGCGCAATGCGGGCAAGAATCACCCAATTGAAAAGGTTGGCGCCCAACTGCGGGCGATGATGCCGTGGATCAGTAAGGGCAAGCAGAAGGTGAGTGAAATTTCCGGTGGCTAGACCCGCTCGGCCGAGACGTTGGTCGAAATTTCTAGCCAGCAACTGATCAAAATCCCAACTTCGGCAAGTCGGCTGTGCGAACGGTACGTATCACTTCCCGAAAGACGTCTTCGAATGGCGGAAGATGGCTTATCTGGTGTGCGAGACGATTGGTCCAGAGTCGCCGAAGACGATCTTCCTTGGCGGCGATTGCCTGCGCCAGGTCGGCAACGGTACGTTGCCGCAGTGCCAACTTGGCATCGAGCTCGGCACGCATCTCCGCGATGCGCATGTCGGCCGAGTCGAACAGATACCAAAGGTCATACAGGTCGCGCGGCTCGTTACGTGCCGGGTCGCTCAAGGCCAGCAACTTTTCAACCACGATCTCCTCAATCGCGTAAACCTTCACGGTCGGCCCTTCGGGTAGGTCGTCAAAATTATCGTACGTGCGCTGTATTGGGCGGTTTTGTAGAGGGAAGCACAGGACTTCGTTAATCGTGATGTCAACCTTTACGTCATTCGTGGCAGGCAGTGGCCCCTGGTAGCGCAGGTAGAAGGTGTGACTGTTTTTGTGGCCGTTGCGGTCCTTGCGATCGAACGCGATCCGTAGGCTCGAGTCGGCTTCTACGGTGGCGAAGATTTCGTTCAGTCCCGCCATGATCTCCTCGAGGGAGATTGGACGGGTCAAGGTGAAATCCAGATCTTCCGAAAACCGATAGTCCTTGAACCAGCATCGTCGCAGAGCCGTACCACCCTTGAAGGCCAGCACATCGCGCAACGGATGGCCGGCCAGACCGGTCAAGAACCATGCCAGCACGTAATCACGTTCGATGACGGCCTCGGGGATGCGTCGCCCGCCAGCGGTCATCAACGCGTTCGAGATCAAAGAAATATTCCGCTGAGGAATCATCAGTCAAGTCTCACCGCATCCAGTTCCTCGGGAGTCACGTTGAGCTGGAGCCGCCAACGTGAGAGGAATGCCCCTTCGGCAGGGAGCAGTGGATCAAGGCGTTGGTAAGTTGCCGTCAGCATGTCACGAAGTGGTTCCAGCATCGAAGCATCAGCCAGTTCGTAATGTTCCAGCAGATAGCCAAGACGGCGCACGACGGCACCGCTGCCGAGGCGTCGCGCGTAGTCCACTAGCCGTTCGACTTTCAGCACAGTCCGCTTCATCCACAAGCCCTTGGCAACTTCGGTGATACCACCAGCAAATGCCGGGTGTCGGAGACCATCGATGATGGTCCGCTCCATGTCGCTGATCATCGCGAAGCGCTCCTTGTCGATCCAGTGTTTCATGACCCCGAATTCTTGTTTGGGGGTGATTTGGATAAACCGAAAGTCAAAGCCTCCGACCGTTTGCCGACGCACACGTCGCGTGCATGAGACATACACGGTGAAGTTCGGCTGCGTCACCATGCGGTGCAGTTCTAGCGCTGTGCCGTGCGACAGGAAGTAGGGCGCTGCACCAGCGAGTTCACGCGCAATTATGTATGGGCTGTCGACGTGTTCAGTGGCCCAGCCAAGTTCGAAGGGGACAAGGTTGTACAGGCCCGGCTTCAGTCGCGTCACCAGTCCTCGTTGTTGGGCCTTGTCCACGAGATTGCGTGCCGCTGAGGCCGATAGGCCGGTGATTGAGCCCACATCTGCCAAGGTGAACGTAAATCGACGCAGTTCATTCAACTCAGTGAAGAGTTGCGCTGCTCGTGGACCCAGCGTCTTTGTTGGCAAGTGGTATCTTCTGTTCAATTTGTGCCCCTTAGAGAGATTTGCCACACGGTAAATATACCAAAAATTAGATTTAGCGGCAAGTATGTCTCCCCGTAGGAGATGAATTGAGCGTAGAATATACCAGCGAAATTACCAGTGGCTGGGACTCTCTTCATTGAATCCCGACTTGTCTAGTCGGGATTTGCCCGGTAGGGTGCCTCCATGACTAACGCTCAATGGGGTTTCGAAACACGCCAGATCCATGCCGGCCAAGTGCCTGATTCAACCACGGGTGCCCGCGCGGTACCCATTTATCAAACCACAAGTTACGTGTTTCGCGATGCCCAGCACGCCCAAAATCTATTTGCCCTTGCTGAGATCGGAAATATTTATACCCGGATCATGAATCCCACCCAGGGTGTGCTTGAGGCCCGACTCAGTTCGCTGGAAGGTGGTGTCACGACCGCAGTTGGCTTGCCCGGCGCGCTGGCAGTGAGTTCCGGTCAATCGGCGGAGTTGTTGGCGATTCTCACCCTCGCTGAAGCAGGTTCACATATCGTGTCATCCCCGAGTTTGTATGGCGGCACCTACAACCTGTTCCACTACACACTTCCAAAATTGGGAATCACCGTCAGTTTTGTTGACGACCCAGATGATTTGGATCAGTGGCGTGCAGCCGCTAGGCCAAACACCAAAGCGTTCTACGGCGAAGTGCTGGCAAATCCGCGCAACAATGTGCTCGACATTGAAGGTGTCAGCAAGGTTGCCCACGAAGTGGGCGTGCCACTCATTGTCGACAACACCACGCCGACGCCGTACCTCATTCGTCCGCTGGAATGGGGCGCCGACATTGTCGTCCATTCACTCACCAAGTTCATTGGTGGGCATGGCACCTCCATCGGCGGTGCCATCATCGATGGCGGCACGTTTGATTTCGGGGCCAATGATCGCTTCCCAAATATGACCGAACCAGACCCCAGTTATCACGGTCTGGCGTACTGGCCAGCACTTGGCGCGGGTTCGTACATCATTAAGGCGCGGGTGCAAATGTTGCGCGACATCGGTGCGGCCACGACGCCATTCAACTCGTTTCTATTCCTACAAGGGTTGGAGACTCTGTCACTGCGCATGGAACGACACTTTGCCAATGCCCAAAAGGTCGGCGAATATCTCGTCGGTCGAGACGAAGTCGAAGAGGTGTTCTACGCCGGCTTACCAACGAGCAAGTGGCACGAACGGGCCAAGAAATACGGCCACGGTCGCGGATATGGATCGGTGATTGCCTTCAACATCAAGGGTGGTCGCGAAGCCGGGCAAAAGTTTGTTGAAGCCCTCGAGTTGCATAGTCATGTCGCCAACATCGGCGATGTCCGCAGCCTGGTCATCCACCCGGCCTCCACCACCCACAGCCAGTTGAGTGACGAGGAGCAGTTGACAACAGGGGTGTACCCCGGCTTGGTGCGTCTATCGGTTGGTCTTGAATCAATTGACGACATCCTGGCCGATTTGGATGCCGGTTTCCGCGCCGCCAAGAACTGAACGTTGTCAGCGCCTAAGGCGCCGCTGTTCACCAAGTGTTCATCGAAACTTGAACCTCCGTTTCGTTGTTTTCTAGATGTCGTTGGTGTCGCCCTCGTAGTTTGTGATCTGTCGCAGGTCAGTGATCCACGACATGGAATTTTCACCAACCACAAGGAGCATTGACCCCCATGACCGCAGCATCAACTAAGAGCAGGATCGCACGATATTTCGTGGCGACACTCGTGGCCGGAGCAACTGCAACTGCAATTGCCGTTGCCAGTCCTGTACTAGCCGCAAAATTCGGTGATGAGTGCAAATTGAAGGATGCCTACAAGATCGCAAAAATCGGTTCCAGCTATATTCGTTGCGAGATTGTCAAGGGAACATCAATTCACTCGACCGATAAGGCCAAGAAGGCAAAATTTGCCTGGACTAAGACCACTGAAGCGCAGTATGTGCTTGCCAATGCCAACAATGAAACCCTCCGCATTGATGGTTCAAGCACGGTCTATCCGCTGACGGCAGTTGCCGCCAAGTATTTTGAGACGACGAGCAAGAGCGTGATGGGCAAGAAAGCGGTGAAGGTCACTGTTGGTATCTCTGGTACCGGTGGTGGTTTCGAAAAGTTCTGCAAGAATGAAACCGACATCTCTGATGCGTCGCGGGCGATTAAATCCTCTGAAGCGGCGATCTGTACCAAGGCCGGCATTACCTACACTGAGGTGCTCATTGCTAACGATGGCATCGCTGTTGTCGTAAACCCAAAGAACACGTGGGCCGCGTGCTTGACGATGGCTGAAATGAAAAAGATTTGGGAGCCAAACAGCAAAGTGACGAAGTGGTCAGAGGTTCGCGCCGGATTTCCCGACACTGAGATCAAGTTGTACGGTGCTGGCACCGACTCCGGTACATTCGATGCCTTCACTGAATTCGTGAATGGCAAGGGTGGAGTCGTCCGCAAGGAACGCGTCCAAACCTCCGAAGATGACAATGTGACTGTCCGCGGAGTCCAGAGCGATTCAGGTGCGATGGGTTACTTCGGACTTTCCTACGCGATTGAGAACTCGAAGACCGTCAAGGCAATTCAGTTGGACAAGGGTGCAGGTTGCATTGAGCCGACCGAAAAGACAGTTCAGTCCTACATCTATCCAATGGCGCGTCCGTTGTACATGTACGTCAAGAACGCCTCTATCACCACCAACCCGGCGGTTGGAGCATTCGTCCAGTTCTACGTGGATAACCTCAAGCAGATCAGTGCCGATGCGCTGTTTGTGCCGCTGACGAACAAGCAGATCAAAATACTGCAGACGGACATGGCCAAGATCGCCAAGTTGCCAAGAGTGAGTAAATAAGCGCAGGTTCGTGCTCGGTAACTCACATTCCCCAAGAAATGAACATAGTCCCGAAGGGTTCTCCTTCGGGACTATGTTCATTAGCGCGTGGTTCCACGAAACGACAGGTCAGGTAGCAACAACTGATGAACTCGACACTCACGGGCCTAACGGACCTTCAACCTTCGGGACGAAAACGTCGTCAGCAAAACTTTGAGAAGTTCGTCGTTGTGGTTTTGGCGATAATTGCCGCCAGTGGTGTGGTGATCACGACAGGCATCGTAGTTTCCTTAGTCAGGCCAACCATTCAATTCTTCGGCGAAGTGAACATCTCCGAATTCCTTGGCAGTGTCCAGTGGTATCCGCTGTACGACCCGCCGGATTTTGGTGTTTGGCCGCTCGTCATTGCCACGTTCATGATCATGTCCATTGCCGTTATCATCGCCGTGCCGGGTGGTCTGGCGATTGCATTTTTTCTTAATCAATACGCATCTGATCGAACCCGCCGAATACTCAAACCATTGCTTGAAATCTTGGCAGGAATTCCCACTGTTGTGTTTGGATTCTTTGCTCTTTACTTTATTTCACCAAATATTGCCGCCAAGGTGTGGCCGATCGGCGATGTCGGGATCTACAGCGGGCTAGCGGCGGGAATCACGGTTGGGTTGATGATTCTTCCAATGATGACGACATTGGCAGAAGACGCGATGGCCGCTGTGCCGCGATCGCTCATTGAAGGCGCTTACGCTCTTGGTGCGACGAAGCGCGAGGTGTGTACCAGTGTCATTTTTCAAGCCGGGCTATCGGGAATCATCGCTGCCGGTGTGATCGCTATGTCGCGAGCGATTGGTGAAACAACCATTGTGCTGCTGGCTGCGGGGAGCAGTGCGGTGTTCACGTTCAATCCGGGCCAGCCGATGCAAACGATGTCGTCATTCATTGGTTTTGCCGGAATGGGTGATCAGTCGACCGACTCCACCGGATATCGCACAATCTTTGCCGTGGGTTCGTTGCTCTTTGTGATTACCTTCGCCCTTAATCTCATCAGTCGCAAGATTGTCAAGCGGTTCAGAGAGGTGTACGAATGAGCACCACGATTGTTCAGTCGTCACGTTTCGAAGCCGATCTCCGCGACAGCACCAGTGCTTGGCGAAAGTTTCGCGACAGATTCTTTCTCGGTTCGTTATGGTTCGCGACGCTGATTGCAGTGATGACACTATTCTTCCTCGTGTTGACATCGTTTTTGGATGGCAAGTCACGACTCAATCTGAGTCTCATCCGCAACTTTCCATCTCCTTTCCCGGAAGATGCTGGAATTCAATCCGCTATTTTCGGATCGCTGTGGGTCGTCGTCACCTCTGGAGTTGTCTCACTATTCCTGGCGTTGGGGAGCGCGATCTATCTGGAGGAATTCGCCAACGCCAAGAGCAGAGTCCACCGACTGATTTCGCTGAATATCCAGACACTTGCCGGCGTGCCGAGCATCGTTTTTGGAATCCTCGGTCTCGCCTTCGTGGTGCGTGGACCGTTGTCGTGGGGTTTCACTGTCGGGTCAGCCTCTGCGGTTCTGACGATGATGGTGTTGCCGGTAATGATCGTGGCTTCACGTGAAGCATTACGTGCCGTTCCTTCAAGTTTGCGCGATGGTGCCTATGCATTGGGTGCGACAAAATGGCAGACCATCAGCAAGCAGGTCTTGTCGGCGGCCACGCCAGGAATTGCCACGGGCAGCATTCTGGGCGTCTCCCGGGCACTGGGCGAATCTGCTCCGCTGATTTTGCTCGGTGCGCTTGCCTATGTGAGCTCTAATCCAACGGGTTTCGACTCCGACTACACGGTGTTGCCGCTGGCCATTTTCAAATATGCCACCGAGGCCCAACTGGAGTTCCGAGCCGTGGGAGCCGCAGCGATCATCGTGCTACTCGTGCTTCTCGTGGTGCTGAACATGATCGCGATCCTTATCCGCGACCGAAGCAGAAAGTCCTGGTAAATGACATGAGTCAAACACTCAGCCCTTTAAGTTCTTCCAGTACCACTAACCCCACTAGAATTCGTGGCGTGAGTTTGAGAGTTGATCTCGCGGTCGGCGACGCCCAGTTGAGCGACACGGGTGAGATGGTGATGGAGTCGCAAGATCTCAGAGTTCATTATGGTGACTTTCTTGCCGTTCGCGATGTGAACTTGCAAATTCATCGCGGCGAGATCACGGCACTGATTGGTCCGTCGGGTTGTGGCAAGTCCACGATCATTCGCTGCTTCAACCGAATGAATGATCTCATTCCCACGGCGAAGGTCGGTGGGCAGGTGTTCTACCGTGGGATTGATCTCTACGGTCCGCTTGCCAACGCTGGTGAGGTGCGTCGTCGGATTGGAATGGTGTTCCAGAAACCGAATCCGTTCCCAAAATCAATTTATGACAACGTCGCATTTGGACCCCGAGTCAACGGAAAACCGTCGAAGAGTGAAACCGACGAAATCGTCGAGAAGTCGCTGCGCCGTGCCGCTTTGTGGGAAGAGGTGAAGGATCGGCTAAAGCAATCTGCATACTCATTGTCGGGTGGCCAGCAGCAGCGTCTGTGTATTGCCAGGGCACTTGCCGTTGATCCCGATGTGTTGCTGATGGACGAACCATGTTCATCGCTCGATCCAATCGCAACCGCACGGATCGAAGATTTGATGGTGGATATCAAGGCTCAGTATCCGATCGTCATCGTCACTCACAACATGCAACAGGCGGCGCGGGTCAGTGACCGCACGGCGTTTTTTACCACCGAGATCGGCTCCAATGTCACGCGGCCGACCGGAGTTCTTGTGGAATACGACGCGACGAAAAAGATCTTTTTCAATCCTTCCGACGAGCGTACCGAGCAGTACATCAGCGGTCGGATGGGCTGATTCAATTTGGCCACCGGATTAATCAAGATCAGACTGGCACGAATTTTCGTTGTAACCCTCGTGATCGGGGTAACCGCGTGCTCGGGGGCTGGCCCGGAACAAGTTGCTAAGTCAGGTGATTCCTGCCAGCAACAGGACGCCTACAAAATCCAAAAAGTCGGATCTACCTATATTCGTTGCCAGATCGTTCCCGGTACCTCAATGCACTCAACCGATGCCACGAGCAAGGCGAGTTTCGCCTGGACCGAAACCACCGAAGCGCAGTACATGCTTGCCAATGCCACCAACGAGAGCATCCGGATCGATGGTTCGAGCACGATCTATCCGCTCACGGCAGTGGCTGCCAAGTACTTCGAAACCACGACCAAGAGCGTGATGGGAAATAAAGGAGTGAAGGTCACCGTTGGTATCTCTGGGACCGGCGGTGGATTTGAAAAGTTCTGCAAGAACGAAACTGACATCTCAGATGCATCGCGCGCAATTAAGTCGACAGAGGCCGCCAACTGTGCCGAGTCCGGCATCACTTACACAGAGGTGATCATTGCCAACGACGGCATCGCGGTTGTGGTCAACCCGAAGAACACGTGGGCCAAGTGCCTGACCATGGCCGAGTTGAAAAAGATTTGGGAGCCCGACAGCAAAGTGACCAAGTGGTCCCAGGTCCGTACTGGTTTTCCCGACACTTCCATCAGTTTGTACGGCGCCGGCACCGACTCTGGCACATTCGACGCTTTCACTGAATTCGTCAACGATAAGGGTGGAGTGGTCCGCAAGGAAGGGGTCCAGACGTCCGAAGATGACAACGTCACTGTCCGTGGGATCCAGAGCGAAACAGGTGCGATGGGCTACTTCGGTCTTTCGTATGCGATCGAAAACTCTGAGACCGTCCAGGCGATTCAACTAGACAAAGGGACTGGTTGCATCGATCCGACCGAACAGACGGTTCAGGATTACACATATCCAATGGCGCGTCCGTTGTTCATCTACGTCAAGAACGCGTCGATCACGACCAAGCCTGCAGTTGGAGCATTTGTCCGGTTCTACGCAGACAATCTCAAACAAATCAGTGCTGATGCGCTTTTTGTGCCGCTGACGAACGAACAAATCACGACTCTGCAATCGGAAATGGCCAGGATCGCCGATCTGCCGTAAGTGATCGGGTGAGGCTAATTACCCTTTGTCGTCGTTTTGCTCGCGAAGAAACTTCTCGAATTGAGCCGCGAGATCATCGCCAGAAGGCATCGTCGCTTCGGTTCGGCGATCGTATTCGCCCTCCAGCATCTCAAGATATTTCGACACCTGTTCATCGCCCTCTACCGAGGCGTTGTGGAGCTCTTCCCAGCGTTGTATTTCTTCATACATGGCGCCATGTGACGTCGGGACTCCAAGCACATGCTCGAGATGGCGTAGCAGTGCCGCCGACGATTTCGGATGTTGTGCATTGGCGAGATAGTGCGGCACCCCGACTCGCAGCGACACACCGGTGATTCCCTCGCGGTCGAGACGTTCAAGGATGACACCGACCACACCGGTCGGACCCTGATAGTGCGGTCGACTCAGACCCAATCGACGTGCCAATAGTTCATTCGTCGTACTTCCGATGACCGAAGGTGAACGAGTGTGCGGTACTGCCTCGGCGGCCGCGCCAACGGTAACGACGACTTCGCACTGAAGTTTTTCCGCACAGCGAACGATGCATTCAGCGAAGGTGTTCCAGTACATATGCGGTTCAACTCCTGACACCAAAACGAGGTCTCGCGTCCCTTCCGGAAAGCGGACGACGACGAACTCGTTTTCAGGCCAGCGCACATGGCGCTCGCCATCTTCATCCAGATACGTCTCGGGCCGCTCCTGAGTGAAGTCAAAGAACGGATCAGGGTCGATGCTGGCTACAACAGTGATGATTCGATCTTGGATGCACCATTCGAGGGCACCGGTAGCGACACCTGCCACATCAAACCAACCTCGCAACGCCACCACCAATACGGGATCGCGTAACGGACCAACGGCTTCCCAATCGGCGTCAAGAACGTCATCGATGTTCATCAGGAAATCACTAATCGTTCGCTTGACGTGTGGTCACTATGTAAGCATGGTATCTGTGGCATTACATCAAAACCCTCAAGCTCGCGTTTCTTCTCGGCTGGCTTCGATCACGGAATCGGCAACGTTGGCCGTGGATGCCAAAGCAAAAGCACTCAATGCAAAAGGCGAACATGTCATCGGATTTGGTGCCGGTGAACCCGATTTCCCTACTCCGGAGCGGATCGTCGAAGCCGCGGTACGTGCGGCACGTGACCCAAAGTTTCATCACTACACACCTGCGGCGGGTTTGCCCGAATTACGTGCTGCAATTGCGGCAAAAACGTTGCGGGACAGCGGTGTTAGTTGCACCGCCTCCCAGGTGCTTGTCACCAATGGTGGCAAGCATGCAGTGTTTGTCGCATTTGCCGCCCTATGTGACGCGGGCGACGAGGTGATCTGCCCGGCTCCGTACTGGACGACGTACCCCGAGTCGATCCTGCTCTCTGGTGGTGTTCCGATCATCATTCCCACGACCGAAGAAACTGAATTCAAGGTCACTGTCGAGCAACTTGAGCGCGCCCGCACACCTCGCACCAAGGTGTTGCTATTTGTGTCACCGAGTAACCCGAGTGGAGCGGTGTACACGCCACAACAAACTATTGAAATTGGCCAATGGGCATACGAGCACGGCATCTGGGTGGTGACCGATGAGATCTATGAACACCTCACGTACAGCAATCACGCGTTTTCATCCATGCCCGCACTAGTTCCCGAACTTGTCAATCAGTGCGTGATTGTCAACGGTGTGGCCAAGACATATGCGATGACTGGGTGGCGTGTGGGGTGGATGATCGGTCCCGATGATGTGATGAAGGCGGCAATCAATTTTCAATCCCATACCACCTCAAATGTTTCCAACGTCGCGCAAGTCGCGGCACTCGAGGCCGTAAGCGGCGATCTCGCCGCGGTGGCGATGATGCGCACGGCATTTGCCCGACGCGGAACAGTGATGCATCAGATGCTCAATGCCATTCCCGGTGTGTCGTGCATGCGTCCTCAGGGTGCGTTCTATTGCTTTCCGAATGTTCGCGGCCTGCTGAATCGAAACTTAGGCGGGTCAACTGCGGCGACCACGCTTGAGTTAGCCGATCTGATCCTCGACAAGGCCAAGGTGGCCTTCGTGCCTGGCGAAGCCTTTGGTGCCTCTGGCTATGCACGTTTTAGTTTTGCACTGGCCGATGAGGATCTGGAAGAAGGCATGAGGCGACTTGCTGCGCTAGCATGAATTCACTTCGGCAATAGTCGAAGGGTGTAGTCCCCAGCGAAGTCCGGTGAAATTCCGGCACTGTCTCGCAACGGTAAAGCGCCCGAGGAAAATCTCGTGCATAAGTCCGGTCGCCTGGTTCGACACTTCGTCAACCGCTCTCGCAAGAAGAGCAAGGAGATCATATTTATGAAGAAATTCCACAAGGCGGGCGCTGCCCGCCTTTTTCTATCCGCAACAGTGTTTCTCGCGGCGTGTGGGTCATCTGGAGAGTCCTCAGATACGACCGCCGCGGTTGAAACAACGATCACCGAATCCACAGTTGCCGAGGCAACTTATCCGGTAACAGTGGGCGATCTCACTCTTGATGCGCAACCCGTACGTATTGTGTCGCTTTCACCGACCGCCACGGAGATGCTTTATGCAATCGGCGCCGGTGCGCAAGTCGTGGCAGTGGATGAGTTTTCAAATTTTCCGCAAGAGGCGGTTGCACTTGGAACTGCGCTGTCTGGATATGAGCCAAATATCGAATCAATCAGTACTTTCGAACCTGATCTGGTGATCGCCGCGTATGATCCGGGCGGTCTCGTCGAACAATTGAAGTCGCTTGGTATTCCCGTTTTCATCAACGATGCTGCTACAAGCCTTGACAATACGTATGAACAAATTGAGCAACTTGGTGTGCTTACCGGTCACACAGCACAGGCAGTCCAGTTGTCATCGCAACTTCAGTTTGAAATTCAATCCGTAGCGATAAGTATCGATGTACCCAGATCACTTTCGTATTATTACGAACTTGACAACACATACTATTCGGTGACGTCAAATACTTTTATTGGTCAGATGTTTGCGTTGTTTGGTATGCGAAACATTGCCGATTCGGCAGAGGCCGGAAATGACTACCCACAACTTTCGGCGGAGGCGATCGTCTCCAGTGATCCCGATCTCATCTTCCTCGCCGACACCAAGTGTTGTAACGAATCCATTGCCACTGTAGGTGCTCGTGCCGGTTGGTCCGACATGAAGGCGGTAATCAATGGCAATGTCATCGAACTTGACGACGACATCGCCTCACGCTGGGGACCACGGATCATCGAACTTGTCAAGACTATTTTTGCGGCGATATCCAAGGCACTCGAAAATTCCTAGGTCCTAGGTGATGACTCTCGCAGTAACCCCACCTCGCGTGGAGGCAATTGGTCTTCCACGCGGTCAGCGGTGGTGGTTGTCTGCAAGTGTCTCCGTACTCATAATTGCCCTGATAATCGGAACGATGATTGGACCGGCCGGCCCGGTTTGGTGGCGAATTCCACTCGAACTTGTCAATCGACTGCCGCTCATCTCAGTTCGTAGCGGGATCACGGCCGCCGAATGGAACATCATCTGGCACATTCGAATGCCCAGGGTGGTGCTGGCCGCACTCGTTGGAGCAATGTTGTCTGTTGCGGGTGCCGGATATCAAGGGGTATTCCGCAATCCGTTGGTGGATCCGTATTTGCTCGGCGTTGCCGCTGGTGCCGGTCTTGGTGCCACCGTCGTGTTCTCCTTGAATAGAACCAGCACCGTGCACTGGATCGTTGATCCGTTGCCACTCGCCGCATTTTGCGGGGCACTCATCGCCGTTTTTGTGACCTACGTCGTGGGTACATCATTTGGTGCACAGCGATCTACCACCACACTGGTTCTCGCTGGCGTGGCAGTCACGTCATTGGCGACTGCCATCCAGGCGTTCGTGCTGCAGCGACACAACGACGTTGTTCGTCAGGTCTACAGCTGGATCCTTGGTCGTTTGTCCACCGCGACATGGGGAGACGTACGACTGATCCTGCCGTATGTGTTGCTGAGTTTGGGCGTGTTGTTATTGCATCGGCGCCTATTGGATTTGATGCGTGTCGGCGAAGATGAAGCCATCGCCCTTGGCGCCAATGTTCGTCGGGTTCGTCTTGTTGTCGTTTTTGCCGCAACACTTGGCACCGCTGCAGCAGTGGCGGTAAGCGGTCTCATCGGCTTTGTTGGGATCATTGTGCCGCATGCGGTGAGACTCATTGCTGGTGCAAGTTATCGACGCGTGATGCCATTGAGTTTGTTGCTCGGTGCAGCATTTCTAGTTGTTGCTGATATTCCAAGTCGCGTGCTGGCAGATCCGGCCGAAACTCCGATTGGAGTCGTCACCGCATTTCTAGGTGCTCCATTCTTCTTGTTGCTATTGCGTACGCGGCAGGTATCAAAGTGACCACCGTTTCATTCACCAATTTTGGTGTGGAATATGGAAGCGAAATTGCCGTGACTCAGTTCAACGACACGATTCACAGTGGAGAGTGGCTGTGCTTGATCGGGCCCAACGGTGCCGGCAAGTCTTCGGTTCTGCGCGCCGTGACCGGATTGGTGAACTATTCGGGATCGGTCACTCTTGATGGCACCGAGATCAAGGGCGAGTCACATCGCTGGCGGTCCCGACTCGTGTCATACGTACCGCAGTCGCCATTGATACCCGAGGACATGTCGGTGTACGAGTACGTCTTGCTGGGGCGAAATCCCTATGTCGCCCATTTTGGTACCGAATCTACCCATGATCATGAAGTAGTTGAGCGGGTACTCAATCGCTTGGATCTCGTCAGATTTGCTCGACGAAGTCTTGGCACACTGTCCGGCGGTGAGTGTCAGCGACTTGTCATTGCCCGCGCTGTGGCCCAAGAAGCACCGGTGCTACTTCTGGACGAACCGACAAGCGCATTGGACATCGGTCATCAACAACATGCCCTCGAACTCGTGGACGGTTTGCGCCGCGAACAGGGCTTGACGGTGATCTCGGCGATGCACGATCTCACATTGGCCGGCTTGTATGCCGACCGACTCGTGCTCATGCACCAGGGTTTTCGCGTCGCCGTTGGTACGGCACAGCAGGTCTTGCGTGCGGAAACACTCGCCGAGTTTTATGGTGTGTCTGCCCGGGTGCATCACGAACCCGATGGCACGGTCGTGGTCATTCCACAGCGCGCTTCCAGTATCTAGTTATTGAGCCACTACCGTGGCAGATCATGACTGGTGACGATCGAATGCTTGATCAGCATGTTTCGGGGTGTGCGGCGGCTCATCAGCGACTGCTCAGTTCGCTCGATGATCTCACCGACGCCCAATGTCGTGGTCCGTCGTTGTTGCCAGATTGGTCGCGGGGTCATGTGCTGACTCATCTGGCTCGCAACGCCGACAGTCACACGCATCTGCTCCTTGCTGCCGGCCAGGGTCAAATTGCCGAGCAATACCCGGGCGGTCTTCAGGCTCGCAATCAGGCCATTGAAGACGGGTCGGGTAGGTCAGCAACCGATCTAACCAATGATGTTCGTTCCAGTATTTATGCCCTCGAGGCGGCGTGGGCAGGGGCAACGCCTATCACCTGGGTCGGCGAGGGTCGCACCGCTCGCGGGGGAGTGATCGCGATATCAGACCTCGTGTTCATGCGCTGGCGCGAAGTGGAAGTTCACCACGCCGACTTGGGGCGTGAATTTGGATGGCAACAGTGGTCTGATCTGTACGTCCGCCTGGAATTGGACAAGCAAGTCATGATCTGGCGAAGTCGTAAATCGATGGGTCTCACCATTTTGCCCGACAGCGTTTTACAATTACCACCGACTCATCGATTGGCGTGGTTACTTGGGCGAGTTGATGTCGAGGGCTTGGCCAGGCCCGATTCAATTTGATGCGGTGCGGCCAATGAAGCGCATCTGGTTCGTGATATTTGCCGCTGTGGCGATGTTCATCGGTGTACTTGGACCGGCCACAACCGCTTTGGCTCACGGGGAGTTACTCGGTAGCGAGCCAGCTGCTTCCAGCGTGCTCGCCGAATCGCCAAAACAAATCGTGCTCTATTTCGACGAGTCAATTGAGCCGGTGTTTGAAAGTATTCGGATTCTGGATTCCACTGGTAACGAAATTTTCAACGGTGATCCACGTCGGGATGCGCGCGATCATTCGATCGTGCGCACATCTACGCCCCTTCTTGCCGATGGCACGTATGTTGTGGTCTGGCGCGTGACCTCGGCGGACGGTCATCCGGTTCAGGGCGCATTTCCGTTTTATGTCGGCACTCAGCAAAACAGCGTCACCGGTTTGGTTGCCACCTATTTGCATTCGTACCACGCGGATCCGTCGGGCAATACGGTGAGCACTCTATTGCGATGGGTGGTGTTTGTTGGCGTGATCGTACTCATCGGATCACTCGTGTTGACCGGCCTGCTACTGCGTCAGGAAGATCTTGATCCGCGTTTGGTCATTGTTGTGCTCGGCGCGTGGCTCATTGCCGTGATTGGATCGGCGGAAGCACTTATCGCCTATGGTCCCACTGCCACTGGTACCAGTTTGTACAACCTTTCCCTTCTACCGGACACAATGCGTACCGCGTTCGGCCAAGCCACGGCAACTCGGATGGCCTTGCTGGTGGCAATTGCGATGCTGGTTTGCTTTCGTCGGCATTTTTCGCATCGGCTGTGGCGGGACAGCATCATCTTGCTGGGTATCGGTGTTCTGGCCACACTCTCGCTTTCTGGGCATCCGGTAGTGCAGCGTTGGGTCGCGTTCAGCGTGGTCGTCGACATAGTCCACCTACTCGCGGTGTCAATGTGGATTGGCGGAATTGCCGCACTTGCTCTCGGCGCCACGGCATGGAACACCGATCAAGGTGGTGTCCTGGTTCGTCGGTTTTCGAGTATTGCCCCGTGGGCGGTCCTCGTCATCGTGGCGACCGGCGTAACCCAAGCCTGGGTGATGATGGACGGCTTCGGCACGGTGTTGTCCACGAATTATGGACGAACAGTGATCGTCAAGACCACTGCGGTAGCGGTGCTGGTAAGTCTTGGAGCGTTGTCGCGACTGACATTGAAACGAAATGGACCGGCTTCCGTCAAGCGAGTGGTGGGCATTGAATTAGTCATCGGAATGGCAATCATTGCCATCAGTGCCTTGCTGGTCGGAGTCCCGCCGAGGCCGGCCCCATCCACCGAACCGTTCACCGCCACGTTGGTTCGTTCTAGTGTGATCACTGAAGTCACGATCACCCCAGCGCGGGTGGGTCAAGCCGAGTTTCACATCATCGTGACTCCACCGGGCGGAGCACTTGGGCAAGTAATCAGCGTCAGCGCACGGATGTCATTGCCTGAGCGCGACATACCCAACATCCCCATTGAACTCACCAAGATCGGACCAAACCACTTTACTGGCGTGGTGAACATTGCTTATGCCGGCACATGGGAACTCGAAATACTCGTCGTTCCGACACTAAATTCGACGTTGCTGTTTCAGACGTCGTTCAACGCAACCGATTTAACTACGAGGTGATGACTAAAACCAGTGGCCTCATCGACGAAACCATCACCGACGACAGCGAAGCCATGGCGTTCGTAGAAATATAGGGCGCTATCGCGAGCACGAGCCCACACATACTTGGCGCCTAATGCCTGGGCGTGGCGAATTCCCGCTGCCAGCACAAGTCCACCAAGTCCGCGACCCTGAACATGCTTGGCCACCGCCATACCGCGCAATTGCACCGCCGGTGCCGATGCATCATCGGACCATGGACGGGGTCGCCAAGTCGATGTGGCGACGATCTCGCGATCATTGTCGTAGTCCCGCACTGCGAAATGCACGGTGCCATCCAGATCGTCCTCGTCATAGCGCGGATCTTGTGAGGGTGTTGCATCTCGAAGTACCGACATTCTCAATGGCAGGATCTCGATCGTTGAACAGCGCTCGATAATCCACGCTGGCGAAGCATGATTAGGCATCGATTGTCACCGTTGCGCCGTTGTCGCCAGCCGAGCGATACATCGCATCCACCACGACATGAGCCCGCAGGGCCGTGGTGACGGTGGGGAATGCAGGTGTGTTGTTGGCAACTGCGTTGACGAAGGCAACGTCCGGGTTGGTCGCACCGTAGGCCAACGGCACCGTGCGCTCAAGGAGCTGATCGCCTTCCAGCGATCCCGAGGCACCGTCGGCATCATGCCACTCCACTGGTCCGAACCATTCGTGCCCATGCATCGTGATCGTGCGGTGCTGACAGAAAATCTCGATACGCCGCTGGCTGGGGCGTGTGAGATTGTCGTGCCAGATGGAACTAAGTGTTCCGACGGCACCGTTATCGAAGCGCAGCGTTGCACTTACAGAATCTTCAATTCCCGGATAGCCGTGAAAGTTTGATGAACGCATTCCGACCTCGGTGATTTCACCGACCAAGAATTGAAGCATGTCAACGTCGTGGATACTGTGCTCGAGAAGAGTGCCTGCACCGGCGCGCTCCACGTCGCTTCGCCAGGATGAGGCGTAGTAACTCTGTATCGGAATGAATTGGTCGTCGCGAAACACCACATTCATGATTCGACCAGCCCGGGGATCGGTGACCAGTTCGCGTGTCCAGAGGTACGCCGGGGCATGACGTAATACGAGTCCCACTTGGTTGACGAAACCGCTGGTGACGACGGCATCGACAAGTGCTCGCGAGTCAACCAGGGAAGTTCCGAGCGGCTTTTCGCAGAACACCGCCTTACCAGCGGACACCACTTTGCGAACCAATCTGAGGTGCTCAGATGTCCACGCACACACGAATACCGCATCTGCCGAATCGATGGCTTCATCTTCCGATGCGCATATCGTGTGTCCACTTGCCGTGGCAAAGGCCGTGGCCCGCTCCAGATCGGGATCGTAGATTCCGGCCCGCAGGATGTTGGCACCGCCGCGCTTCAAACTCTTGGAGTGGTAGGTGGCGATAAATCCGGTTCCCAAAAATCCAACGCGAATCGGTAATTGGCTCATGGACTTCAAGGGTAGTTCGGATTCCTAATTCGACAGCGAACGAATGTCGACGATGCGGTCACTGAGGGATCGTGCTTCATTGTGGTCATGAGTGACATGCACGACAGTTGTTCCACGGTTTCGAAGCAGCACCGAGAGATCTGTCAAGAGTCGTTGGTGAAGCTCGCTGTCAAGACCGGTTAGCGGCTCATCGAGCAGTAGCACCGATGGTTCAGCCACAAGCGAACGGGCAACTGCCACTCGCTTGGCTTCACCACCGGAGAGTTGCATTGTGGTTCGTTCTCCGAAGCCCTCCAAACCGATGAGTCGGAGCATGTCACTAACCCGTTGTTCTCGAGTGGATTTGTTCACGTGACCAATGCGCAGTGAATAGCCGATGTTGTCGGACACGGACATATGCGAAAAGAGTTGATTGTCCTGAAACACCATGCCAATGCCACGTCGATAGGTAGGTATCTCGGTGACGTCGCGCGAAGCAACGAAGATGTGCCCGGCTGTCAACGGCTGCAATCCGGCAATTGCCCGCAGCAAGGTCGTCTTGCCCGATCCACTTGGTCCAACGAGCGAGACGATTTCGCCGGCCGACAATTCAAGGGAGAGTCGGCGAAAGATCTCGCTCGTTCCAAAGTTCACGCTGATGTCTTCTATGCGCAGCATCAGACGGTGACTCGATCCGGTCGAAGCCCATCAACTGCAATGAGGGCAGCGGCGATGAAAATGATCAGCAGACTGGCCAGTACATAGGCCTGGGTCTGGACAAGGTCTCCCGGTCGAGAAAGCAAGCGAGCAATTTCCGTTGGCAATGTGGCCGATGTACGTCGGGTGAGAAAACTACTGGCACCAAATTCACCCAGTGAAATTGCCCCGGCAAATGCCAGCGATGTCGCCCAGGCCCGGGCAAGCAATGGTCGGTCAATGGTCATCCACATCTGCCAAGGTGCTGCTCCAAGTGTGGCAGAGGCATCCCGAACGCCTTGGGGTACTGAACGAATTACTGGCAGCAACGTGCGGACGACCACGGGAAGGGCCACGAGTGAGTGGGCGATTGGGATCATGATCCATCGAGAGCGCAAATCGGTGATACCACTATCAAAGGTGATGAGAAGTCCGAGACCAAGTGTGACGGCCGAGGTTGCCAGTGGGAGCATGACGAGTGCTTCCAGTTGGCCAATCCGTCGATTCCCATAGGCAATCGCCAAGGCGGCGGCCAGACCAGTGACACCAGCAATGATTGCGGTTGCGATTCCGAATTGAAGTGAGGTCCAGAACGCTGCTAGCGGTGGTTGTGTACCGAGACTTGTGGCGTGATTGCCCAGGACGAGGCGCCACGCATCCAGACTCATGCCGCCACCCGGTGAAAGTGAGCGAACAAACACCATCATCAATGGAATTGCAATGATAAACGCCGTAGCGAAACTGATGCCGTAGACTGCGAGCCGTTGCTGAATTGTGTGTGGCACCGTGGCATACATTTGGATTCGGGTCAGCGGAGTTGATCTACGGGATGTTTGAATCCACCACCACATCGCCGACCCAAGAACCACGAGTTGAAATAGACTGAGTGCCGCAGCGCCAGAGAGATCACCGAGTTGTATTGCTCGGGTATAGATCTCGACCTCGAGAGTTGCTCGCGCTGGTCCGCCGAGAACTCGGATGATTCCGTAGGAGGTGAAACAGAGAAGAAAAATAACCGCCGCAGCGGAACGGATCGCTGTGGCAAGTATCGGCAGCGTTATTGTGCGAAAGATTCTGAAGGGAGATGCACCGAGCGTGCTGGCAGCATCGTTGATTAGCGTTGATATTTGTTCCCAGCGGCGACCCACCACTCGAACAACGACGGCGATATTGAAATATGTATGGGCGATAAGAACTGCTGCCACCGATCGATGCAAAGAATTCGGAAGCAGGGTAAGAAACGCTGCTCCCACCACGACGGTTGGCAAAACGAACGGAATCGTCACTAAGGCGAGGAGCATCCGCTTGCCTACGAATTGGTAGCGCGCCAGAACATATGTTGCTGGAAATGCAACCACCAGAGTAATAACCGTGCTGGCAACCGCCTGCCAGATCGAGAACCACAACACCCCGCGTATCGCCGAATTGCCTGCCAATCTCGAAATCACGTCCCACGACAGCGCTCGCGAAAAAATAGTGGTAAGTGGCCACAGAACAAATGCTGCCACCGCCAATGTCGGCAGCACCGCCAGTGCTGGCGCACTGGCGCGATATGGCGAATGCGAGTCCTTCACTAGCGCAAGACGATTTGGGTCCACTCATCGAGCCACGCTGTGCGGTGTTCGGCGATGACGTTTGGATCCAATGACAGCGGATTCTCCGGTCGCAGTGAGTATTTGGTAAAGGCATCCGGCAATGTCACATTCATGTTTACTGGATACACGAACTGGGTGAGTGGGAGGTCACTCTGAAACGCAATATCGGTGAGGTAATCAACCAGCAGGCGAGCCTCGGCTTGGTGTTGTGTGCCCCGAAGCACTCCCACATACTCCACTTGTCGGAAACAAGTAAGAGATGCAACGCCGGTTGGTGCTTCGGTGATCGGCGGATTGGCGTAAAGCACTTCTGCCGGCGGGCTGGAGGCGTAACTCACCACCAGTGATCGATCGCCTTTGCCGGACGATCCGGAAAATTCAACGGTGTAGGCCTCGGTCCAACCGTCGACTACAAGCACGCCGTTGGCGCGCAGTTGTCTCCAAAATCCCTGCCAACCATCTTCACCAAATTCGGCCACAGTGGCGAGAAAGAATGCCAGACCAGGTGACGAACTAAGCGGACTCGGTATAACGAGTTGATCGCTATAGGAACTCGAGGTCAGGGCGCGCAAGGTTAGCGGCGGGCTGAGGTTGTGTTGTGTGTAGTAGGCGATGTCGTAATTGATACACACATCACCGGTATCTACAGGAGTCACATCATTGCCGGGGATTTGGACTGTGATGGCTGGATCAATGAACTCAAAATTCGTGGATTTATACGGAGCAAATACTTCCGCCTCAAGTGCTCGCGAGAGAAAGGTATTATCCACGCCCCACAACACATCACCTTCGGGATTACCCGCAGTCAATACGGCCTTCGTCACCAACTCACCCGCATCTCCACCTTGCACAACATTCACCTTCACTCCGGTTGCAGCGGTAAAGGCATCGAAGATTCCATCACTTGGGGTGAACGAATCGTGAGCCAGCAGGGTAAGAGTGACCGGCCCGCCGATGGTCGTGTCGGTTCCGAGGGTTGAGTCGCTTGTTTTAGATTTTGATGTGCAACCTGCAATTATTATCAGTGCGCTGACTGCACCTAACGCGAGAAATCTTTGGGGTGTTCTGTTCATGTCATATCTCCAATGCATGTGGTCGAATTATAAGAAGTTGTCCGAGAGTTAACGAAATGCGGGCCTCGGTACCGATGAGTTCGTTGCTCACGCCGCGAGTGGAGTAAGCCGGAATAGTTTCATTATTCAGTGGCCAAACGAGTCCTTCAGTGGTGATACCTGAGGCGTCTGCTCCACTGGGCAACAAGCCAACTACTTCGCCGGGGCGTCCGTAAAGTAATGCAGTACCGGGTCCACGAAGCGCAAGTACATGGGCCGTGTCCCAGAATATCTCTACGTTTACAGCGGCAAGTTTGGGGTGAAACAACACATTGAGCACACCCAGTTGGTGATCTAAGCGGCCACCTCCGCCGGTGACCACGACGATGCGCTTCGCACCACGTTCGGCGGCAAACAACAAGGCCAGTTCGGTATCGGTGGCGTCTTTGTTTCGCGGAGCACGCTTGATGATTGCACCAGCAGATTCGGCATCTGCCAAGAGTTGTTGATCCACTGAATCCATGTCGCCAATGACGGCATTCACATGCAGTCCGAGTGTGTGGGCGTCATTCAATCCAGAATCCGCAGCCACGACAAAGTCATATGCGGGAAGCGCCTGAGTAACAGCAAGAACTGACGGGCTGCCACCAATCACCACAATCGTGGCGAGGCCACTCTGGCCGGAGGTTGAACTTGTGGATGATGAACTGCTCACTGCTATCGCTCCCTCCGCTGGCATGACCCAGATCAGGTGTGCGGGTCGGTGGCGGCGACCACCCTCTCAGCCCACCGAACCAGCGGACTCCCCGTGCGTACAAATCCAGACTACAAGATTCGGGAGGGGTTCACGATGTCTGGCTCAATATAAATGACGAGTCTCTGTCTGACTGCATTACGGGCTCTCACCTCGGCATCGTCGATTGCCAATGCCAGTTGAGCAACCGAAAGGTCGTGATTGAATTCGATCTTGACGGCGAGAAGGATTTCGTCGGGCCCCAGATGCAATGTTTTCATGTGGATGATTTTGTTCACGTGATGATGACTTATCAATGCCGAGGAAATCAAGTCCTGTACCTCGGGTGTTGCTGCTTCACCAATGAGCAGGCTCTTCATTTTCACAGCGAGCACATAGGCAATTCCGATCAGCAATACACCAATCGCAAGCGACCCAAGTGCGTCCCAGCGGGAGTTGCCGGTGATGCTGGCGACGATGACTCCGCTCAAGGCAAATATCAATCCGATCTCGGCCCCGAAGTCTTCCAGCAATACGACCGGCAACTCAGGTTCCTTGGAATTCTTGATGTAACTCCACCACGATTCGTTCCGCGGTTTGGAGTGGTTTGCTTCTCTCAATGCCGTGCGTAGGGAGACGGTTTCCAAGGCGATGGCGAAGAACAAGATGATGATGGCGAGCATGAGATGAGACGCCTCATGGGGATTTCGGAGTTTCTGCACCCCCTCATACAGGGCAAACAATCCACCCAGGCTGAACAACACCAGGGCGACGACAAACGACCAAAAATATCGTTCCGAGCCATAGCCAAAGGGATGCCTCTTTGATGGTCTCTGTCCGGACCGTTTTCCACCGACAAGTAATAACGCCTGGTTGCCCGTGTCAGCCAGCGAATGGAGTGTCTCGGCGAGTAACCCGGCCGAACCAGTAATGATCGCTCCGATCAATTTTGCAATCGCGATCCCTAGGTTGGCAGCAAATGCGGCATAGATCGCTCGTCGGCTGCCTTGGTTCATAGGTAATAGGTTGCCACAGTTGGACCACAATTCCCCAGATCCAGAGTCTGATAGACGGGGTAGAATTTTTGCGTGAGTCCCTTTGCATCAATAACGACCGATGTCGACAAGACGAACACGATCATTACCATCACACCAATGGCGCATGCCAAACTCCTCGAACTGCGTGATGACGAACCAGAAACCGACCGCCTCGGGTTACGCGTTGAAATTTTGTCCGAACTAGGTGAAGACTTTCGATACGACTTGTCATTTGAAATTGTCACCAAAGCGGCATTTAGTGACGAAGTGCGCACGATCGATGGATTGAAAGTGATCGTTCCATCCAAGGACATAGATGCCTTGCAAGACGCGGTGATTGATCATTCCGATTCTCAGGGATTGCTCATTCGCAACCCGAACAAGCCCAAGGCACCAAATATCGAAGGCTTGGTTCGCGACGACGAGATCTCGGCGCAGATCGAAACGATTGTTGGCACCGACGTGAACCCCGCGCTTGCCGCCCATGGTGGGTTTGTTACTTTCGCTGGCCACGATATGGAAGGCACTGCTTATTTCACGATGGGTGGTGGATGCCATGGGTGCTCAATGAGTCGCCAGACAATGCTCGAAGGGGTGCAGACGATGATTGGCGAACATGTTCCAGCGATTACCAAGGTGCGCGACCTCACCGACCACTCCAACGGTGCCAACCCGTACTATTCATAATCATCGGCGGTACCCACGCCAGAACACTTTCTGCCGGTCGTATATATTGCCGGACTTGCCGAATCCGCGCAATCTCCGCTCAGCGTGCTTATCGAGGGCTATGAGATGGGTTCGCTGTCGATGACAGCATTCGCGCTTGGTGCTTGAGTACTCCTAGCGGTAGTCGGTTGACACTCGCACCGAAGCGAACACGTCATCCAATAGAGCAAAGACTTCTTGGGCGTCGATGAGACACTGGTGGTTGCCGCTGAAGCGGATGTGACCGTTGATAAATGCCTCTTGCGCATTCAACTGCCCGGTGGCGACCGCAACTGCGGTCTCGAAACTTTGGGTGAATCGCACATCCTCGGGGTCCGCATCTCCGATGGCAATGACCACGGACCCGTCACCACTTTGGAGATGGTATTTCACCTCTCCGTACGGCGTAGCGGTGACCACTTGGGTAAGTCCGAAGGTGTGTTGATCACCGAGTTGCTGGAGACGATCACTGGCAGCCACCGCGCTTCCAACCGAGTCGATCCACTCCGTGCTGAGGTAGCGAATATTCATATCCAAAGGCTATTGAGCGGACGACTTCGGGACACGGGTGCGGTACCGGATTAGTTCGATCAACATCGGGAGGAGAGAAATCAACACGATGGCGAAGATGGCGATTTCAATGTTGTTTTTGACCGCATCGATCTCACCGAGGTAGTACCCGAGCGTGGTGACCCCGACGCCCCACAGCAGACCGCCAAGAATGTTGTACAGAACGAATATCCGGTACTTCATTGTCCCGATGCCGGCAACGATAGGTGCAAACGTCCGCACGATCGGGACAAATCGTGCCAGCACAATTGTTTTTGCGCCATACCGCTCAAAGAACTGATGGGCGCGAACCACATGCTGCGGATTGAATAACCGTGATTTAGGTCGATCAAACAGTGTTGGTCCGATGCGGCTGCCGATCCAATAGCCAAATTGGTCGCCAGCGATTGCTGCTATCGCCGTTACTCCGGCCACCATTGGAAGTGGTGGCAACACTCGTCCTCCCGCTTCGGAGGCGAGAAATCCGGCGATGAACAGCAGTGAATCGCCGGGTAGGAAGAACCCGATCAACAGTCCGGATTCAGCGAAGACGATGCCCGCTAGAAGTACAAGTCCGCCGGAATCCAGCCACTGCTCAATATTGAACAGGGCGAGCATCGTGGCGACTATGCGTTGACCATGCTTTCGGTTTTGCGACGTGAAAATGAAATTGCGATAGCCAAGATCACAAGAGCCGCCCCAGCAATCGAATATCGCCCGATGGTGTTATCGCGCAGGTTGATAATCGCCGGCAAAATGAGCAGTGACACCAGGTTCATCACCTTGATCAGCGGATTGAGAGCCGGGCCGGCGGTGTCCTTGAACGGATCGCCGACAGTGTCACCGATGACAGCCGCCTTGTGAGCATTGGAACCCTTGCCCCCGTGGTGACCATCTTCGATGTACTTCTTGGCATTATCCCAAGCACCACCGGAGTTGCTCAAATAGTTCGCCATTAGTTGGCCAGTGAGAATGACGGCGGCCAAGAATCCACCGAGGGCGAGGTAGCTGATGCCGAAGCCGACGATTACCGGTGTAAGCACCGCTAGCAAAGCAGGCGTGGTGAGTTCACGCAGTGATGCAGCGGTACAAATATCGATGACCGGTCCGTAGTCCGGTTGTTTGGTGCCGGCCATGATTCCACCATCGGCGAATTGTTTGCGGACTTCCTTCACGACCACACCCGCGGTGCGGCTCACCGCACGGATGGCGAGTGCCGAAAACATAAAGGCGACCGATCCACCGATAAGGAGCCCAATGAAAATTTTGACATCGGCGACGTTGATCTGTGTTTCGATCGCGTTGAAGATGCTGAAGTCCGTGACATCCTTGTATTTTTCCTCAAGATTGAGTTCACTGGCGATGGTTTCGATATATGACGCAAAGAGTGCCACGGCAGCGATGACGGCAGATCCGATCGCAAAGCCCTTGGTCACGGCCTTGGTGGTGTTGCCCACGGCGTCAAGACTGACCAGGATCCTCTTCGATTCTCCACTGAACTCTCCGGCCATTTCGGCAATACCAGCGGCATTGTCGGCTACGGGACCGAACGTGTCTTCCGAGACGATGACACCGGTTGTCGCCAGCATGCCCATTCCGCACAGTGCGACGAGATACAGCGAAAACTGAATGTTTCCCCCACCGAGCCAGATGGTTGTGCCAAGAGCGATGGCGATACAGATGATTGCGTACACCGATGATTCCAGGCCGGACGAAGTACCCGACAGCACGACCGTTGCCGGACCCGTCTCCGAAGATGCAGCGATTTCTTGAACCGGTCCGTACTCGGTACCGGTGAAATATTCGGTGAGACGACTCAATACTTGAGCGAGAACGAGACCAACAACCACGGCTCCAAACACACGCCAACCGGCATTGAAGTGATCGTTGCCGACATAGTAAAGCGACAGGGCAAGGGTCCCGATGACGGTAATAATTCCGGCTACTGCGAACCCTCTGTTGATTGGCTTCAGCGCATTTGTTTCACCCTCCCGCGCGCGCACGGCAAAAACGCCGGCGATGGAAGCGATGACACCGATGGCGCGAGCGGCGAGCGGGAACACCAAGCCGAGCGCTGGGTTGGCATCTATCGATTTGAATGCGGCGACACCCAAGATGATCGAGGCCACAAGTGTGACTTCGTAACTCTCAAACAGGTCGGCCGCCATACCGGCACAGTCGCCGACATTGTCGCCGACGTTGTCGGCGATCGTGGCCGGGTTACGCGGGTCATCTTCGGGGATGCCGGCTTCAACTTTGCCCACCAAGTCGGCACCCACGTCGGCTGCCTTTGTGAAGATGCCGCCGCCGACGCGCAGGAACAAGGCCAACAGAGAGCCACCAAATCCGAATCCGACCAGCATCGCCGAACTCGTGTTTTGAAAAATGGCGATGATGATTGTGGCGCCGAGCAGACCGAGTCCGACGGTGAACATGCCGGCCACGCCACCGGTTCGAAATGCAACTTGCAAAGCGTGGGACATTGAACCGCGGCGAGCGGCCGCTGCGGTGCGCACATTTCCTCGCGTGGCGAGTGTCATACCGATGTAGCCGGTGAGTCCCGAGGCAACACCACCGAGAATGAACGCGGTGGTGCGGAATAGGCCAGCCGAAATGAAATTCAGTGCTTGATCTCCGTTGGTTTTTGTGATCGTCACACTGGTGAAGAACACCACGGCCGATACTGGAATGAGAATGACTCCAATCGTGCGGAACTGGCGCTTGAGATACGCCCAAGCCCCAACTTGAATCGCTCGTGAGATTTCCTTCATCTTGTCGGTGCCTTCATCTTCTCTCAGCACTCTGACTGCGAGGAACCAACCAACTGCGAGGGCTAGCACGGCCGACAAACCAGACATTGCAAGAATGAGCCACTCACCGCCTTTGAGAGTGAATTCCTGCCAGCCGCCTTCGGATGCGAGTAATGACGTCACGTGTGATTTCTCCAACTATTTGGTGGGGGATCACCTCATGGTGTCCCCTATGGAATGTGTCTCGCAAAGTGTAGAGAATCCCGTGGGTAACAAGCGAAATGCCACTTTTTGGGGTGGCTGAGACGCCAATCACACCGCCCGAAATATGACCCGCATATGTGACGTATATATATGGTCTATTTGTATCTCTTGAGGATCACCAGAGTTGGAGCGGAGTTGCTAGTCACATCTGCCTCAGAACTAGCGTGAAGTCGGTTCCCTATGGCCGAAACTATTTCTTCTCGCAGAGTCCCCGTGAGCGGTACGGCGACCACAGTTCGGCGTCGCCGATCATTCTTTCTCGATCTGTATTCCACGGCCGTGGGCAAGAAGTATGTGATGGCGATCAGCGGAATCGCAATGATGGGTTTCATCTTGTTGCATATGATCGGCAACCTGAAGATGTACCTCGGTGCGGCCGACCTAGATCACTATTCAGAGTTCCTACGCGACTTGTTATATCCAATCGCACCTAAAGGTGTTGTCTTGTGGCTCCTTCGTGGTGGACTGATCCTGATGCTGGCGCTTCACTTGCATGCAGCGTGGTCGCTGACGCGACTCAATCATCATGCTCGACCGGTTAAGTATCAGAGTCCGCGCGACTATCAGGTTGCTAATTTTGCCAGTCGCTCAATGCGTTGGACGGGAATCATCGTATTCTCGTTCATCGTCTGGCACCTTCTCGATCTCACGTTTGGTGTCGTGAATGCAACCGGTACGGACTCGACATTTGTTCGCGGTGAGGTCTACAACAATGTTGTGCGCAGCCTTGATCGATGGCCGGTTTCAGTGTTCTACGTTATAGCCAACATATTGCTCGGCATCCACCTGTTTCATGGTGCCTGGAGCATCTTCCAATCCCTGGGATGGAATAATCCTCGATTCAATACTTGGCGTCGCGGTTTCGCCACGGCGTTTGCCACAATCATTGTGGTCGGAAATGTTTCATTCCCCGTTGCCGTTCTCGCCGGAATCGTACAATGAGTACGTTCAATGCCAAGGTTCCCGCTGGAGCATTGCCAGAGAAATGGGATACCTACAAGGCCAATGTCAAGTTAGTGAACCCCAACAACAAGCGTAAGTTCAAAATCATCGTCATTGGCACCGGACTCGCCGGTGCATCTGCGGCGGCCACGCTTGCTGAACTCGGCTATCAAGTTGATGCCTTTACCTTTCACGACTCGGCGCGTCGGGCCCATTCAATTGCTGCACAAGGTGGCATCAACGCAGCCAAGAATTACAAGGGTGATGGGGATTCGGTCAATAGGTTGTTCATTGACACCATCAAGGGCGGTGACTTTCGTTCGCGCGAGGCCAATGTTCACCGTCTGGCCCAAGTGTCCGTCGACATCATTGACCAAATGGTCGCCCAGGGTGTGCCATTTGCGCGGGAGTACGGAGGATTGCTTGACAATCGAAGTTTTGGTGGCGCTCAGGTAAGTCGAACTTTCTACGCCCGAGGTCAAACCGGTCAACAGCTTTTGCTCGGGGCCTATCAACAGTTATCCCGCCAGATCGGATTGGGTGGGGTGCGCTTATTCAATCGCACCGAACTCATTGACACCGTCGTTATCGATGGTCGTTGTGCCGGAATTGTCGTTCGGGATCTACTCACCGGTGAAATCGAGTCGCATTCAGCCCACGCCGTGGTGCTCGCCACGGGCGGCTACGGCAACGTGTTCTTCTTGTCCACCAATGCGATGAACTGCAACGTCACGGCCGCTTGGCGGGCTCACCGTCGAGGGGCAATGTTCGCCAATCCGTGTTTTACTCAAATTCATCCCACATGTATTCCGCAAAGTGGTCAAGAGCAATCGAAACTTACCTTGATGAGCGAGTCGTTACGCAACGATGGTCGAGTGTGGGTGCCAACAAAATTGGACGAAAAGCGCGCCGCTTACGAGATCCCTGAAAACGAACGTGACTATTATCTCGAACGGCTCTACCCGACGTACGGCAATTTGGCACCGCGTGACATCTCGTCGCGAGCGGCGAAACGAGTTGTGGACAAGGGTCATGGGGTCGGGCCGTTGAAAAACGGCGTGTATCTCGATTTTTCTGCCGCCATACAACGACTCGGTCGCGATGTCGTGGAAGAGCGTTACGGCAACTTGTTCCAAATGTACGAGCGAATTGCCGGTGAGGATCCCTACACCACACCGATGCGAATCTATCCGGCATCGCACTATGCGATGGGTGGTCTATGGGTGGATTACGAGTTACAAACCACGATTCCGAGTCTGTACTCAATTGGCGAAGCGAATTTTTCTGATCATGGGGCCAATCGACTCGGCGCCTCGGCGCTGATGCAGGGTTTGGCTGACGGCTATTTCGTCCTACCGAACACCATCAGCAATGAACTGGCACCGTTGCTCAATAAGCCAATTCCGGGTATCGATCATCCAGAGTTCACGGCAGCGGAAAACGAGGCCAAGGCACGATTCAATGGATTTCTCGCGATCAAGGGAACGCGCTCTCCCGACTGGTTTCATCGCGAACTTGGGAAGATCATTTGGGATTATTGCGGTATGGAGCGCACTCGCAATGGCCTGGAACAGGCGCTATCAGATCTTCCGACACTGTACGAAGAGTTTAAGAAGGATTTGCGTGTCACTGGTACCGGTGAGTCGGTCAACCAGACATTGGAAAAGGCAGCCCGCGTGGATGACTTCTTCCAACTTGGCATGGTGATGTGTAAAGACGCGCTTACCCGTGAAGAAAGTTGTGGAGCGCACTTCCGCACCGAGTATCAGACTGTGGATGGCGAAGCGCTGCGCGATGACGACAGGTTTAGTCATGTGGCTGCATGGGAATGGACAGGCGACCCGATGAATCCGCGCCGCAATACCGAAGAACTCGCGTTCGAAGGCGTGCATCTCGCAACACGGAGCTACAAGTGAGCCACCTGACAAATATCACCCTCAAGGTCTGGCGTCAGAGAGGGCCGCTTGATACTGGTTGTTTCGAAACCCATGTCATTTCCGAGATTAGCGATGACGTTTCATTTCTTGAAATGTTGGACGTGTTGAACGAACGTCTCATTGGCGCTGGCAAGGAGGCTGTCGTTTTCGATTCCGATTGCCGTGAGGGGATATGTGGCACCTGTTCCCTAATGATCAATGGCATTGCTCACGGTCCGCAACGTGCAACAACCGCGTGCCAATTGCATATGCGAACATTCAAGAGCAACGACACAATCGTGATTGAGCCGTGGCGAGCAGCGGCATTTCCGATCATCAAAGATCTGATGGTGGATCGATCTGCTTTCGACCGGATCGTCGAAGTGGGTGGTTTCATCACTGCCCCAACTGGAGGTGCTCCGGAGGCAAACCTCATTCCGGTGCCCAAGCCCGTCG